>CAMAWR010000016.1 GCA_945862045.1 Bifidobacterium breve
CACGAAGCGATTCGCCAGATGCAACCGCGGGGCCGCGGTTTCCTGTTGAACGTGTCAAGTGTTGCGTCATTTCAACCAGGCCCCGAGCTGGCGGTGTATGCGGCAACCAAGGCGTTCGTCACCAGCCTCACCGAGGCCCTGCATGAAGAGTTGCGAGGCTCAGGCATTCGGGTGACTGCGCTCTGCCCAGGGCTCACCCGCACGGAGTTTCAAAGTGTCTCCAACACTTCGGGGCTCGAGTCGACATTCCCCGACTTTGCGTGGATGTCGGCCGATGATGTGGCGCGCGATGGGCTGCGAGCGGTTGCCGACGGTAAGGCCATTTGTGTGCCGGGCCTGGTGAACAAGTCACTGGCGACGGTGTCGACTTTTACGCCACGCGGTTTGGCGCGGCGCATCGCGGGCTTGGCCACACGCCGGCGCTAACTACAACGTGATGTAGATGCCGCCGTTGCGCTCGCTCGCCTTGTACTGCGTGAGCGAGCGTTCTGCCGGACCTTGTATGACTTCGCCTGTCGAGGCGTTGAACACCGAGCCGTGGGCAGGGCATAAAAGTTGCCCAGCAGCGCCAGGCGACACGAGAGCACCAGCATGAGTGCAGGTTCGGTTGAGGGCCACCACCCCGGACGCAGTACGGGTGACCACGACACCCAAGTTGAGATAATCAGCGGTAACGATGACATTCTGGCTGGTGCCGGCGGCCAGTGCCGACGAATCAAGAACCCGAACTTCACTGGTGGTGGGAGGTGGCGGGGCAGCCTTCACTCGCTTCCACTGACGGGCCTCACCCACCTTGACGCACTCAAACGTTTTGTTGCCCTCGGTGAGACGCTTGCCAAGTTTTTTGCAGACATCGCCACCCCGAATTTGTGGTGCAGTCACGGCACCAACCACAGTCGCGGGCGCAAAGAGGAAAGCAACGAATCCTGTAGCCAACATGCCAACGACCGAGCGACGCGAAGAAGTTTCCATCAACATATGCTACGTCAATATGCTGAGGCGGGTGAAGCGCACGCTCAAAGTTCTTATCTTGTTCACCATGTCGGCAACATTGAGCCCCACAGCCGTGCAGGCCGACACTTGGGTGTCGACGGTTGCGACACCACCGGCTCGCGTACTGGTGCTGGGCGACTCGGTTTTTAATGCATTTATCCATGTTGATGTGGCGAGAGACCTAATGAACGAGCGCCAATCGACAATTTTTGCGACGCAAGGCTGCCAGCGACTTCTAAAGGAAGGATGCATGGACTTTGCCAAGCTGAGTGCGCTACAGCAGTTGCGTCGGCATGCAGGAAAGTTCAGCGATGTGGTGGTGATTGGCACCGGCTACAACGACCGACTTGGCCCCGAATTCAAGGCGGCAGTCGTGTCCATCACCAACGAGGCCCGCACCCAGGGTGTGGAGGTGTTGTGGGTGACGTATCGTGAAAATGGGAACGTGCGCGGCAAATCAGGGGTGCTGAATGCCCAGTTGCGCAGATTTGACAATCGTATTGAGAACTTGCATGTCGCTGACTGGAACGACCACAGCAAAGACACCGAAGGCTGGTTCCGTGAGGACGACGTTCATCTCATCACCCGTGGTGCGGTGGGTTTGGCACGGCTGCTCAACTCTTCGTTGGTGCCGATTCTTGCAGCGCGAGACGCCGTGACTGCTGGGGGCTAGCGAAACTCCGCCGACGAATACTGACCGATGCGATCAGCACGATGGCGCGTGTCAATCGTGCGAATCGTGCCACTACGCACCCGCATGACGAGGCTCTGGGAGGTGGCACCGTACGCGTCGTATCGCACACCACGCAGAAGGTCGCCATCGGTGACGCCGGTGGCCGCAAAGAATGCATCTTCGCAACGCACGAGGTCGTCGGTCGTGAGCACACGATTCATGTCGATGCCCGAAGCTTTGGCAAGCGCCCGGTCTTCATCGCCGCGGGCCCACAAGAGACCCTGAATCTCCCCGCCGAGCGCTTTGAGTGCTGCCGCAGAAGTGACGCCTTCCGGTGTGCCACCGATACCCATGAGTGCATCCACGCCGGTCCACGGCAGGGCTGCGGCAATCGCACCGAAAATGTCGCCGTCGGTGATCATCTTGATGCGACATCCGGCTGCCCGAATCTCACCAATCAGATCGGTGTGACGTGGACGATCAAGCATCACGATGGTGAGTTCGTTGAGCGTCTTGTGTTTGGCGCGGGCGATTGCGTCAAGGTTGTGTCGCGTCGACTTCGTGATGTCTATTGCCCCACGGGCATCGGGGCCAACCGCGATCTTGTTCATGTAGACGAATGGGCCAGGGTTGAACATCGAGCCACGCTCAGCCACCGCAATCACACTCAGCGCATTGCCACGACCGAGCGACGTGAGCGTCGTGCCGTCAATCGGGTCGACCGCAACGTCGGTAACCGGCTTGCTGCCATTGCCGACGCGTTCACCGTTGAACAGCATCGGTGCCTCGTCTTTCTCACCTTCGCCAATGACGACGACACCGTCCATGTTGACGGTGTCGAGCAGGTTGCGCATTGCATCAACTGCGGCACCGTCGGCAGCGTTCTTGTCGCCGCGACCCACCCACTTTGACGCAGCGAGGGCAGCCGACTCGGTGACACGCACCAATTCCATCGCCAGGTTGCGATCAGGCTTTGCGGGTAATATCACCGCCCCCAAATTAGCCGATTCGGCACGCACTAGCGTTCGGCACATGACCGATTGGGACCCCCGCAATCCTGACGCGGCGACGGTGCGGTACGACCTGTCCGACTGGTCGCTTGAAGAACGTGTCGAATTGGTGGCGATGTTGGCCGAAGCCGATATCCGCCACGACTGGGATGGTACCGAATTGCTGGTGCCCACCGAGAGTGAATCCGTGGTGGATGTGATGCTGGATGACGTCGAAGATGACGATGGCGCACCGACGTCACTAATTGGCGAGTTGGAGGAGTTCGAGTTGGACGGATGGACGACGGCTGATCGCATGGAGTTCGCGGCTGTCCTCGTTGAGCGGGGCATCGGTCACCGGTGGGAAGACGATCTGCTGTTGGTGGGGGTTGACGATGCAGATGCGGTGGAGGGTTTGCTTGATGAGTTCGACTTGTGAGTGCAGGTGCTCAGTAGCGTTTGACGGGTGAGTGATGCTTCGTCACAACTCCTTGCTGAAGTAGAAATTTTTCATTCGCGTACACATTCACCGACGCGTCGACTGTCACTCGGGCATCTGGTGTTGCCCGTCGACCCCACCCCGGGGCTTGGTGGTTTATTGCTGGGTGGCATCGTCGCGGCCCACCTGCCCGACGTCGACGAAGAATTGGTGCCCGATATTCATCGGCTGGTGCTGCAGGTTGATCGCGCAGATCGCGTGACACAGCCACGTCTGCGCCACCGGTATCAAATCGATCGACAAGGTTTGTCGCGCAGTCGTCACCGATTGGTGGGCGATGGCGAACAATTGAATTACGATTTTGGAACCAACGGCAGCCCGCTGCAGCAGGTGCTTGGCGCTATCTACGCCCTCGAGCGGCTGGATGTATTGGCCCGACACGCGCTGATACCCGTATTCCACAAGGCCATGCGTTGGCGTGGCCCACTCGATGTCAATTTTCTGTCGTATCTGGCTGGCACCGCCACGGCGTCAATCACTTCGATGACCGACCCACGCGCGTGGGCACTCGAACTGCTTGGTTTCCCGCTCGGCACCGTGAGCCCCTCGAAGCGTGATGTGCAGAGGCGCTATCGCGAAAGTCTGCGCGACGTGCACCCCGACCATGGTGGCAATATTGACGACGCCGGACAACGTATCGAGCAACTCAGCGAAGCACGCCGCGTGTTACTTGCCGCGATTGGGTGACCGTCTCGTAGCCTGCACTCACTATGCGCGGTTTGGGAACACTGATCAACACCGGCCTCGTGGTGCTGGGTAGCGGTTTAGGGGTCGTCATCGGTGATCGCATTCCCGAGCGAATGCGCGTCACACTCCTGCAAGTAATCGGCTTGGTCACCATTGCCCTCGGTGTGAGCGACGCAATCGATACTCGCAACATGGTGTTTCCACTCATCGGGATGGCAGTCGGGGCATTGATTGGTGAACTGCTGGCGATTGAAGATCGACTCGAGCGCCTCGGTGAGCGTCTGCAGCGACGCTTTGATTGCAAGTCGGGGGCCGATGCTGGCGAGCGGAGTTTCGTCAAAGGTTTCGTGACTGCTTCGGCGTTGTATTGCATCGGGCCACTCACCGTGCTGGGCGCCATCGAGGACGCCAGCGGTGAAACCCCGCAGCTGTACATCATCAAGGGATTGTTGGATGGTTTTGTCTCAATCATGTTTGCCGCCATGTATGGCATCGGGGTGGCATTCAGTGCGCTGTCGGTGCTGGTGGTGCAGGGCAGCCTCACGCTTGGGGGCACGGGGCTTGACGCCGTGCTTGACGACCGCATGCGCACCGAGATGTTCGCCGCCGGGGGTCTTGCAGTCATTGGCATTGGCCTGAACTTGTTGCAGATCACCAAAATTCGTCTGGCAAACCTGCTCCCAGGTCTGGTACTCACCCCAGTGCTGGTCGCCATTTTTGCCGTGTGACACCCATCTGCGACGATTGGGTTGTGGCAGCAGAACAAATCAACGAAGGCGACATCACTCAATACGTCAACTCTGAAGGTGATGACACCGAATAGCAACGACACCATTTGGCAACGGTGTGCGCTCGTTAGTCGGAGGAGTCGCTTTTACTGAGGCCCTCGAGGCGCAACAAAAATGGGGCCTGCTCGCGATCGGGGTCCAACCGAAAAAGGGCTGCGGGTTTGCCATAGCGGTCAAAAGTTGGGCGAGACCCTCCCTCAACTGCCGCCAGAATGCCGATTTTTTGCATTTTGCGGGCGAAGTTGGTGGGGTCGAGGGCCTTCAGCAGACGCGGTGCCCGTGGTGTCCTGGTTTTTGTGCTCTGGCGTAAAAGCCGCGACATCAACTCCATTTGTCGGGCAATGTCGGCAACCGGAGGGGTGGACTGCGATGCAAAGCCATACCCGCTCGATCGCAGCACCCGAGAGCTGTGCGACTTTACTTCCACATCCCTGCCGTCAATCATGAAGTCGGGTCTGTTCGGCAACGGCAGCGGCATCATCATGGCCAATTCGCTGATGGTGCGCCCCACACCTGGGTCGCTCAGTGCAGCAAGCACCTCAAGTTTGGCGAGGTAGCCCCGCACCGCATCGGCATGACCCGGTCGTTCGGCTGCTTCGCCAGAGTCAAGCGACCCGTGGAACAGTGCTTCGTACACACGACGAAGTTCGCCGATGGTGAACTCTTCGCGACAAAACTTGGCAGCCAATGGGGTGGTCACCACCAGATTGCGCACCAAACTGATGGCTGCCATCACGATGTCTTCGTGGTCGAACTCCAGTCGGTTGGGCCGTGCCAGCACGTCGACGAGGGGTCTGAACTGCACTCGGCTCACGTGCCCGACTGCGTCGTTGGGGTGAATGGCAAGGTCGCGGTCGTCGCCCACAATGGCCAGAAAAGCCACCGAGATCGTGCGGCCACTGCGCGGGTCGCGATCGGCGTCGCCAAAGGCGCCAATTTGATGCAAGTGGTCTTCGGTGAGCGCCAGGTTGGTTTCCCGGGCAAGTACCCGTAACGCCGCCTCGGTAAGGGTGGTATCAGGTGTCGGGCCCGCTCCGTATGCGTCACCCAACAGGGTGTTGCCAACGTGCCCGCCCGGCAGTGCCCAATGGTGTTGGGGGTGGCGCTCCAGTCGCTCCACGCGGCGTGGGGCCCTTGGGTTGCCACGGCGCACCAACACGTTGCCGTCGATATAGGCGCTGGTACCCCGACGCTGCACCACCCCTATATGTAGGAGGTCATTTCTGAGACTCAGGAGCACCACATCAACGGCCACATGGAAGTCAGGGGGTCTGGCTGGCGTCTCGCCAGGTGCAGGCTGCGGGGCTGTGCGCCCGGCCTTAGATGTCGACTTTTGGCGTTGCGGTTGGGAAGGTATGAGCGCACCTGCTATATTGGTAGGTTCCGAATGTTCACCTCTAACTTACGGCAGAAATGTCATAAGTGTGATGATGATGTGCGTAGAAGAGGTGTGAAGTCAGGCTATTGGTCAAAACACCAATACTCTGTAACACCCCTAGGTCATGCTCTCTGTGACAGCCCAATGTCAGCAGAGAGGACCGAGATGAAGCAGCAATCCAACAACCCAACCACCAACAAGGAGACCACCGCAACCACAATCACCCCACTCAACCCCGCCGAGCGTCGTTACGTCGAGGCGGTGTATGCACACTTGTGCAAGACCTTCGGTCACAAAATTGCCAGAGCCAACCTGCGAGGCCACAAGCCCGCCGATGTTGCCAACTTTACGATTCAAAAAGTGATCCGCAATGTGCAGCGATTCATGAATCGCTATCCAACCCCAGATCACGCAGCCAACGCAGTGGCCTCCAACTCATTCGTCGACTATTGCCGTCGCGACAACGCCCAACGCGGGCACGGCGCACGGGGCACGCGCACGGTCATCGGTGACGAACCTGGCAACTTCGGTGACGGGGGAGGGGAGTCGTTGATCGCTCGTCACCCGGAATCGATCGTGGATCCCGAAGCCTGGGTCGAGGACGACTACCGAAAGGGCATCATCGCTAAGGTGCGCGAGCACATCTCACCCTTGGCGTGGGAAGGACTTGTGCTCACCGAAATTAATGGGCTCACCCAAGCTGAGGCAGCGGAAGTCCTCGGGGTCAGTCTGGGGCATCTGAATCGCGAAATCAGCAAGGCGAAAAAAATTGCCAAACGTATGGCCGAGGATCACAATTGGGAGGTCAACTGATGGAATACCTCAAGCAACTCATCACTGAGATGGTCTCTGACCTGCAAGGTGACATTGAAGTCGGTGAAGACTTTTCATTCACCTACAAAAATCAAGAGTTCACTGGTCGTGTGTACGAGCGTTTCAACGGCCACGTGGTGGTGGCTTTTGAAGCCGAAGTGTGCACTACGAAGTTCACCCGCACCAAGCAAGAGTTGATCAACCGTATGAACGGTCAATTGCCGTTCACCGTGTTCAAAGTGAGCAAGGCCGCCAACGCCGAACACACCGTTACGGCGACGCATGCCTTATCGGTGTCAGCGGTGAACGTTGAGCAACTGATGGAATCGCTGGACAGCATCGTGTTTCAGGTGGCCGAACAGCGCCCAGTGCTGTCACGCAGTGCTGAACTGTCACCCAAAGTAGAAGAGCTGCTGCGCCAAGATCCCCAAAAACGTGACACTCCGCGTCGCGAAGAGCACATCAGCGACTCCATTGACGACGAGGTTGATGATGTCGGTAATGACTCATCAAGTGCGGCACGAGCCCGCAAACCACGGGTTCGCTCGACGACGGCAACGACCGCCGAGATCCTGCAAGATCTGCGCCGATTGGTCGGTTTAGAGCCGGTCAAGATCGAGGTAGAACGTCTGGTTGCTGCCCGCGAGTTCACCAACGCGCGAGTGGCGAAAGGTTTGCCGGCGATTGAACAGTCGCCGCATCTCGTGTTTACCGGCAACCCCGGCACAGGCAAGACCACCGTGGCCCGAATGGTGGGTGACCTCTACAAAGCCCTCGGCATTTTGAAAAAAGGGCACGTGGTGGAAGCCGACTGCTCAAAACTCATCGGTGCGTATATCGGGCAGACTCCGATCAAGACACAGCGGTTATGCGAAGAGGCCCGCGGCGGGGTGTTGTTCGTCGATGAGGCCTATGGTCTTACGTCGCATCAAAATCAGGGCTATGGCCCGGAAGCCATCGAAACGCTGCTCAAGTTCATGGAAGACAACCGCGGCGACATCGTGGTGATCGTTGCTGGCTATCCCACAGAGATGCTGGGTTTCCTCGATGCCAACCCGGGGTTGCGTAGCCGTTTCGATGTGGTGATCGACTTCCCCGATTACGCCACCAGCGAACTTGGTCAGATCTTTGACCTCTATCTCGAAGAGTTCGAGCTTTCGCTTACACCCGACGCCAAAGACAAAGTAATCGAATATGTGAACTCGCTACCGCGTGTTCGTGGCTTTGGCAACGGCCGCGAGATGCGCAACCTGTTCAACGAGATCGTGCGGCGTCATGCGGTGTTGGCCACACGTAATGGCGAGATCAGTCAGCTTGACCTCACCATGGTCACTGCTGATGTGATTCCTGCGCCAATCACGGGTGGCGAGTCAGCAACAGCTGCGGCCCATCGCGGTAATTACCTGTAGTCAATTCCCGTGCGTGGCCAGCCGCGAGGTGAGCAGTGCCGCGAGAGCCTCGGGGTTGCCGTGGCACGTTTCGAGTTCGGCGGCCATTACGAACATGACCACACCGGAGTCGGTACGGGCCACCACAGCCGGTAGTTGACTGCCGATGCACGCCCGCACATCTGCTGGTTGATCATTGCGATGAAACGCCGCGAACGGCACGGGTAGTGCGGCTGCGCACGCCTGCCAGTCTGACTTTTTGGTGAAGAGCCCGTGGGTGATGTCGCACAGGCTGCAGTGCCGCTGGCCGAGCCGGGCACCAACCCAATACGACACTTCGCCCCACAAGGTGGCGTCGGCGTCGTAGACACCGATCAGTTCACGCACCGCCATGCGCCGAGGCTATGGGAACAGTGAGGGCGACAACTACCGTTGGGGCGTGCTGATTGCCACGTGGAACGTAAATTCGCTGAAGGCCCGCATGCCACGCGTGCAGGCCTGGATGCACGACGTGCAACCCGATGTGCTGCTGTTGCAAGAAACCAAGATGACCGACAAGGTGTTTCCGACGCTCACATTCAGCGAAATGGGTTACGAGTCGGCGCACTTCGGGCAAAGCCAATGGAATGGTGTGGCGATTTTGTCGAAAGTCGGTCTCACCGATGTGCGCAACAATTTCGCCACCGGTGCGCCTGACGCCGAATCACGCATCATCACCGGCAACTGCGGGGGTGTGACCGTGGTGTCGGTGTACGTGCCGAATGGGCGGGCACTTGACCACGAGCATTACCAATACAAATTGCGCTGGCTCGACCAACTGGCGGCCCACGTGGCAGCAATCGCCAAACCCACCGACAACTTGGTGGTGGCGGGCGACTACAACATCGCACCTGCCGACGCCGATGTCTGGGATGCAAAAGCACTCGCCGGCTCGACCCATGTGAGTGTCCCCGAGCGTGCACGCCTGCAGGCACTCGCCGACTGGGGCTTGCGTGATGTGGTGCGCGAGCAGCACCCCGAACCGGGCATCTATTCGTGGTGGGATTATCGCAACGGCTCGTTTCATCGTGGTTGGGGCATGCGCATCGACTTGGCGCTCGTGACCAAGGCCGTGGCCGACAACACCACGTGGTCGGCAATTGACCGCAACGCCCGCAAAGGCGAACAGCCGAGTGATCATGCACCCGTGTTAATAGAGGTATCGACATGACCCATGACAATCAATTCAAAAATTTTCATGTTCAGATAGGGGAGCTGTCTGAATTGGATATGGCACGGTCTGAACTTGCCGACGAAATCCGGCACATGATTCGCGAAATCATTTTGACTCGAACATCACCGAGCGCTGTTCGGTCAGTGAGGGATCAAGTACGACAGGCATTGCAAGTCCTGACCTCGGGGGAACACTCCAGTGGTCGAGAAATCAGCGAAGCTGCGCTTGGCCCTGCAACACCAAGTTTCCTTACACGTAGCCCGGTGGTCGGAGCAGTCAATGCTCTGGCGGTCCCACTCACAATGCACGTGGTGCAGGAGGGGCGCGAAGCAATCGCAGAGGGGCGGGTCACATTCACCGACCCGTATGAGGGACCTCCCGCATGTGTGCATGGCGGATTCATCGCCTGTGTTTTTGATGAGGTCCTTGGTGTTGCACAGTCTGCTTCGGGCAGTCCGGGAATGACGGTGAATTTGACAATTGATTATCGGTCTCCAACGCCGCTTCATCAAGAACTCATTTTTCGGGGATGGTGCGAATCTATAAACGGTAGGAAGATTTACACCCGTGGGACTCTGCATCACGGCACAACTTTATGTGCCGAAGCGACGGCTCTTTTCGTCTCTTTGCGGCCCGAGGTCTATGACCAGCTCATCGCTATGCGAGATGACCCACACAGACACGGTGGCCAGACCTAAACCTGTTCGGCATGCTCCAGAGCCTCGGGGGTGAGCGAGGCAGCGTTGTCACGCAGGTGACGATATTTCGCACTACGCAGCCCAACGGGGGCGGCAATGGTGAAGCCGGCGAGGTGGCGTTCTTCTTCGCTCTCTGCGCCCCACAAGCCGTACTCATGGTTGACGCGGGCGAAATCACGGCACGTATCGCGAACGATGCATACGTCGCAAAGCGATCGCGCCTTGGCTTCACGACGGGCCCGCGCCTGCGGGCGCTCGGCCTTCGGGGCAAAAAACAAATGGGTCTTGCCACGACAGTTGGAAAATTGTGTCCAATCAATGTCGCCAATCGGCCCGCGGTGTTCAGAATCTTCCGGCGAAACGGTGAGTGGCGGAGGAGTCTTTGATGGTGTGCGCGTGTCGAAGGTTGTCATACTGAGCCTTTGTTGAAAGGGACGGGTTATTCGATCAATGTCTGATGTTTCCCACGCTGGAAACTGGAATCTCATCCGACCCGTTGGGAGCGGTGGATCGGATGAGAAGACCTTGTTCGAGCACCGAACACTAAATAGATGGCCAGAGAAATATCAAGGGAAAACGTGTGACGTTTGACTGCAACACGAGACAGCCGACACGAGACAGTCAACGCTCGGGCTTCGGCTCAGCGGGGTGCAGGCGTCGGGGCTTAGAGCAGTTCGGCGGCGAGGCTCGCCACTTCCGACCGTTCACAGGAAGCCAACGTGATGTGGCCAAAGAGTGACTGTCCAGAAAACGCATGGATCAGGACCGCAAGTGCGTTGTTGCTTTCACCCATATATGGGGCGTCAATCTGGCTCGTGTCACCGGTGAACACCACCTTGGTGCCCTCGCCAATGCGGGTGAGGATCGTTTTCAGCGTGGTGGGTTCAAGGTTTTGGGCTTCGTCCACGACGACGAACTGGCCTTGCAGCGAACGACCGCGCAAGAAAGTAACCGACTCCAGCGTCAACTGACCGCGATCGGTGAGGTCTTCGATCAGGCTGCGCGCGTCGCGACTCGACCGTTCTTCGGTGAGGGCCAGGATTGCATCGTGAATCGCCGACATCCATGGATCGAGTTTTTCTTCGAGCCCACCCGGTAGGAAACCGACGTCGGCGCGACCCACCGGCACCAACGGGCGATATACCGCGAGGCGCTCAAAGCGGCGCTGTTCAACCACCTGTTCAAGACCGGCAGCAATCGCAATCACGGTTTTGCCGGTGCCGGCGCGGCCGTCGAGGGCAATCACCGAAATTGCGGGGTCAAGCAGCAATTCCAAGGCAAAGCGTTGTTCTTTGTTGCGCGGACGCAGCCCCCAGGCCTCGGGGGTCTTGTTATCGAGCAGCCGCAGCTTGTTTTCGCGCACTCGGGCGAGTGCCGACTGTGATCCGTGGCGCAAAACGGCGAAGTTGTTGTTGTACAGCGACTCGGCGCCCTCCACGGCAGACAGCTCGGCGGTACCGCTGGAATACAGCGTGTCGACGGTGCTGGCGTCGGCCTCCAGCGTGACCCAGCCCATCGCACGATCACTGCTGGATCGTGCGAGCGGACGGTGCTCTTCGGCAGTCAGGCCAAGATGGGCGGCCTTGATGCGCAACGCTGCGTCATTGGACACCAAACATGTCGGCGCAATCTTTGATTGGCCGAGTGCGGTACCGATGATGCGATTGTCGGGAATCGCTGGGTCAAGCCCGTGGTGTTCGAGGCGCTCGCGATCGACGCTGTTTACCTCGATATGCAAGGTGCCTGAATCGGGGTCGTCGCTCAATGGGGTGGGCTCGGCGAGTGATCCGCCGGCACGGCGACGCAACTCTTCGATGTTGCGCAAGGCGGTGCGTGCCGCGCGACCGACATCGTCCATGCGGGTTTTGAGCCCATCAAGTTCTTCCACAACAGTAAGTGGGATGACGACGGCGCAACCAGGAAATGCGTGGATCGAAGTCGGATCGGCGATCAAGACCGATGTGTCGAGCACGATGCGTTGGGGCACGAGTGCGAGTGACGGGCCTGTGCGCACCGCTGCTGAACGATCGTCAGCGGGTGGAATCTGTCTAGCGATGTACGTGGACAACAAAGCAAGCATGGTGCCTCTGGTCGGGGGAATGGTGGATTGTTGCGCAACTTTTCGATGAATTTTCTGAACTTTGCAAAAATATTTTTGGAGATGTGTTCTGCAGGGCGTCAGGGTGGCGCGTGACGCGTTCGTAAAAGGGCCATCGCGCGCTGACAAGTGCAACACAATCGCCCGACTAAATGTACGTATCGTTGCAAGTCGCAACCTAATGCCGATGTTCCAGCCCAGATAAAAATCACCGTTTAGTCAATAGATATCGGTTCAATGAGATACACGGTAGAGACGTTGGTGATTGTTTCGGTCACATGCTGACTGGGGATGATTCTATAAATCCGACGAATTACAGAATTGCGACATGATTACGCACTATTTGTCATAGGCAACGATGTCGATTCGGGCGTCGTATGCGGGTGGCGGTGAACCTGCACGGGTGCTTGCAATTCGTGCGCGTATGCAGTCAAATTAGAGGTCACGGAACTCCGATTCCGAGAAAGCAAGGAAGTGCAATGACAAAAGCAGACCTGCTCGCAGCAGTCGCAGCGAAGGCCAATGTCCCGTCAGCGGAAGCTGATCGTGTCATTCAGGCATTCGTTGATCTGGTCGTCGAGTCTGCCTCGAAGGGTGACAAGGTGTCGTGGCCGGGCTTCGGTTCGTTCTCGACATCGAAGCGCCAGGCGCGCACGGGCCGTAATCCCCGAACGGGAGAACCAGTTCAGATCGCCGCTTCAACAGCGATGAAATTCAGTCCGAGTTCAACACTCAAGGCTGCGCTGAATCCAAACAGGTAATACCCAAGCAATACCCAACCAAATCAAGGAGCAATAACATGGCAAAGAAGCGTAAGGTAGCCAAAAAGGCACCAAAGAAGGCCAAGAAAGCAACAAAGAAAAAGGCCAAAAAGAAATAACTAACTCTCACCTTTCGGGGTGAAGTTATTCGGTTCGGAGTACGTAACGACCGGGGGGCGAAAGCCTCCCGGTTCGTTTGTTTTTTGGGGCAAACACGAAAGATTTCCCCCGTATCACGGTTTTCCTGTATCACGGTTCGCTAGGGCAACAGGCCCGCGACCCGCAGGTCATCGGGTGTGTCAAGATCAAGCGCCAAATCCGGCCGCTGCACGACACACAAGCTCAAACCACGAAGCCGTGCTTCTGTGCAATGGGCGTCATACGAGTGCGACCCGTAGTGAAACGTAAATACGCCGTCGGCGGGCAGAAGTAGTGCGTTGGTGCCTTGACTGTGGCGATCGGGCACGATCACCACGTCAGCGGGCTCGGCGGCGAGTGTGGCAAGGTGCTCGGCATTCGGTAGGTCGCTGTGCACGACCAGCACGCGGGCGTAGCCAGCGTTGCGGGCTGCCAGGCGCCCGGCATCGACGGCGTGATTGAGCCCGGGCTGGGTTGGGGTGACCACGTTGGCGCCGTGCCGGGTGGCCCAGGCCGTGACCTCGGCATCGTCGCATACGACAAAGACGGGCAACGTGCCAGCAGCGGCAACTACGGCGTCGGCGCACCGCCGGGCAAGTTGTCGGCGGGCGTCTGGCGACAGTGCATCAGCCAGTCGGGCCTTGGCTGCCGAAAACGACTTGATGGGCAGCACGACGGCGATGCCCGTGGGTGTGCTCACTCGTCTGAGCCTACGATTTGGGCGTGGGATTGCCTTATGCGCGCGTCGCAGTGATCGGTGCGGGATCGTGGGGTACGACCATTGCATCGTTGCTGGCACACAATGCCCCGACGGTGTTGTGGGCCCGGCGCTCTGAGTTGGCTGACGAATTACGTACCACGCGCACGAACTCGCGATATTTGCCCGACATTCGAGTGCATGACGAATTGCAGGTGACGAGCGATCTTACGGATGCAGTAACTGACGCATCGCTGGTGGTGGTTGCGGTGCCGTCGGCAAATTTTCGTGATGTGGTGCGGTCATTCACCCTGTGCTTGGAACCAACCGCGGTGCTGATGAGCGTGACCAAAGGTTTGGAGCGGGGAACGGGGCGTCGAATGAGTGAGGTGTTCGTCGACCTGGCACCTGACCACGTGGTGTCGGTGTTGTCAGGGCCGAATCTGGCCGTGGAAATCGCCGCTGGGCATCCTGCGGCGAGCGTGGTGGCGTGTGCCGACCCACATACGGTGAAACAGTTGCAAGAGGTGTTTTCCCAACCATTTTTTCGGGTGTACACCCACGACGATGTGATTGGTTGTGAGATTGGTGGCGTGGTGAAAAATGTGATTGCCATTGCTGCTGGTATCGCCCACGGCTTGGGTTTCGGTGACAACTCGCGGGCCACGCTCATCACTCGCGGCTTGGTCGAGATGGCACGCCTCGGTGCCCAACTGGGGGCCAACCCCGGCACATTTTCTGGGCTGGCGGGCATGGGGGATGTCGTCGCCACCTGTTCGTCGATGAAAAGTCGCAACACCACGGTGGGGGTGCGACTGGGTCAAGGTGAAACGATTGCCGAGGTCAATGCCTCCATGAACCACATGGTGGCCGAGGGTGTGCGGAGTGCCGGCACGGTGGTGGCCTTGGCGCGCAAGGTTGGTGTCGAGTTGCCGATCTGCGAGGCGGTGGCCGAGGTGTGCGAGGGTCGGCTCAGTGCCGCTGATGGAATGATGCGACTGATGACCCGCTCACGTAAGTCTGAGCGCGAGTAGCCGACCGTTGCCCATGAAACTCCGGTCAATGAAAATGACCCCGACAGGCGCACGGATCGGGCTGCACGGCGCTGCCCACGCAACGGTCGACGCGGGCGGTGCGATTCATGTCAACGACTGGGTGGGCGACGAATGTGCGTGGTGGGTTGCTGCGAGCGACCGTTGGCACGACCCACAGCAAGCGCCCAGTATCCGCCAGCGTCGCATTGATGGCACACCAGTGATCGAAACGAAACTTGCGGTGCCTGGTGGAGACGTCGTGCACCGCGCATTCGTCGTAGCCGATCAAGACGGACGTTTGGTGGTGCAGATGAGCAACGAGTCGCCACAGCCCGTGGTGGTTGCGGTCTCGACCCGTGGAATGTCTACGACTGCTGCGGCAGGTGGTACGACTCCGCAGGGTATTGCAGTGCCGACCGGCGTACGGGCGTTTCCACTTGCGCATCGCAGCAGCGTCACGTTCGCCTGGCCACTGCATCGTTCGCGGTGGCGCAAACCAGATTCGATCAACGCCTCGTTGTTGCCGGCGTACGAACAAGTGGTGCACGGGTGGGCACAATCCTGCGATCGTGCCAGCCGCGTGACCATCGCGCACGAGCAACTGGTGGCGGCCCGCTGCGAGGTGTTGTTGGCAACGGCCCAGGATATTGACGACCTCTTGCACGACGATGCCGCGCTCGGTGTGCTGGCGATCGGCGAGCGGGTGCGTATGGGTGACCCAGCCGGTGAGTGGGTGTCGCAACTCGCCGATGCGGTGCGTCGAATCGCGCGCAAGCCCCGCGAGTCGGCCTGGTCTGGTCGTGCACTGGTGATGGCCGCGCGCACGTTGGCTACTGCCGATGAGGCACGAGCAGCGAGTGATGTGAGTGGTGTGTGGCAGCAGCTCGTTGACGATCGATCGTTGCCCGGCGAAGTTTCCGGCGCAACGACAGGGGGTGCGTTGGGGGCTGGTGTCGTGTACGCAGCCCAGGCCGAAGACCAATTCATCCGCGCAGCACAGCCCAACCAAGCGCACGTTCTGCCGATGGGTGTGCCGACAGCATGGCGCGGCGTCAATGGTGAGGCCCACGGCGTGATTGCATCCCCGCATCACCGCATCTCACTCGCCCTGCGTTGGCATGGCGAAAATGTGGCGTTGCTGTGGGAAGTCGAGGGGCCGCCGGGGCTGTCACTTTTGGCACCATTCGTTGACGCAAACTTTGCGACCACGCAACCACAGGGTGAGGCGTTGTTGAAGGTCATGCCGTGACCATCGCTATCAAAGTTGAGCGTGGCTCGCGCTTGCGCCCATCGCTGCGTATCGAGGCATCGTTACCCGGCATGGTGTGCGGCGTCGACGAAGTGGGGAAAGGCTCGTGGGCCGGGCCGCTCGTGGTGTGTGTCGCGGTGTTGGCACGCGAGGTGAACGAGGTAGATTTTCTGGCCCGCGACTCGAAGTCGCTGAGCGAAAAGAAGCGTGAACTTATTTTTGACGAAGTTTCCCGACAGTGTGCCGCATGGGCGCTCGGCAGTGCAACGAACACCGAATGTGATGCCCTCGGCATGAGCGCAGCCCAACGCTTGGCGACGACGCGTGCATTCGACACGTTGGCCGCCCGCGGGGTAAGGCCCGACTCGGCGATCGTCGATGGACGCTGGAATTTCGTGTCGCCGAACGTGCCACGTGTGCTCATGCGGGTGAAGGCCGATACCGAGTCGCTGTCCGTGGCTGCTGCCAGTGTGCTCGCCAAGGTGTCGCGTGATCGCCTCATGCGCGAAGAATCGTCACGTCACCCGCATTGGGCGTTCGGCACCAACAAGGGCTACCCGTGCAACAAACACCGCAACGGCTTGCGCGAGCACGGCGTGTCGCCATTGCACCGCGTGAGTTGGGCCTTCATGGAAAATCTCGGCCTACGCCGATAACGCAAGGCGGGTCAGCCCTTCTGCGTGCCGATCTTCAGGTCGCTGAATGCCGACTTTGAGTCGATACCAACGTCTTTTTGCAACCCCAAGACGCGCTCACCGACGATGTTGCGCATCACTTCGTCTGAACCACCGGCGATACGTAGTCCGGGGGCGCCAAGGATGAGTTGATGCCAGGCGAAGGTGCCCCACTCGCCAGTGTCGGCCTGCAATTTGGCACCGAGCACATGGCAGAGGAAATCGTTGAGCAGTTTCTGGTTGTTGACGAGCGCCATTTTGGAGATTGACATTTCTGGTCCGGGCGTTTGACCAGCCTTCATTTTGTCGATTGCCCGCTTGTTGTTGAGGTTGGCAACGCGATAGTTGATGTACAAGTTGGCCACCATTTCGCGCACGAGCAGATCATTTTCCAGCTCGAAGTGCCGCACCATTGCGGTGATGCGCGTCATCATCGAGGTTTCCCCACCACCGCTGCCCGTGCCGATTGCGGCTCGCTCGTTCATCAGTGTCGTGAGCGCCACACCCCAACCCGAATTTTCTTCACCGAGGCGATACCAGTCGGGCACGCGTACTTCGTTGAAGAACACTTCGTTGAAACTTGCTCCACCCGTCATCTGACGCAGCGGACGAATCTCGACCCCGGGTGCATTCATGTCAACCAAAAAGGCGGTGAGACCTTTGTGCTTCGGCAGCGACGGATCGCTGCGGCAGATGATTTCGCCGATGTCGCTGTAGTGCGCACCGGATGTCCACACTTTTTGCCCGGTGATGACCCACTCGTCGCCGTCGCGCACGGCTTTGGCCTGCAAGGATGCGAGGTCGCTACCAGCGCCAGGTTCGCTGAACAATTGACAGCCGACGACATCGGCACGCCACATCGCACGCAGGAACCTTTCTTTGGCTGCCGGTGAGCCATGGGCAAGGATCGTCGGTGCCACCATGCCCAAACCGATGGTGAAAATACTTTGATTGGGCACCTTGTAATTGGCTTCCACGCCGGCATATGCCTTTTCGTGGGCCGCGGTGAGCCCGGCACCGCCGAATTCTTCGGCCCCCGTGATCCAACCGAAACCAGCATCAAATTTCTGCCTGCGCCACGCCTTGGCCGAGTGCACCATTTCTCTTTCTGCCTCGCGGGATTTTTCTTCGAACATCGACATCGTGTCGGAGCCCTCGCCCCACACGAACTTTTTCGCGGCTTCCTTGCGCTCCAAATTGGCGTCGAGGAACGCAGTCGCTTGTTGGGTGAACTCGGTGATTTCCACGAACTTCACCGTAGTTGGCGTGGTACAACCGACGACAAGCCAAGCAACTAGCGTCTGGGCACATGGGCCAGCCTGTAGCGGTGACAATCAAGCATTCTTTTGAGCCGGGCCGCGTGCGGTTCGAGCTGAATCGGTCATTGACTGGCCAGGCGCACGAGAACTACGAGACGGCACCTGAACGGGCCGAGACTTTTGGGGCGGTTCTCGCCCAACGTTTGTTTGCCACGGGCTTGGTGCGCACGGTGCACATCTACTCGAGTGTGGTCACGGTCGACGTGGTGCCTGGTGGTGGTGCTGAAACGCTGGCATCGGTCATCGTTGACCTGTATCAGTTCTGGAAACCAGGGATGGTGCCGGTGGTGCCCACCGCGTAAGGCGCCCATGACTTCAATGTCACGTGCCGTTGCATCGACAGGTTCATTTAACGAGGAGTTGGTTGAGTAGCGTGCGTCGTCGTGGCGGCGCCGAAACATACCCCGGTTGACCCGACTGATCGTCCGCGCGCGTACAGCTCGCCAGACTTCGTGCCCACACCCTGGACCAATACGCGCAAAGCATCGGTGACTGGCCGCCAGCCGCGCGCCGAGCGTCTCGGACATCCCGGGCCGAATCAGGGATACGTGTTGTCGCTTGCCGAGCGCATACGCCCGCGCATCAAGGTGACGATAGGTGAGCATGTCGATGATGCCATTCAGGGTTG
Source organism: Bifidobacterium breve (assembly GCA_945862045.1). Lineage (GTDB taxonomy): Bacteria > Actinomycetota > Acidimicrobiia > Acidimicrobiales > Ilumatobacteraceae > F1-60-MAGs027. The sequence goes on from CAMAWR010000016.1 coordinate 18,718, forward strand.
TATCGGCATTGCCCTGCGCCGTGCCTCACACTTCGGGCGTGCACCCGTGATCCACGATATGGAAATTGCGCTCACGATCTGGGGCTATTTTCTTGATACGCCCCCATTGGGGCTGAGTACTTTGCGATCGAAATTGTTTGCCGGTGTTTCGAACGTCGTGCACCACTATGTGGAAGCGCGTCACATCGTGGACATGGTGCCGCAATCGACGATCACCATGACCCCCGCGATGGTCTCGAATTCGATGCCCAATTCGTGGCGCGCACTCGTAGGTGCTTAGTCGATCGGCGCTTAGTCGATCGCGAATTTTTTCAGATCGCTGAGTTGCACGAACTCAAGCGTCAGTACGTGCGTTGAACGCAGCCGCACCTGGGGCGCTTTGCCAGCATCGAATGCCTCCTGCCAGCGACCCGCACACAGACACCACTGATCGCCCGCTTTCAGCCCGGCGAAGCCATATTGCGGCATCGGGGTGGACAAGTCGTTGCCCGCTGCTTTGGAAAACGTGAGGAACTCATCGGTCATGATCGCACAGACGGTGTGTACGCCCGTGTCGTCGCCACCCGTTTCGCAACAGCCGTTGCGATACCAACCCGTAACAGGATCAAGATTGCAGGGCTGGAGCGGTTCGCCGAGCACATTGGGTTGGGTTGATTGGTGCTCACTCATGACAGGTTGATGCCAACGAGGCGACCGATCACGTAGGTGACACCGACAGCCAAAATCAAGATTGCGACTTGGCGCGCGGCACCAATGACGATGGGTCGCTCCGACTGTTTGGCAATGGTGCCGCCGGCCAATGCGGCTGTGACGACACCGATCACGATCGACGCGATACGCGCACGATCACCTGAACCATCACCCGAACTAGCGATCCACGGAATTACCGGCAACAGTGCGCCGACGAGGAAGCTCAGCAGTGACACGACGGCCACCGAGACCGGGTTCGGTAGGTTCGCAGGGTCAAGGCCGAACTCTTCACGGGCGTGCACCATCACGGCGCGTTCTGGGTCGCGCATCACCTCGGTGGCGGCGGCGGTGGCTTGCGTGGCCGACATACCGTGTGAGCGGTACATGCCGGCAAGTTCGGATGTTTCGGCTTGTGCGTTGTGCTTCAGTTCACGCAACTCAAGGGCCATTTCGCGCTGAATGAGATCGTTCTGGGCCTTCACCGACACCCACTCACCGGCGGCCATGCTGGCCGCACCAGCCACTGCAGATGCGATGCCTGCCAGCCGCACGATGTCACTGCCGACACCACTTGAAGCAAAACCAATGATGAGTGAGACATTGGTGACGAGACCGTCGCTGAGGCCGAAGATGCCGGCACGAGTCGTGCCACCAGCAAGAGCGCGGTGGTCTGGGTGATCGTCGTGTTCGGCGCGCGCGGTTTCGGACATGCCACAAAGTTACCCGCCATTGGAGGTCGTTGGTCGCGCTTAGTATCAAATGTGGTGTCTGGCACTCCCCGCTATCGCTTTGCGCCGTCACCGACGGGTTATTTCCATGTCGGTGGCGCACGTACCGCGCTCTACAACTGGATTCTTGCCTTGCAGAACGACGGTGTGTTCGTGCTGCGTATTGAGGACACCGATGAGTCACGCAACGAACCACAGTGGACCCAAGGGATCATCGATGCACTGGCCTGGATCGGCATCGACGGCACTGACACACATTTCGAGGGCCCGTATTTTCAATCGGCGTATGCCGCCAATCAGGTGGCGGCCGCAGAAAAATTGTTCGCATCCGGACACGCCTATTACTGCGACCTGACCTCTGAACAGATCCATGATCGGGCGAAAATAGCGGGTCGACCCGGATACGACGGTTTTTCGCGCGACCGTGGGCTTACCGCTGGCCCGGGTCGCAGCCTGCGCTTTCGTGTGCCTGCAGGCGTCACGGTGGTGCACGACGAGGTGCGTGGTGCGGTGGAGTTCGACAATACGACGATCGAAGATTTCGTGTTGCTGCGGGGTAACGGCAAGCCAGTGTTCGTCCTTGCGAATGTGGTCGACGACATCACCATGAACATCACGCACGTGGTGCGTGCCGAGGAACATCTGCCGAACACCCCCAAACAGCAGATGATTTGGGCGGCACTTGGTGCCACTCCACCGAGTTGGGCCCATGTGCCGTTGCTCGTCAACGAACAACGCAAGAAATTGTCGAAGCGACGCGACAAGGTTGCACTCGAGCAGTACCGCGACGAAGGTGTCGTGGCCGAAGCAATGGTTAACTATTTGATGACGCTCGGCTGGGCACCAACCGGTGACACGGAGATCGTCGATTTTGCAACGATTGTCAAAGACTTCAAATTGTCGTCGGTGAATCACTCGTCGGCATTCTTCGACATCAAGAAACTCAACGCGTTCAACGGTGAGTACCTGCGTCAGATGCCGGTCGAAGCGTTTTCGGCTGCCTGCGAACCGTGGCTCACGTCAGACAAAGCCCCCTGGCCAGCCGATCGGTTTGACCGCGGTGTATTCCTGCGCATCGCACCGCATGTGCAAACACGCGTAGCAGTGCTGTCCGAAGTGCCGGCGATGGTCGACTTTCTTTTTCTTGCCGACGTGGTGATTGATGCAGCAGCGTTCGATAAGGCATTTTCGGCCGAATGGGCACGCCCGCTCACCCAGAGCATTCATGACCGCTTCGTTGACGTCGAGTGGAACCATGATGCGTTGAAGATTGCAGTCGAAGCCATTGGCGCGGCGAGCGACGTGAAGCTCGGCAAGCTGCAGGCCCCGTTGCGCGTCGCAACGACCGGTCGCAGCGTCGGGCCACCCCTCTTTGAATCACTCGAGGTACTGGGTCGGAACGAAACACTGCGACGCATCGATGCTGCGCTCGCCCGCGCCGGCTGACATCGTGCGCCGCACCCTGTTGGTTGCGACTGCGATGGCGGTGTCGCTCGTTGCATATTTCGTGGTCACGCTGCTCCAGGTGTGGTCAACGGGCCGCGACGATTCGTTCGCCCAGGGGGTCGGTCAAGTGGACGCACTCGTGGTGTTGGGCGCCGCACAATATGACGGTCGGCCATCGCCTCAGTTGCGGGCGCGGCTGAACCACGCACTCATGTTGTGGCAACGCGCCGCAGCTGCGTTGATCGTGGTGACGGGTGGCAAGCGTGCAGGCGATCGTTTTACCGAGGCAGAAACGAGTCGGGACTATCTCATCGCCCGCGGTGTGCCAGTTGAGGCCATCGTGGTCGAGCCCCGTGGTACATCCACTTTTGAGTCACTCGCCGCGGTACGCGATGACGATGTCACTCGCACATTGCAACGTGTGGTCGTCGTGAGCGATCCGTACCACGTGATGCGGGCCCAGTTGGTGGCACGCGAACTGGGTTTTGACGCAACATCATCCGCGACACGCTCGGGCATGACACGGGGTACCGGCGCACTGCGGCGCAATGTGCGCGAGTCACTCGGCATCATGGTCGGACGCATCACCGGGTTTCGTCAACTTGAAGCTTGGCTACAATGAAAAGTGAAACACTCTGGGGAGTGGTGTAACTGGCAACACAGCAGATTCTGGATCTGTTATTCAGGGTTCGATTCCTTGCTCCCCAACGAATTGCCTTCAACGACGGGAAAACGTGAGCGGTAGCGTCGTAAGCCGTTCGGGCTCCCATCGTCTAGCGGCCTAGGACACAGCCCTCTCAAGGCTGCGGCACGGGTTCAAATCCCGTTGGGAGTGCTCAGCAGTTTCGGTAGGTCACGCAGGCATTCATAGTCGGCAACATCGTTGTAGAGATACGCCGAAAGTCGCACACCAGTCACGCCCCCCGGGCTCGTCACCGCAATCTCGGCAAGCAGGTGTTTACGCGCCGCAGCAATGAGCGCAGATTCTTCAGCCGTCGTCAGGCGCTGGTTGCCGGGGAGGGGCACGATGCGCATGTTGGGTGCACGCAACTCGGGATGCGTGGGGAGTTGCACGCCCCACGTGCCAGCCAACATTGCCGCAGCTTGGGTCACCGTGTTGCGACAATGCTGCTCGCGGGCATCCCACGACCAGCGCGCCAAAAAGTCGAACGCCGCTGGTGTTGCCAAATATGCCGACAGATCGGCGGTGCCCTGCGAGTCGAACGACAGTGGAAACCCAAGTTCGGTGTTCCAGCTGCCGGCCAATGGCGCCAGTTCGTGCCTGGCACGCTCCGACACCGCCACCAGTGCCGCTGATGGTCGGGGAGCCGCCACCCATTTATGAAAGTTGCTCACCCAGGCGTCGATTCCCTCGGGGATGGGCTGGCGGAGTTGCCCAATGACATGTGCGGCATCGATCACGATAAAACAATCGGGGCGCCAGCGACGCACCTCGCGCACCATTGCTTCGACGGGGTTCAACTGGGCACTTGCAGCGACAATTTGATCGAGCACCAGTACGTCTGCATTCCCGACGTGTTCCACCAGTTCAGCCACACACGATTCCGGCGTCGCCGCGGTTGGTGGGGCGGCGTCGAGTTCGCGCACCTCGGCATCGAACCGACGTGCCAAGGCCCGCAAGCCGAGCACCACTCCGCCGTAGTTCGATGTCATCGTGGCAATCGTGCTGCCGTGTCGAATGACGGATGCGGCTGCGGCAATCACGCCTTGGGATGCGTTCGGCACGAATGCCACACGCTGTTCGTCGGTACCAAGTTCAGCGGCGCACCTGGCGCGAGCCGCACGCAGCAGCGCAGGCAATTCCGAGCGGAAGAAAAGATTCGGGTTGCGTTCCATCTGCTCGCGGATGAGCAGTTGGGCCCCGTTGACCGCACGCGGCACAGCACCGAACGACCCATGGTTGAGGTAATGAACCGCAGGGTCTAAGACCCAGTCAGTGCGTGAAGCGAGGGCCATACAACACCCTCGCGCCGACGGTACGCGGCGATTGCTCGCGTGCGTGACCGCCGGCGACGAAGAAAGAGCGAATTAACGCTTCTTTTTTACGGGCTTCTTCGCTGCGGCCGGAGCCTTTGGCGCGGTGGTAATGAGTTTTGGAGCAGCAACTGCACCGAGTGCCACGTCTTTGAAACCCTTCAGCGCGGTGATCTTGGCAACTGTCTTTGCCTTGATCTGGATCTGCTCACCCGTTGCTGGGTTGCGACCGATACGTGCTGGACGCTTCTTCTTGAAGAACTTGGCAAAGCCTGAGATATTGACGATCTCACCCTTGGCCACATTGGCCAGGATGACATCGACGGTTCCCTCGATAACGGCTTTCGCCACTTTCCTCTCGACGTTGGAATGGAGTGCTACTGCGTTGATTAGTTCGTTTTTCTTCATAGGTCTACACCCTATTACACGGCTGGTGGATTGCTTGGTGTTGCCTAGAAGCGCACGCGACACACGCGTGGGCCATGCACCTGGCCACCGGCCCACGTGACCCCGGCAGGGTCAACGAGGCTGAACTCGGGGATGCGCTCGAGCCACACCTGGAGTGCCACCCGCAGTTCGAGTCGGGCCAAGTTCGAGCCGGCACAGCGGTGGATGCCCGAGCCGAAGGCCACGTGGCGGTTGTGTTCGCGATCCAAGATGACCTCGTCGGGCTGCTCGAACTGGCGTGGGTCACGGTTGGCGGCTGGGTACGCCATCAAAATGCGGTCACCGGCCTTCATTGGGCAGCCCTGGAACTCGGTATCGCGGTCCACGATGCGGGCCATGGTGACGGGCGAGTAGGCCCGCAACAGCTCTTCTACGGCAGTCGGCCAGAGGTCGGGGTTGGCGCGCAACTGCGCGCGATGTTCGGGGTGCCCTGCCAAATGCCAGAGTGACGAGCCGATGGCGCTCCAGGTGGTGTCGATGCCCGCCACGAGCATGAGGTTGCACACCCCGAGCACGTACTGATCGGTGACTGGATATTTATCGCCCGAGTGGAGCAGGTCGGTGATGAGATCGTGCTCGCGGGGGTTCTTTTTGCGGTCTTCAAGCTGCGTCTGGAAAAAATTCAGGATTTTCAGACGACTTTCAAACCGTACTTTTGGATCGGTGAGCCCGACTTCAAGCACGCCGCGTACCCATGAGGTGAACTCGTCGGCCATCTCCAGTGGTACGCCGAGCATCGTCGCGATGACTCGCACGGGAATTTGTTGTGCATAGTCGGTGCCAGCATCAGCCTCGCCTTTGTCGATGAACGTGTCGATCAGTTGATTGCAGAAGTCACGGGTGATCTGTTCATATTTCGCCACGGCCTGCGGTGCAAACACCGGCAGCACCAGGCGTCGGTGCCAGTGGTGGTCTGGAGGGTCGCTCGAGATGGGTGGGGCAGCAACACCCGCGTAGGGGCCCTCGACGCCGAGGCCCGAACGGGGCACGACGACGATGTCGCGCGAAGTGAAAATTTCGTATTCCTGCGCAATGGCGATGACATCTTGGTAGCGAGTGGGGAACCACGAACCACCCCAGCGGTCAGAATGCGCAATCGGGCACGCCGATTCACGAATTTCGCTCATCGTGGGGTACGGATCTCGCACGAACTCTGGATCAAAGATATTGAAGTCGGTAGTTGGGTCGTTGACCGGCCCGGCGTTTTCTTCAAGAGTGGTCATGGTTACTCCTCGATGATGATGGCGTCTTCAGGGCAGTTGGCTTGGGCGCGCCGGGCCTTGGCGTGCAACTCTGCGGGTAAGTCACCGACGATGAGCACCGTCGCGTGCCCGAGTTCGTCACTGCCGAACACTTCTGGGGCAGCAATCGAACACATTTGTTGGCCTTGGCACGAGGCTTCGTCGACTCGTACACGCATGACTTCAGATTACTTGTGTCTCGTCACCCGAGCGCAGTCGGGGTAAAACTCTTCCACGGTGCGGCGGCTTCAAGTTGTGCCGCCACACGCAACAACACGTCATCACGCCCGTAGGCCGCCACGAGTTGTACCCCGACGGGTAGACCGGTCGCAGTGCGACCCAACGGCAGGCTGATCGCCGGTTGGCCCGACATATTGAACTGGGCTGTAAACCGCACCCATTCGCCAGCCAATCGTGATGGCTTCATCGGATCACTCGAATCATTCGTGAACGACCCGACCGGGAATGGGATGCGCGCCAGCGTGGGGGTGAGCAACAAATCAAAACCTTCATGCCACCACTGGGCGAGTGCCCGGCGGAACATTGCTGCGGCAGCCACCGATTTTGCATAATCCACAGCCGAAGACTTGGCTGCGTACTCGGCCTGCACCCAATTGACGGCTTCGATGTCGTTTTGCGTGGTGGGGCGGCCGAGCAATGCCGACAATGAGTCACGACTCAGTGCTTGGCCTGTTGCCCACATGGCACCAAAGCGCGGCGGAAACGACGCGTCATCCATTGCTGCTGGCCACGACTCTTGTACGTGGTGACCAAGTGACTCGAGCAATGTGGCTGTCGCGCGTGCCGCATCGCGGCATTCGTCATCGACGCGCACACCATGCGGGTCGTGGTCGAGTAGCCCGATGCGCAGTCGTTCGACAGGTGCGCCAACCTCGCTCAGAAATGGTCGCGCTGGTGGTGGTGCAACCACACCATCGCCGACCCCGGCACCGTGCACGGCATCGAGCAGCGCAGCGGTGTCGGCCACGGTGTGGGTGACTGCCAGTTGCACACTCAACCCAGCTTCGTCACCGAGCGGTGCCAGCGAAACGCGACCGCGACTTGGTTTCAGACCAACGAGGCCATTGCACGATGCCGGAATGCGGATACTGCCACCACCATCACTGGCGTGGGCGAGTGGCACGATGCCGGCCGCGACTGCGGCGCCTGCACCACCGCTCGAGCCACCGCAGGTGCGCGACAAGTCGTGCGGGTTGCGGGTCGCACCCCAGGCCTCGGGCTCGGTGACGGGCAAACTGCCCCATTCGCAACTGTTCGTGCGCCCGAACGGAATGAGGCCGGCGGCAACGAAACGTGCCGCCAACTCCGACGTTTGTTGTGCAACGTAGTTCATCGCTTTCGTGGCCTTGTTGCCGTTGGAAATTCGTTGGCCCGCATACAAGATACCGAGATCTTTGAAGAGTGTCGGCACACCATGGAACTGTGCGTCACTCGGCTGCGCATCGGCAACCTTCGCGAGTTGGCGGGCGTGATCAAGCCAGATGATGTTCACCGCGTTGATGTGCGGGTTGAACAATTCGTAGCGCTCAATGGCGGCATCGAGCAGTTCGGTTGCCGAGACTTTTTTGTCACGCACAAGCCGTGCTTGGTCGAGGGCCGACATAAAGCGTGTATCTCGGGCGAACGATGACAAGGCGGCAGCCGAAGACGAGGCGGCGGCCGAGGACAACGTCACGTATCACTAACCTAATGAGGCCGTGTCGTCTCACCAATCATCGGGAGGTGCATCGGAGCACTCATCAGGGCGTGCGTCAGTGCTCGAGGTGTTGCGCGCACCATCAGTCGGCGTGTACATCGGTGCCAACGTGCTGTTATACGTGGGTCTCTCGCTGCAAGTCACCACCCTCGCCAAGCAGGTCTATGACATCACTCGGCGCGAGATCGACCTTGGGTTTCTCGGGTTGGCCGAGTTCTTGCCGATTGCCTTGCTGGTCTTCGTCACGGGCACGGTTGCCGACCGCTTCAACCGCAAACGTATTTCGCAATTCGCGATGTGTGGCGAACTTGCGTCAGCGTTGCTCCTCATGTGGTTCGCATCGACGCAACCAACGGGTGTCGGTCCGATCTTTCTGATTGCCATTTTGTACGGTGCCTCACGGGCTTTTTTGGCCCCGGCGATGCGGCCGATCGCAGCGGCAATAGCCCCCGCTGGTCGCTTACCACAGATGATCGCGCTGTATTCCACGGTGTGGACTTCGGCAGGCATCGTTGGCCCGGCAATGTCCGGATTCTTGTACTCCGCCTCGCCGGTGCTGGCCTACGGCGTCGGCTCGGTGCTGATCGTGTTGGCACTGTTGCTTTTTTCCAACGTGCGCGTTCCCGCCACGCAACGCGGTGCCGAGGGCAACGAGCGACCAACGCTGCGTTCGGCGGTGGAAGGTTTGAGCTACATCCGTCGCTCGCCAATTTTGTTCGCTGCAATATCGCTCGATCTTTTTGCGGTGTTGTTCGGTGGCGCGGTGGCGCTGTTGCCGGTGATTGCCGAGGAGCGGCTCGGTGTGGGCAACATCGCGTACGGGTGGCTGCGCGCCTCTGCGGGTATCGGCGCGGGGTTCGTCGCGATTCTGTTGGCGGTGCGACCGTTGCGACGTCACGTTGGTCGGTGGTTGCTCGTGGCGGTCGCCGTCTTCGGTGTGGGCACGATAGTGCTCGGGCTCACCCGTAATTATTGGATTGCCTTCGTTGCGGTGATGGTGTTGCACGGTGCCGACATGGTGAGTGTGTTCGTTCGTGGGTCGATCGTGCCGCTCGTGACACCCGACGACAAACGTGGTCGTGTGTCGGCAGTAGAGAACGTGTTCATCGGTGCCACGAATGAACTCGGTGCGTTCGAGTCGGGTGTCGCGGCCCAGGCGGTCGGTGTGCCGGCAACCGTGGTGGGTGGTGGCATCTTGACGCTGGGCATCGTTGGTGTGTGGTGGTTCAAGTTCAAGTCGATGCGTGATGTCGACCGCTTCGAAGACTTGAAGCCCGCATGATTCGTCGATCGTTGGCAGTGGTGCTCGTTGCGGTGAGCCTGGGGGTCGTGTCGTGCAGTAACGATGCAGGCAATTCGCAGTCCGGGCAACTCGATGGCATCGGTCGCTTGCCGGGCTACGACTTTTGGGCACCAGTCACCCTGCCCGACGGTGTCGAACTCGATTTGCCGTTGCCCGCCGGGGGGCCGGTCGGTGGTCGTGTCGACGGCAATCGCGTGCTGCTGGTGGGCGATTCGATACTGGCCTCGACGGCGAAGCGCTATGGCAACGAAATGTGCGACGCACTCAAGCCACTTGGCTGGCAGGTGGCGATCGAAGCCGAGCCGGGCCGCTTCGCCGAATTCGGTGTGCGGGTGTTGCAGGCCCGCATCGATGCGGTGTGGGATGTCGTGATCATCTATTTGGGCACCAACTACGACGGCAACGAATCGTCACTGCGTGCGCAATTTGCACAAATGTTCGAAATTACGCGCGGTGTCGAAACGATCGTGTTGACGACGGGGGTATTTCGTGATTCCCAAAAAGCGGTGAACAAGTCGATCAAAAGTGCCGCGGCTGATTACGACCATGTGCATGTGCTCGATTGGGCAAGCGTGGCAAAGCTGCAGGGTGTCGCCGGCAAGGACAAGATTCATCTGTCAGACACGGGTCGCGCCATATTGGCCCAGACGATCGCCCGGGCCCTCGATTACGCGCCGTATCGCGAACCATCGTGTCTTGACCCACGGTTCCGCGACGATTCGGGAATCGACATCGAGTCGGCTATGACGACTCTTCCGTAGCCTCGCGCACGGCACGCCGCCGCGCCGCGCGTTCCTTGGCTTGAGCAGTGGTGATCTCGCGATGATGGGCGTGGCACAGCACCTCCAAACCACCCACGCCATGTGCATCGGCGTTCAGGTGGTGGTGGCATCCAGGGCCGTAACCAGCACCTTGGCGCGCCGTGCGGTGGTTGACCTCACAGTCACGACGCTGCGCCGAACAGCCTTTGTGTTCACAGAAATATTTGGCACGACGTTTGGCGGCGGCCCGCGCAAAACGCCAGATGTGGTTGCGCTGATAATTACGCGCACAAGCGTTGTTACACCACGTGCGACGACGCACCGAGGTGATGGGTGTGTTGCACCACTGACAGCGGCGAGCCTCACCCCTCCAGGCGGAGAGCGGGCAAGTGATCCGCTCACGCTCGAGCGCCGAGGGTTCACCGGCGACCCGTGCCGGTGGCGCACCACGCCGAGCCCGGCGTGGTTTACGGGCGGACGTTGACCGGCGTCGCGCGCGTCGCATCGACCATGTCGAAAAAATCGTTGCCTTTGTCGTCGATCACGATGAAGGCGGGGAAGTTACGCACCTCGATTTTCCAGATGGCTTCCATCCCTAGTTCGGAGAATGCGAGCACGTCCACCTTGGTGATGCAGTCCTGCGCCAAACGTGCCGCTGGACCGCCGACTGAACCGAGATAAAAACCGCCGAACTGTTTGCAGGCGTCGGTGACTTGGCGTGATCGATTGCCCTTGGCCAGCATCACCAAACTTCCGCCAGCCCGTTGAAAGTCGGCCACGTACGAGTCCATGCGGCCGGCAGTGGTGGGCCCGAAGGCGCCAGATGCAAAACCGACGGGGGTTTTTGCGGGGCCGGCGTAATACACACAGTGATCCTTGAAATAGTCGGGCAGCACGCCGTCGTGCTCGAGCACTTCTCTGAGTTTGGCGTGGGCGATGTCACGGGCCACCACCATCGGCCCGTTCAACATCACCCGTGTTTTCACCGGATATTTGGCGAGTTCTTTGCGAATGTCAGACATCGGGCGGTTGAGATCTATCTGCACCACCGCGCCACCGAAATCGTCGAAGGTCACGTCGGGCATGTAACGAGCGGGGTCGGTTTCGAGTTGTTCGAGGAAGATGCCGTCCCGAGTGATCTTGCCGAGCGCCTGACGATCAGCGCTGCAGGAAACGGCCATGGCAACGGGGCAGCTTGCACCATGACGAGGCAGGCGGATGACACGCACGTCGTGGCAGAAATATTTCCCACCGAATTGTGCGCCGATTCCAGTTTGTTGGGCGAGCTTCAGCACCTGTTGTTCAAGTTCGAGATCACGGAAGCCGTGTCCGCTGGTGCCGCCCCGCGTCGGCAGCGAGTCGAGATAGCCCGTGCTCGCAAGTTTTGCGACCTCAACTGCGTACTCTGCCGAAGTTCCACCAACCACGATCGCCAGGTGATACGGCGGACATGCCGCGGTGCCGAGGGTTTTCATCTTCTCGAAGAGCCACGGCAACAACGTCTTTTCGTTGAGCAGTGCTTTGGTCTCCTGGAACAAGTAACTCTTGTTTGCCGAGCCACCACCCTTGGCGATGAACAAGAACTTGTATTCGTCGCCGTCGACTGCAGCGATCTTTATCTCTGCCGGAAGGTTGGTGTTGGTGTTGACCTCCTCGTACATCGACACCGGTGCCAATTGGCTGTATCGCAGGTTGCTCGTGGTGTAGGTGTCGTAGACACCGCGCGAGATGGCTGCTTCGTCACTGCCATTGGTGAGCACGAACTGACCTTTTTTTGCCTTGATGATCGCGGTGCCGGTGTCCTGGCACATCGGCAACACCCCGCCGGCGGCAATCGACGCATTCTTCAGCAAGTCGAGGGCCACGAAGCGATCGTTCTCACTCGCCTCGGGGTCGCGCAAAATGCTGGCGAGTTGCTGCAGGTGTGCCGAGCGCAGGTAGTGCGAGATATCGCGCATCGCTTCGGCAGTCAGGCGGGTGATTGCGCTGGCATCAACGCGCAGAAACTCACCCAGTTCGGTTTTGACAACGGTGACGCCGTCACGCGAAATCAAACGGTAGGTGGTGGTGTCTGGGCCAAGCGGCAGCAGATCAACGTGGCTGAATGGCTCGGGAGCAGGCATCAGACGAGCGCCGGGGTTCCAGTGAAGGCGCCAGGATCTCCTGGGGCGGGGATCATTGGTTTGCTCCACGCAACTGCACGTGCGACGTAGTCGGTGACCGAGCGCCACTCGAGTGGGTTCCAGCCTTCGGCACTCGCCATGACTTGACCGTCAATTCGTAAAAATACGAGTGCCGGTAGTTGGGTGAGCGCAAGTTGCTTCACGAATACACGATCAACGTCGCAGAATACGAGGGTTTCGTCGGCGAATGGCCCCAAGAAATCACGTGCATCAGCAGCCGCAGCAGTGACCACATAGTTGGTGCGCACGTTTGAACCAGCGAACTGGGCAAGCACTCTGTTTGCCGTCTTGAGTAGCCACCCACTTTCTTTGGTGAACGGATCAATGACGACCGACAAAAAGTGGAAGGTCGTGAGCCATTCGTGCAAGGCCCGTGCTTGACCACGAAGTGGGTGCAACACCGTGTCGGGAGACGGTGTAATCACAATAGTGACGGTAGCAAGTTGCAAGTACAGTTTTCGTAATGCACCCCATCGAGCGACTGCGTTATGTGGCACGCGCCGACGGCGCCGGGCCTGGTGTGCTCGTTCGTGAAACGGCGTTGGCGCTCTGTGACATGGACTTTGATCCGCAGTCGCTGGTGCTGGCTTGTCGCCGCATCGTTGAGCGTCATCCGACGATGGCCCAGTTGTGGTGGTTGTGTGCAAACGTGCTGGCATCTCCCGAACCATTTGCCTGCGCACGCGAATTGGCCCTTGTCGTAGAGCGTGATGAGACGCCGGGGCATCTTGATGATGCCTTGGCCGACGACGTGCGCGCCGTTATCGTCGGCTGGCCGTTCACGACCGTGAAGTGTCTGGCCCAGCGTGGTGATGCATTGATGCTTGTCGTGGATAGCCACGGTGAGGGTGAAGCACTCGTTGACCGGCTGCACGACGCAGACATCGGTGCCGAGTTGGTGCCGTTCGAATATCTCGCAGCAGCCGTCGGCACGACCGACCTGGTGATCATCGAGGCGTTGGCGTGTGGGCCTGACTCGGTCTTGGCCGTGGGTGGTTCGCGGGCGGTCGTTGATACCGCCCGTGCGCAAGGCAAAGAGGTGTGGTTGGTGGCGGGCATCGGCACGCGATTACCGACCGTGTTGTGGAACGGACTATTGGGCGCGCTGGGCACGAAGGATGACTGGCGGGCAGGTCTTGACGTGATCGATGTTGCTCGCTTCACTCGTGTCATTGGCCCGTTGGGCGCGAGCACTGACACGACGGTCGAACTCATCGCCGAATGTCCGCCGACAACCGAACTGCTGCGCCGCAGCGTCATCTAGCCTGCAACCCATGTCACCACGCTCCCGCGACCTGCCCCGCCGCTCTTGTTTGTCGATTCCTGGTTCGTCAGAAAAAATGATGGGGAAGGGCCCGGGCATTGCTGCCGACATGGTGTTCTTGGATCTGGAAGACGCGGTTGCGCCGAAAGAAAAAGAGGCCTCGCGCGCGCGCGTAGCGCACGCCATCAAATCGTTGGAGTGGGGCGACAAAGTGTTGTGTGTGCGGGTCAACGACTGGAGCACCAAGTGGACCGCCTACGACATCATGGAAGTCGTAGGTGGTGCGGGCGCCCGGCTCGACGAAATCATGTTGCCCAAGGTCGAGTCGGCGGCCCAGATCGTTGCCACCGACATGTTGTTGCGGCAGGTAGAAATCGCCAACGGCCTACCAGTCGGGCACATCGGTATCGAGGCGCAAATCGAGACTGCCCGCGGGCTCATCAATGTGGAAGAGATTTGTGCTGCGAGCTCACGTATTGAGACCATCATCTTTGGCCCTGCCGACTTCGCGGCCAGTATGGAAATGCCCGTCCTCACCGGTGGCGTACAGATTCCCGATTATCCGGGCGACCATTTTCATTATGTCTTCAACAAAATCTTGATGGCGGGTCGTGCCAACGGGCTGCAAGTCATCGATGGCCCGTACCTTTACATCCGCGATGCTGATGGTTTCCGTGACTATTGCAAGCGCACCCGCACGCTCGGCTACGACGGCAAGTGGGCGCTGCACCCCGATCAAGTGACGATTCTGAACGAGGTGTTTTCACCGACACAGGCCCAGTTCGATCGGGCCTGTGCGATTCTCGACGCGTATGAAACCGCCACCGAAGGTGAGGGCAAAGGTGCCGTCATGTTCGGCGACGAAATGATCGACGAAGCGAGTCGCAAGATGGCGCTCAAGTTCATCTCGCGTGGTACGCGCGCCGGTCTTGTTCGCTCGAAATAGTCACTCGTAATGACCAAACGGTTTGACGGTGTGCTCTTTGATGCGGGTGGCATCTTTGTAATACCTGATCCGATGGCCACGAGCATGGCGATTGCACCCTTCGGTGGCTCAACCGATATGAGTGTGCTGACCCGTTGTCACTACGCCGGCATGGAGGCACTTGACGCAGCAGCAGGGTTGAGCACCAGCGGGTCGATCGACAAAATCACCTGGGACACGTATCGCCATGCTTATCTTCGCGTCGCCGGCATTGACGAGGATCAGATCGTCGCTGCCGCGCGAGTAATGCGGCGACTCTTTTCGCCGTATTACTGGCGATTCCCGTTGCTCGAATCGGTGGCTGCCCTCGGACAGTTGTATCACCGCAAAGTTCCGATCGGCATCGTGTCGAACGCCAGTGGTCAGATCGAAGCGACGCTCAACAATTTGTGCATCTGCCAGGTGGGCCCTGGCGCAGGCGTGCCGGTGAGCATCGTGACCGACTCGCACGTCATCGGCTTTGCCAAACCTGACCCACGAATCTTTCGTGATGCGATTGCTGCACTGAATCTGTCGCCTGAACGAGTGGCATATGTCGGCGACTCGTACGTCAATGATGTTGGCGGCGCACTCGCTGCTGGTTTAGTGCCGTTGTTGTACGACCCGTTCGATGACCATGCCGGCTATGACTGTGAGCGAATACGCTCGCTGCACGAATTGCTGGCGTGGGTCGACTAACCCTGCACCGATTCCACGAGACGACGCGCGATTACCTTCAGGCACAGCGTTTCGTCGGCACCCTCAAAAATCGACAAGACGCGCGCGTCGACGTAGAGGCGGCTGACTGGATACTCCTCGGCGTAGCCATAACCGCCATGGATTTGCATCGCTTCGCGAGTGACCCACTCGGCGGCTTTGCATACGTAGGCCTTCACCATGCTGGCTTCCATCGCACCTTCGCCCTTGCCCATCATTTTGGCGACGGCGTAACTGAATTGTCGTGACGCTTGGATGATGACAGCCATGCGGCCGAGTTTTATTTGGGTGAGTTCGAATTCGATGATGTTCTTGCCGAACACCTTGCGATTGTTGGCATAGTCGTAGGCCGCTTCGTAGGCCGCTTGCATCAAGCCCACCGCTCGTGCCGCAGTTTGCAGGCGACCGTTTTCGAAACCTTCCATCTGCAGATAAAAGCCCTTGCCGAGACCGTCTTGTTCACCGATCAGATGATCGGCGGGCACGAACCAGGTTTCGATGGCGATTTCGTACGAGTGCATACCCCGGTAGCCGATGGTGTCGATCGGGCGACCTTCCATTTTTCCGCCACCGTCCTGTTTGAACACGAAGCCGTGTGCATCCCCGAGTGGTTTGGGCACGATGAACAAACTGAGACCACGGTGCGACTTGGTGCGATCGGGGTCGGTGCGAGCCAGCAACATGAGCACGTTGGCGCGGGCACCGAAGGTGCACCACGTCTTGACGCCGTTGATGACATAGCCGTCGACACCGTCTCGTTGGGCCGTGACCGCAGTGGTCTTCAACGACGCGACGTCGCTGCCGTAGTCGGGCTCGGTTACGGCAACCGCCACCATTACTTCGGCGGTGGAGAGTTTCGGCAACCAGTAGGTCTTCTGTGCCTCGGTGCCACCCTTGACGAGTGCCCGGGTGAGAATTTCGGGACGCGTGATGAGCGAGCCGCCGATGCCGAGTGAGGCACGGGAGAGTTCTTCGGTGGCAACACAACTGGCCATGTACTCGCCTTCGCCGCCCTCACTGAAGCCGCCGTACTCGGATGGAATCGACAGACCGAAGGCGCCGATGTCGGCGAGACCGCTGATGATCTCTTCGGGAACATCGGCATTCTCGCGGTGCACATGCTCGGCGTGTTTGCCGACCACTTTTTTGCCGAAGCTGCGAAAGGTGTCTTGCACCATTTCGTAGTCGTCGTCGAGGTGACGCGGGCCTGGCGACGAGGCAAGTGATGCCAGAAGCTCGGGTGCGCGATAGGTGGCGATGAATGGGTCGAAACCTGACAACTCGCTGAGATTGACAGCCCACATTTGTTCGCGGCCGATGAGTCGTGTGGCGAAGTCGTGCACCATGTCGGCAACAAAGGCACAGGTGATTGCGGCTTCGAGTTCACCCTTGGCGCCGTAGTCGATGAGTGAGCGGGCAGTCTCGAGTGCAGCGCTGGTGTGGGCGAGATCGTAGGCGAGCACTTGTTGGCGCTCGGGACCACCGCTTTCGGCGAGTCGTTTCGTTGCGCGACGCAACAGCTGGGCAGTGCCCTCAACGATGGACGCGGCAGTGGTGAGGTCTTTGAGTGAGTCGTGCACGAGCTTCAACGGTAGTGAAACGTCTTTCTGAATGGCTGCTCGTACGGGAAAATAGACCATAGGCCAACCGTGGCAGACGCCACCTCGCCCTCTTACGCTGGGGGGCATGCTGAAGGCGCTGCGGTGGGTGCTTTTCGCCGTGGTCATCTATTTCTTCGTGCTACCACTCGTGCCTGCCTTTCGCGGTGCCATCGGGGACCTGCGCCAAATCGACCCAGTGCTTTTGGCGGCCGCCATTGGTCTGGAATTCGTGGCGCTGTATTGCTACTCCCTGCTCACCCACGCCGCACTAGGCCCCGATGCCAGTCGGCTCACACGCTTTGATCTGTTCCGTATTCAACTCAGTACCCGGGCCCTCGGCAGTGTTTTGCCTGGGGGGAGTGCGGCCAGCAATGCCCTCGGGTTTCGGCTGATCACGAGCTCGGGCATCGCCAAGGCGGATGCCGGCTTTGCGTTGGCAACTGCCGGTATCGGCTCGGCGGTCATTCTCAACGTGTTGTTGTGGATTGGTTTGATCGTCTCCATTCCGTTGCGCGGGTCGAGCCCGATTTACGGTACGGCGGCGGTGGCCGGCACCGTGTTGATGGCGGGCGTTGGTGCAATCGTTTTGGGACTGGTGGATGACAAGGGCCGTCTTCATCGAGTCGTGCGCTGGATCTACGACCGACTCGGCCGCGATGGTGAATCCGTCGCCAGTGTGATGGATCACCTGCGCGATCGAGTTCGTGGTTTGGTTGCTGAGCGTGAAGTGTTGAAGAGGGTCATCGTGTGGGGAGCCGCCAATTGGTTGCTCGATCTGTTGGCGCTGTGGCTGTTTTTGCGTGCCTTCGGCGGGAACATTTCTGTCGACGGCCTGCTCGTGGCATTCGGGTTGACGAACGTGCTGGCCTCAATTCCCATCACGCCTGGTGGTTTGGGCATCGTTGAAGGTGTGTACATCCCGACACTCGTGGGCTTCGGTGTGCCGCTGGCAACTGCAACGGTCACCGTGCTCACGTATCGCATCGCGCAGTTTTGGCTGCCAATTTTGGTTGGGGCGGTGAGTTACGCGTCGTTGCGCATCGGCGCAGTGGCACCAGTGCCAAGCCCCCGATCACGGCTGAAACGCTTGCAGTCGGTAACCCGTGCCGGTTCGCAGGTGCAACAGTCAAAGGCGCAGTGGATCGAAAAGAATGCACCTCGTGACCGCACCGGCTTGTTTGCCACCCCGCAATACGAAGACACCAGCGAGCAGCCCCAGCAACGGCCGCGCGACGAGTAGTGACGTTGCCTAATGGTGTCGTTGCCCCGCACCTATTCTTGACATCATGACCATTCACGAACGCCCCTTCGGTCGACACCTCGAAGATTTCGTCGTCGGCGACATCTATAAGCACTGGCCAGGCAAGACCATCACCGAGGCCGATGATCACTTGTTCTGCATGATCACGATGAACCATCATCCGCTGCACACCAACGACTGGTTTGCCGCACGCAGTGTGCAAGGCCGCAACGTGGTCGTGGGCAACCTGGTGTACTCGTTGGTGTTGGGCATGAGCGTGCCCGACGTGAGCGGCGCCGCAATCGCCAATCTCGAGGTGGAAACCCTGCAACACAAACACCCAACGTTCCATGGCGACACGATCCACGCCGAAACTCGCGTGCTTGAAGTGGCGGAGTCGAAGTCAAAGCCTGACCGCGGTGTGGTCACCGTTGAGACGAAAGGTTTCAATCAAGACGGCAAGGAAGTGTGTTACTTCCGTCGTCGCGTGATGGTGTGGAAGCGCAGCGCGGCACCCACGCGCGAGCGACCCCACGATGGTCGCGACGTCTGGGCGGAGTAAATCCGCTCACTGCACCACTGCTGCAGTGGGGGTTGCCACGGTTGCGTGACTTGCCATGGCGAGCCACCCGTGACCGCTGGTCGGTGCTGGTGAGCGAGGTGATGGCGCAACAAACACAGTTGTCGCGGGTGGTGCCGAAGTACCTCGCATTCATGGTGCAATACCCGACGGTGGCCGACTGTGCAGCTGCGCCACTCGCGGACTTGTTGCGATTGTGGAGTGGGCTGGGCTATCCGCGGCGTTGCAAGAATCTGCACGATGCGGCCAGGCACATCGTTGCAGATCATGACTCACAGGTGCCGGGTGATCTGGAGACCTTGCAGTCACTGCCAGGAGTTGGGCCGTACACGGCACGTGCCGTGATGGCATTCGCTGACGGTGCCGATGTGGCGGTGGTCGACACCAACGTGGCGCGAGTCTTGGCGAGGGTCACGAACACACCGCTGTCGGCGCGACAGTCGCAGGACTTAGCCGACGAAATGTTGCCGCATGGTCGTGCATGGGAATGGAATCAAGTGATGATGGACTTCGGTGCGCAGGTGTGTACGGCGCGCAATCCGCATTGTGACGACTGCCCGATTAGCCGACATTGTGGGTGGCCTGGTGGCCAAGACCCTGCCCAAGGCAGTGCGCTCACGAGCAAACCACAGAAGCGATTTGATGGCTCGGATCGCCAGGCGCGCGGACGTTTGATGAAGCTGCTCGCCGAACGTGGCGTGCAGAGCAACGAACTTGCTCGCGCGATGGGTGTGGCAACCGATGACGCGAGAGCAATGCGATTACTTGATTCGCTGGTGCGTGATGGTTTGGTCGTGGTCGACGGTGAGACCTGTCGCTTGCCGTAGTACTTTTTACTCTGCATCGTTGATTTGCCTAACGCGCAACAAAGTCGATGATGAGTTGATTCACCCGCGCAGGTTGTTCGAGCTGCATGAAATGGCCGGCATCGGCCACGAACTCGAATTGCACATGTTTCGGCACCATCGCCTGTGCCGCCAGGGCTACGTCGCGTCCGACGCAGCCGTCGTTTTCGCCGTGCAGGTACAGCAGCGGTTGCGCGGGCACCTCGCTACCCATGCGTTGTTGTAGTGCCGCCAATTCAGGATCGCGCTTGCCATCGCCGAGTGTTGCGCGGTAGTAGCCGAGCGCGGCCTGCAGGTGGTTGGCGTTGCGCAAGGCGTCTTTGACATGTGCAAGATCGACCGTGGCCTCATACCCAGGTGACCACTGTGCCCACAGCAAGTCGATGAATGCCATGTCGTTGGCCGCGACAACATGGTTCGACAAACCGTGCTGGAAAAAGAACATGTACCAACTGCGCTGAATCTGGGCGAGATGGCCGACGAACGCCGCACCGAGTGCCGGGCCAGGTGGCACCGCCATGCTCACCACTTTGCTCCAGCGTTGCGGCGCGTCGAGTGCGGCACCGCACACCGCGGGAGCACCCCAGTCGTGGCCGATGATGACGGCCCGTTCG
>CAMAWR010000017.1 GCA_945862045.1 Bifidobacterium breve
GGTTGCGGGGCATCGGCCCTTACCCGACTGAATAAATTCAAGATTCGTGTGCAGTGTGAATTTGTGTTGACCCAGCAGGGCGTCACCGCCGTGCGTGGTCTGGACGATGCACTGACTGCCCAGTTACTTACCCAGTCAGAGGCCGTTGCTGCGTGGCGATCTGGTAGTGGCGCCGTCGACATTTTTGGCACATTGAGCACGCCGATCAGCGCGGGCACCGACGCCGAGTATCACACCGAGCGCGTACGTTGCGCGTGGCCGATCTTCGGCGTTGATATCGACACCAACTCGTTGCCTGCTGAAACAGGTTTGGTCGACATCGCCGTGTCGTTCACGAAAGGTTGCTATCCCGGACAAGAGTTGGTCGAGCGCATGGACAGCCGCGGCAGCACCGCGCCACATTCGCTCATGCGCTTGTTGGCCCAATCAGCCATCGACACGCCCCGCGCGATTGCCGGCGAGCCCTATCGCACCGCCACCGACGAAATCGGGCGTTGCACATCGGTGGCCGGGGAGTACGCATTGGTTTCGGTGCGTCGTGCGTATTTTGCCGCTGCTGAGTTACTCAAGCAGTGATGCATCCATAGACTGCGCACGAATATGACCTACGTCTACGCCTTTGACCACAAGCATCGCAAGGCGCCGATGAACATGAAAGATCTGCTTGGTGGTAAGGGCGCGAACCTCGCCGAGATGATGACCGTGCTCAAGTTGCCCGTACCACACGGTTTCACGGTGACCACCGATGCGTGCCACGATTACATGCGCGGTGGCTGGCCGAAGAGTCTCGACCAAGAAATCGCCACACAAATCACCGTGCTGGAAGAAAAGATGGGTCGCAAACTCGGTGATGCGCACGACCCGTTGCTCGTATCGGTGCGCTCGGGTGCCAAATTTTCGATGCCCGGAATGATGGACACGGTGCTCAACCTGGGCCTCAACGATGCGAGTGTCGCGGGGTTGGCAAAGTCGACGAATGACCGACGCTTTGCCTACGACAGCTACCGACGTTTTGTGGCGATGTACGGCCGCATCGTGCTCGGTGTTGATGGCCACCAGTTCGAACAGCCACTTGAACAGGCAAGAGCCACGCTCGGTGTGCAACATGACGCCGACATTTCTGCGGTGAAATTGCAGGAACTGTGCGAGCAGTACAAGAACATCATCAAACGTGCAACCGGCAAAGACTTCCCCCAGGAACCCACCAAGCAGTTGCGTGGCGCAATCGAAGCGGTGTTTCGTTCATGGAATGGCACGCGTGCCATCGCCTACCGCGTGCGCGAAAAAATCAGTCACGACCTGGGCACGGCCGTGAACGTGCAGGCGATGGTGTTCGGCAATCGCAACAGTCGGTCGGGGACTGGCGTTGGTTTCACGCGTAATGCGGCAACCGGTGAAAACCAGCCCTATGGCGACTATCTCATCAACGCCCAGGGTGAAGATGTGGTCGCGGGTATTCGCAACACCGACGACCTGGCAACCCTGCAGGGTCAATTTCCGGTGGTGCATGCACAGTTGCTCGACATTTTCGGGCGACTAGAGCGCCACTACAAAGACATGTGCGACACCGAGTTCACGATCGAGGATGGCTGTTTGTGGATGTTGCAGACCCGTGTCGGCAAGCGCACGGGTGCCGCAGCCCTGCGCATCGCCGTTGAAATGGTGAAGCGCGGTGGCACCAAGAAATATCCGTGGAAGATCAGCAAGCGGGCCGCACTCATGCGCATCACCGCCGAGCACCTCAACTCGGTGTTGCATCCACAATTCGCGAACAAAACGTCGGTCATCACCAAAGGTTTGGCTGCCTCACCGGGGGCGGCGGTCGGCAAGGTGTACTTCACTGCCGATGACGCGCAAACCGCAGCAAGGAACGGCGACTCTGTCATTCTGGTGCGAGTTGAAACGAGCCCCGAAGACGTGCACGGCATGTTGGCCGCCAAGGGCATCTTGACGGCGCGTGGAGGCCTCGTTAGTCACGCTGCCGTGGTCGCCCGTGGCTGGGGAACCCCCGCCGTCGTTGGCGCCCACGCGGTGAAGATTGACGGCAGGCAATTCACCGTGGGTGACATCGTCGTGCGGGAGGGTGACACCATTTCGCTCGATGGGGCAACCGGTGAAGTCATGCTCGGTGCGCTCGCGCTGACGGATGCACAACTGCCCGCGGAGTTCCACACGATGTTGCGGTGGGCCGACGAGATTCGCAAAGGCAAACTTGCGGTGCGTGCCAACGCCGACACGGGCGAGGATGCCACTGTTGCACGCAACTTCGGTGCCGAAGGCATCGGCTTGTGCCGCACCGAGCACATGTTCTTGGCCCCCGATCGCCTGGCTGTTGTGCGACGAATGATTCTTGCCGTTTCACCCGAGGAGGAAATCGCTGCACTCGAAGAGTTGCGTGTGGCGCAGCGAGAAGACTTTGCCGTCATCCTGCGGGCCATGAGCGGGTTGCCCGTGACCGTGCGGTTGCTCGACCCACCGTTGCACGAATTTCTGCCCAGCGTTGACGACCTGGAGGTCAAAGCTGCCACCGTTGGCCTCGCCGCAGATGAACAGCTCCTGCTGGACGCAGCCCATTCATGGGCGGAGGTCAACCCAATGCTCGGTATTCGGGGTGTACGTCTCGGCGTGATGAAACCTGGTCTGTATGCAATGCAGGTGCGGGCACTCATGCAAGCTGCTGACCAGGTGGCGGCGGAAGGTGGTGAGCCAATCATCGAAGTAATGATTCCGCTGATAGTTACCGCCGACGAGTTGGTGCTGGCCCGCGGCTGGGTGGAAGGTGTGCTTGCAGAATTTGCCGGACGACCACAGGTCGCAACGGCTGGTAAGCGTGCACGGCGACCACAGGTCACCATCGGCTCGATGATTGAAACACCGCGGGCGGCGTTGTGTGCCGGCGAACTTGCGGTGCATGCCGACTTCTTCAGTTTCGGTACGAACGACCTCACGCAAATGACCTTTGGTTTCAGTCGTGACGACGTTGAAAGTCGTATGATGCCCGACTACCTCGAGGCGGGTTTACTGAAGCGCAACCCGTTTGAGACCATCGATCAGACCGGCGTCGGTGAACTCGTCGAAATTGCGGTGAAGCGGGGGCGCAAGGCAAAACGCAAACTCAAACTCGGTGCCTGTGGCGAACACGCAGGTGACCCCGAGTCGATCGGGCTGTTCTACCGTGCTGGTCTTGACTACGTAAGTTGCTCGCCGTATCGGGTGCCGATCGCCCGTCTCGCAGCAGCCCAAGCAATCATCGGTGGTGCGAAATCTGGCACGAAGTAAACGGGCGGTTCATCATGCGACGTCGTACCTCCGACAACTAAACTGTCACCAAATATGTTTCCCCCAGTCATTTCATCGCTGCTCGCTGCCGCCTCTGGTTCGCAGAATTTCGTTGATGTCGATGTGCCCGTGTGGGGCTGGCCGCTGCTGATCGGTGTCATCGCAACTGCACTGCTCGTTGATTTGCTCGTCTTTCACCGCAAAGCACATGTCGTAGATATTCGTGAGGCAGCGATCGAGAGCGCGATTTGGATTGGTTTGGGTCTGGCATTTACCGGTGTGATTGCCGCCATGTTCGCCGGCCAAGGCGAGGGTGGCGGGGCAGCCGTTGAATACCTCAGTGCGTATCTAATCGAAAAGAGCCTCTCGGTCGACAATGTGTTCGTGTGGGCGGTGGTGTTCGCGCACTTCGCGGTACCCCGCGAGTATCAGCACCGCACGCTGTTTTGGGGTATTTTCGGCGCGCTCGTCATGCGCTTCGTTTTCATTCTCGTGGGTACGGCAGTCATCAACCGCTTCAAGGTGCTGTTGGTGGTGTTCGGGCTCTTCCTTGTTTATACGGGTTGGAAGATACTGAAAGCCAAAGATAAAGAGAGCGACCCGAACGACACCCGGACCATGCGTCTGTTTCGGCGATTCGTGCCGTCAGTCGAGCACTACGACGGCCAAAAGATGTTCACCCGAGTGAACGGCAAGCGTCTGGCCACGCCGCTGCTGGCGGTGCTCGTCATTATCGAAGTCACCGACGTGGTGTTCGCGGTCGACTCGGTGCCGGCCGTGCTCGCCGTGAGTCGCGAACAGTACATCGTGTTTGCCTCCAACGCTTGGGCGATTCTCGGGTTGCGAGCGCTGTTTTTCTTGTTGGCCGACATGCGTGCGCGATTCGTGTACATGCCGCAAACCATCTCGGCACTGTTGATTTATGTCGGCATCAAGATGACACTGGCCTGGCGTGAAATACATATTCCTGTCGCTATTTCGCTGGCGATTATCGTGGGCTTTTTGGTTACCGGTGTCGTCGCCTCGATCGTCGCCAATAAGCGACAAGGCCAGAAGCGCCTACCCACCTAGAACTAGTGTGCGCGCGTGGCTATCGCTGACGACGATGTTGAACGGGTGCGGGCAGCCCAGCCGATTTCTGCGATTATCGCCGACTACGTAGCGCTGAAGCGTGCCGGGCGAAATTACCTCGGGTTGTGTCCTTTTCATGGCGAGAAGACTCCGTCGTTCAACGTGCGCGACGAAACCGGTCGCTACAAGTGCTTCGGGTGTGGTGCATCGGGTGACGTGTTCAAGTTCGTCCAGGAGGTGGAGCGACTCGACTTCGTGGGCGCAATCGAGCATCTGGCGGCCAAGGCCGGTGTCACCCTCACCTACACCACGGGTGGGCCGTCGCGCGACCGTCAACGCAACAAGCAATTGTTCGAAGTGATGAATCAAGCCGTCGAGTGGTACCACCAGCGCCTGCTCACCGCGCCTGACGCCAAGGATGCCCGCGAATATTTGCGTACGCGCAATTTGGGTGGCGATGTTGCGCGGCAGTTCAAATTGGGGTGGGCGCCTGACGCTTGGGATGCGTTGAGTGCCGAACTCGGGGTGGCCGAAGACGTGTTACGTGATTGTGGGCTGGGCTTCACGAACAGCCGTGGGCGGATGCAGGATTCGTTTCGGGCCCGGGTGATGTTTCCGATCTTCAAAGATTCAGGTGAAGCAGTGGCGTTCGGTGGGCGCGTACTGCCTGGCAGCACCGACCCGGCCAAATACAAAAACTCCGCCGAGTCGAAGATTTACGCAAAGTCAAAGACGCTCTACGGGCTCAATTGGGCGAAGGTCGATGTCGTCAAAGCCGATCAGATCGTCGTGTGTGAGGGCTACACCGATGTGATCGGGTTTCATCGCATCGGGTTCACACGCGCAGTCGCCACCTGTGGAACGGCGCTGACCGAAGATCACGTGCGGTTGATGAAGCGGTTCGCCAATAATGTCGTGCTGGCCTTCGACGCTGACGCCGCCGGTCAAGGTGCCGCCGAACGCTTCTATGAGTGGGAACGCAAAATCGACGTGCAGGTAAAAGTGGTGCGTTTCACCGGCGGCAAAGACCCAGGTGAGTTGGCTGATAGCGACCCGCAGAGCTTGCTAGCGGCGGTCGAAAGTGCCGAAGCGTTCATGGCGTTTCGTATGCGCAGGGTGCTGGACGGTGCCAAAGCCACGACGCCCGAGGAAAAGTTACGGGTTGCCGAACGGGCGCTCACGATCATCAACGAGCATCCTGATGTGTTCATTCGGCGCGAGTACGCAGGCCAGTTGGCGGCTGCACTCGGCTATCCGGCCGACGAGATGCTGCGCAAGGTAGACCGCCAGCTCGAACAGAAGCGGGCGCGCAGCGAGGGTGCAGCTGTGGCGCCGACACATGGTCGTGAGAATGCCGAGTTCGTGATCTTGGCGTTGATGTTGCGCGACTTTGATGCGGTGACGGGCATCGTTTCGCAGGACGTCTTTGCCAGTGAGACGCACCGGCGCGTGTTTCAGGCGCTGCTGCAGCATGGTGGCAATCCGAAACAAGCCGAAACCAACCTCGACCCTGACGCACTCGATTTACTGAGCCGGGTGCTCGTGTTCGATGCCGATGCCACTGCCGACCCGCGTAAGGAGGGCATCAATCTGTTGCGTGCCGCAATTCGTCGCGAACTTGGGCGTCGGGTGAGCAACACCTCGACCGAGGTCATTGGTCGGGACCGGGTGATCAAACAGAAGGTGGACAAGTTGAGTGGCCGCGATGTGGCAGACTCGGATGTGACGGATTTATTGACATGGCTGTACGACGTTTGTTCCACGGTCGAGGCCTGATTATTCAATGAGGGGTCCAAGAATTTCTGGTGGCGATTCACCCGACACCGTTCGTCAGTACCTGAACGAAATCGGCCAGGTGCCGTTGCTGATATCAGCCGAAGAAAAAACGCTCGGTAAAGCCGTGAAAGATGGCCAACACGCCGCCCAGCGCCTCGCTGACGGCAAGGGCAAGCTTGAAGCACCCGAGCGCAAACGCCTGCGCGACCTCGTAAAGGTTGGCGAGAAAGCCAAGGACCGCATGGTTCGGGCAAATTTGC
This sequence comes from Bifidobacterium breve, assembly GCA_945862045.1. Lineage (GTDB taxonomy): Bacteria > Actinomycetota > Acidimicrobiia > Acidimicrobiales > Ilumatobacteraceae > F1-60-MAGs027. Next base: position 6,387 of record CAMAWR010000017.1, read on the forward strand.
GGCTGGTTGTGTCGATCGCTCGCCGGTATGACCGCAAGGAGTTGCACTTGTCTGACCTCATTCAAGAGGGCAACATCGGTCTGATGCATGCCGTTGATAAGTACGACTATGCAAAGGGCTTCAAGTTCTCGACCTATGCCACATGGTGGATTCGTCAGTCAATGACACGGGCAATGGCCGACCAAGGTCGCAATATCCGCATCCCGGGCCACATGATGGAGATCGTCAACCGGGTGCAACGCTCAAAACGCGAGCTCACCGCTGAACTGCGCCGTGACCCGACACCTGAGGAGGTTGCGGCGCGCTGCGACATTACGGTCGAAAAGTTGTTCGAGATCGAACAACTCACGCTTTCAACGGCCAGTCTTGACGCACCAGTTGGTGTCGACATCGACGATCTCACCGTTGGTGAGACCCTGGCCAGCCCCGACGCTGCAGATCCGCTCAGTGAAACCGTGCAACGCGAGTTGGTCAATCAAATTGAGAAGTCGCTCGACGGCCTGCCCAATCGTGAACGTCGCATCATGTCGATGCGATTCGGGTTGGGCGAGTTCATCGGCAAGCAGCACACTTTGGAGGAAGTCGCCGACAAAGAAAAGATCACCCGCGAGCGGGTGCGTCAGATCGAACAAAAGACGCTGGCTCGAATGCGCCACCCGCACAACAACAGTGGGCTGCGCTCTTTTGTAGAAGACGAGTAGCCTGACAAAGCAATTCCGGGGTAGCTCAGTTGGTAGAGCAACGGACTGTTAATCCGTTTGTCGTGGGTTCGAGCCCCACCCCCGGAGCCACGATTTCCACCGGGGCCAGTAGCTCAGTGGTCAGAGCAGGGGACTCATAATCCCTTGGTCGTAGGTTCGATCCCTACCTGGCCCACTTCCGTCGTGTTCGTCGTGTTCGCATAGTGGCGTCGTTATTGGGTCTGACACTTGTGGCGTAGGGGTCGCAGTGCCTTGTTTTGGAAGTCGTATTACCAATTTGCTACCAACTGACCGCACCAGTTCGTCAAACGTCAGCGCAGCGCAAACGGCGGCACGGCGATGGTCGCGGCAACGACCCGATCTCAGACGTTCGGCAAGTGGGTTATGGTTCGTGATAAAACATCGTTATTGTGACTCATTCACGTTGTAACTTCCAAGCATGACGGATTTCGATGACTTCGTACCCCACAGAAATCTGGCAGATATCAACCTGTCTCGCCGAGACCTGACGGGCGCAAACTTCGCAGGTGCGAACCTGTTAGGCGCAGATCTGACCGGTGCCGTCCTGTCGGGGGCAAACCTCATCGGCGCATACCTGATCGGCGCAAACCCTTCGGGGGCAAACATGTCTGGCGCAAACATGTCGGGGGCAAACATGTCGGGGGCGCTTCTACTGTGCGCAAACATGTCTGGCGCAAACCTGACGGGCGCACTCCTATTATTTGCAAATTTGTCGGGAGCAAACCTGACTGGCGCAAATCTGACGGATGCATACCTTGGGGGCACAGACCTGACTGGCGCGAACCTTACTGAAGCAAATTTGTCGGGTGCAAATCTGACCAGCGCAGACCTGACGGGTGCCAATCTGACGGGGGCCAATCTGACGGGGGCCAACCTCGACCTTGTACACGGATACAGCCCCGACTGAAACCCTCTCACGACCAACTTATTTTTTGGTTGACACTATGGAAACCTGCGCAAAAGTCAGCGAATCAAACTGTTGTTGCGAGCTGCACTTCGAAAACGAAATGTTGGGAGTAGTAACCAGAAAAAAACTACATCGGAAGAACAAACTTGGTCTTCTCTTGCGAACTTTTGAGAAAACAAGAAATAAACGCTTCGAATGATGCCGTGATTACTAAGGCCTCCAGGTCTCACTGCTATCAACTTGCTATCACTGCACTCTGAATGCGAAACTCAATAGGGCGGAGAAGGCCCGAGCGCTAGACTCATTGACGAGTTGACTTTTGGATAGTATTCTTCATGAAGGAGGCAGATATGTCTGTTGAACGAGACGAAGTACTCACGGCTTGCCGAGCACTTGGTGCGCACGGGCTGGGTGGGGTCATCGGGGGCCATGTATCTGTGCGTGTTCCCGGCAAACAGGAGTATTGGACCAACGTGCTCGACAAGTGCTTCGAAGAAATTGAACTCGAAGATGTTGTCAAGCTTGATTTCGAGGGAAACCAACTTGCCGGGGATCGAAAAATTAGTCCAGGTATCGGCTTTCACCATGGTATTTACATACACAGGCAGGATGTCCACGCCGTCGTTCATACTCATGGTTTTTGGGTCACGGCTCAATCTGCTTTTGCGCGTGAGCCAAAAATGTGGCACAACTTGTGTACTTATTTTTGGGAGAAAACGGCAATCGTGCCTGACGACACGATTGAAGCAATCGCACCTGCGCTGCGTCAGACCGATGTTGCCATCATCATCCCATGGCATGGCGCGATAACGGTTGGATCCGACGTGGGTGAAGCTGTTGCCTTGCACGCAACGTTTGCGTACGCCGCACAGCTCGACGTGACTTTGTCGGCGACTCAAGCTGAACCAATGCCTAAGGCGCAGTGTGCACACGTTCGGGCGTTGGTTGAAAAAGCAGATTACTTGACTCTGACTTGGGAACTCATGAAGCGCAAAGTGGAACGTCAGCACCGCGGAGCCCTCGTTTAGTCCAGTCAAAACGGGAGTATCATGGCGTCGAGCCATCAACTTGTGTTAAAATCGAAAGTAACTACAAACACGTGCGACACCCGTTGCACGAGAGGGAGAAATAGACAATGAGGAAGCACAAAGGACTTAAGTCTGCTGCGCTCGCCATTGCCGCTTTCGCGCTGATCGCCAGCGCCTGTGGCAGTGACGATGCAACGGAAGAAGTCGCAGAAGAAGAAGAAGTCACAGAAGAGACCACAGCGCCACTGCCTGGCGCCGGCACTCTCGCCTGCATGGTCACCGACACCGGTGGTGTTGATGACAAGGGCTTCAACCAGATTTCCTACGCCGGCATGCTGCAGGCTGAATCCGAGCTCGGTGTCACCATCGACTTGCTCGAGTCAGCAAGCGATGCCGACTACGCACCGAACCTTCAGTCGTTCGCTGACAAGGGTTGCAACATCACCGTCACGGTGGGTTTCCTCTTGGGTGATGCAACGAAGGCAGCAGCCGAGGCCAATGCTGGTCTTAGCTACGCCATCGTCGACTACGCGTACGATCCAGCAATCGCCAACGCTCGCGGTCTCGTGTTCGCCACAGACCAGCCGTCATTCATGGCTGGTTACTTGTCGGCTGCAATGAGCAAGACCGGTATCGTCGGCACGTACGGCGGTATCAACATTCCGCCAGTGACCATCTTCATGGAAGGCTTCCGCAAGGGTGTTGAGTACTACAACACCCAAAAGGGTGCAACCGTGAAATTGCTCGGTTGGGACGGCAAAGACGGCACATTCGCCGGAAACTTTGACAGCCTTGACGATGGCAAGAACATTGCCAAGAGTCAGGCCGACGAAGGCGCCGACATCATCTTCCCAGTTGCCGGCCCAGTGGGTCTTGGCTCAGCGCAGTACGCGTTGGAGTCGGGTGGCAAGGTCAGGATCATCGGTGTTGACGTTGACATGAGCGTGTCGAACCCTGACGCAGCCGCGGTGTACATCGCCTCGGTGCTGAAGAAAATCGACGCAGCCGTGTTCGCGGCGATCAAAGATGTGGTCGAAGGCAGTGGTGTCACTGACAACTACGTGGGCACGCTTGCCAACGGTGGTGTCGGTGTTGCATTCACCGCCGTTCCCGACGCTCTGAAGGCCGAAGTTGAGGCCATCGGTGCAGGTATCGCAGACGGATCAATCAAGATCTAAGAGCGCTTCATTGCGCTGAACGTGCGGGGCGGGTCGCGAAAGCGGCCCGCCCCGTTTCGTTGTATTACTGTTCTTGGACATAAGGGGTGATGCACGAAATGAAATTTGAATTGCGGGGCATCACCAAACGATTCCCTGGTGTTGTCGCCAACGACAACGTGAACTTGTCGGTGGAAACTGGTGAAGTGCTGGCCCTGATCGGTGAAAATGGTGCGGGCAAAAGCACGCTAATGAACGTGCTCTATGGGCTGTACCGGGCCGACGAGGGCGAACTGCTCATCGACGGTCAAGCGACCCAATTCTCTTCGCCGGCCGATGCGATTGCAGCCGGTATCGGCATGGTGCACCAACACTTCATGTTGGTGCCGGTAATGACGGTCGCCGAGAACGTGGTGCTCGGTGTCGAGCCGACGGGTCGATTCGGGTCGTTGGATATTGACGAGGCGCGGCGCATGGTGCGCGAGGTGTCCGACAGGTACCACCTCGAATTAGACCCGGATGCGATCATCGAAGACCTATCCGTGGGTGTGCGGCAACGTGTGGAGATCGTAAAAGTGCTCATGCGCGATGCAAAAATCGTGGTGTTTGATGAACCGACGGCAGTGTTGACGCCGAGCGAGATTTTGGAATTTTTCGGGATAGTTCGGTCGTTGGTGGAGGCCGGTCGGGGTGTCATCTTCATAACACACAAATTGAAGGAGGCACTTGAGATTGCCGACCGCATCAATGTGTTGCGCCGCGGCAAGGTGGTTGGTGAGGCGTTGCCGAAGAACACCAGCGAAGCAGCAATTGCAGAAATGATGGTTGGTCGGCCCGTGCTGTTGGTGGTCGACAAAGCACCGGCGACACCGCGTGAAGCAATGCTGACGCTGGCCGGGGTTTCCGTCGTCGATCCCGATGGTCGCACGGTGGTGGACGGTGCATCGTTTGAGGTGCGGGTCGGGGAAATCGTCTGTGTTGCTGGTGTGCAGGGCAATGGCCAGACCGAATTGGTCGAAGCCATTGCTGGTTTGCGCCGCGTCGCTAGTGGATCAATCTCACTCGGTGGAAAAAATATCACGGGTGATTCGCCGCGGGAACGCCACGCTGCGGGGATGGCGCATATTCCCGAAGACCGCCAGCGGCAGGGGCTGGTAACCGAACTGTCGATAACCGAAAATCTTGTCCTGACTCGCTATCACGACGCTGAATTTTCGCAGGGCATCCGCATGAAGTGGGATGCCGCCGCCGCCAAGTCGCAGGAACTCGTCGCGGCCTACGACATTCGTACGACCGACCCGTCACAACTGGCGTCTACATTGTCGGGTGGAAATCAGCAGAAAGTGATCGTTGCACGCGAGTTGAGTCGCAATATCCGTGTCGTGGTTGCCGCCCAGCCAACCCGTGGTATCGACGTCGGGTCAATCGAATATGTGCATGCTCAGATCGTCAAAGAACGCGACGCTGGTCGGGCGGTGCTGGTTGTGAGCACCGAACTTGATGAAGTGATGTCGCTGGCCGACCGCGTACTGGTGATGTACCGCGGCAAAATCGTGGCAGATGTCGATCCCAAGAAAGTAAGCCACATGGACATTGGTCTGTACATGGCGGGCTCTCGTCCGGCGGCGGTTGTGGCGTGAACGAGACACTGAAGTCGCTGCGCTTCACACTGCTTGCCGTCGTTGCTGCATTGTTCGTCAGTGCATTTATCATCGTGATCACCGATATTGAGGCGCTCGGAGATGGAAATCTCGGCAAGGCATTCGGCACTGTCGGCAGGGCATATTGGGGTCTGTTCAAGGGTTCATTCGGGTCGTTGCGGGCGATTTCGAACACGATCACGGGTGCCACGCCGCTGTTGCTGGCGGGTCTTGCTGTGTCGGCGGCCTTCAAGGCGGGATTATTCAACATCGGTGCCACCGGTCAGATGTTGGCGGGGGCAGTCACGGGTTTGTTCGTCGGGTTTGCATTTCAATTGCCACCAATCATTCACGTGCCCTTTGCGCTTTTGGCGTCGGCTGCTGGTGGTGCGGCGTTCGGGGCGATTCCCGGTGTGTTGAAAGCGCGAACCGGGGCCCATGAGGTGATCACCACCATCATGTTGAACGGCATCGCCTCGTTCACCGTGTTGTGGCTACTCAAGACGCAGTTGTTCAAACGTGAGGGTCGTGATGATGCGATTTCGAAATTCGTCGAAGATTCAGCAAAGTTGCCCAAGCTCTTTGGTTTCATGGGCAACCGTATCGACCTGCTCGCCCACACCGGGTTCATCGTTGGATTACTCGCCACATTCGCGTTCTGGTGGCTGTTGCGCAAAACCACTCTCGGTTTTGAAATGCAGGCAACCGGGTTCAACCAAGAAGCGGCGCGCTACGCCGGCATGCGCACAAAATCGTTGATGGTGACCTCGATGGCGATTGCGGGGGCCTTCGCGGGGTTGGCGGGTGGCTCAGAGGTGCTCGGTCTGTACGGCTACGCCAGTGCGACCGTGGCTGGCGACATTGGTTTTGACGCCATTGCGGTTGCGTTGTTGGGTCGGTCGACACCGATCGGAACGCTCGTGTCGGCATTGTTGTTCGGCGCGCTGCAGGCAGGTGGTCGCCAGATGCAGGTCGACACCGACGTGCCGATAGATCTCATCATCGTGCTGCGCGCGCTCATCGTCATGTTCATTGCTGCACCACTACTGGTCAAAGCCATGTTCCGCATGCGAGGTGAAGCCACATCATTCGGCCAAACATTCCGGGGGTGGGGCGGATGAGTACATCAGCAGCGCCAGGCCTCGTTGTTTCGGCAGAGCAGCGCAAACGTGCCCGCAGTCTGGGCATCGCCTATTTGGTGCTAGCGGTCGTGTGCTTTACCATTTTTACCCGCCGCGCAGGTGACGCCGGCTTCAGGATCTCTGAATCAAGCCAGTTCACGCTGCCAGCCCAAGGGTTCGGTTGGGCATTAGGCATCGTGCTCATCGCCATTGCGGCAGGGCAGTTGCTGCGTGGTTTCGGGAAACTGTCGAACGTGGTGTTGGCGTTGGCCACCGCTGCATTCTTCATGAGTTTCATGGCGTGGGCAGCAGCGGGTGACTCGTTCAGTTTCGTGGGCATGTTACAAGACACGGTGTCCCGCAGTGTGCCCATCACGCTCGGGGCCGTAGCTGGAATCCTGAGTGAACGCAGCGGCGTCATCAATATCTCCATTGAGGGCATGCTCCTCGCGTCGGCGTGCACGAGCGCCATTGGCGCATCACTCACCAACCTGTGGCTTGGAACCTTGGTTGGCATCCTGACCGGGGTCGCACTCGCGGCGATCTTGGCGGTGATGTCGATTCGCTACAAGGTTGATCAGGTCATCGTGGGATTCGCCATCAACTTCTTTGCCCTCGGGGTCACGTCGTTCATCAGTTTCCGTGTGCTGGTGCCGAATCGTGACACGATGAACAACCTGCTGCCTGTCATGCCGATACGTATTCCGCTGTTTGCAGATATTCCGTTTTTCGGTCAAATCTTGTTTGATCAAACGATTTTCGTCTACTTTTCGTTCGCCACGGTGGCCCTGGCGACCTGGGGTCTGTATCGCACCAAGTGGGGCTTGCGAACACGGGCCATCGGTGAGTATCCACGGGCCGCCGGCACACTCGGTGTTGACGTCAACAAACTGCGCTATCGAAATCTGTTGCTTGCTGGCGCAGTCGCCGGCGTTGGGGGTGCCTGGTGGCCGATCGGCATTGTCGGACGTTTCGACCAGAACATAACGAATGGTCGCGGGTTCATTGCGCTTGCTGCGGTGATCTTTGGTCGCTGGCATCCAGTTGGTGCATTGTGTGGTGCACTCGTTTTTGCACTGGCAGAAGCAGTGCGACTGAAGATCGGCAATTTTGACACTGGCATTCCAAGCGAATTCCTCATCATGGCGCCGTATCTGGTGACCCTGATTGTGGTGGCTGGTTTCATCGGGGCGAGCCGTGCGCCGAAGGCCGCTGGTCAGCCTTATGAAGACCAGTAGAACTAGGCAACGATGAGCAGCACAAGCGCGACAACGCCACACTTTGCGTTTCGCGACAAACGAGTCGTGGTCACCGGTGCTGCGTCGGGCATCGGTCGTCGTGTCGCCGAACTGTTGCTCGAGGCTGACGCAAAAGTCATTGCGCTAGATCGCAACGCTGTTGATCTGCCCGTCAACCAGTTCGTTCGCACCAACATGGCCGACCCTGCGTCAATCGAGGCTGCAGCCAAGGCGATTGTCGGTGAAATTGATGTACTACTCAACATTGCCGGCGTGCCCGGCACCGTTGAGCCTGAAACCACGATGCGCGTCAATGTGTTGGGCTTGCGGATGCTCACCGAGCTGTTCGTCCCGCGCATCAATCGCGGGGGAGCCATCACCAACGTGGCATCGATTGCTGGTGCACAGTGGCAGGCGCATCTTGACGAGGTGCAGCGACTGCTCGCCACACCCGACTACGACACCGGTGTGGCCTGGGTGCGTGACCACCCGATGGATGGCAAGCGGGCTTACGACTTTTCCAAGGAGTGTGTCGTGGTGCTCACCAAACAGCATGGGAGGTTTCTGCGCGAGCATGGTGTGCGGGTCAACTCGGTGAGCCCGGGGCCCGTACACACCCCAATTTTGAAAGACTTCCGGGCATCGGTTGGGCCAATTTTGGATCTGGTCACCCGCGAAACCGGTCGCGATGCCACGGCCGACGACATTGCGCGGGTGCTGCTGTTCGTGTCTGACCCAGTATTGCAGTGGCTGAATGCCACTGATGTGCAGGTTGACGGTGGGTTCATGAGTGGGCTCGTCGGTGGCTGGGTAAAACTCGGCTCGTAGCCGACACAGTAAGTGGCTCGTAGCCTTGCGAGGGTGACAAACACATCGCACCGCTGGTATGCAGCACGCACGAGTGTGGAACAGGTTGAAGAAGGCCGACAACTCGCCCCGCGCTTTGACGCTGACGGGCTGATTCCGGTGGTGACCACCGACCACGACACCGGTGAAGTGCTGATGGTGGCGAATATGAACGCCGAGGCGTTCGCCAAAACCATCGAATTGGGCGAAGCGGTGTACTACAGCCGCAGTCGTAAACAACTGTGGCACAAGGGTGCCACGAGTGGCTTGGTGCAAAAGGTGCGCGAGATTTTGGTCGACGACGACCAAGACTCGGTGTGGTTACGAGTGGACGTGCAAGGTGGCGCAAGTTGCCACGTGGGGTATCGCTCGTGTTTTTATCGCAGTGTACCGATTGCGCCAGTTGCCGACGGGCCGCTCGATATGAAATTCACCATCACCGAAAAAGTGTTTGACCCACAGGTTGTTTACGGCAACGCGCCGAACCCGACCAAACTGTAGGCGCCGCGCTAAGCGCCTTTCGGGCGGAATGCGGCGAGCCCGCCGCCCACTTCTAGCCGAGCACCACCGATGAGGTCAACGCAATAAGGAATCGCCGGCAGCACCGCGCCGAGACACTCGGCAATCGACGATGGTTTTCCTGGCAGGTTCACGATCAATGATGCACCACGAATGCCGGCAGTTTGTCGCGACAAAATCGCGGTGGGTACGACTTGCAGCGATACCACACGCATCAGTTCGCCGAACCCGGGCATCATCTTGTTGCACACCTGCTCGGTGGCTTCGGGGGTGACATCTCGTGGTGCTGGGCCTGTGCCACCCGTGGTGACTATTAGGCAACAGTGCTCGACGTCGGCGAGGTCGCGCAACGTGCGTGCAATGGTGTCGACATCGTCGCTGATGACGCGGGCGACCGCTTGCCACTCGCTGGTGAGGTGCGCGGTGAGAAACGCGTGAATCGCCGGGCCACCTTTGTCTTCGTACACACCCGCCGAGGCGCGGTCGCTCACGGTCACGATGCCGACGCGGGCCACCGGTGACACTGCGCCGTCTGATGTTGGCGTCACCAGTGAATTCCCCGTGGGGTGTTGTACATGCGCCCAAACGATACTTTGCGAAAAAAAGCCTTGCGAATCTGACGGATGCCGTATCGCGCAGACATCTTTGACTGGGCAGCCCGTGAAACGCTTGTGACACGCTCGACGGATTGACGCACCAATGTGACAAGTTGTGTTTCGGACGCACTCAATATGTAGGGCTCGATGGTTGTCAAAAATTGGCGACGTGGGAGGCCGAACGTGTCGTAGTCGGCCGAGTACACCTGCATGATGCGGTCTGCAGTTGGCTGGTCACAGACTCGATCCAGCGGCACCCCGATGCTTTCGTTATGGCGGCGGGGCTGGATGTCTTTGCCTGAGCGCTCGCGCAACAGCGCAGCGATGCTGTCGATACCACCTGGTTCGTCGATACGCACGAGCATGTCGTAGTTGATCACGGCCTTGCGCACCACCTGTGATTGCGGCACGAAGTGATGGTCGTGCATGAACTCGGCGGTGTGGTCGACAAGAGCCTGTGAAAACGAGGCGAAACTGGCAGTCATATTGATGCAGCCGTCGGCGAGCACATCGGGAACCGCATCGAAGTTTGCACCAACACGGCCCTGGGCCCGCATGAAGATGCGGTTCTCCCAGGCGGAATATGCACGGGCAACAGGGTCGCGCAGGGCAGCGATACGTACCCAATCGGGTGAGGACAAGATTTCTTCGATGTGCTGCGGGGGCAGATCGTTGAGTCTTTGCAGGCCGCTCACATGCCGATTGTGGATGGTCTGACTGCGATGCAAACTGGCAGCCAACAATCGCGGTATCGCCTCGATGTTTAGCGACCCAGCGGCCTCGGCAAGCATCCATTTGATGGTGGTGCACGCCACTTTGGTGGTGGGTGAATACAGAATCTTGAGGTTCGGCACCACCAACACCGAGCGCGCAATCGTTGCGGAGGGTGGCTGGCTCGAACTCATTGCAGGGTCACTGATCGAGGATGCGGTTGTCACGATACGCGCTGCCGCCAGTGGCGCGGCGCACCACTGCGCGACGAACTTGACGCAAGCCGTATCGCGCACCGGCCTGCTTGGTGGAGGCCTGCGAGACGCTCAACAAACGCTCCATCACCCCGCGCAATTGATAGACCAACTGTGTTTCATTTTGACTCAGGAGATACGGCTCGACGGTCGGGGCATACGTACGCGGCACAAAACCGAACGCCTCATAATCCATGAAATACGTGGCCATCAGTCGGTTGGCGGTGTGCCCGTCGCAGATCTTGGTGAGGTCAACCTTCATGCCCTCGTTCAAACGAGATGCGGTGATGGTCTTGCCGGAACGCTTGCTTATCAACGTAGACAGGCGCTCCATGTCGCCCTGTTTGTCGACCTGAATCAGCATGTCGTAGTTGATTACGTCGGTACGCACAATGTGTGCTTGGGGAAGAAAGTGCTGGTCAATCGTGAACGCATCCGTATGTTCGCCGAGCATCTGGGCAAAGAGCGCAAAGCTGGCGGCCAGATCCAGTCGGCCATCCACCAACACGTCATGCGACAACTCGATGGCCTTCTGCGTATCGCCAGGGGCGCGGCGAAAAATACGGTTCTCCCACGCTGAGTACGAACGAGCAACGGGGTCGCGCAACGCAGCCACGCGAACCCAGTCGGGTGAACGAAAGATGTTGTCAATCTCCCGCTGCGGCAGGTCCACCAGCCGCGTGAGCCCGTTGATGACGGGGTCATGAATGGTTTGGGGGCGTGACACGCTCGGGTTGGTGATCTGATCGATCAGATCGACACGGTGCGACTCTTGTGCGGTGGCCAACATCAATTTGATCGAGCTACATGCCACTTTTGGCGTGGGGGTGTACATGATCTTGAGGGTCGGGGCAACGAGCGTTAGCCCGCCAATGGCCAGCAACGAAGTATCTGAGGGGAAAGGATTCATCGTTCAGTTGCCGACTGCACCGAGTACCCCGAGTTCTCGGAGGTGGTCGATGATGCGACGGACAGATTCTGTCACGCTCTCGCCATCGCCTGCGACCACCAGGTCGGGTGCGGTGGGCGCCTCGTACGGCGCATCAACGCCACTCAGCCCGTGCATTTCGCCAGCCCGAACTTTGGCGTACAAGCCTTTCGTGTCTCGTCGTTCGCATTCGGCCAACGAAGTACCAACATGGATTTCAACGAAGTCGAGGCCGGAACCTGCATGGGCCACCCGCACGCGGGCGCGATCGGCGGCAAACGGACTGATGATCGGCACGATTGCAACGATGCCGGTGTCGGCAAACAGTCGCGCCACTTCGCCGACCCGTCGCACGTTTTCGCTGCGGTCAGCGTCAGAAAAGCCCAGGTTGGCATTGAGCCCGTGGCGCACATTGTCGGCGTCGAGCACATAGGCCAACACTGAGGCGTCGAGCAGTTCGCGAGCGATGGCGTCGGCGATGGTCGATTTGCCAGAGCCAGACAAGCCCGTGAGCCACAAGGTGGCCCCGTGCAGGTGGTGGTGGGCCCAGCGTTGGTCACGTGCAATGCCAGGTTCGTGCCAGACGGGTTGATTGGCGTTGCTCATGTGCGGGGCGACAGCAGCATGCCAGCAGCACAGGTTTGCCCAGTGTGTTCGTCGACGAGAATGAACGAACCCGTCGACCGGTTGACGTGGTAGTCGTCATAAAACAACGGGGCTGTGGTGTGCAACTCGACGCGACCGATTTCATTGAAGGCCAAATCGCGCGCTTCAATCTCGCGATGCAACGTGGAGATATTCAGGCGGTACAGCACCTTGGTGACCTTGGCGCGCGTCACTTTGGTCGTGTGTTTTATCGAATATATGCGATCGGGCTGCAGCGGGGCGGCATCGTCCATCCAGCACAGCATTGCCTCGAGCGACTGGGCCTGACGTGGTCGGTTGTTGGGCCGACAAATCATGTCACCACGGGCAATCGACAAATCGTCGGCCAGGAGCAGTGTGGCCGCGTCGTTTGGCTCGGCTTGGATGAGTGGCCCGTTGGGCGAGTCGATACCGGTAACCGTGGTGGTGAGCCCCGATGGCAGCACCATGATGTCGTCACCAACGCGAAACACGCCACCCGCAACGCGGCCCGCGTAGCCGCGATAGTCGTGGTGCTCGGCGCGTTGGGGGCGAATCACATATTGCACCGGAAAGCGCGCATCAACACGGTTGTCATCGCTCGCGGTGTACACGTTTTCGAGGTGATGCAGCAATGTCGGGCCTTCAAACCATGTGAGGTTGGGCGAGCGGCTTACCACGTTGTCACCTTGTAGCGCGCTGATCGGCAGGAACGTAACGTCGCGCAAGGAAAGCCGTGCTGCGAACTCTTCAAACTCGTCACGGATGCGATTGAACACCCCTGGCGACCAGTCGACAAGATCCATCTTGTTGACGCAGATCACCAAGTGTGGCACTCCGAGCAAGGAGGCCAACAAGCTGTGACGACGAGTTTGCTCGACGATGCCCGTGCGGGCATCCACCAGCACGATTGCGAGATCCACGTTTGATGCGCCGGTGATCATGTTGCGGGTGTACTGAATGTGTCCGGGGCAGTCAGCGATGATGAAGTTTCGTTTCGGTGTGGCAAAGTAGCGGTAGGCCACGTCAATCGTGATGCCTTGTTCGCGCTCGGCGCGCAGGCCATCGGTCAATAGTGACAAGTCGACATAATCAGTGCCTCGCCGCTTACTGACGGCCTCGATGTGCTCCAGTTGGTCTTCAAAAATACTCTTTGAGTCGAAGAGCAGCCGCCCGATGAGCGTCGACTTGCCGTCGTCTACCGAACCAACGGTGGCAAAGCGCAGGCGCTCCATTTAGAAGTAACCCGTCTTCTTGCGATCTTCCATACCGGCTTCACTGATGCGATCGTCGGCGCGCGTGGCGCCACGTTCGGTCACGCGTGCTGCCGCAGTCTCGGCGATGATCTGGGTGAGCGTGCTGGCCGTTGACTCGATTGCGGCGGTACAGGTGGCGTCGCCCACGGTGCGGAAGCGCACCGTTTGTTCAACGACGGGTTCGTCGGCATCAGCGGACAAAAACGGGGACTCAGCCATCCACATGCCATCGCGGCGAAATACCCGCCGCTGATGCGCAAAGTAGATGCTTGGCAGCGGAATGTCGTATTCCTCCACGAAGCGCCAGATGTCGAGTTCGGTCCAGTTCGACAACGGAAAAATGCGGAAGTGTTCGCCTGGCTGATGGCGGCCGTTGTAGATGCCCCACAATTCGGGGCGCTGCGTCTTTGGGTCCCACTGGCCGAACGAGTCGCGAAACGAATACACCCGTTCCTTGGCGCGGGCACGTTCCTCATCGCGCCGGGCGCCACCGAACACGGCATCAAACTTGTGCTCGGCGATGGAGTCGAGCAAGGTGATGGTTTGCAAAGGGTTGCGGCTGGCACGGGGACCAGTTGCGTCTGGCATGCGGCCGGCGTCAATGGAGGCCTGTACCGAACCCACGATGAGTCGCACGTCAAGGTCGGCCACGGCACGGTCACGAAACTCGATGACCTCCGGGAAGTTATGCCCGGTGTCAATGTGCATGACGGGAAATGGCACTCGGGCTGGGGCGAACGCCCGGGCAGCCAGGTGCAGCATGACCACGGAGTCTTTGCCCCCCGAAAACAGCATGACCGGGCGCTCAAACTCGGCGGCCACCTCACGGATGATGGTGACTGACTCATCGACCAGCCCACGTAGCGCCGATTGCACAGGCAAAACACTACGCCAGCACCAGTCACCGATTGGGGCAAGCCGATTACCGACTGGCAGTTTGGGGATTCGTGCCCAAATTGCAGGCGTGTTATTCTCTTGTCGCGCCGCTCGGCGCGACAACAAGACACAAGGGGAGCACGAATGAAACGACGAAAAGTAATTGCAGCAGCATTTGCTGCCGCAGCGATGATCGTTGCCGCAGCATGCGGTGGCGATGACGCAGCCGAAGAAGTAACCGAAGAAGTAACCGAAGACACCGAAGCACCAGCTGCGACGGTGCCAGCTGAGGACTACAGCATGGTGAAAGCCGCCGTGGTATACATCACGACACCTGGTGACCTTGGTTGGAGCTACATGCACGACCTGGGTATTGCCTACATGGAAGAGCAACTTGGCATCGAAGTAACACGTCTTGAGCTCATCCCCGAAGGTGCCGAAGCAACTGCCGTGTACGACAAGCTGGCACGCGACGGCTACAACCTCATCTTGGGAACATCGTTTGGCTACATGGACCCAATGCTTGAAGTTGCCGCCAAGTACCCAAATGTGTGCTTCCAGCACGCTTCGGGTTACAAGAACGCCGAGAACATGGGCAACTACTTCGGTGCAATGGAAGAAGCGCGTTACCTCTCCGGTATCGCCGCTGGTGCAGCCTCAACGAGTGGCAAGCTCGGCTATGTTGCAGCCTTCCCAATCCCAGAAGTATTGCGTGGCATCAACGCATTCACGCTCGGTGCCCGATCAGTGAACCCGAAGGCAACCGTGCAAGTCGCATGGACCTCAACCTGGTATGACCCTGCCAAAGAAAAAGAAGCAGCAGAGTCGCTCTTGGCCACCGGCGCAGATGTGTTGGGTATGCACCAAGACTCTTCAGCCACGGGTGAAGCAGCCAAAAAAGCCGGCGCGAAGTGGGTTGGTTACAACTCCGACGTGCGGGCAAAAGACTTCCCGGACACCTGGCTCACTGGCCCGGTCTGGAATTGGGGACCGCACTACGTGAAGTTGGGCAAAGATGTTGCTGCAGGAATCTGCGACAACTCGCCTTACTACGGCACCATGGCTGACGGCATGATCACCCTCGGAGTATTCGGGTCGAGCGTTTCGCAAGAAACACAAGATCTGATCGCCACGAAGGCAGCTGCCATCATCGACGGTTCACTCCTGCCATTCACTGGCCCAATCAAGGACAACGAAGGCAAAGAGCAAATCGCAGCAGGTGCCAGCGCGGCACTTGGTGACTTGCTTGGCCAGTCGTACCTAGTGGAAGGTGTTATCGGCTCCGCAAAGGGCTGAACAACCGACTAGTTAGCAATACAGCGCCCACCTCGTGCAAGCGGGGTGGGCGCTTTGCTGTGTATGGCAAACTTGGCAGTAGTGACCAGCGCATCAATGCAACACAACGCAGAAGTGCCGTTGGCGCTCGCCGCTCGGGCGGTGACGAAGCGGTTTCCGGGTGTGGTCGCCAATGACCAAGTGAATTTCGATTTGGCGCATGGCGAAGTGCACACCCTGCTTGGTGAAAATGGGGCCGGCAAGAGCACGTTGGCCTCGGTGTTGTGTGGGTTATACCGACCCGAGGCAGGGCAAGTGGTGCGTGACGGCAAAGAAATTCGACTCAACAGCCCGCGTGACGGTTTGACCCATGGCATCGCCATGGTGCACCAGCATTTTCGGCTGGTCGATCGCTTTACGGTGGCTGAAAACGTGGTGCTTGGCCACAAGTCGCTGTCGTTCGTGTTGGCCACTGCAGAAATTGAGGCCAAGGTTGCCGCCATTACTGAAAAATTTGGTCTACCACTCGACCCACGAGCCGTCGTGGGCGAGTTGTCGGCGGGCGAGCGGCAACGAGTCGAAATTGTAAAGGCGCTGTACCAGGGTGCTGAAATATTGCTGCTAGATGAGCCAACTGCTCTGCTGGCACCACCTGAGGTGGAGAAATTGTTCACCACCGTGCGAGCGATGACCCACGCGGGCAAGTCGGTGGTGTTCGTAAGTCACAAATTGGCCGAGGTCGTAGACATTTCAGATCGCATCACAGTGATGCGGGGCGGGAAAGTCACCGGTTCGGTGCGACGTGGCGAGGCTGATGTGCGACGATTGGCCGAGTTGATGGTGGGACGAGAAATTAATATCGTTGCACGGCGGGCCAAGTCGCCGGTCGGGGATGTGTTGTTGTCGGCATCTCAGGTGCATCTAGAACGAGATGGCACAGCAATGTTGACCGACATCAACCTCGAAGTGCGGGGTGGTGAAATCGTGGGTGTAGCCGGCGTGGCTGGCAATGGTCAACGCGATCTGGCGGAGGTCATCGCTGGTTTGCGCACACCACAGCAGGGCAATGTGACGGTGTGCGGGGTTCCGACCGCGGGCAGCGGGGCCCGCGGAGCGCGTCGAGCGGGCTTGGCGTATGTGCCCGAAGATCGCCTCGGCACGGGTTTGGCACCGTCGATGTCGATTCGAGACAACCTCGTGTTGACACGTGAGCGTGGCTTTTTGGTGGATCGCAAATCGGCACTCCTCGAGGCTGAAACCTTCATCAAGCAACTGGAAATCAAAACCCCAGGGCCGCTCACCCCGACTCGCAAGCTTTCCGGTGGCAATGCACAAAAGGTGTTGTTGGCCCGCGAGTTATTTGCGTTGAGTGGTGCGCGTGTGCTCGTGGTGTGTTCCCCGACCCGCGGGCTCGACGTGGGTGCAGTCGAGACCGTGCACGCACTGCTCGACGAAGCACGTGATGCCGGCAAGGCCATTCTTCTGGTGAGCGAAGATTTGGATGAAGTGATGACATTGGCGGACCGTGTGTTGGTGCTGTACCGCGGTCGAATCACGCTCGAGCGATCGGGGGCTGACACCAACGTCGAGCGAGTGGGTCGGGCAATGGCTGGTCTCGCCACATGATGCTGCTGGGTCGACGTATCCAAGTTGAGCAGCGCATGGCGGTGCCAAAGTCGGCAGTCGTGATCGTGCCCGTGGTGTCGGTAATCTTCGCACTGGTAGTTGGTGGGGTGTTTTTGGCACTCACCGGGCACCCGCCGATTCGCACGTACCTCGACCTGTTGAACAACGGTTACACCAGTTTCTATGGCATCACCGACACCCTCGGGTTGGCGACACCGCTCATCTGCACCGGTCTGGCCGCAGCGTTCGCCTTTCGCATGAATCTGTACAGCATCGGCCAAGAGGGCCAGATGTACCTCGGCATGATTGGTGGTACCTGGGCAGGCATCGTGTTGGCCGATTCTTTGCCACCGCTGATTGCGGTGCCGAGCGTGCTGGTGTTTGGCGCGCTGGCAGGTGCAGCATGGATTGCAGTACCAGCGTTGCTGCGCGCCCGGCTCGGTACGAGTGAAATCGTCAGCACGTTGCTGCTCAACTATGTGGCGCTCAACTTGGTGAATTTCTTCATCTTTGGGTCGACTGGCTTTTTTCGTGACCCCACGACGTCGTTTCCGCAGGGTCGCGCCGTCGCAGAGAGCGCACGACTTTCACCTTTGTCTTTGTTTACCGAAAAAGTCACCAATACGTATCCGACGTTATTTGTGGCCGTATCGCTTGCCGTACTTTTATTTTGGTTCATGCGGGTATCCAACTACGGATATGAAACTGCGGTGTATGCCGATTCACCGAATACGGCCCGTTACGCCGGCATGAATTCGGCATGGTTGCAGTCGTCGGTGCTGTTGGTGTCGGGTGCACTGGCGGGTGTTGGCGGGGCGATGTACGTGGTCGGCCCAGCCGGCAAGGTCGACCCCGGCTTGCTACAGGTTGGTTTGGGGTACGCCGGCATCGTGGTGGCGGCATTGGCGCGCTACAACTTCTTGGCCGTGGTGCTGGCGGCCGTGTTGTTCGCTGGTCTGCGCACGGGGGGCAACGCACTGCAAGTTTCCAATGATCCGGTGCCGATTGCCATCGCCGTGGTGTTGCAGGGTGCGGTGCTGCTGTTTGCGCTTGGTGGCGAGCTATTCCGGCGCAACAAGGTCACCTTGGTGCGGGTGCAGAGCGCCACAACATGAACTCCAATATTTGGCTGCTTACATTTGCTGATGCAATCAGCATTGCCACCACGTTGATCCTCGCATCACTTGGTGCGATCATCACCGAACGTAGCGGTGTAATCAACCTCGGTGTTGAAGGCATGTTGTTGATGGGGGCAGTCACGGCGTTCGTCGTGGCAGACAGCACCGGCAACTTGTGGTTTGCGTTGTTCATCGCAGTGGTCGTTGGTGTGGTGCTGTCATCGATCCACGCTGCACTCACGGTCGGGTTGCGGGCCAATCAAATCGTGTCAGGTCTGGCGATGGTGATCTTTGGGACAGGTTTATCGCAATTCATCGGCAAACCCATCGAAGGTGACCCGCTGCCGGTGGTGATTCGACCACTTGAATTGGGCTGGCTAGCGGACTTGCCTATCGTCGGGCCGGTGGTGTTCGGCCATGACGTGTTTACGTATCTGACCTGGGTGGCAGCCGGTGGGGCATCGTTCTATATGCATCGCACTCGGCCTGGCCTCACGCTGCGGGCTACCGGTGACGCGCCGGCCACCGTCGATGCGCAAGGTGGCTCGGTGGCACGGATTCGTTGGGCACACACGATGGTGGGTGGAGCACTCATGGCATTTGCTGGTGCGTGGTACATGTTCGCGCGCGCTGCAGCGTGGAATCAAGCCGCAACCACCAATGGGATTGGCTGGATTGCGCTCGCGCTCGTGGTGTTTGCATCGTGGCGCCCACTACGGGCAATCGGAGGGGCGGTATTGTTCGGGTTTTCGCTGCAGGTGCCGTTCACGCTGCAGGCCTTGCAGATTCGCATCCTGCCGCCGACCATCGTGGCGATGTTTCCGTATCTCATCACTTTGGCGGTGCTGGTGTTGTTGTCTACCCCACGCGCTCGGCGTCTGCTCGGTGCACCAAAGATGCTGGGGCAACCATTCGTGCGCGACGAACGCTGATTGGGTGGCAACCTTTCGCTTGACCACTCCAGTACCGTGACGGTCAGATGATGAAACTTTCAGTTGCATCATCGAACATCGAAATTCTGCAGGTGTTGCATGAAGTTGCCGATGCCACCTATGCAGTGCTGAGCACCAACACCGATTGGGGTTTGTCAGGCCAGCGCCCGACGCAATATTCAATTGATTTGCGCACCGATGCCGCAGCGCTCGAAGTGCTGCATGGTGCGGGTTGCGCGGTGCTGTCTGAAGAAAGTGGTCGCACGGGGGATTGGCACGATGACGCAATCATCGTGGTGATGGACCCCCTCGATGGTTCGACCAATGCCAGTCGTCGAGTGCCGTGGTATGCGACCGCGCTTGCTGCGATCGATGCCAGCGGTCAGCGCGCATCGCTGGTCGCCAACCAGTTCACCAATACCGATCGCTGGACTGCCACCACGGGTGGTGGGGCATTTCACAATGGTGTGCCGATCGGCCCGTCTTCATGCACGCAGTTGTCGCAGGCGGTGGTCGGTGTGTCGGGTCTGCCCAAAAAGCACCCTGGCTGGGCACAGTTCCGCGCTCTTGGTGCAGCGGCGCTGGATATTTGTCTCGTGGCCCAAGGAACGCTCGATGGCTGGGTGGACTTGTCGTCGCATGGTGTATGGGATTACCTGGCGAGCGTGCACATCTGCCGCGAAGCCGGGGCAGTGGTGGGCGAAGTGCAGAATCGCGACTTGATGGTTACTGAGCACGCCGAGCGCCGCTCGCCACTGGTTGCGGCTTGTCCTCAATTGCTCGCGGCGTTGCGTCAGGTGTTGTGAAGCACCTTTCTGGCTGCAGTGGGCGAAGGTCGGGGATTTGCTTTCGAGTGCTGATGGTGGTATTTTGAAGAGACAGATTTCACATCAGGGGGTCAGGAATGCGACTTAGGGACAAAACTGCTGTGATTACGGGCGGTGCGAGCGGAATCGGCGAGGCCACAGTCCGGCGGTTCGTTACTGAGGGTGCCAAAGTGCTGATCGCTGATCGCAATATTGCAGCTGCCGAGAAACTTGCAGCCGAGTTGGGTGCTGACGTTTCAGCGATTGAGTGCGACGTTCGAAAAGAGTCCAGTGCTCAATCCGTGGCCAAGAAATCGTTGGATTTGTGGGGTCGCGTTGACATCTTGGTGAATAATGCCGGGAGTGAGTTGAACAAGACCTTCAACGAAACCACATCCGACGAGTGGGACATGGTTCTCGAGACCGACTTGAAGGGTCCGTGGATGATGTGCAAGCACATCGTGCCTTCAATGATGGCTCAAAAATCCGGCAGTGTCATCAATGTGTCGTCACTGAATGGCCTTGTCGGATTCCCACTCTCAACGGCCTACGGGAGTGCAAAAGGTGGACTTGTTGTGTTCACTCGGGATATTGCAATCGAGCTTGCCACAAGTGGCGTTCGATTCAACTGCGTGTGTCCGGGTGTTATCGAGACTCCAATGATGGAGCGTTGGACAAAACTAATGCCAGACCAGGATGCAGCAAAGGAAATGCTCCGCGGGGTGATGCCGATCGGGCGAATGGGATACGCAACTGAGGTTGCAGCTGCAATTTTGTTCTTTGCATCCGATGACTCGTCGTTGTGTCAGGGTTCCGTATTGAGCGTTGATGGCGGATTCACTGCGCAATAATTTTTAATCCCAAGGTTTAAAGGTTGGTCCTTTTGGTCAAGCACAATTTGATAGTCAAGGGGATTCGTAAACAATTTCCGGGTGTTATTGCGCTTGACGGAGCCAATTTTGATGTGAGGCCTGGGGAGGTTCACGCACTCATTGGCGCGAATGGTGCCGGAAAGTCGACGCTCATCAAGGTGATCGCTGGTCTAGAGCGTCCAGATGCAGGAACCATCTTTGTGAAGGGCATCGAGGTGGATATTTCGGAGCCGGGCGCTGCGGCTGCGGCTGGTTTGTCGTTCATCCATCAAGACTTGGCACTCGTTGATCGTCTTACAGTCGCAGAAAATCTTCAGATTGGAAATATGCCCTCGGTATTGGGCATAGTCAACAAACGCGAATTAGACATGCGATGTCGCGAAGTCCTCGCGAGTTGCCTTCCTGGCGTGAGCTCAAGGGCGTCTCTCGGTTCCTTGTCCATCGCACAAAAATGGATGTTGTCAATAGCAAGGATGATTCTTGCGGATTCTCATACCATATTTCTTGATGAGCCGACAGCGGCACTCGGAAGCGGAGAAGTGGAAATTCTGTTTGAGTCAATAAGGCGAGTTGTCCAACGAAATTGCTCTGTAGTTTTTGTGTCACATCGTCTTGAAGAAGTACTCCAAATTTCGCACAGAGTCAGTGTGATGACCGCAGGTCAAGTGGTTGCCACAATCGACACATCGTTGACCCATAAGACTGAGCTTGTTCAACTATTGACCGGAAATCAAAAGTTCGAAACAAGCGTTGATTCCCGTAAACGACCGACGGTCCTCGGCCAAGACGTGCTCTTGGAACTTGATGGAGTCTCAAACAGGGCCTTAAGTAACGTCAGTATGTCATTAATGAGTGGCGAAGTCGTCGGAGTAGCAGGTCTGCTCGGGTCTGGGCGGAGTGAACTATTGGAGACAATTTTCGGTTTCCGTCGCGTTGAATCTGGCGTTA
Organism: Bifidobacterium breve; assembly: GCA_945862045.1. Taxonomy (GTDB): domain Bacteria; phylum Actinomycetota; class Acidimicrobiia; order Acidimicrobiales; family Ilumatobacteraceae; genus F1-60-MAGs027. The sequence goes on from CAMAWR010000017.1 coordinate 28,387, forward strand.
TAAAAGTCAAGGGGGAGTCGGTAAAGTTGCGCAGCCCGGTTGATGCGGTGAAGCAGAAAATAGCATTTTTGCCGGAGGATAGAAAGTCAATGGCGTTGTTTCTGAATCGATCGGTGGTTGTCAATACTTCAATCGTTTTTTTGACCAAGTTCATCGGTCGATTTTTTGGACTGATGAACTTTGCATCAGAGGAAAAAGCGGTCATCTCGGTGACCAACAGTCTGAAATTGAAGTCCACTGGCCCCTCGCAGCTTTTGCGACAATTGTCTGGTGGAAATCAGCAGAAAGTTGTGGTTGCGCGCTGGCTCTGTGGCGAGCCACTGGTCATTTTGGCTGACGAGCCGACGACCGGAGTGGATGTCGGTGCCAAAATTGAAATGCTCAGTGAATTTCGTGAAATTGCAAAACGGGGTAGTGCTGTCATGATCGTGTCGAGTGACTTTTCCGAACTGGTTTCATCATGCGATCGCATTCTTGTCATGAAATCTGGTCGAATTATCAATGAGTTCTCTGCTCCATTCCTGGAGCAATCGGTACTGGCAGCGTGCTTCGGTAATGCTGCTTAGTAAATAATGAATATCAACCAACCAGAAAAGGAGAATATTGTGAAAAAGAAAAGTAGAAAACATATGCTGATCGCAGGGCTGCTTGTTGTAGCACTGGGAGCATGCAGCTCTGACGATGCGTCAGAGTCGGGTGTTGTCGAGGAGGAAGCTGTTGCCGAACCGGAGGCACCAGCAGAAGTTGGGGTCACCACCGGACGCTTCACCCTTGATCAGTCAGTTGGGGTTGTTGGTGTGGTTTCAGCCGATAATAGCCAATCAGGATTAGAGGTTGACTTCAGTGTTTTTAACGGCAAGAACATTGGAATTGTCGCGGTTCTTCCGGTTCCAGAAGTGACCATTCAGACCGATGCCTGTCAAGCAATTATTAAGGCAAACGGCGGCACATCCGATTTCGTCAACGTTGACGGAGATGCCAACAAGGCAGTTCAGACCTTCGAGACTTTCATTGCCCGCGGAGACGCAGGGCTATGGAACGTGTCCAATGCCGGTGCAGCTCTGCGTTCGGTGATTGACTCGGCGAATGCAAAGGGTATTCCTTTTATCGGTACATATGCCGGCAATGAACCTGGTTCAGCCGACATTCGAGAAGATGAATGGGCGACTACCCCAATCATCGCTCAGTACATCGGTAACCAGATGAATGGTGAGGGAACCGTTGCAGTCTTGGGCTTCAATGGCATTTACACATTGCTCCAACGCACAACAATTTTGGAGTCCGTGTTGGCATTTGAATTTCCAAAAATCAAGGTAGTTCGTCTGCCGGATTTCGACTTCACCCCAGAAGGTGCACGTGCCATTGCCGAAGCTGCCCTGCAAGCAGACCCAAGCATCAAGGCTATTTTCTCGCACTGGGATGTGCCCGCGTCGGGTGCAATTCAGGCTGCTTCTGACCTGGGTCGCGATGATCTCATCATCACGAGCTACACGGGCGACAATAAGTCCGGCTATGAATTCATCGAAGCAGGAGTTTTGGCAGCCACCGTTGGTCAGTCCAATCGTCAAGTCGGAGTACTCGCATGCGAGTACCTGGCACTTGCTCTGGCTGGACAGGCACTCCCAGAGGACACTCTTGTTCCAACGGGCTTTGTTTCAAAGGCCAACAATCCAGGAAGTGCGGGCGTCTTTAATGCGCGTCCTTACGTTCTCAACCCGACCACTATTGCCTACAAAAAATAACTCAGAAAAGTAGTGCCGACGAGTGTGGGGTTTCCAAATGAGGAAGCCCCACACTCGGAGCACTCTTGCATAGAAGTTTTGATTTGAACCGCCACCAAAGGATTTTCGAATGTCAAGTATTTTGAAGTTCAAGAAAGGCTCAACATTCACTGATGTTGCCCGCTTTGCCTCGATTGGTGTGCTGCTATTTGAAATAATCTTTTTCTGGACGCAGAAACCCACTTTTTTTACATGGGACAATTTGCACATTGTTGTCAATAATTCGGCACTTCTCGGTCTTGTTGCCGGTGGCTTGACTATCTGTTTGATCGTTGGTGATTTTGACTTGTCAATCGCTGGGGCAATCGGGCTCGGTGGGGTTGTTGCTGGCATGGTCGTGGAAAATAACCAATCGGTGACTCGTATTGCCCTCGGGGTGGGTCTTGGATTAATCGTTGGATTGATTATCGGACTGTTCAACGGCGTGGTGGTTACCGGACTCGGAATCAATGCGTTTGTCGCAACTCTTGGAACTGGGGCGCTGCTTGAGGGTGTGATTATTGCAGCAACCGACGGCGGCAAAACGCTGTTACTGAGGGGCGATTTCCAAAAAATTGCATTGACTGAATTTCCTAATTTTCGTTGGTTCCATCCACGCTTGATGACTTGGATCATGATTTTGATTCTTGCTGGTCTGTCTTTTGTAGTTGCCAGGACGGTGATTGGGCGGAGGCTCGACGCTGTTGGTGGGAATGCGGTCGCTGCGCGACTTTCTGGAATCAGCGTCTCGCGGTATCGCGTTTTGGCATTCGTTATTTCAGGTGCACTTGCTTCGCTCACTGGTGTTCTTCTGGCAGCACGAAGTGGGTCAGCGAACTCCACAGCAGGCGCTCCATTCTTACTTGAGGCTTACACGGCAGCTTTTCTCGGGGCAGTCACCCTAAGAAGTAGTGAGTTTCATGTTTGGGGAACCCTTTTTGGTGTGATTTTTTTAAAGACGACGTTCAGTGGCATCGCAATTATGGGTTGGGCCCCCTACTGGAATCCGATTGCAACCGGAGCACTTCTCATTTTCGCAGTCGGTGTTTCCGGGGCAGTAACAAAGTATTTCAAGTAACTACAACGAAAGGATGTAATTCCATGAAGGCAGCAGTCGTTTACACCTACGGGTCAAAGATTGAGGTTGTTGATCTAGAGCTAGGAGGCGTTGGGCCAAATGACATTCGGGTAAAAATTAAGGCCTCGGGTCTGTGCCATTCGGATGTTTCGGTGCAGACAGGGTCGTTGCCGTTTCCATTACCGATGGTGCTCGGTCACGAGGGAGCTGGAATTGTGACTGAAGTTGGTTCGAACGTGTCATTAACCAAGGTGGGTGACCACGTCGTACTCTCGGCACTTATTCATTGCGGCAACTGCGACAACTGCATCAAGGGCCGCCCAAATCTGTGTCTATGGGGTCTGAATACTATTTTCGGTGGAAAAAATCCAGATGGCTCACTGAGACTTAAGGATGCACAAGGCAAAGAGGTATATCAGTTTGCATCTATCGGAACTCTTGCTGAGGAATTGATCTGTCATGAAAAGCATGCTGTTCCAATTCCCAAGGACGTATCATTCGAGGCGGCATGCCTCACTGGATGCGGTGTATTGACGGGGATGTCGGCTGTCTTCAACCGCGCAAAAGTTGAGGCCGGTAGATCAGTTGTCGTTATCGGGTGTGGTGGTGTCGGCCTGAACGTGATTCAAAGCGCAGCAGCCGCAAATGCCGGTTCAATCATTGCAGTCGATCTGCATCAGGAAAAACTAGATCTTGCGGTGCAATTCGGCGCAACTGCGGTGGTTAATTCCTCGAAGATCAAGGATTTGCCGGCCACAATCATGGAGATGACTGGTGGGCTCGGCGCAGACTATGTCTTTGAGGTGGTCGGAGTGCCAGAACTCGTGCGTCAAGGTTGGGACTCTTTGAAAATTGACGGAACCTTGGTAGTGATCGGGGTTCATCCGTCAAACTCTGAGTCAAGTTTGCCCGCGGGTCAATTTTCCACTAGCGAAAAAACCCTCATGTCGTGTCTTTACGGAACATCTCGCCCGACCAAGGATATTCCATTAGCAATTCATATGTACCAACAGGGCAAGATCAAGCTCGATGAATTAATAACCCACCGTTTTGCACTAGAAGACATCAATGATGCGGTAGCCAAAATGAATAGCGGCAAGGACGGTCGTGGGATTGTCGTTTTTAAATAAATCGGTAAATTCATCTATTACTGAGTGCGCCGAGCGCCGCTCGCCGATCGTTGCTGCAACCCCTGAACTTTTTGCAGCCTTGCAGTGTGTTCGTGACTAAGCCAGGTTCACCAGCAGCGTTCCTCGAGCGCTTCGTGGCAGTCGAGACGCGGGCGGCTGGTTTGATCGTGGCCGCAGCCCTGCTTGGCGTCGGTTTCGCCACATTCGGCAACGTGCACATAGAAAACGACCTCACGCACGTGCTATCTGAGATTGCCATTGGTGGTTTCTTTTTGCTGGTGGGTCTGGAACTGCGTCGAGAATTCGCCAGTGGCGTGTTGTCGGGGTTGACTCTGTGGGCAAGTGTGGCGGCGGCCGCGGTGGGCATGGCGCTGCCGGCCTTAATTTATGCCTCGCAGGCACCGGCAGCGGCACGCGATGGTTGGGTTGCCGTTGTGGCCACCGACATTGCACTTGCCGCTGCAGTCATGACCCTCGGTGGTTTTTCGCGCAAGGTTCGCATGCTGCTTTTGACGGTGGCGGTGCTGGATGATCTCGGCGGCCTCATCGCACTCGCCACCACGGGCAAAAGCCCCGAGTTGTTGTGGCTGGCGTTCGCCATCGCCAGCGTCGCGATCTATGCGTGGATCATTCGTCAGTTCAATCTTGGTGTTGTGACGGTGATCGTGTCGACCGCCGTGGTGGTGGTGCTGATGTTGCGTGCCGGGCTGCACCCATCATTGGGCGCGTTTGCCGTTGGCTTTTGTGCGCCAAACTTCGACCCCGACAACCCGAGCGTGTCTGAACGGGTGCAGGAGCGTGTGCATCCGTGGATTGCGGCAATCTTTCTGCCGATCTTCGTCTTTTTGCACACGCTTGTGCCCATCGCAACACCCACAGATGCACCGATGTCACTCGTCTGGACCACCGTTGTGGCGATCGTGCTGGGTAAGGTGCTGGGCGTGGGTGGCGTACTGATCTTTTTGAGCAAGCGTCTGCAGATTGCAGTGACTGAAGCAATCGCAGTCGGGTGCGCCGCTGCAGCAGCACTCACGGTGGCGCTCTTCGGTGTGGCCGCAACGTTGGACAACACACCATACGAACAAGCAGTCAGCCTCGGCATCTTGATTGCGACAGACATTGCTTTTATTTTGGGTGTGGGTGCAGGTCGTCTAACAGCGAACAGAGGCGACTCTGATGCCACGTGACTTGCATGGTGCCCACGTCGTTGTAGTCGGTGCCACTGGTGTCTTAGGTGCCAGCATTGCCAAGCAGCTGACGGCGGCTGGCGCACGTGTGTCGGCAATCGTGCGAGACCACACGCAGCTTGACGGTGCCAGTGTTGCGCAGTATGCGCTGGCCGACGTCACCGACCATGTGGCGATGCAGACCGCGTTTGCTTCGGTGGCACCCTTCGACGGCGTAGTGAACGCCACTGGGGTAGTCGCTTTCGGCAACGTTGCCGATCTTGACGCTGCCACGTTGTCGCAACTTTTCGCTGTCAACGCCATTGCCCCAATCGTGATGTTGCGCGAGAGCGCACCGCACATTACCGACGGCGGGTTCTTCGTGAACCTTTCTGGAGTCGTGGCAACCCAACCAGTTGCCGGCATGGCGGCGTACAGCGCGTCGAAGGCAGCTGCCTGGGCGGCAATGACGGCTGCTGCGCGCGAATTACGGCAACGCCGGATCGATGTAATCGACGCTCGCCCGCCGCATACCGAAACTGGCTTGTCGACGCGTCCGCTTGCGGGGCTGGCGCCGAAAATGCCGCAAGGTTTGGTGCCTGATGCTGTTGCCGCGCGAATAGTTGCTGGCATCATGGCAGGTGAGCGCGACCTGCCAACGGAGTCGTTTAGCTAGCTAAGTCTCAACTGCCATCGCCAAGTTTTTACTATCCTAAGTTCATGTTGAAATCCCGTCGCTCTACACGTCCTGCTGCTCGTCGAATGTTTGTCCCCGCCCTGGTGGTTGCGGGGCTATTGCCGGCGGTTGCTGCATCTGGTGCTATCGCGCCGTCCATGAAACGGGTGGAGAATCGCGCAGGTGCATCATGCTCGAAAGTTGGTGCCATTACCACGGTGAATGTGAAGCAGAAATCCACCGATCTGGTGTGTACCAAAGTGGGCAAGAAACGCATTTGGCAGATTCGCGTTGGTGGGCCGGGTGCCCCAACAACTACGACTCCAACTACGACTCCAACTACGACTCCAACAACGACTGTGCCAGGCGGAACAGCCACCGCGTCTGACTGCACGAAAGCGCAATACAAGGCCACCAGCACGGGCGTGAACAACATCATCGGTTGCGATCACGTCACGACCTATTCGGAGTTGGCGGCGACGTCGGGAGCCTCAGTAACCAGTGGCCAGTCAGCGGTGGGTTTCATGAGCATGCCGGGCGTTGCGAATGAATCCGGCGGAGCACTATTCTTCAACCATCCAGCCGGAATGGGGACTGACGGTACGCGTTTGGCAATCGCTGATCGCAACAACAACCGGGTACTCATCTGGACATCCGCTCCGACGGGAAACACTGCGCCGAATCTCGTGCTAGGTCAACCCAACTTCTCCACCAACAACTCGGGGTCTGCGCTCAACGAGATGAATTGGCCGAGCGACTTGTCGATCTCGTCGTCGGGCACCCTCATGGTCGCCGACTCCAACAACCATCGCATTCTCATTTGGCGCACGTTCCCGACGTCCGACGGTCAGGCCGCCGACATTTCACTGAATCTTGGCGCGGATTCGTGGCCATGGGGCGTGTGGACCGACGGCACCAAGATCATGGTGTCGCGCACCGAAGCCGGCGACATCAAAGTGTGGAATAGCATTCCGGCGACATCGGGTCAGACGGCAGCATCATTCACCATCGACCCAGAAATCATGGGCACTCCACGCCAAATCACCTCTGATGGCAATCGAGTGGTCATCGGCGACGAGAACTCGCGGTCGCCACTTGGCAATCGCGGCTCCCACGTGTGGAATTCCTTCCCGACGTCGGCCAGTTCCAATCCCGACTACTTCATGTTATTTGGTCGAGACCTTAATGCTGGCTGGTACAACGGCCACATCGATGCCACTGGTGTGTATCTGCTTCAGCGAGATCTGGAGATACTCCGAACATTTCCCACCAGCAACCCGGCTCAAGCCGACCTTACGGTCGCGCCACCCGAAGTTGGACTGCAAGGCGGTGACGGTGGAGATGTGGTCAAGCTGGGGAACCGTATCTATGTGCTCGAGTACAACGCGAGTCGAATCGCAGGTTGGAACGCCGTTCCCACCACTGCGAATCAGACTGCCGACTTTTACATCGGTTCCACGGGGGCAGCCGACAATTCGAATCGCGCAGCATTCATGATCACGAATCCGGTGCTGTCGTCCGACGGCACATCGTTGGCAATCAACAGCGACTTCGAGCGCCGTGTGTATGTGTGGACGAAGGTGCCGGGGGACAATAACGCCAAGCCAGACTTCTCATTCCTCCTTCCATTCCAGCCGTGGGACTCCGTAGCGGCCACCTTCAAAGGCACCAAAATCTATGCAGTTGCCGGTGAAGGCAAGTTGCACATCTGGTCGGGTGGCATCCCGCAGAACAAAACCACGCTTCCGACGACGCAACTCGACACCAATATCGGTGGAATCACGATGTCGGGCCTTACTGCGGTGGCAGCAGACAGCAACTACATCTATCTCGCCGACAAGCAATCGGCGAAGGTTTACGTGTTCAACCAAATTCCAACGGCCTCAAGTGCGCCCGTGTTCACGCTGCCTGGTTGTCCTGCTGCAACGCAACTTCGATCGGACGGAAGTCATTTGGTGCTCACCTGCATCGCCAACCCGGGAACGTATGTGTGGACCGTTGGTGCGCTCGCCAACAACCAGACGGGTACCACGGTGACGGGAACGCAGTTCAACCTGCCGATGGGCGGTTTGCCAGTGAACGGTGGACTCTTAGTCGCCGATACGGGATTCGATCGCGTCGTGTGGTGGTCGACGATGTCTGCAGCGCTGTCCGGCGGTGCTCCCACCGCAGTGCTTGGAGCCTCCACGGCGGCCACGAAGGCCAACACTGGACTGGGCATCGACAAATTCCGCATGCCACGATCGCTCATGGTGACCAACGGATACCTCTGGGTGGGTGAGCAGAAATTCGGAAATCGCGTTTTGCGATTCAAGCTCAGCTGAACTCATAGACTTCTACCAACTCGTGCACGCACGTGCTGCGGGCGTTTAGCTCAGTTGGTTAGAGCATCTCCCTTACAAGGAGAGGGTCGGGGGTTCGAGTCCCTCAACGCCCACCAGATGCCGCAGGCATC
>CAMAWR010000018.1 GCA_945862045.1 Bifidobacterium breve
CAAACGCGAAATTACCTTGATCGAAAAACGCACCGCTGCCAAACCACGCAAGAAGAAGTGACAGAATGACCTCGAGCACACGATGACCGACGTAACGCTGACCGACGAAACAGTAACTGACGAAACAGCGAGCGACGTTCGTCAGTCGGATCGCATCGCCATTCGCACCTGTCCGTTGTGCGAGGCAGGTTGTGGGCTGGAAATCACGGTGCGTGACACCACGGTCGTGCGAATTCGCGGCGACATGAACGACGTGTTCTCGAAGGGCTACATCTGTCCGAAAGGTTCCACCCTGAAGCAGTTGCACGACGACCCCGATCGCGTGCGTCAACCACTCGTCAAACGCAACGGCCAACATGTCGAAGTGTCGTGGGCCGAAGCGTGGGAGCACGTCGAGCTGGGGCTGTCGCGGGTAATCGCCCAGCACGGCCGCGAGTCGATCGGGGCGTATCTCGGCAATCCCGGTGCCCACAACTTGTCGGCGATGACCTTCAATCGTGTGCTGCTCACTGCGATTGGAAGCCGTCAGCGATTCAGCGCGTCGAGTGTCGATCAGGTACCCAAGCAGGTGTCAGCAGGTTTTATGTTCGGCACCGCAATATCGGTGCCGGTTCCCGACCTGGATCGCACCGACTATCTCCTCATGCTTGGTGCCAACCCGTATGCCAGTAACGGCAGCCTCGCCACGGCCCCCGATTGGCCGGGGCGACTCGAGGCGATTCGCGAGCGTGGCGGTCGCATCATCGTGGTCGACCCACGTCGTAGCCGCACCGCTGAATCAGCCGACGAGTGGTTGGCCATTCGCCCGGGCACCGACGCGCTGTTGCTTGCCGCAATGACCAGCGCGGTGTTTGCAGCGGGTCGCGCCAACCCAGGCGACCACCTCGCCGCGCATGTGCATGGTCTCGAGGAAGTACATCGCGCGCTCGCCGAGTTCACACCCGAAGCAGTCGCGCGCGTCGTTGGTATCGACGCGGCCACCATCCGTCGCATCGCCATCGAGTTGTGTGACGCCAAATGCGCCGCGGTCTACGGCCGGATCGGCACCACCACGGTGAGCTTCGGCACCACCGCTTCGTGGTTGATTGACGTACTCAATACGGTGACCGGAAATTTGGACATCGTCGGTGGGGCAATGTTCCCCTTGCCGGTGGCGTCGGGCCCAACGACGCGGGGCAAAAAAGGTGTGGGCAAGGGCTTTCGCACCGGCCGTGGCACGTCTCGAGTGCGCAAGTTCCCCGAAGCGTTGGGGGAGTATCCGTCTGCATTGATGGCCGAAGAAATCGACACCCCTGGCGCAGGTCAGATTCGGGCGATGGTCGTCGTGGGTGGCAACCCAGTGCTCAGCACGCCCAACAGCGAGCAACTTGGCAGGTCATTCGCCTCGCTTGATTTCATGGTGAGTGTCGACATTTACCTCAACGAAACTTCCCGACACGCCGACGTCATCCTGCCTGCACCGTCCAGTTTGTACCGCAGTCATTACGACTTGGCGCTGCTCAACTTTGGGCTGCGCAGTGTCGCCAACTACAGCGCACCCGTGTTTGACCTGCCGCCCGGCGTGCCCGACGAATGGGAAGTTCTCGCGAAGTTGGCGGGAATTGCTCAGGGTCTTGGCCCCGATGTCGACCCCGCGACCGTCGATGAGGTGGCGATTCGCTCGATCATCGATTCCACGGTGCGCGACGACACCTGTGTGATTGCCGGGCGCGACGCCGATGAGATTTATGAAGCGCTCAGCGGCCCGGCCAATGGCTCATTGCGTGGGCCAGACCGCATATTGGACCTGCTGTTGCGGATTGGCCCGTTTGGTGAGGGCTTTGGTGCCAACCCCGACGGCGCCAGTGTGGCGATGCTGAAGCGCAACCCGCACGGGGTTGATTACGGGGCGCTCATCCCACGCATTCCCGAGGTGCTGCGCACGCCCAGTGGCAAAATTGAGCTGGCCCCAGCCGAGCTGATCGCCGACCTGCCCCGCCTGCGGGCCTCGCTGGGGGCCGACCCAGACGCCATGTTGCTCGTCGGAAGGCGCCATCTGCGTTCGAACAACTCATGGATGCACAACATCCGGGTGTTGATGAAAGGCAAGCCTCGCTGCACGCTGCAAATTCATCCCGATGACGCGTCGCGACTCGGTCTGGTGAACGGTTCCCCCGTGCGGGTCACCAGCCGTGTCGGCACGGTCGTTGCACCGGCAGAAATTACCGACGCGATTCGGCCGCGAGTCGTGAGCCTGCCGCATGGATGGGGCCATGATGTCGAGGGCACCCGTCAGTCGGTTGCGCACGAGTTTGCGGGTGTCAACTCCAACGTGTTGACCGACCATGAAGCGATTGACCCGTTGTCGGGCAATGCGGTGCTCAACGGCATACCCGTGGCAGTCATGGCCGCCGAAACTTCTGTTGCAGCGTCGTAACTTTTTTCAGAAAATAGCCACGTATTGGGCAAAAAATGGCCTGTAAAACGCATGGCCGGCCCGTAGACTTGTACTACCAGTAGTGGATTAGTGGGTTTTTTAAGGCGTTTTTCTACCATCCGTAGTGGTTGACGTCTCAACCACTACGGTTGACCCACCCCTAGAACATCAGTCCACCGTCAACGCCAAACCATCAACTAGAACATCAGTCCACCTACTACGAAAGGCAATGCAATGTCAATCGCTCCGGAGCGTCTCTCCATCGGAATCCAGCGTCACTTCACGCAACCTGAAGTTCACCCGTACGACATGGTCAGTTGGGAAAAGCGCGATGCGCGCATCAGCAACTGGAAAGACGGCTCGGTTGCCTTCGAGCAGCGCGACGTCGAGTTTCCTGACACCTGGTCGCTCAACGCAACCAACATCGTTTCGCAAAAATATTTCCGTGGCACACCTGGTAAAGAAGAGCGTGAGACATCATTGCGTCAAGTCATCGACCGTGTCGCTGACACGATCGCCAACTGGGGCGTGCAGGGCGGCTATTTCGTGGATGACGCCGAAGCAGAGTCTTTCCGCAATGAATTGAAGTACATCCTCGTCACCCAGCGCGCGGCGTTCAATAGCCCCGTTTGGTTCAATATCGGCGTCAAGGGCGTGCCGCAACAGGCGAGCGCCTGCTTCATTTTGGCGGTCGAAGACACGATGGACGGCATCCTCAATTGGTATCGCGAAGAAGGCACCATCTTCAAGGGTGGTTCAGGCTCGGGTATCAACTTGTCGGCCATTCGCAGCAGTGCCGAAACCTTGAAGGGTGGCGGCACCGCATCAGGCCCAGTGTCGTTCATGCGTGGCGCCGATGCGTCGGCAGGCACCATCAAGTCGGGTGGCAAGACACGAAGGGCGGCCAAGATGGTCATCCTCAACGTGGACCACCCCGACATCGAAGAGTTCATCTGGTGCAAGTCACGCGAAGAAAAAAAGGCACGCGCTCTGGCGGCTGCCGGCTTCGACATGGACCTGGACGGCTCCGACTCGTTCTCGGTGCAGTACCAGAATGCCAACAACTCCGTGCGCGTCACCGACGACTTCATGCACGCCGTCAAAGAAGATCGCGACTGGGATTTGAAGGCCGTCAAAGACGGTCGCACCGTGCGCACGATGAAGGCCCGCGAATTGTGGCGTCAACTTGCCACCGCCTCATGGGAATGTGCCGACCCTGGTTTGCAGTTCGACACCACGATCAACAAGTGGCACACCGCGCACGCAGCCGGCCGCATCAACGGCTCGAACCCGTGCAGCGAATACATGCACATCGACAACTCGGCGTGCAACCTGTCGTCGATCAACTTGCTCAAGTACCTGCGCGACAACGATTCGTTCGATGTCGAGGCGTACCGCCACACCATCGAGGTCATGTTCACCGCGCAAGAAATCCTCGTGGGCAACGCCGATTATCCAACCGAAAAGATTGCCGAGAACAGCCGCCTGTTCCGTCAGTTGGGTTTGGGTTACGCCAACATCGGTGCTTTGTTGATGGCGCTCGGTATGCCGTACGACTCCGCCAATGGTCGTGCGTGGGCAGCAGCACTCACGTCGATGATGACTGGTCATGCGTACGCAACCAGCGCCCGCATCGCCAGTCGCATGGGACCATTCGCTGGCTTCACCGCCAACGAGCGCTACATGCTGAACGTGTTGCGCATGCACCGTGATGCCGACAAAGAAATCGACAACACCGAAGTGGTGCAAGCCGATCTGGTTGAAGCAGCAACTGCCTCGTGGACGGCTGCAGTACGCGACGGTGAAGAGTACGGCGTGCGCAATAGCCAGGCCACGGTGCTTGCACCAACCGGCACCATCGGTCTCATGATGGATTGCGACACCACCGGCATCGAACCCGACCTTGGTCTGGTGAAGTTCAAGAAGCTGGTCGGTGGCGGCAACATGACCATCGTCAACCAGACGGTGCCACGTGCGCTGAAGAAACTCGGTTATGAAAAGCCGCTCGTGGATCGCATCGTTGGTTACATCGATACCAACAAAACCATCGTCGGCTCACCCGACTTGCGCACCGAACACCTTCCGGCGTTCGCTTGCTCGATGGGTGACAACGTCATCCACTATCAGGGCCATGTACGCATGATGGGTGCGGTGCAGCCGTTCCTCTCGGGTGCCATTTCCAAGACGGTCAACATGCCGGAGAATGCAACGATCGAAGAGATCGAGCAAATTCACATGCTGTCGTGGGAGCTCGGCTTGAAAGCCGTGGCGATTTATCGCGACAACTGCAAGGTTGGCCAGCCATTGTCCACCATGAAGAAAGACGACGACAAGGCAGACAAGGGTTCTGGCAATGCCGCCACCGCCACTGTCGAGCGTGTTATCGAGCGCATCGTCAATCAGCCGGTGCGTCATAAGCTGCCGCGCACGCGCCGGGCTCGCACATTCGAGTTCCGCGTGGCCGATTGCAAGGGCTTTGCCAACATTGGCGAGTACGAAGATGGTCGCCCAGGCGAAATCTTCCTCACGGTGTCCAAGCAGGGTTCCACCCTGGCTGGCATCATGGACTCGTTCGCCAAGAGTGTGTCGTACGGTTTGCAGTACGGCGTGCCGTTGCACGCGTTCGTCGAGGCGTTCATCAACACGCGCTTCGAGCCAGCTGGCATGACCGATGACCCAGACATACGCATGGCGTCGTCAATCATCGACTACCTGTTCCGTCGTTTGGCAGTCGAATACATGACCCCAGCCGAGCGTGCTGAACTGGGCATCTTCACCCGTGAAGAGCGCCTGCAGCCAACGTTGCCCGGCGTCGAAGAGACCGCAGTTGACACCGCCCAAGGCGTCGACATGATCGCTGACCCCAAGACCATTCCGTCGGCAGGCGAACTTGCCGCCAGCATGGCTGCGGGTGTGATGGACCACGGTTCATCGAAGTCGGCTCGCACGGGTGCGATGTGTTCGGCGTGTGGTTCGTCAAACATGCGTCGTGCGGGTGCGTGCCACGTGTGCGGTGACTGCGGTTCTACCAGCGGCTGTTCCTGAACTCACCCGCCAGCGCGTCTGGCAACATAGCAACATGCACATTGCTGCAGCTGCGGAAACTGCCCTTGGTCGCTGCGGCTTGACGTGATGACGGAAGTGGCGTGGTTTGCCGCATTGTGCGACGACGACTACGAGTTTCTTGGCGTTCCTGACCCCGCGTTGCAGTCGTCGTGGAATCACTGTCGCAATATCGTGCTGCGTGCCGAAGCCAATGGTTTCGACAATGTGCTGCTGCCGTCGGGTTATGCCCTTGGTTTGGATGCCACGGCTTTTGCTGCGGCCATCGCAGCTGAAACCTCGCGCATCAAGTTGCTGTTGGCGGTGCGGCTGGGCGAACTGGTGGTGCCGCAACTCGCGCGGCAAATCGCCACGTTGCAGCAGATTGCCGGCGGGCGCCTGGTGATCAACGCGATTTCGTCAGATGTGCCCGGTGAAACGATGTCGAGCGAAGCGCGCTATCAGCGCACCACCGAGACGATCGGGGTCTTGCGCACGTTGCTGCGAGGTGAGCGCGCTGACTTTGACGGTGAGTATGTCACCGCCCACATGGATGCACCTCGCATTGCCGTCGATCACCCGCATGACCCCATCATCTATTTCGGTGGATTGTCAGAGGCCGCCCGTGAGTGTGCCGCAGAGTCGTGTGATGTATACCTGATGTGGCCTGACACCACCGACCAAATGCGCAAAGTGATGCGCGAGATGGATGCTCGCGCCGCCAAGTTCGGTCGCACATTGCGTTATGGCTGGCGCAGCCATGTGGTCGTGCGCGACACCGAGGCTGATGCCCGCGCTGCAGCAACCCGACTGCTGTCGCGCCTCAACGCCGATACGGGGGAGGCGATTCGTGCCAGGTCACTCGACTCACAGTCAGCAGGGGTGGCCCGCCAGAGCGAGTTGCGCGACGCTGCCGACGACGACGGCTATCTCGAGCGACACCTGTGGACTGGTGTCGGCCGAGCCCGCAGTGGGGCGGGCATCGCCATCGTGGGTGACCCCGACCAGGTGACGAGCAAACTGTGCGAGTTACGCGACGCCGGGGTCAAGACTTTTATCTTGTCGGGCTATCCACATCTGGCCGAGTGCGACCTAGTCGCCAAGCACGTGCTACCAAAGCTGCGTAGAGCTACTTAATTCGGCACGGCATGCGCTTGATGCCGTTGATGAAGTTGCTCCGCAGGTACGCCGGTTCACCGGTGATGTGCAGGTAGGGCAGACGGCGGCGAATCTCGTCGAACATCACCACGATTTCACGGCGCGCCAGGTTGGCCCCGAGACAAAAGTGTGGCCCGCCGGCGCCAAAGCCGATTTGCCCGGGCTGAATCTGGCGGGTTACATCGAATCGATACGGGTCGGCAAACAAATCTTCGTCACGATTACCCGAGTTGTACCACATCACTACTTTGGTGCCCTTCGGCATCTTGATGCCACCCAATTCGGTGTCTTGTGTTGCAGTACGTCGGAAATGAATGACGGGCGATGACCAGCGCACAATTTCTTCAACGGCGGTACGGCTGTGTTTCTCGAAGTCACTGAACCAAATGCGCTGTTGGTCGGCCCGGCGAGTCAACTCGAGCATCCCGTGGCTGATTGCGTTACGGGTGGTTTCGTTACCGGCCACCACGAGCAAGATGAAGAAACTGCCGAACTCTTGGCTCGTCATGCGTTGCCCATCAACCTCGGCGTGCATCATGATGGAGGTCAAGTCGTCGAGTGGCTTCTTCAAGCGTGATTCGCCAAGTTGTTGTGCATAGGCGAAAATTTCCAGCGCAACTTTCATCAGGATCTCAAGTGAGCCACCGAAGTCGGGGTCGCCAGCACCAAGAATGACGTTGGTCCAGTCGAGCACCTGCTTGGCGTCGCTACGTGGAATACCCATCATGTCGCAGATGATCTCCAGCGGAAATGGTGCCGCAAGTTTTTCAACGAAGTCAAACTCATCGTCGCCGTGTTGCTCGAGCACTTCGTCAACGAGCGTGCGCGCCTTGGCGGTCACGTATTCCTCGACACGAGAAATCTCTTTCGGCGTGAACCCCTTCGACACGATGGAACGCAGGCGAAAGTGTTTGGGGTCGTCCATGGCGATCATCGACCCGAAGAACTCGTTGAGTTCAGGGGTGAGCGTGGTGATGTTTGAGCCTTGACCACTGCACCATAGGGCGGGGTTGCGACTTACGGCCCAGATGTCTTCGTGTTTGGTGAGCGCGTAGTAGCCCGGCCCAGCAGGGAAGTCGAGGAGGGTCATTTCCTTGAAGAACTTGATCGGAGCTTCGCGGCGCAGCGACCAGAAGGCTGATTCGCGGTATTCGCGGGGAGCGAGCCAAAACTCGGGGTCGGAAAGATCGATGCTGTCAACGTCCAACGGGGTCAATTGCATGTCCGAATGGTACCGTGATTCACAATCATGACTGAAGCCGTTATCGTCGCAACTGCCCGTAGCCCTATCGGACGCGCCAACAAGGGGTCCCTCGTTGATTTGCGCCCCGACGACATGAGCGCACAAATCATTCGCGCGTTGATGGCCAAAGTGCCACAAGTGAGGCCCGACGACATTGAAGACCTCATCATGGGCTGCGGTCAACCTGCTGGCGAAGGCGGTTTCAACATCGCCCGAATCGTGGCGATGCTCGCTGGTCTTGACAACGTTCCTGGCGTAACCGTCAACCGTTACTGCTCGTCGAGTTTGCAGACCATTCGCATGGCCGCCCACGCCATCAAAGCCGGCGAAGGTGATTGTTTCATTGCTGCCGGCGTTGAAACGGTGAGTCGTTATGCCAGTGGTGCAAGCGACACCGCACCAAACGCCATCTTCAAGACTCCGGGTGAGCGCACCAAGGCCCGTGCCGCTGGTGGCCAGCCAACATGGACGCCGCCACAGGGCATCTCTGACATGTACATCGCCATGGGTCAGACCGCCGAGAATGTGCGTGAAGTTGAGGGCGTGACTCGTCAAGAGATGGACGAATTCGCTGCGCGTTCACAACAACTTGCGTGCGAAAACGCCGAGAATGGTTTCTTTGAGCGCGAGATCACGCCGCTGACATTGCCCGACGGTCGCGTCATCAGCAGAGATGATGGCCCACGTGCCGGCACCACCGCAGAGGGTTTGGCAGGTTTGAAGCCGGCGTTCCGCCCCGATGGCCAGATCACCGCAGGAAATTCCTGCCCGCTCAACGACGGTGCTGCAGCCGTGCTCGTGATGAGCGATACGCGAGCCAAACAACTCGGACTCACTCCGTTGGCGCGTGTCGTGTCGTCGGGTGTGTCGGGTTTGAACCCCGAAATCATGGGTCTTGGCCCGATCGAAGCATCGCGTCAGGCATTGAAGCGTGCCGGTCTCACGATTGATCAAATCGACCTCGCCGAAATCAACGAGGCGTTTGCTGCCCAAGTGATTCCGTCCGCCAAACACCTCGGCATTCCGATGGACAGACTCAACGTGCATGGCGGCGCCATCGCGCTCGGTCACCCGTTCGGCATGACTGGTGCACGCATCATGACCACTCTCATCAACGGGCTGCAACACCGCAACAAGCGCTACGGTCTCGAGACCATGTGCGTGGGCGGCGGTCAAGGAATGGCGATGATCGTCGAGCGTCTGAGCTAGTTCAGCGCCAAACAACTGGCCTAGCGGGCCAGTTCACTCAGCACAGCGGTGGAAAATTCCGGCCAGTGGGTGAGCGCCCAAGCGTCGAATTCGCGGTCGGCGAGCACGGCACAGGCCACGTCGGCAATCGGGTCGACCCATACGAATGCGCCGCTACCGCCGAAGTGCCCGTAGGTGACTGCTGAATTCCTTGGCGATGTCCAGTGCGGCTGTTTATCGCCACGAATTTCTGGCCCCAGACCCCACGGACAGGGGTCGAAGCGTCCGATGCCTGGCACGATGCCGTCCAACTCCGGGAATTGTGCGGTGACTGCCTCGACGAATGTGTCGCGCGCCAGCAATCGTGGGCGCCGCATCTCGGCGAGAAATAGCGACACGTTCACGATGTCGAGTCGCGCATCTTTGGCGGCGGAGCCCGACTGCGCATCACTCACGATGCCGAGGGGTTCAAACACTGCGCCATCGACATATTCCCAAAATGGCATGTCGCTCGCAGCTGCGAGATGCGCCGCAACCATTTCATAACCCGTATTCGAATAGATACGTCGCGCACCGGGTATGCCAATCGGTGCAGCACCCTCATACGGGTACCCGCCGGCATGCGCCAACAAGTGTCTCAGCGTGCAGCCTGCTTGACCTACGGCATCAGCGAGCGACACCGTGCCCTCTTCGCAGGCAACGAGCACCGCCCACCCTGTGATCACCTTGGTGACCGACGCCAGCCGAAATTCGTGCGACTCATCACCATGCAGGTGAATCTCGCCAGCCCGATCAATGACCGCTACCGAGACATTGTCGGTAGGCCACCCCGCGATGAGATCAAAGGCTCGCATCGCGTGCGACGCTACTTGTCGTTACTTGGCGTTGCGAATCAGGTCAGCGACACGAAACGCCAAGTCAATTGATTGACGGGCATTCAAGCGTGGGTCACACACCGTTTCGTATCGTGTGTCGAGGTCGCCTTGCGACACTGCTTCGACACCGCCGAGACATTCGGTGACATTTTCGCCGGTGAGTTCGATGTGGATGCCACCCGGCCACGTGCCTTCCGCGCGATGGGCGGCCACGAAGCCGACTATTTCACGGAATATTTCGTCGAAGTGTCGAGTTTTTCGACCGTTGTCGGCGGTGAAGGTGTTGGCATGCATCGGGTCACAAATCCATACCACGGGGTGTCCGGCTTCGCGCACGGCGCGCAGAAGCGGACGCAGGGACGCCTCGACGTTGTCGGCACCCATCCGCGAAATGAGCGTCAAGCGGCCCGGCACACGATTGGGGTTCAGCGACTCACACAGCGACAACAGATAGTCGACCGTCGTGTTCGGGCCGATCTTCACACCGATGGGGTTGCCCACGCCGCGCAAGAACTCGACGTGCGCACCGTCCAGTTGGCGTGTGCGTTCGCCGATCCACAACATGTGGGCCGAACAGTCGTACCACTGACCCGTGAGTGAGTCTTGCCGGGTGAGTGCTTCTTCGTAGCCAAGGATGAGTGCCTCGTGCGAGGTGTAGACGTCGACTTCGTGCAAGGCACTGTGGCTCTCGGTGTCGACACCGCACGCCCGCATGAATGCCAAGGCACGCTCGATTTCGGCAGCCATCTGTTCGTAGCGCTGGCCTTCGGCGCTCGTCGCCACGAACTCTTGGTTCCAGGCGTGCACGCGATTGAGGTCGGCGAAACCACCCTTGGTGAACGCCCGCAGCAAGTTGAGCGTGCTCGCCGACTGATGGTATGCCTGCACGAGACGCTGCGGGTCGGGCGTGCGAGCCTCTTCGTTCGGCGCAGGGTCATTCACCATGTGTCCGCGGAACGCGGGCAATTCACGCGCACCAATCTTTTCGGTATTCGACGAACGTGGCTTGGCAAATTGACCGGCGATTCGCCCGACTTTCACCACCGGCACACCCATCGAGTAGGTGAGCACGACTGCCATCTGCAGGATTACCCGCAGCTTCTCGCGAATATTGACAGCGGTGAATTCGTCGAAACTCTCCGCACAGTCACCTGCCTGTAACAAAAATGCATTGCCGTTGGCCACATGACCGAGTGCCGTCAGCAGCGTGCGCGCCTCGCCGGCGAAAACCAGCGGGGGATACGACTCAATTTGTTTGAGCGAGCGATCGAGGGCGGCACTGTCGGGCCATTCGGGTTGTTGGTCAGCGGGGTGCGACTGCCAAGTGGTTTTTGTCCAGTTACGTGGCATTGCACCTCCGCATTCAGGCTAGGGAGGTCAGTTGACCTTAAACGGTGAGGTAGTCGGGCGCGTCTTCTTGCAACGACTCAACGGCACGGCTCACGAGACGGCGGGCGGCCTCGGCAGTGACACCGAGTTCTTCGCCAACTTCGCGGAAACTCTTGCGCTCGCCACCAAACAACCCAAAGCGGGCTTCAACGGCGTAACGGGCGCGTGGGTCAAGCGTGTCGAGCAACCTGTTCAACATGTCATCTGAGGCGCGCGACATGACGGCTTCCTCGGGGCTCATGTCGTGGTTGGGGACGAGGTCACCAAGCGTTGCATCGCCATCGTCGCCGATCGGCTTGTCCAACGACACCGGTGTGGTGAGGCGGTGCAGCTCGGCGTTCTCGGCGGTGAGACCTTCGGCATCGCCCGAACCCTGACGCAACGCTGCACGCAAGTTTGCGGAGCGGTCGCCAGGAATACGAATGAGGCTGGCCTTTTGGTCAAGCGCGCGACCGATGGCTTGGCGAATCCAGAATGTTGCGTAGGTCGAGAATTTGAAACCACGACGCCAGTCGAATTTGTCGACGGCGTGCTCAAGACCGAGGTTGCCTTCTTGGATGAGGTCGAGCAGGTCCATGCCCTGTGGCAGCGGGTAGCGACGTGCAATGGAGACGACGAGTCGCAGGTTGGCGCGAATGAAACGATCCTTGGCGCGCTTTGCGTCGCGGATGTCTTTGCGCAGGGCTGCACCGCGCTGCCCCTTCTTCCACTTGGCTTCGGCCAGGCGGCCAGCTTCAATTGCTTTGGAGAGCGTTCGCTCATCCTCGGCGTTGAGCAGCGGCACTTTGCCAATGTCGTTGAGGTACAGACCAATGGAATCAGACATGTTTGGTGCTTTCTAGTGGGCACGGCGACACACCTCGCCCGCAAGGGGCTCAATATGGCGTCGGGGGGTTGTGGGGGATTCTGGTATTCGGGGAAATACGAAGTTACAGGATTGTCACGCACGATGTCAAGGGGAATGTTGCAAATCTCGTCACATTCGCGATAAAAGCACCCGGGATGGCGCCGTTGTGGGGTTTGGTGTGGGTTTGCAACGGTGTGGCTCGGGGTGTTCGGCCAACTGACTCCTAGTATTCGCAACGTGTCGCTACGTCTCGGGGTGTTCGGCGGCACTTTCGACCCCCCGCACCGGGGGCATCTCGCCGTAGCCCGCGCCGCTCGACGCAGCCTGACCCTCGACCGTGTCGTGTTGATGGTGGCCAACGACCCATGGAAAAAGTCGCCTGGACGGGCCATTACGCCAGCACCAGATCGCTTGGCGATGGTGCAGGCGCTCGTGCATGGCGAAGACGGGCTCGAAGCAAGTGATGCCGAAATTCGCCGTGGTGGTGCGAGTTATACCGTGGTCACGTTGCGTGAGTTAGCCGCGGCAAACGCGGGCGCTGAGCTGTTCCTGATCATCGGCCGCGATCTTGTGGATGATTTTTCGTCGTGGTACGAATCGGTCGAGATTGGGCGATTGGCCACGATCGTTGTTGTTGATCGCCCGGGTTATGTGACCGATCCGCAGCGTGATTGGAAGATGTTGATCGTCGATCCGATTGATGTCAGCAGCACCGAATTGCGCGACGCCGTGCGAACGGGCCGCGATGTGTCGACCAACGTTCCGTCGGCGGTGTGTGATGTGATTCGCGCCCGTGGTTTGTATGAAGCGGTGCCGACCCCGTGACGGTATTTCGCGCGCGTCAAGTACGTGCCCTGCGGATTGCAATCGCCTCGGGTGTTGCTGCTGCACTTGTCTTGCCGATCGGTATTGCAACAGCGTTGAATCAGTTGCTCGACTCACGTGCAGCAACCGCAGTGTCGGAAAGTGGCGTCACCATTCCCGACACCCCGGCAGCGCTCATCGCCGGCCTCGGCGAGGGTGGTCAACTCACTCATTTGTTCGTGGCGATACTTGCCGCCGATGGTGTGGGCGGCACCGTGGTGCTGTTGCCGATCGGCGCCGCCACCGAAACAACGCAGCCCACAGACGCAGGTGCCGCCACGCCAGCACCACGCCGTTTGGCCGACGTGTATGCCAAGGAAGGGCTGGCTGGTTTGGCCAGTGAAGTGCAGGGTTTGCTTGATGTGTCGTTCGTGGCCGTGGGCGCACTTGCGCGGGTTGAACTCATCAACTTGTTCGCGCCGCTGGGTGGAGTCGATGTGTTGCTTGATCGCGAGGTGGTGACAGTCGCCGTCGACGGCACCGAGACCAAGTTGGCCGATGTTGGTTCGGCGTCGCATCCAATCGACCGTGTGGTCGATATTCTGCTCGCCCGACGTGGCAACGAAACAGAATCCCTGCGGTTTTCCCGTCACCGTGAGGTGTGGAACGGCATCGTAAAGCGGACGGGTGCTGGTCTTGAGATTCCACCCGAAGTCGACACCACGCCCGCCGGCCTCGCGAATGCCACCAATTTCATGCGTCGCGTGTTCGGTGGGGCGCTGCAGGTGTGGCAATTGAGCGCGGCGCCGGTGCTCGACAAGTCGCTCAATCCGCGACGCAGCGATTTGTATTCACTCGATCGTGCCGAAGTAGTGATGGTGTTTGCATCGGTTGCACCGAGTGCCCTCGCAGGAGGCGACGTGGCACTCACGGTCATGATCGACAGCCCCTTCAACGACCCAATCGTGAGTCGCGCCGCAGTTGCAACCCTGCTGGAAGCGGGCATCGGGGTCGGTGTGATGCGTGAAATTTCGGCCCAAGAAGCCGACGCAACGGTCATTGCTGCTGACCCCGAGGTGCAAGACGCACTGACCGCGCTTTTGGCAGGTGGGCTCGGAGCGATTCAGGCGCAAGAATGGGCGACCAGCGTGACCGGCATTGACGCGTCGATCACCTTGGGCACCGACTTTGCCAACTTGGTACGTAACGGAGGAAAATGACAACTAAGGTTGACACGGACACTCTCGATGTGGCGCGAAGTGCCGCACGTGCAGCCGACGACAAACAGGGCAGTGACATCCGTGTCTTTGACGTGTCGGAAGTGTTGCCGATCGTCGGGTTGTTCGTGGTGACGAGTGCCGGCAACCCGCGACTGGTGCGCACCATTGCCGGTGAAGTCGAAGATCGTGTGCGAAAAGACCACCGCCGTTCACCAGTGCGCACCGAGGGTATTTCTGAATTGCAGTGGGTCTTGCTCGACTACGGCGATGTCGTCGTGCACATTTTCGCCGAAGAGACCCGCCGTTTCTATGAAATCGAGCGCTTGTATCGCGACCGTCCGAATGTCGAGTGGCGGGGCTGACTCGCCGCGCGTGGTTGCGGTGGCGCAACATCCGATAGATTGACGTGGCGATTTCGGGGCTGTAGCTCAGTTGGTAGAGCGCCTCCATGGCATGGAGGAGGCCAGGGGTTCAATTCCCCTCAGCTCCACGAGACGTAAGGCAACAATTCGGCCACGCCTAGTCTGCAATTCGATGATCACGTTCGATTTACAAGTCAACCCGGGCAACGCACAGTGGCCGGTCATCGCTGATGCTGCCCGGGCTGCCGAGGCCGCCGGCTTTGACACATTTTGGACTGCTGATCATCTCGCCGGCCAGGTGATGTCGGCACCCAGCATGCCCGAGTGCTTCACCACGCTCGGTGCGCTGGCAGCGGTCACCTCGAGCATTCGTCTGGGCCCGCTCGTGGCGAACGCCGCCAATCGCATGGCGGTCATCACTGCCAACGCCGCGGCAACGTTGCAACACATCAGTGGTGGGCGATGCGTGCTCGGCCTGGGTGCTGGCTCGGCGCCCAACACCAAATGGTCGGCCGAACGGCGCGCTGTCGGTGTCGAACAGCCACCAACGATGGTCGAGCGCCACCGCGTATTGCTCGACACGCTCGATCTGATCGACGAGTTGTGGTCGCCAACACGCCGCGCAGATCTCGCCACGTTCATCGCCCCGTCGCCACGCCCGCCAATCATGCTCGGTGTCAATTCCACCGCATTGTCGCGCATCGCCGCCCAACGCACCGACGGTATGAACGTGTGCGCGTCGGCGGCCTTCGCGCAAGAAGTGGTCGCAGCCGCCGTGCAAGAACGCGGTACCGACACCAGACCGTTCAGCGTGTCGGTGTGGGAACATTTCGATGCAGCATTGTTGCGCACCGATGGGCTTGACGAGCGCATCGAACGATGGCGAAGTTGGGGCGTGAATCGGGTGATCTTGCTCATGTTTCGTGGCGTTGATTTAGCCGCCATCGAACGCGCTGGCGCACACTTGCGTAACGGCTAACTCACGGCTTGCCGCGGCCTGACGCGGCGACTTGCCGCCGTTCGATCGGGGACGTCGCTAGACGACGATATTTACCAAGCGGCCCGACACCACGATCACCTTGCGCGGTTGGCTGCCACCGAGTGCCGTGCGCACCTTGTCGTCGGCCAGGGCCAACGCGGTGAGTTGGTCGTCTGTCGATCCAGTCGCCGCCATCAGTCGAGCGCGCACCTTGCCGTTGACCTGCACCGGAACCTCGACGGTGTCGCTCACGAGCAACTTGGCGTCGGCGACGGGGAACGGCGCGTAGGTAATTTCGTCGGTGCGTCCGAGACGTTCCCATAATTCACTGGCCAAGTGCGGGCAAAGTGGGCTGAGCATCTGGGTGAGTGCTTCGGCCACCACGCGGGGGGTGGTGCCGTTGGCTTCGACATGTTTGGTGAGGGTATTGTTGAGTTCGATCAGTTTGGCGATGGCGGTGTTGAACCGCAGGCCGTCCATGTCGCGACGCACGCCGTCGATGGCAAGGTGCAACGCGCGGAGCAGTGCTTCGGGGCACTCGGTGTCTGACACCGTGAGTGCGCTCGTATCTTCGTCGACCAGGTTGCGCCACACGCGCTGCAAGAAGCGCTGCATCCCCACCACGTCACGGGTGTTCCATGGACGGCTGGCGTCGAGGGGGCCGGTCGACATTTCATATAAGCGAAACGTGTCGGCACCGTATTCGTCGTACATCTCGTCGGGCGTGACGATATTTTTCAGGCTCTTGCCCATCTTGCCGTACTCGCGCACCATTTTTTCGCCGGCGTGGTAATACCCACCGTCACGTTCTATTACTTCGTGGGCGGGCACGGTTTGGCCGCGCGCGTCGCGGTACGCATAGGCCTGCACGTAGCCCTGGTTGTACAGGCGATGGAACGGTTCTTCGCTCGACACATGCCCGAGGTCGAACATCACTTTGTGCCAGAAGCGCGAGTACAAGAGATGCAACACCGCATGCTCGACACCACCGACGTACAGGTCGACACCACCCGTGTGACCGGCGGTTGGCGGGCCCATCCAATATCGCTCGACTTCTTTGTCGACGAAGGCCATGGTGTTGGTGGGGTCGAGATATCGCAACTCATACCAACACGAGCCGGCCCACTGTGGCATCACGTTGATTTCGCGTCGCACTTTGGCGCGGGCAAGTTTGGCGCCGCTGATCGGGTCATTTATTTCCATCTCCACGTGCACCCAGTCGGTGCGACGGGCCAATGGCGGAATGGGGTCGGTGGTTTCGTCGTTGGGGTCGAGCGCCTGTGGTTTGAAGTCGGATAGTTCGGGCAGTTGCACGGGCAATAGTGCGTCGGACACGGCAACGGGCATGTCGTCTTCGTCGTACACGATGGGGAACGGCTCGCCCCAATATCGCTGCCGCGAAAACAGCCAGTCGCGCAACTTGTAGGTGATGGCCGCACGGCCGACACCGTTGGCGGTGAGCCATTCGTTCGTGCGCGACGTTGCCTGGGCAATTTCGGTGAGGCCGTCGAGGGTGAGTGAGCCGTTGTGTGAATTCACGTAGGTGCCTTCGCCGACGAACGCTGCCGGCCAAGTTGCACAACTCGACGATGGGGCGATGCCGTGGGCTGCAAACCAGGTATCGGGCGGCAACTGCGTGGCCACAATCGGCAAGTCGTACTTGCGGGCGAACACGAAGTCGCGTTCATCACCCGATGGCACCGCCATGATTGCACCCGTGCCGTAACCCATGAGCACGTAGTCGGCAATCCACACCGGCACGGCTTGCCCGGTGACCGGATTGACGGCAGTGGCACCGGTGAACACGCCGGTTTTTTCGCGCGCGTCAGATTGCCGCTCGGCATCGGCGACGCTGGCCGACTGGATGCGGTAGGCACTCACGGCGCCGCGCTGCTGCGACGTGGTCATCGCATCGACGAGTGGATGTTCGGGCGACAACACCATGAACGTTGCACCGAACAGCGTGTCTGGTCGCGTCGTGAACACCTCGATATCACCGGCGCCAGAAGCGAAGCGCACCCGTGCACCTTCGCTACGACCAATCCAGTTGCGTTGCATGATCTTGATCGACTCGGGCCAGTCGAGACGGTCGAGGTCATCGAGCAAACGGTCGGAGTACGCCGTGATGCGCATCGTCCATTGCCGCATGTTGCGTTTGAAAACGGGGTAGTTGCCGATGTCGCTGCGGCCGTCGGCGGTAACTTCTTCGTTGGCCAAGATGGTGCCGAGCCCTGGGCACCAGTTGACGGGCGCATCGGCCAAATAGGCGAGCCGGTGGTTGTTCACCAGTTGCTTGCGCTCGAGCGGCGACATTGCTTTCCATGTCGTGCCGCCCGTGGGGCGCACACCAGATTCAAATTCGGCGATCAAGTCGGTGATGGGTCGTGCCTTGCCCGTGTGCTCGTCGCACCACGAGTTGAACACCTGCAGAAAAATCCACTGTGTCCAGCGGTAGAACGCCTCGTCGGTGGTGCTTACACTGCGCCGTGCGTCGTGCGCCAGCCCGAGTCGTCGCAATTGTCGGCGCATGTTGGCGATGTTCGCCTCGGTGTTTTCGCGCGGATGCACACCAGTGGTTATGGCGTGTTGTTCGGCAGGCAAACCGAACGAGTCGTAGCCGAGCGCGTGCAGCACATTGTGGCCAGTCATGCGTTTGAAGCGGCCATACACGTCGGTGGCGATGTAACCGAGTGGATGACCGACATGCAATCCCGATCCCGATGGGTACGGGAACATGTCGAGGATGAACAGTTTTTTACGTCCGGCAATTTTTTCGGGCTCGGCGAGCGGCCCAGCCGGATTCGGGGCGTCGAACGTGTGTGCGGCCTGCCAGCGGTCTTGCCACTTGGCCTCAATTCGGGCCGCCAAACGGGCGTTGTAACGCTCTTTTGGCAGGGAATCGCTGGTGGGCATCTTCACTTAGCGTAGTTGTCATGGCCCGCCAGCGACGTCGCACCACCGACGCTCAAGACCGACGACGATACGAGCGCACGGCACGACTCAGTGAAACTTTGCGTGAAGTCATCGCTGAGGAGCTCGCCAAATTGGATGACGATCGGCTCACGATGGTGACGATCACCTCGGTGGACGTCGACTCAGAAATGAATCGTGGCATCGTGTACTTCGATTCGATCTATGGTGCGGACAACGATGAAAAAATCGTCGAGGTACTCGGCGAATACCGCAAGCGGCTGCAGCACGAGATTGCATTGCAAGTAAAATCGCGCCGCACACCCGTTTTGCAGTTCAAGCCCGACGAAACGATGCGGGCCGCAGAACGGATAGACGCGGTACTACGTGAAGACGCGTTACGTCGTGCAGCGCAGAACGGCGCCGACAGTCCTGCGCCGCCAGCACCGCCCTCAGCCGAGTAGTCGGGATACCCGCAAGACCATGGCCCGCAAACCAGCAACCGTGCACGGTTTCGTGGTGGTTGACAAACCCATCGGCATCACCAGTCACGACGTGGTCGCGCGATTACGTCGCCGCTTCTCTGAACGTCGGGTCGGGCACTCAGGCACGCTCGACCCGGATGCCACCGGTGTGTTGATCGTGGCATTAGGGAATGCCACACGCCTGCTGCAATTTCTCGGAGGCCTACCCAAAACGTATACCGGCGAAGTGGTGTTTGGCGCAGCCACCAACACCCTCGACGCTGCAGGCGAGGTGACGGCTCGACAAGACATGTCGGCGCTCATCATCGAACCGGTTCGGGATGCAGCACGCAGGTTCGTCGGTGACATCACCCAGATACCACCGATGGTGTCGGCCATAAAAATCGGAGGTCGTCGTCTGCACGAAATCGCGCGTGAGGGTGGCGAAGTGGAACGCGCCCCGCGCCCTGTGACGATTCATCGGTACGTGGTGGGTGACATCGTCGACCGCATCGATGGCAACCCGGTGGTGAACATCGAAGTGACATGTTCGTCGGGCACGTACATTCGCACGCTCGCCGCCGACCTGGGCGCAGCGATGGGCGGGGTGGCGCACCTGCGCAACCTGCGACGCACTGCAATCGGCGACTTTGTCGTGGGTGCCGAGCACGATGTATCGTCGGTTGAGAGTGCACCGTTGCAATCGGCGGTTGCCACCATGGCGCACCTCGACGGTGTGCATGTGACGATGGTGGCAGTCGATGATGACATGGCCGCCAAGGTGCGCAACGGACGCGCATTCGCGGAGTTGGGCGAGGTGGACGCCCTCGCAGGTGCGCGTCGCATCGTCTTGAACGGGCGCAATGAGTTGATTGCGGTGTACGAGCGCACCAGTGACGGTTGGCGCGCGGATGTGGTGATGCCCGAAGCGTTAGCGTGAGCGTGCGTGAAAGTTGTCAGCCAAGCGACGCGAGATGCCGTTGTTGCCGCAGTCGGTGACACACGATCGGTGGTCACCATCGGTGCGTATGACGGTGTGCATCTCGGCCATCGCACGGTAATTGCGGAGGTGCGCGCCCGTGCTGCGGCACTCGGTGCGCGCAGCGTGGTGGTCACCTTTGACCGTCACCCGGCATCGGTGGTGCGCCCTGAATCAGCCCCCAAGTTGCTGACCGACGCGCAGCAAAAACTCGAGCTGCTCGCTTCGACGGGTATCGACGCGACCTTGGTGGTGCCGTTCAATGCCGAACAAGCGGGCGAAGCCCCGGCCGATTTTGTGCGGCGGGTCCTCGTCGATGCGCTCGCGGTGCGCGGGGTGATCGTCGGCGAAGACTTTCACTTCGGTTACAAACGTGGTGGCAACGTGCAATTGCTCCGCGACATGGCACTAGCCCACGACTTTGAGGTGTTGCCGTTGGGTCTTGTGGCGCGCGCCGACGGTGTCGACGAACCCGTCAGCAGCACCGCGATTCGTCGTGCATTGGCAGGTGGCGATGTGCAACGCGCCGCTCAAATGCTCGGACGCAATCATGAATTGTGCGGTGTGGTCGGCCCCGGTGACCAACGCGGTCGCACGATCGGGTTTCCGACCGCGAACGTCGTGGTGGATTCGTCGCTGTGTCTGCCTGCCGACGGGGTGTACGCCGCACGGGTCACGATAGAGAGCACGCCAGAAAATACAGCCGGCACGCCAGGCGCCACCTACGACGCAGCAGTCAATCTTGGGCGTCGACCAACGTTTCACGAGCATGCCGAGCACTCATTGCTCGAAGCACACCTGCTTGACTTCGCCGGCGACTTGTATGGCCAGCGTCTGCGCGTGGTGTTTCACGCGTTCTTGCGTGGTGAGCGGAAGTTTTCGGGCATCGACGAACTCAAGGCACAACTGCAGGTGGATATCGTGCACGCTCGCGCGGCACTGCGTCAGCGCGCGGCGTACAACGTGGTTCGCTGACGCAACGGTCGCCCGAGTGGGGCAACAAGGTCGGCAAAGTCGGTCGGGGTCATACCTTGGCCGTGGCTGGCACCAGCGGCACGAGAGATGTTTTCGTTCATGAGCGTGCCACCCACGTCGTTGCAGCCGGCTTGCAGCAATTGACGAGTGCCCGCCACGCCAATCTTCACCCACGACGCCTGAATGTTGTCGATGGCACCGCGATAGGCGAGTCGGGCGATGGCGTGCACGAGCACGGTTTCACGGAAGGTCGGCCCACGACGCGACTTGCGCTGCAGATAAATGGGCGAAGCCATGTGTACGAAGGGCAACCCGACGAATTCGGTGAAGCCGCCCGTTTCGTATTGCAGGGCGCGCGTACGCACGATGTGCCGCGCCCAGGAATGTGGTGCTTCTACCGAGCCGAACATCATCGTTACGTTCGAGCGCAAGCCCACCGAGTGTGCCGTGCGATGCGCATCGAGCCATTCTTCGGTGTTGACTTTGTCGCTGCATAATACGGCGCGCACCTCGTCGTCCAAGATTTCAGCAGCGGTACCCGGCAGTGATGACAGGCCGGCTTCCTTCAATCGAATGAGATACGACGCCAACGACTCGCCCAGACGCTTGGCACCCTCGGTGACCTCGAGCGCGGTGAAACCGTGCACGTGAATATCGGGTGCTGCGGCCTTTACTGCACGCGTTACGTCAATGTAGTAGTCGCCATCAAAATCCGGATGAATACCACCCTGCAAGGTGACCTCGGTGGCGCCGAGTGCGTAACCCTCGCGCACGCGCTCGGCAATATCGTCGAGCGTCAACAAATACGGCGTGCCACGCAGGTTGAGGCTGAGCGGGCCCTTGGAAAACCCGCAGAACTTGCACTTGAACGTGCACACGTTGGTATAGTTGATGTTGCGATTGTGCACCCAAGTGATGTCGTCACCCACGGTGGCGCGGCGCAGTTCGTCGGCCGCGAGTGCAACGGCACGTACCTCGGGCCCGCGAGCGCGAAACAGCGCGATAATTTCTTGTTCGCCAAGTTCGTTGCCGAGTTCAACACCGCGCAACACCTCGCCCACTGGGCCGTGCAACGTGCGTGAGCGCGCAGCAACGGATGGCTTGAGTCCCACCAGTTGTGGTGGCGGGTTATTCGAACCGGAATACCACTGGGTAGACCGATGACCGACGAGCACCACCTCGGCACCGTCGTGCACCACGTCGGCAGCGGTAACTTTTTCTGGCCAGATTGCCCCCGGGTCGTCGCGGCCGAAGTTTTCGGCGTCACATCGGTCGAGCACGCTGAAGCGCAGCGACGCGTCAATCCAACGCGGCGTGGCAGACAGCCCGATCTCGGCGATGAACTCCGGATATACGGTCAGGCGTGGCGCCAGCGCGCGACCAGCCGCTTCGGTCACCTCGCGCAGTTGGTCGAGGGCGGGCCACGGTCGCTCGGGGTTCACGTGGTCGGCGGTCACCGGTGAAACACCACCCCAGTCGTCGATGCCCGCAGTGAGCAGTGCACCAAAATCGTCGCTCAAGTTCGGTGGTGCCTGCAGATGTATTTCGGGTGGCAAAATCAATCGGGCGACGGCAATCGACCACAAATATTCGTCGGGGTCACACGCCGGGTCGTGCTGCATGCCCGTGCGCGGCTTGGGCAAGAAGTTCTGCACGATCACTTCCTGCACATGGCCGTGTCGCAGGTGTGACGCCGCGATGGCTTCGAGTGCGGCGATGCGGTCGGCGCGAGTTTCGCCGATGCCCACCAAAATGCCGGTGGTGAATGGAATCTGCAGTTCGCCGGCGAATTCGAGGGTGTCCAAGCGACGCTGTGGCACCTTGTCGGGTGCGCCACGATGGCATTCAAGGTCATCACGCAGGGTTTCGATCATCATGCCCTGTGACGGCGAAACACGACGCAACATCGCCAACTCGTCCTTATACAACGCACCAGCGTTGGCATGGGGGAGCAGACCCGTCTCGGTGAGCACCAACTTGGCCATGTCGTGCAGGTAGTGCACGGTGGAGTCGTAGCCGTGGGCTTGCAGCCAGTCACGGGCGATGTCGTAGCGCAACTCGGGGCGTTCACCGAGCGTGAACAACGCCTCGTGGCAACCCTGTGCCGCGCCACGTTTGGCGATGGCCAGCACGTCGTCTGGCGCAAGATACGGGTGTTCTAGTCGGGCAGGTGGCTGGGCAAAGGTGCAGTATCCGCACTTGTCGCGACACAACATCGTGAGCGGGATGAACACTTTCGGTGAATAGGTGATTCGTGCGCCGTACTGCAGGTCGCGCACCTTGCGTGCATCGCTGAGCAAGTCGCTGAGCGGTGTGTCAATGAGGTGCTGATGTTCCACAAATGCCTTTCGTCACGCCATGCGACGTCGCCGCTTGTCGTGGGATGCGTTGGTTCGTTGTGTCAGCACCCGACCGAATGAATCGCAAGTGTTAGAGGTACGACCCACCCGTATTCATCGAGCAACCTCACCATAGCAAGACCTAGGCGTCGCCGAGGGCTCGGAACAGGGCGCGCACGTTGTGGCCGTTCATCGGCACGCGGTTGCCCGTCCGCGAGATGAAGCCCAGTTGCACACCGGTGGACGGGTCGAGCACCGTAAAAAACTGCTCGTGGCCTTGCTCGTCGACGACCACATCGGTGAGCAGCGGCACGTCGGCGGCCTTCAGCAGCTCTTGCACGTACCCCGCGTTGAGCACTTCAATGGCGATGTGTTGCACACCCGAGCCGTGTTGCTGCAGGTGGGCGTCGACCGCTTTGTCACCCGGGCCGACGAGCACCACGGTCACCCCACCGCCTTGCGCCACCACGATGCCCGCATCATCGGTTGTCGTAGTGGAAAAGCCGATCGAAACCAAAAACTTCGACGCGGCCACAAGGTTGGCGACCGCCACGACGACATGGTCGATGCGGCAGGCCACGGCATCAAGGGCCGAGGTGAGCACGTCGGCAATTTTCGCCGGCTTGTCGAACTTCTTGTCGTGGGCCACCTCGATGCGGTGCGTCTCGGCAAGCAGGATACGAAACAATTGTTCGGCAAAATCCGGGTCAACATCGTTGTCGATCGCCCATTGCCGACGCGTCGTGAGCACCTCACGCACCCGCTGTGGCTGAATGACTGCAGTATTGCTTTGTGACTTGAGGTCGGCTACCTCGCGGCACACCTCCATGCGTTGGGCCAACAGTTCGATGATTGCCGCGTCGATGTCGTCGATTTCTTTGCGAAGATCGTTGAGATTGCTCATCGACGCCACCGCGCAAAGATGCGGCGCTTCAAGTTGCGCGCGTCCATCAGGCGATCGACGTGTTTGGCCAGCACATCCATTTCGATGTTCACTTTGTCGCCGGGGCGTCGCACACCGAGTGTGGTGACGGCCGCAGTATGTGGAATGACGGCGACTTGAAACGAGTCATCATGCAGGCCGAAGGCGGTGAGGCTCACGCCATCCACGGTGATCGAACCTTTTTCAACGATGAGATGCATCTGGTCGCGCCCGATGCGCACCCGCAAGTCGGGGGCCGGCGACACCACCTCACCAACCAGATCAACGTGACCGAGCACGACGTGCCCACCGAAGCGACCGTCGGCAGCCATCGGTCGCTCTAGATTCACCGGACTGCCTGGTTGCAGTGTGCCGAGCGTGGTACGCAGAAAAGTTTCGTCGCTCACATCTGCTTCCCACCAGTCGTCGCCTTGTTGCACGACGGTGAGGCAACAGCCGTTCACGGCGATCGAGGCGCCAATCGCGCTGTCGCTCAGCACGTGTTTGGCGGTGATTCGCAAGCGTGACCCGCTGCGCGAAGCCACCGAGCCGAGCTCTTCTACAATGCCCGTGAACACGCCGATAACGCTAACTGCACGACCCGCCTTGGCTAGCGAAGTGGAAGTGGGGTGATTGCGCCGTAGCATGACGAAGTCGGCTTGGGCTTCGGCTCGAGTGTGATGTTTCGGGATGGTCTCGGAACGACCCGCCAAGCACTTGTTCATCCGAACAAATCATGCGAGGTGAGGCAGAAAGAGGCAACGTACGAACATGGCGACTCCCACCAAAACGGGGACCAAAGACGTCATTGCGAAGCACGGTCAGCATGCAACTGACTCGGGTTCGCCGGAAGTGCAAATCGCGCTCCTGACCGACCGAATCAACAGCCTGACGGAACACCTGAAGAGCCATGTAAAGGATCACCACAGTCGTCGTGGTCTTTTGCTGATGGTCGGGCGTCGCCGTCGAATGCTTGACTACATCCGCAAGCGTGACATCGAGAAGTATCGAAAGCTGCTCGAAGAACTCGAACTTCGTCGTTAAGCCACTGCGGTTATCGCAGGGGTTCCATAGGGGAATCTCTGGCCGCGAGAGCTAACACAACATAGGAGAAATACACATGGCTGAAGCCATTTCAGTGTCGGGCGCCGTCAGCGGCTCCGACAAAACCCTCCGGTTTGAAACCGGGCGACTAGCACTGCAATCCCAAGGTGCCGTCGTAGCAACAATCGGGAAGACCACCGTGCTCGTCACCGCCAACGCCGCAAAGGGCGTGCGTGACGGCATCGACTTCTTCCCGCTGACCGTCGACGTAGAAGAGCGTGCATACGCCGCAGGGAAAATCCCCGGCTCGTTCTTCCGCCGCGAAGGTCGTCCAAGCCAGCAGGCGATTCTTACCTGCCGTCTGATTGATCGCCCACTACGTCCGGCATTCCCCGACGGTTTCCGCAATGAAACCCAAATCGTGGTCACCGTGATTGGTGCCGACCAAGTGAACCCGCACGACGTGTTGGCAATCAACGCATCGTCGGCAGCGCTCATGATCAGCGGTATCCCGTTTGATGGGCCGATCGGTGCAGTGCGCGTGGCGTACTCACAAGACGGCACATGGCTTCCCCACGCAACATTCGAAGAGGGCGACACCGGCACGTTTGAACTTGTCGTTGCCGGACGCGAGCTTGACAATGGTGACGTAGCAATCATGATGGTTGAAGCAGGTGGCACGGAAAAGTCGTTCGACTTTTATGCCAACGGCGCACCAAAAGTGAACGAAGTAGTCGTTGCCGCTGGTCTTGAAGCGTCAAAACAGTGGATCAAAGAATCGATCAAGTTGCAACGTCAGTTGACGGCCAGCGTCATCGCGGCACGTGGTCGTATCGAGCCACTCGCGTACACGCCAGTGCTCGACTACTCAGCCGAGGTGTATGCCGCCGTTGAGCGTGTAGCCATTGCCAAGTTGCAGCCGGCGATTCGCATTTCGTTGAAGAAGGATCGCAACGCAGCAACCGATGAGGCAACAGCGGCAACAGTCGCCGAACTCGCAGGTACTTCTGCAGCACCCGGTCAGTTCGCTGGCCAGGAAAAGCAGATAAAAGAAGCCGTGCGATCCCTCACCAAGCAGCTCGTGCGTCAGCGCGTAGTCAGTGAAAACATCCGCATCGACGGTCGCGCACCAAGCGACCTACGTCCAGTGTCGTCAGAGGTTGGCTTGCTGTCAACTGCGCACGGCACGGGTCTCTTCCAGCGTGGTGAAACACAAGTGTTGAACGTGGTCACCCTGGCCATGCCACGCATGAACCAGATGATCGACTCGATCACACCAACCACCGAAAAGCGTTACATGCACGACTACAACATGCCGCCTTGGGCGAATGGTGAAACGGGTCGTGTCGGTACGCCGAAGCGCCGCGAGGTAGGTCACGGTGCGCTTGCTGAGCGTGCAGTGTTGCCAGTGGTGCCAAGCCAGGACAAGTTTGCCTACACACTTCGCTTGGTGAGTGAAGTGATGTCGTCAAACGGTTCGACATCGATGGCGTCAGTGTGTGCCTCAAGCTTGGCGCTCATGGATGCTGGTGTTCCGATCGTCGCCCCAGTCGCGGGCATTGCGATGGGTCTCATCCTCGAAGGTGGCAAGTACATCGCACTCACCGACATTCTCGGTGCAGAGGATGCATTCGGCGACATGGACTTCAAAGTGGCTGGTACTGCTGATGCAGTGACTGCGCTGCAGTTGGACACCAAGATCGACGGCATCCCGAGCGACGTGCTCGCCGCAGCCTTGCAACAGGCCAAAGACGCACGTCTCAAGATTCTCGATGTGATGACTGCAGCAATCGCTGCACCACGCGAGACGGTGGCCGAAAGTGCGCCAAAGATCGTGACGATCACCATTCCGCTGGACAAGGTCGGTGAAGTGATTGGGCCGAAGGGCAAGGTCATCAACACCATCCAGCAAGAAACCGGTGCAGTCATTGCGGTTGACGACGACGGTTCGGTGGGCATCGTGACCATCGGTTCGCCGGATGCAGCAAAGGTGGAAGACGCCAGGACTCGCATCTTGAACATCGTCGACCCGCCAACTGCAGAACTTGGTGCGACCTACAGCGGTCGCGTCGTGAACATCGCACAGTTCGGTGCGTTCATCAACATCCTTCCCGGACGTGATGGGCTCATCCACATTTCGAAACTCGGAAATGGCGAGCGCGTTGCTCGTGTCGAAGACGTGCTCAACCTCGGAGACGAGGTTTCGGTGCGTGTCGACGACATTGACGACCGTGGCAAAGTGAGCCTGTCGCTCATCGGCCCAGATGGCCAGCCAATGGCCGGCTCAGGCGGTGGTGGTGGCGGTGGAGAACGCCGTGAACGCAGCGGCCGTGACGACCGAGGCGGTCGTGATGATCGCGGTGGACGTGGCGGCAGTGACCGTGGTGGACGCAGTCGCGATGATCGTGGTGGACGTGGCGGCAGTGACCGTGGTGGACGCAGTCGTGACGATCGCGGTGGACGTGGCGGCAGTGACCGCAGTCGTGATGATCGCGGCGGACGCAGTCGGGATGACCGCGGTGGCAGCGATCGCAACACCAGTGATCGTGCGCCGAGCACCCGTACAGGTAGCGAGCCGGTAGCCGTCAGTTTTGAAGACGAGTTCAATACCGACTCCAACAGTTAACACATGATTCGCGTCGGCGTCGTCGGTGCAGCAGGGCGCATGGGCGCCACCGTCTGTGCTGCCGTCGCCGCCGATCCTGCTTTGCAACTCGTCGCCGCGGTTGACACGACAGGCGATGTAACTGCCCAAGGTGTGACCATCAGCCGAGAATTAAAAGTGCTTGCCGACACTCAAGCAGAAGTAGTCGTCGATTTTTCGATTGCTGCTGCTGCCCGAGTCACCCTGCCATGGCTTGCGCTGCACGGCGTTCATGCAGTGGTTGGCACCACCGGATTTACCGACGATGACCTCGCTGCGTTCAAGCAAGAGTTTGCGCGTAGTAATTGTGTGATCGCCCCGAACTTTGCGATTGGCGCCGTGCTTATGATGCGCTTTGCAGAGATTGCTGCGCCATTCTTCGAAACCGCTGAAATCATCGAGATTCATCACGATGGCAAAGTCGACTCGCCATCGGGTACGGCGGTGTCGACTGCGCAGCGTATGGCGGCCGCAAGTGCTGATTGGGCGAAAGACCCGACCACGCACGAGGCAGTGGCTGGTGCACGCGGCGCCAAAGGCCCTGCTGACATTCGTATTCATGCGGTTCGCATGCGCGGCGCCGTAGCCAACCAAGAGGTCGTTCTCGGCACGCAGGGCCAGACATTGACGATTCGACACGACACCATTGACCGAATCAGTTTCATGCCGGGTGTCGTGCTGGCTTGCAAAAAAATTGCTGATCACCCCGGGCTCACCCTCGGGCTCGACGCCTTGCTCGGCATCTAGCCGCGTTGCGTCGCGCGACCTGCGCAACGAGCCACCGACTACGTGTCGCGGGCCAGTACTTCGGACGCTTTCTGCACGAGTAATTCGCGTTCGTTCTCGGTCAGCGGGCGAGTGGTGCGCACGTTGAGTTCGACGCGGTCGCCTTCGGCACCCGCTGCCTGAATCTCGTCGATGAACAACACGGTCGTGAGACCTTTCGTGCCGGCAAGATTGCGCACAGTGGTCGACACCCGCGCCGCGTCGCTACTCGCAACGTCGAAGTGCAACGATTCCCGAACGGGTTCCTGGCTCAGGTTGCGAACCACCTCGAGCTTTGAATGGGGAATATGGAAGGTGCTGTTGCCATCGCGTAGCCGAGTGGTGATCATGCCGACGTGTTCCACCGTGGCCCGTACGGGCTTATCCCAACCAAGACTTGCCTCGATTTCGTCGCCAACACCGAAACGGTCCTCCAGCAGCACGGCCAGACCGGTGAGGTAGTCACCAACACGGTGCTGGCCACCGATTGCGATGGCGGCACCAAGAAAGCCGGCACTCGAGAGGAAAAATGTGGCGTCAAGGTCGAGCACGTTGAACACGGCGATGACGGCGATAATCCACAGCACGAAACTGGTGAGCTGATGCAACATGCCCGTGGCGGCTTCGATGCGTTGTCGTCGACGATTTTCGCCACCTTCAAGCGTCTCGGCACCAACGCGACGCATCGTGTTCTTCCACCAACCTTTGTCGCGACCGGGTTTGCTGTCGGCAACCTTGCGCACGACTATCCGCAAAATTGCGTAGGTGATTCGTGTGAGAATGAAACACCCGATGACGATGACGATCGCGATGACGGGTCGTGTAAGAAATCGCTGGATGCCACTAATTTCCTCCTCGGCAGCAAGTACGACGAGCGGGGAGAGCAAACCAGCGATGTTCACCTCTTCAGTGTGGCGGATGATTGGCACAGTATGACGCACCCGTTCATTAGCCTGTCAATGATGAAGTCACCGCGCGTCGTGTTGCTTGCGCTGACACTCGTCATGATTGGCGCCTGTGGCGACGTCGCAGTGGTGTCCAATACGAGTGGCGAGGTTGCAGTG
This sequence comes from Bifidobacterium breve, assembly GCA_945862045.1. Lineage (GTDB taxonomy): Bacteria > Actinomycetota > Acidimicrobiia > Acidimicrobiales > Ilumatobacteraceae > F1-60-MAGs027. Next base: position 29,630 of record CAMAWR010000018.1, read on the forward strand.
ACTACCACCCTCGAGGTTCCGGCTGTCGGTGAACCCTCGGCATCCACCCTGGTGGCACCAACCACCACGATTGAGACCACGACGACCACGATGGTGCCGGTCACCACCACCGTGCTTGAAGTGGCGTGCATCAAAACCACGGCCTGCCAGTACGCCAATTTGGTGGGCGTTGATTTTTCGCGTCTGAAACTTGACTTCATCGATTTTTCGGTCGCCAACCTGGGTGGTGCCAGTTTCGTTGGTGCGAATTTGAGCAACTCAATTTTCATTCGTGCCGACCTGAGTGCCGTTAACTTCGAGGGCGCCACGTTGAAGAACGTCGATATGACTGCTGCCGTGCTGACCGCAGTGTCGTTCAAGGGTGCGAATCTTGAAGGGGCCGTGTTGTGTGATGTGGATCTCACAACAGTGCTCGACCTCACCAAAGCGCAACTCGATCAGGTAAAAAAATTCAGGACCAAGGGCAAGGTGTATTGTCCCTAGTTGACGCCTGAGGGGGCTCTATGACAGCAGCAATTCCAGCAGCGATCGAAGACGTAACAGCGCCGTGGATGAGTGCGGCAACCGGGTGGAACGTCACCGCTGTGCGCAATGAAATTATCGGCGTAGGTGTGGGTGTTGCGAGTGCGGTATATCGCTCACACCTCACCGGGTCGGGTTGCCCCGCTTCGGTGGTCGTCAAGTTGCCGGCACTCGACCCCAATGCGGTGTTCACCAGTTCGGTATTGCGCATGTATATTCGCGAAGTCAAATTTTTCAAGACTTTGGCCAACGAAGTCCCGTTCAGAGTCTCGAAGTCGTACTACGGAGAGGTCAACGAAGAGACCAGTCAATTTGCGATGGTGCTCGAAGACCTCGGCAATCTGCGCATTGTCGATCAGGTGATTGGTATGTCCATTGCTGATGCTCGACGAGCCGTGGATGGATTGGCGCTGATGCACGCAAAGTGGTGGGGCAAGGCCGACGCGCTTGCTGCGAATGGCACCACGGTGAGCCTCGGTGATCCGATCTATCCGGCCGTGGTACCGATGGTCTTCGCCGAAGGTTGGGAGAAGTGCACCAAGGAGATCAAGATGCCCGACTCACTGATGCAAGTGGGCCCTCGTTTTGGCCCGGCTGTTGCGGGGTTGCTGGCATCGCTGGCACAAGGTCCCAACACGCTGGCCCATGGCGATTTTCGTGCCGACAACATGCTGTTCGACAAAGACAACAGCCTGGTGGTGCTCGACTTTCAGTTGATCGGTACCGGTATCGGTGCATACGACCTGGCGTACTTCATTACGCAAAGCATCACTGCCGATGATGCGAGCAAGTACGAACGGGAGTTGTTCGATCGTTGGGTCGATGGTGTGCTGAGTGGTGGCACACCGAAAGATTTGGTCGACAAAAAAGCGTTGTGGGAGCACTATCGCTCAGCAGCATTGTTTTGTTTGGCCTACCCCATCATCGCCAGCCGAGGTATGGACCTGACCGACAAGCGATCATTTGAACTCGTCGACTGTATGAACACCCGTTTTGACCGTGCGGTACGTGAGTTGAATCTGGTGTCGCTGCTACCAAACTGACATTTTCTGGCTACGCGAAGTTCATGGAGGTCTCGTAGCCTCAGCGCGTGGAACTTGTGCTTGTTCGTCATGGGTTACCGGTTCGGCGCGAACTGACCGTGGGCATTGCTGACCCCGAACTTGCACCTGACGGCCACATGCAGGCAGCAAAGATGGCGGCCTATCTCGCAACAGAAGATATTGCGGCGATCTATGTAAGCCCCCTGTGCCGCGCCCAAGAAACTGCGGCACCACTCGGAAAGTTGCTTGGTCTACAGCCGATTATTGACGAGGACATCAGCGAATTTGATCGCAACTCAAGTGAGTACGTACCAATCGAAGAGTTGCGCGGCACCAACGACCCACGCTGGTTGAGGATGATTCGCGGCGAATGGGAAGAAGGCCACGATCACCCTGACCTGTTTCGCAAGCGCGTGATTGCCGCATGTGAGCGCATGATTGCCGCACACTCAGGCCAGCGGGTGATTGCCGTGTGCCACGGTGGTGTCATCAACCAATACCTCGCCCATATTCTGGGAATCAACACGCAACTTGGCTTTTTCTATCCGCAGTACACGTCGATCCATCGTGTGATGGCATCGCGTGATGGGTTGCGTTCAGTATTGACGCTGAACGAAGCCGCGCATCTGCGCGACTAGCTACTTCAGCGCAGCAAGCGCAGCGTCGTAGTTAGGTTCGTTGGCGATCTCGTCGACCAGTTCGGTGTAGGTGACCTGGCCCGATTCGTTAATCACCACGATGGCGCGGGCGAGCAGACCCTTCAGCACGCTGTCAACGAGTGTGACACCAAAGGTATCGCCGAAGTTGGTGCGGAAGGACGAGCCATTTTGCACGTTGGTGATGCCGTTCGTGCCGCAGAAACGCTTTTGCGCAAACGGCAGGTCGGCTGACACGCACAACACGACGGTGTTGTGCATGGCGGCGGCAAGTTCATTGAATTTCACGATGCTCTTGGCGCACGTTGCTGTATCGACCGACGGAAAGATATTGAGCACGACGCGCTTGCCGGTGAGATCGACATTCGTCACCTCAGAAAGGTCGTCTTTCACGAGGGTGAATGCAGGGGCGGGGGAGTTGGTGGTGGGGAGCGATCCATTGGTGTTCACCGGATTGCCGCCGAGTTTTATGGTTGCCATGCCTGCAGTCTCGCACATGGGTGTGCAGTCCAGCAAGTGCGTGCCGTGTTGGTCTGTGCCCGCGCAAGCGCGCGCACTGTAAAAATATTTTTGGAGGCTCCTACGTAGTAGGAGCCTCCAAGTTGGGAAGGTAGTTGCAATTGTGAACACCGGTACCGCATAGTGCTGCTCCATGTTCAACAATTCACCCGATACCCCAGACAACGTCAATGAA
>CAMAWR010000019.1 GCA_945862045.1 Bifidobacterium breve
TTCAAGGAGCGCACCGACGTGACCGCGGTGCCTGCCATGGGTGTCGTCGCCGAAACCATGGTGGCGCTCGTGCTGGCTGCCGAGGCGCAACGCAAGTTCGGTGGTGACTCGGTCGCAGAGTTCGTGCGCAATGCCCGGGCCTTCGCCGAGTCGCTGCGCTGACGGGCATGCCGCGCGTCGTCGTGCTCGTTGGGATGATGGGCTCCGGCAAGACTTCCGTCGGCAAGATCGTGGCGGCCCGCTTGGGTGCGCGTTTCGTCGACACCGATGACCTCGTCGTGGCCACCGCTGGACAAACGGTGCGCGCGATTTTTGCCGAGCAGGGTGAACCAGCGTTCCGCTTGCTCGAGGCCCGCGCATTGGCCGAAGCACTCTCGGCTCGTGATGATGTGGTGGTCGCCGCTGCCGGTGGCACGGTGCTGAGCGACACCAATCGGCAGGCGATACATCAGCATGCCGATGTCGTGGTGTGGCTCGACGCGGATGTCCGAACGTTGGCGGAGCGCGCCAGTCGTGACGTGCACCGTCCGTTGATCGATGGTGACACCACGAGTCGCCTCACCACCCTCAACGACGAGCGCCGCAGTCTTTATGCAAGTGTGGCCGACATGCGCATCGACACCGTCGGTAAGTCGATTGATGACGTCGTGCAATCAGTCGTTGCTGGCGTAGCGCCGGAGCATGCATCATGACGCGTCGCGTGCGGGTGGCGCTTGGTGAACGCTCGTACGACGTCGTCGTCGGGCGGGGTGCCATCAACGAATTGGGCTCGCTCGTGCCGGGCGACGTGCGGCGGATCGCAATCGTGACGCAGGCGCATCTGGCCATCGATTTGGCTACCCAACTACCCCAGGGTGTCACCGTCTCGCGTCATTTGGTCGGTGACGGCGAAGCACACAAGACGCTGGCCACGATTGAGCGCCTCACCGAAGAATTCGCCGCAGCAGGGCTCACGCGCAACGACCTTGTCATCGGGGTCGGCGGGGGAATGGTCACCGACCTGGCCGGGTTCGCAGCGGCATCGTGGCATCGAGGTGTGCGTGTCGTGCATGTGGCCACCACGCTCGTCGGCATGATCGACGCGGCGATCGGTGGCAAGACCGGTGTCAATCTCTCGGTCGGCAAGAACTTGGTCGGGGCCTTCTGGCAACCGAGCGGCGTGGTGTGTGACACCGCATATCTCGACACGTTGCCGGCCCGCGAACAACGTTGTGGAAACGGCGAAATGGCGAAGTACCACTTTCTTACGGGTGATGATCTGTTGGCCCTCGACCTTGCTGCCCGAATTGCCCGATGCGTGGAGATCAAAGCAGAGATCGTCGGCCTTGACGAACGTGAGTCTGGGCGGCGTGCGGTGCTCAACTATGGGCACACACTCGGACACGCCCTGGAGATCGCCAGCAATTTTTCGCTGGCCCACGGCGAGTCGGTGGCGGTCGGCATGATGTTTGCTGCTTGTGTTGCTCGCGCGCTTGGGCGAGTCGACGACGCGCGAGTTGCCAAACACCGCGCGGTGATCGTTGACCACTATGGGTTGTCCATCGCGATGCCCGCCGGTGTGCGGCGAGCGCGACTCATCGAGTTGATGCACCAGGACAAAAAAGCCATTGACGGTCTCACTTTCGTGTTGGACGGCGTGCACGGCATCGAGACGGTGCGGGGTGTCACAACCGCGGCACTGGACGCAGCCTTCGACGCCCTCTTAGTAACCTGAAACGCATGCCAACAACCAAGGGACGCATCCTTGTGTTGCACGGGCCGAACCTCAATCTGCTCGGTACGCGTGAACCTTCCGTCTATGGCACCGCCACGCTCGCCGATCATGTCGCGCGCGCAACCGCGACCGGCGAACGTCTCGGCTACGGCATCCACAGTGAGCAAACCAACGACCTCACCACGATGATCGGCTTCGTGCAGAATGCCGGCAGCACCTACGCAGGCATCGTGCTCAATGCCGGTGCGTTCACCCATTTTGCCTGGAGTCTGCACGACGCGTTGAAGAGCGTCGGAGTACCCGTCGTCGAAGTGCATCTGTCGAACCCCGCTGCACGCGAACCATGGCGCCACGAGAGCGTCATTGCACCCGTGGCAATCGGCACGATTGCCGGCTTCGGTGGCGAGTCGTATGTGCTCGGCGTCGAAGCACTGGTACGTCATCTGGAGCCAGCATGACCGCACTGCCACCCCTGTCGGTCACGGGTCGCGATCGGCTCGTGCGGGAAGAACTTGCCGAGCGCGGTGCGCCGGACACGCTCATGGTGTTCGACCTCAACAACATTCGCTGGCTGACCGGCTTCACCGGTTCGGCTGGCACACTCATCGTGCGTCGGGACGAAATGGTATTCGTGACCGACGGTCGCTACGGAGAACAGGCGCGGCATCAAATCGAGTCGTCGGGTGCCTCGGCACGTGTGGTGGTTGGTACGACTGCAGCCGCACTACGCGAAGGCCTCGAGCAGTCGTTGCTCGCCGCACAGGGTGTGGCTGTCGACCCCGGCGAGGTCACCCACGCGCAGTTCGAAACGTTGCAAGGTCAAGCCGGCACACAACTGGTCACGGTGGCCGGCGTGGTGCCGCAGCTGCGCCGTCGTAAATCGTCGGCTGAGATCGCCCGCATGAAAAAAGCCGCGGCCTGCACCGATGCGGCACTCGCCGAATGTGTGCCGATGATGTCGAACCGTGTCACCGAACGTGATGTGCGGGACGAACTCGAATATCGCATGCGTCGTCATGGTGCTGACGGCCCGAGTTACGACACGATCGTGGCCACCGGGGCGAACGGGGCGCGTCCACACCACCGCCCCACGGCAACCGTCATCGAGGATGGCCATCTTGTGGTCATCGACGTCGGCGCACTCGTCGACGGATACCACTCGGATATGACCCGCACGTACCTGATCGGTGATGTCGACCCGTTGCTGCGCACGATGCACGATGTGGTGTGCGAGTCGCAACTCGCCGGCCTTGCCGCGGTTCGTGCCGGTGTCACTGCCGGGGACGTCGACAAGGTGTGTCGCGACGTCATCGTGGCTGCCGGCTTTGGCAGCGAATTCATCCACTCGACGGGGCACGGTGTTGGATTACAGATTCACGAACAACCATGGGTGCGCACGGCCATGCCCGAGGCGTTGCAAACTGGTGAGGTAGTCACCGTCGAACCTGGCATCTATCGTGGAGGGCTCGGCGGTGTGCGAATTGAGGACCTCGTGGTCGTCACTGACACCGGCTGCGACATACTCACCGAATCACCAAAGGACATCTCGTGCCTGCAATTAGCACCAACGAACTAAAGAACGGTCTCACGCTCGAACTCGAAAAGGGTTTGTTCAGTATCGTCGACTTTCAGCACGTAAAACCCGGCAAGGGTGGTGCGTTCGTGCGCACCAAGTTGCGCAACGTGCGAACAGGCGCGGTCATTGAGCGCACCTTCAACGCCGGCGTGCGTGTCGAGCAGGCGATTATTGATCGTCGCGACATGCAATTCCTCTACAAAGAGGGGGAAGATTTCGTCTTCATGGACACCGATACCTACGAACAGATCAACGTACAGCCCGTCACCTTGGGCGACGCAGTCGACTATCTCGTCGAATCAGCCACGGCACAGATTGCGTTGTACGGCACCGAAATCGTGCAGGTGGAGATTCCGGCGTCGGTCGAATTGAATATCGCCCAAACCGAACCGGGAATCCAGGGCGACCGTGTGTCGGGCGCACGTAAACCCGCCACGTTGGAGACCGGCAAGGTCATTCAGGTGCCGCTGTTTGTCAACATTGGTGACCGCGTGAAGGTGGATACTCGCTCGGGCGAGTACGTCACCCGAGTCTGATTGCGCTCAATGCCCGACAACACGTCCGATAACACGACCGATGACACGACTGATGACACGACTGATGACACGACTGATGACATAGTCGCCAATCTCGCGCAGGCAGGCAACGATGACTCTGACTGGAATCGTGAATTTGATCCACGTTCCGATGCCCGCGAGCGGGCGCTGAACATCCTGTTTGAAGCCGACCTCCGTGCCGTTGATCCGAAAGAGGTCGTGGCGCGAATGCAGGTGACCATCGATAATTTGACCGACCTCTTGGTGGTTGGGGCAGCCGAGCATCGCACGCGTATCGACGAATTGATCTCCAGCCATAGTCATGCGTGGACGATTGAGCGCATGGCCACAACCGACCGCAACGTGCTGCGCCTCGCAACCTACGAGTTGATTGATCGAAGCGAGATTCCCACCGCTGTCATCATCAATGAGGCGGTGGAACTCGCGAAGCGCTACGGCACCGATGACTCCGGACGCTTCGTGAACGGTTTGTTGTCGGCGATTGCCCGCACGACACGTGAGGGTGGAGCACCGACACCCGCACCAATCCGCGACTAGAACTGGCCCATGGCTGGCGACCTGCGCACGGCAATCAACGGCCTACGACGCAGGGCCGGCTTCTTCACCGTCTGGCATGTGATTGCCGCATTGCTCGCCGTGGTGTACACCGTCTGGCTGGCTGCCCGCACGACTCGCGATCACTTCGGGCTCGGCACATCGGCGTACGACTTCGGGTTGTACGACCAAGGTGTGTGGTTGCTGTCGCAGGGCAAAGCACCATTCGTCACGCTGATGGGTCGCAACCTTTTTGGTGATCACACCTCGTTCATCTTGTTGCCGCTCGCACCGCTGTATTGGTTCATTCATTCCACGGGCCTGCTCTTCGTCGTGCAGGCGATGGCGTTGGGCATTGGTGCCCTGCCGATTTGGAAAGTTGCCCGGCAGTTGCTCCAATCACCCCCGATGGCTTGTGTAGCGGTGGTGGCGTATCTCGCGCATCCGGCACTCACCTATACAGGACGGGAAAATTTCCATCCGGACGCCGTACTTGCCCCACTCATTGGCTGGGCGATCTATGGCGCACTCGGCCAGCGCTGGATGCAGTACACCGCGGCGGTGATCCTCGTACTTTTGGTCAGGGAAGACACTGCACTGTTCGTCATGGCGCTCGGTCTGTGGGTCGCCCTGCGTCGTGATCGACGCATCGGTTTGATCACCCTGTTGGGTTCCCTGTGGTTTGCAATCATCATGCTCTTTGCGATGATGCGCGGCATCGTCGGAGTACCGTATCGCAATGAGTGGCGGCTGCCGTTCGGCGGTTTTGGGGGGCTCGTGCGCACCACGTTCACGCGACCCGACAAGTTGATTCGCCACCTCATCGCCGGGGAGCGTCCGTTGTATGTGCTTCAACTGCTCGCACCGGTTGCGTTCATTGCGTTGCTGCGACCCGAGATTGCGCTGTTGGGCACGCTGCCGCTGTTGTCCAATTTGGTCAGCACCTTCTGGTATCAACATCAAATTGAGTACCACTACGCCGTGCAGTTCGTGCCAATCATCGTGATCGGTGCAATGTACGCAATCTCGCGGGTGGCCGAGCACGCCCGCGTGTGGTTGGTATCACTCGTTTTGGTGGGAAGCCTCGGTTGTGCATGGGTCTGGACACCGTTGCCGTTCATGCGCACGCAGATGGCCACTCGATCGCCGTCTCACCCTTCGGTCGCGGCTGCGCACGAGGCGATGAACGAGATTCCGAACGATGCCGTGGTTGCCGCATTCCACACGCTGACGGCCCACATGGCGCGACGCGAGCAGGTGTATGTGTTCCCGACGCCGTTTCGCCGGGTGTTGTACGGGCCCAATGTGTTCGCCAAGGGTGATCGATTGGCATTCGCTGACACGGTGCAATACGTGATCCTCCCGCGCGAACTGACCGGCGAGGTCGAGGTCGACTGGCAGCGCGAACGAATCTTTTACGCCGTCATCTTCGGCAATGATTGGTGGACGGTGTACAAGCGGTTATGATACGCCAGACCGTAAAACGAGTCCCGTGAGGCTCGAACGGACAGGAGACTGATGTGGGCAACATTGTGATGTCGGCCGACGACGTCAGGCGCGCTATCACCCGCATCTCCCACGAAATTCTCGAGCGCCAACAGGGTGCTGACAAATTGGTGATCGTCGGTCTGCAACGCGGCGGTGCCTGGCTCGCTGACGCGATCGGCACGGCGATCAATCAGATCGAGCCGCAGGCTGGTGTGCCGGTTGGTTACATCGACGTGAGCATGCATCGCGACGATATTGGCTTGCGTCCTGTGGTGCCTGGCGCCATCAGTCGCATCAGCTTCGCCGTCGATGGCAGCACGGTGGTGCTCGTCGACGACGTGCTGTTCACCGGGCGCACGGTGCGCGCGGCACTCGAAGGTATCAACGCCTACGGACGTCCGCGGGCCGTGCAACTTGCAGTGCTCATCGATCGTGGGCATCGTGAATTGCCGATTCGCCCCGACTATGTCGGCAAGAACCTGCCGACACACATCGACGACGACGTGCGTGCGACCGAGGCCGGTGTCGTGATCACCAATCAGGTGGCGCCATGAAGCACCTGCGCAGTATCGACGAACTGGGTCACGATGGTTTGGTGCGACTCTTGAATCTCACCCAACACATGGTCGAGGTGAATCGTCGCCCGATTCCCAAGGTGCCGGCGTTGCGTGGGCGCACCGTGGTGAGCCTGTTCTTCGAGGACTCCACTCGCACGCGTCTGTCGTTCGAAACCGCCGCCAAGCGCTTGTCGGCCGACACGATGACGTTCAGCGTCTCGACGTCGAGCGTGAACAAGGGCGAGAGTCTGCGCGACACCGTCGAAACCATCACCGACATGGGTGTCGATGCCTTCGTGATTCGTCACAAGTCGACGGGCACCCCTTGGCAGATCAGCGAGTGGACCACTGCCTCAGTGGTGAACGCCGGCGACGGCTGGCACCAACATCCGACCCAGGCACTCGTGGACTGCTTCACGGTGCGCGAAGCTCTCGGTGTCGAACGCTTCGACGGGCTGACCCTCACGATCGTCGGCGACATCAAGCACAGTCGTGTGGCGCGCAGCAACATCAGCGCGTTCAGCATGCTCGGGGCCAAAGTGGTGCTCGTGGCACCGCCGACACTGCTGCCGCCCGATGTTGCGCACTGGCCCGTGGAGGTGTCGAACCGTCTTGATGACGTGCTGGCGCGCACCGATATTTTGTACATGTTGCGGTTGCAGAGCGAGCGCATGGCGCAGGGTCATGTGCCGAACTTGCGCGAGTACGCCGAGTTGTTCGGGCTTGATGCCAAACGGGTTGCCAAGTTGCCGACGCGTGCCGTGGTCATGCATCCAGGCCCGATGAATCGCGGTGTGGAAATGCTCGTTGACCCATCGACGTTGCCGAATTCGCTGATTCATCAACAGGTGTCGAACGGTGTAGCAGTGCGTATGGCGGTGCTCTTTGACCTGCTCGCCGGCGAGTCGTCGGCGGCCAATTTGCAGCAGGTGACCCCATGACACCGACCGGTCGAGTCGTGTTGCAGGGTGGTCGCGTCGTCGACTCACGCGGTGAACGACGTGCCGATGTGGCGGTCGACGATGGTGTGGTCGTCGAGGTGGGCGAACACCTCGTTGGCGGTCGGGTCATTGATGCCACCAATTGTGTGGTGGCGCCGGGCTTCGTCGATTTGCATGCCCATCTGCGTGAACCGGGCAAGGAAGAAGCAGAGACGATCGAAACAGGCAGTCGGGCCGGCGCCATGGGTGGCTACACCGCGCTCGTTGCCATGCCGAACACCGATCCACCGCACGACAGCGTTGCAGTGATCAACTTCGTGCGTGAGCAGGGCAAACGCGCGGGGCTCGTCGACGTGGTGCCCAGTGGATGCATCACGCTCGGACGAAACGGTGAGGCACTGGCCCCGATGGCCGAACTCGCTGCTGTGGGGGTGCGCATCTTCACCGATGACGGCAACGGTGTGCAGGACGAACTGCTCATGCGTCACGCGATGGAATACGGCAAGGGTCTCGGCATCACGCTCGCCCAACACTGCGAGGTGGCCACGCTGACGAAAGGTGCGGTGATGAACGAATGCCAATGCTGCACCTCGCTCGGGCTACCAGGTTGGCCATCGATTGCCGAAGAGCTCATGGTGTTTCGCGACATTGAGTTGGCCCGGCTCACCGGTGCACGGATGCATTTCCTGCATTTGTCGACTGCCCGCAGCGTCGAGCTGGTGCGGGCCGCCAAGCGTGACGGCTTGCCCATCACCGCCGAGGTGACACCGCATCATCTGGCACTCGACGAGACGCGTCTCGCCACGTTCGACACGGTGTACAAGGTGAACCCGCCGTTGCGCTCGCCGGCCGACATCGCCGCCTTGCGCGCCGGTGTCATCGATGGCACGATCGACGCGATTGCCACCGATCACGCACCACATCCGCGTCGTGATAAAGAGCTGTCGCTTGATCAGGCGCCGTTCGGCATGCTGGGCCTCGAAACTGCGCTCGGTGTGGCGCTCGGTGTGCTGCAGGTAGATCTCACGCACTTGGTGCGCGTCATGTCGATCAATCCGGCGCGCATCGCCGGCATCGCAGATCGCCACGGCCGTGACATCGACACCGGTGCACCGGCCAACCTCGTGGTCTTTGATCCGACCGTTGCCTGGCAGGTGGCACCTGATTCGCTGGCCAGCAAGAGCCGCAACACTCCGTATGTCGGCATGACCTTGCGCGGCAAGGTGCGCCACACGATGTTCAACGGCACGTTCACCGTGCTTGATGGTGCAGCACAGCGATGACAACACCACGACCGGCACTCCTGATCCTCGCCGATGGCAGCCTGTTCGAAGGCGAAGCAATCGGTGCCGACGTGCCCGTGTCGTCGGGCGAAGTGGTGTTCCATACCGGTTTGAGCGGATACCAAGAAGTGCTCACCGACCCGAGTTACGCGGGGCAGATCATCACCTTCACGACACCGCATATCGGCAACTACGGCACGACGGCCCACGACAATGAATCAGCCAAAATCTTTGCCCGCGGTGTCATCATGCGTCAGATGGCACGTCGACGGAGCAACTGGCGCAGTGAGGAACCACTCAATGTGTTTCTGCGAGCCCGCGCAGTGGGGGGTATCGCCGGTATCGATACGCGACGTCTCACCCGGTTGCTGCGTGAAACCGGTTCGTTGCTCGGGGTGTTCGGCACCGCCGACGAAGCCACGCTGCGAGCCGCATTGGCGAAAGAAAAAGGCACGGCTGGTCGCAACCTCGTCGCGCAGGTTTCCACCGTGTCGCCGTACGACGTAAAGAACACGGTGACGCACGGAACAAAACCATTCTCGGTGGTCGCCTACGACTACGGCATCAAACGCATGATCCTGCGTTGTCTGGGCGAGATCGCCGATGTGCACGTGGTGCCCGCCCGCACGCCCGCAGCCGAGGTGATTGCCCGGCGACCTGATGGCGTGTTTCTCTCCAATGGGCCGGGGGACCCCGCAATGGTGCTCGATGCGCCGGCCAATATTCGGGCGTTACTCTCCGCTGACGTGCCGATCTTTGGTATTTGTCTTGGTCATCAATTGCTCGGGCTCGCGCTTGGTGGCCGTACCTTCAAATTGCCGTTCGGACACCATGGTGCGAATCATCCCGTGCGCGACGTGGTGACTGGTCGGGTTGAAATCACGAGTCAGAACCACAATTTCTGTCTCGACCCCGATTCGCTGGCCGACAAAGTCGATGTCACCCACGTGAACCTCAACGACGGCACCAACGAAGGCATGGTCGTGCGTGGTGCCCGCGCTTTCAGCGTGCAGTATCACCCCGAAGCAGGGCCAGGGCCGCACGACTCGCGGTATCTCTTCGGGCGATTCGCCGATCTCATGCGGGCAGGCAACCCGTAGTGCCATGTCGTAACGATCTGCGCAGCATTCTCGTGATCGGCTCGGGGCCGATCGTCATCGGACAGGCCTGCGAGTTCGACTATTCGGGCACCCAGGCGTGCCGCGTGTTGCGCGACGAGGGCTACCGCGTGATTCTGGCCAACTCGAACCCGGCGACGATCATGACCGACCCCGATTTCGCCGACCGCACCTACATCGAGCCGCTAACGGTTGACGTGTTGGCGGCGATCATCGAGCGTGAGCGACCCGATGCGGTGTTGCCGACAGTCGGTGGGCAGACCGCACTCAATCTGGCGATGGAGCTCTTTGCACGGGGCTTGGCCGGGGTGCCAGGCACACCCGAGTTGATCGGCGCAAACGCAGAGGCGATCGCAACCGCCGAAGACCGCGGCAAATTCAAACAAGCGATGCTCGAGATCGGTCTCAAGGTGCCCGACAGTGGTGTGGCGCACTCGCTGAAAGATGCAGAGGCGGTGCTGAAAAGAATCAAACTGCCGGTGATCATTCGCCCGGCTTACATCCTCGGGGGCCGCGGCACGGGAATAGCCACGACACCACAAGAGTTCAAGCAGATCGTCATGGCTGGTTTGGCCGCGAGCCCGATCAACGAGGTGCTGATCGAGACATCAATCAAAGGTTGGAAGGAATACGAACTTGAGGTGATGCGTGACCGGGCCGACAACTGCGTCATCATCTGCTCGATTGAGAACATCGATGCGATGGGCGTCCACACCGGTGACTCGATCACCGTGGCGCCGGCGATGACCCTTTCGGATGTGGAGTATCAAGAGATGCGCAATGCCGCATTCGCCTGCATTCGTCGTGTGGGTGTGGAGACCGGTGGCTCCAACGTGCAGTTCGCGGTGAACCCCAAGACAGGCGAGCAGGTGGTCATCGAGATGAACCCCCGCGTGTCGCGGTCATCAGCCTTGGCTTCCAAGGCAACCGGTTTTCCGATTGCCAAGATTGCCGCAAAGTTGGCCGTCGGCTACACGCTGGACGAGATTCCGAACGACATCACGAAGAAAACCCCGGCCAGTTTCGAACCGACGATCGACTACGTGGTCACCAAGGTGCCACGTTGGGCGTTCGAGAAATTCCCCGGGGCCGGTGACACGCTCGGTACCCAGATGCGCAGTGTTGGTGAGTCGATGGCCATCGGCCGCACGTTTCCCGAGAGTCTGCAGAAGGCATTGCGCTCACTGGAAATCGGGCGGGCCGGGCTCAACTGTGATGCAGCCGAGGAAACTTTTGCGTCGCTCGACGACGCAAAACTGTTGGCCGCCATCGAACGGCCGACGCCGGACCGCATTTTTCAGGTGGGTGAGTGCATCCGCCGTGGAGTCGATCTCGGGGTGATTCAGGCTGCGACAGGTATCGACGTGTGGTTCCTCGATCAGATGCTGGCCATCTACGAAGAGCGCACGGTGTTGCAGGCCGCCACACCGCAGTCGCTCGATCGCCCAGCGTGGCGGCGGGCCAAACAACTGGGTTTCAGTGATGCCCAACTGGCCTGGCTCTGGTCCACCGACGAAGCCATCGTGCGCAGTGCACGAGAAGCAGCAGGCGTGTTGCCGACCTACAAGTCGGTGGACACCTGCAGTGCCGAGTTTGCCGCCGAAACGCCGTACTTCTACTCCACTTATGAAGACGAATCAGAGGTCCGCGCGTCGACGAAAGACCGCGTCATCATCCTCGGCAGCGGCCCGAATCGTATCGGGCAGGGTATCGAATTTGACTATTGCTGCGTGCACGCAAGTTTTGCCCTGCGCGCCGCCGGTTACGAAACGGTCATGCTCAACTGCAACCCCGAAACGGTGTCGACCGACTACGACACGTCCGATCGTTTGTATTTCGAACCGCTCACCACTGAAGACGTACTCAACGTCATTGCCGCTGAAACCAAGGCCGCCGGCAAACCGCCGAAGTTGATCGTGTCGCTCGGTGGCCAGACACCGCTCAAATTGGCGGGTTCGCTGCCAGCCGAACTCATCGCCGGAACGTCACCGGCCTCGATTGACATCGCCGAAGATCGCGAGCAGTGGAATGTGTTGTGCAATCAGTTGGGCATCGCCCAACCGCCGGGCGCTACCGCCATCGACCTTGCTGGTGCCCGAGCCGTGACGGCGACGACCGGGTATCCCGTGCTCGTGCGTCCGAGTTACGTGCTTGGTGGTCGGGCGATGCGCATCGTGCATGATGATGCGCAACTCACCGAGGCAATGGCGGAGTTGGCACGTTTTGGTTCGTTGGGGCGCGAAGGCGGCCTGTCGGCGACGCGACCCGTTTTGATCGACCGCTTTTTGCAGGATGCCACCGAAGTCGACGTCGATGCGATTCGCGACCACACCGGCGAGGTGCTGATCGGCGGCATCATGGAACACGTCGAGGAAGCCGGCATCCACTCCGGTGACTCGGCGTGTGCGCTGCCGCCACAGACACTGTCGACCGCGGCACTCTCGACGATCGAACAGCATGTGCATAAAATCGCCACGGCACTCGATGTGCGGGGGCCCATCAACGTGCAGTTCGCGGTCGCCGACGGTGTCGTCTACGTGATCGAGGCAAACCCGCGGGCGAGTCGCACCGTGCCGTTCGTGGCAAAAGCAACGGGAGTGCCGTTGGCAATGGTGGCCAGTCGAGTCATGCTTGGCGCGACGCTCGCCGAACTGCGTACCGAAGGTCTGTTGCGCCCGCCCGCCACCGGACATGTGAGTGTGAAAGAAGCGGTCTTGCCGTTCAATCGCTTTCCCGAGGTCGATACCACGCTCGGCCCAGAAATGCGCTCAACCGGTGAGGTGATGGGTATCGATACGACGTTTGGTCGCGCCTTCATCAAGGCGCAGTCGGCAGCCGGCACCGAACTGCCGTCACAGGGTCGCGTGTTTGTCTCGCTCAACGATCGTGACAAATCGGTGGCGGTCGAGATCGGGCAGGCACTGATCGACGTCGGTTGCACGATCGTTGCCACCGCGGGCACCGCGAGCGTGCTCACCGCAGCCGGGGTGCCAGTGGAACGCGTCGTCGGCAAGGTGTCGCAACGGGGCCAAGACCAGCTCGGTGATGCCGTAGGGCTCATCGAAGACGGTGAGATTGCATTCGTCATCAACACGCCACAGGCCAGTGGTACCCATCGTGACGGTGAGGCGATTCGCAAGGCAGCCAATGTCAAGGGTGTCTCACTACTTTCGACGGTGCGCGCAGCACGTGCCGCGGTACAGGGGATGCGTGAACGACGAAGCGAACCACTCACCATTCGTTCACTGCAGGAATACCACGGACTGTCGTCGTGACCCGATGACCGACGCGCTCGCCATCCCTGCCACGCGGGTGGGGTCGCTCGTCTTGCCGGGCCCGGTGCTCACCGCGTCGGGTACCGCTGGTCACTCCGACGAACTTGCTGCGTACGTTGACCTGTCGGCAATCGGTGCGGTGGTCGTGAAGTCGATGGCGTCGTTCGAGTGGCAGGGCAACCCTGCTCCGCGTCTGCATGCCATTGACAACGGGATGCTCAATGCCGTCGGCTTGCAAGGTCGTGGTACCGCACATTGGTTGCAACACGATTTGCCGCGCCTACGCGCGCGTGGTGCCCGCGTCGTTGCCAGCATCTGGGGCTTCCGCGAAAGTGAGTACGCATCAGCGGCACGGGAACTTGCGGGCGTGGCCGACGAGTTGACGGCAGTCGAAGTGAATTTGTCGTGTCCGAACCTCGACCATGCCCGCAGCATGTTCGCCCACGACGCAGCGCAGTCATCGCGCGTGGTGGCCGCCGTTCGTCGAGCACTGCCATTGAACCTGCCAGTGTGGGCCAAGCTGAGCCCCAACACCGACCGCCTCACCGAGATCGCTGGCGTCGTCGTCGCAGCGGGTGCCGATGCTTTGGTGTTGGTCAACACGGTGCTCGGGATGGCGATCGACACCGAATCGCGTCGCCCTGCGCTCGGCAACGGCGGCGGTGGGCTCAGTGGTGCCGCCATGCATGCAGTCGCGGTGCGCAGTGTGTTCGACGTGCGTGCAGCACACCGCGACGTGCCGATCATCGGCGCAGGTGGGGTGTCGCATGCACACGATGCACTCGAGTTGATGATGGCCGGCGCCAACGCCGTGCAAGTTGGCACCGCAACATTTGCCGACCCGCGGGCCGTCAAGAAAATTCAACGCGACATGGTTCGCTGGGCACGTCGTAGGGGAGTCGGATCGTGGGGCGAGATCGTGGGAAGTGCGCACTAGCCTTCCGTTATGGCAGTCACGCCAGCGATAAATCAACGCAGCGACGAAGTGCTCGCGCGAATCATGCAGCGCCGGCAGGCACTCGAACTGCTCGTTGAGTCGGTCACTCAGGCGACCACCTCACTGGCGGATGTGTTCGAGCGTGCCGGCGACCCTCAGCTTGCTACCGATGTGCCCGATGCGTTGGTGTGTCGATTCATCTACTTGGTGAAAATTGCCGAGGCGCTGCCGAATATCGGCAAAGTGCGTGCCCGGCGGGTGCTCGCCGATCATCAACTCGGTGAACGCACCCGCGTTGGTGAGGTTCCATTCGGGCAGCGTGGTGCCCTCGTCGAGGCGTTGCGATGAGTGGTCTCATCTTCGTGGTTTCCGGCCCGGGCGGTGTCGGCAAGAGCACCCTCGTCGGCGAGCTGGTGAAGCACGACCCAGAACTGTGGCTCAGCCGCTCGTGGACGACCCGCGAGCGACGCCCAGGCGAAACAGCTGATGCGTACCAATTCGTCACCCGTGCTGAATTCGAGGCACATATCGACGCCGGTGGTTTTTTGGAGTGGACCAACTTCCTCGGCAATTACTACGGCACGCCACAGCCCTCGCCGCCAGCCGACAAAGACATCGTGCTGGAAATCGAAGTCGACGGTGCAAGTCAGGTGAAACAGCAGAACTCCAACGCCGTGCTCATCTTCATCTTGCCCCCGTCCCGCGCAGAGCAACGCCAACGGCTCCACGTACGTGGGGATGACGAGCGCAAGGTTGACGAACGACTTCGCAAAGCCGAGGAAGAAGAGCCGGTCGGTCTGGCTTTGGCCGACCATGTCATCGTCAACCAGACGCTCGACCACACGATCGTCGACATGCTGGAAGTCATCGCACAAGCCCGTCGCGCCGCTAGCATCAAGGAGTCCTAGACACCCTCGTTTAGGTTCTGTTATTCAACGCCCCAAGGAGCCCTGTGTCCGACAAGCCCGAGAGTTCAATGATGTCTCCTGCGATTGAAAACCTGATGGGTCGCACCAAGTCAAAGTTCAGCCTCGTCACGTTGGCCGCCAAGCGCGCCCGAGAGATCACCGAATATTTCGGCAACCTCCAGACTGGCAGTGTCGTTGGCCCAACGGTCGAGTCGGTGAGCACCAAGCACCTTTCGGTGGCTTTCGAAGAAATCGCCGCAGACAAGGTTCGCTTCGTGGCCAAGACCCTCGACGAGATTCGCGCCGAGATCGCTGAATTACAGCGTGAAGAAGACGAAGCCAATGCACTTGCTGCCTCGCAGGACGCCGAAGCCCAACCCGAGTAGACAGTATCCGTGGCACGCAACTACACATTCACCTCAGAAAGCGTTACCGAGGGTCATCCCGACAAGATGTCCGACCAGATCAGCGACTCGGTCCTTGATGCCATCCTCGCTGAAGACCCGCACGGTCGGGTTGCCTGCGAAACGTTGCTCACCACCGGATTGTGCGTCGTTGCCGGTGAAATCACCACGTCGGCCTATGTCGACATTCCGAAGCTGGCGCGCAATGTCATCAAAGAAATTGGTTACGACAATGCTGCCTACGGTTTTGACGGCAACACCTGTGGTGTCATCATCAGCATCGACGAACAATCGAGTGACATTGCGATGGGTGTCGACACGAGTGAAGAAACGCGCGGTGGCAAGAGCGGCGAAGACCGACTGAACCTGCAGGGTGCGGGTGACCAAGGAATGATGTTCGGCTACGCCTGTGACGAGACTGCCGAATTGATGCCGCTGCCAATCTTCCTCGCCCATCGTCTGGCTGAACAACTCACCGAGGTGCGCAAGTCGGGGGCGATTCCATATCTCCGTCCTGACGGCAAGACGCAGGTGACCTTCGATTACGAAGCCGGGGTGCCCGTGCGTCTGCGCACCGTATTGATCAGCACGCAACACGCCGACGGCATCGCGCGTGACACCATCATTCGCCCCGATCTCATCGAACAAGTGATTCGGCCGATCGTTCCGGCCAAGTTCGCCAAAGACGACTATGCGGTCTACATCAACCCAACTGGTGAGTTCGTCAAAGGTGGACCGCACGCCGACACCGGTCTCACCGGTCGCAAGATCATCGTTGATACCTACGGTGGTATGGGTCGTCACGGTGGTGGGGCATTCAGTGGCAAAGACCCGTCCAAGGTTGATCGTTCGGCTGCCTATGCCGCGCGTTGGGTGGCCAAGCATGTCGTGGCCGCAGGAGCGGCCCGTCGTTGCGAGGTGCAGGTGGCCTATGCCATCGGTATGGCGCAGCCAATCAGCATCCTCGTTGAAACGTTCGGCACGAACACGATCGATGAATCACAGATTGAACAAGCGGTCCACGACACCTTCGACCTGCGACCAGCGGCAATCGTGCGCGATCTCGACTTGAAGCGTCCGATTTACCGCAAGACGGCGGCTTACGGGCACTTCGGTCGCAGCGATCCGGATTTCACCTGGGAGCAGTTGTCGAGACTTGGCGCCTTCAAAAAAGCCGCCAAGATTTAGCGCCACTTCATCCCCACCTCTCGTTCGATACCGCACCGACTGCCTACTCTCGTAGGTGTTGTGACGCCACTGGCCCGTGTTGTCGTCGATGTCACGGGTGTCGACAAGCCGTTCGACTATCTGATCCCAGACGCGCTGAGTGCTGACATCGTCGTCGGGTCACGGGTGCGTGTGCCGTTGCATCGTCGTGAGGTGCCCGGTTGGGTAATGGCGGTGTTGGATGCCGACCAAAGCGACGTCGATATCGCACGTTTGTTGCCGATCACCAAAGTCACTTCGATCGGGCCCGCGCCCGACGTCGTAGCGCTGGTCGAGTGGGCGGCTGTTCGCTGGGCGTCACGTCGCCGACCGTTCTTTGTTTCGGCATCGCCCGCAAAGCGTGTACCGCGTTTGCTGGCGCCACGGTATTCGGCACGTGCCGTGCCACCGCCTGTGGATGCTGCAGTCGCCGCGTTGTTCACAACGGCGGGTGGTGTGGTGCAGTGTGGCCCGGCCTCGACCCACATGGCGGTGCTGGCTGCAGCAGTCGCGTGCGGGCCCACCCTCGTGGTGGTGCCCACCGTGGTGCGCGCCAGACGACTTGCAGCGGAGTGTCGCCGACTCGGGTTGAGCACGGCGCTGTATCCCGACGAGTGGGTGACGGCAGCATCGGGGGTCGATGTGGTGATCGGTGCGCGTTCAACGACGTGGGCCAGCGTTCCGCAACTCGCCAGCATCGTCGTGATCGACGAACACGACGACACCCTGCAAGAAGAGCGGGCACCGACATGGCATGCCCGAGATGTGGCGATGGAGCGGGCACGCCGGGCGGGCATTCCGTGTGTTTTGGTTTCACCAGTGCCGACGGTCAGTGCGCGTCACTGGGCTGGTGACAACATCGTGTTGGCAGCCGATACCCGTGCATGGCCGGCAGTGCGGGTAATCGACCGCAACATCGATGATCGCTGGGCATCGTCGCTGGTGACGAGTGAACTCATCGAGTTGCTGCGTGACCACGACAAACGGGTGGTGTGCGTGCTGAATGTGAAAGGCCGTGCCCGGGCAGTGGCCTGCGACGCCTGTCGTACCGTCGCTCGTTGCGAAACCTGCGGGGCTGCCTTGCAGCAGCCCGATGAACATCAGCTGCGTTGTCCACGCTGCAGCGCCACACAGCCGGTGGTGTGCTCGTCGTGCGGGTCGCAGAAGATACGTTCGATCCGCATCGGCATCTCCCGCTTGCGCGACGAACTCGAAGCCGCTGCTGGGCGATCAGTGCAGGAGATCAAGCCGACCACCCCCTCGATTGACGCGCGTACATCGGTGTTCGTCGGCACCGAGGCGGTGTTGCATCGCATTGATCGCGCCGATGTCGTGGTGTTTTTGGACATCGACTCTGAACTACTTGCCCCGCGGTTTCGTGCCAGCGAACAGGCACTCGACATCATCGCCCATGGCGCACGACTCGTCGCTGGTGCCGGCGGTGGCGGCGAGATAGTGATTCAAACCTCGGTGCCGCAACACGAGGTGCTCGTTGGTTTGGTGGCCGGCAACCTGGGTGCGCACATCGCTGCTGAAACCGATCGCCGTCAACGACTGCGTCTGCCACCGTTTGGTGCATTGGCAGAAATCAGTGGCGCCGGGGCGGCGAGTCTCGCGCAACAACTCGCAACATCGCTCCTCGTGCAGGTGGCGACGGGTGACGATCGCGTGTTGGTGCGTGCGGATTCATGGGATGCGTTGAGTGAAGCCTTGGCTTCGACATCACGGCCCAAAGAGCGCGTGCGTATCGCAGTCGACCCTTCGCGGGCCTGAATCAATCGCCAACCGGCACCACTTCATGCACCCAACGTGGTGGTCGTTGTGACCTTTTAGTTTGCCTCGGGGTTCAGGCTGCGCTGCGCAACGAATCCAGTGTGTCGGTCAGTGCATCAAGTACGGCGCCGAGCTGGTCGTCGCCGAGCGGCAAACTGAGGTTCATCATGCCGCGCGAAGCGATGTACACGCCCCGTTCGAGCAGGCCGAAAAACAACAGCTCTTGCAGGTCGTTGTCCCGCAACGCCACGTCGGTGCTAGTGCGTGGCGGCTTTTTTAGTGCATGCAACGACATCATTGAGCCAAAGCCACTGACCGAAACTGGTAAACCGGATTGGGCCAGCACTGCAGCAACCGATTCACGAAACTCGTCACCACGTGCGGTGTGGGCGATGGCCACCTCAGATGTATAGACATCACTGAGCACGACGCAGCCGGCGGTCATCGACGACATATTGTTGTTGAAAGTTCCCGCGTGTGCAACCACTTTTGAACGGTGGGTTTCGGGGCTGGTGTCGAACTGATCGAGCAATTCAGCCCGACCCCCGAAGGCACCAAACGAAAACCCGCCACCGAGGTATTTTCCGTACGTTGCAATGTCGGGTTGCACACCGAGCAGCGCGAACATGCCCCGGGCGCCATGGCGCGATGTCATCACCTCGTCGGCGATGACGACTGCACCGACGCGTTGGGCATCGGCAAAAATCCGCTGAACGAAGTCAGCATCAGCGGGCACGCAGCCCCCGGAGCCCAGCATTGGTTCCATGACCACGGCTGCCAATGCGTCTGCATGTTGGGCAATGAGTGCCGAGGTGCCGGGCGCATCGTTGTATGGTGCAATCACGAAGTCGTACGGTGCATTCCATGGTGCAGCACCAGTAGCGAAATACAACAGGCCACCGTGGTACCCACCATGAAACACCATGATCTTGTTGCGGCCAGTGGCCTGAGTTGCCGTGGTGATGGCCATCAAATTGGCTTCCGACCCCGAGTTGGTGAAGCGCACCCGGTCGAGTGCGAACCGCTCGCACATCAATTTTGCGAGGCGCGCCTCAGCAGGGTGAATTCCACCGACACTGGTGTTGGTGTTCAACGCGGCGGTAACCGCATCAATGACGCGATGTTCACTGTGGCCGAGCAAACCTGCGGTGTAGTCGCCGAGCATGTCGATATAGGTATGTCCGTCGACGTCGTGTAGCAGGGAGTCTTGCCCCGAGGCGAAGACAAGTGGAAATGGTGCATGCGTGAGCACCGTACGCGTGTGTCCACCCGGAAGATGGGCACGTGCAGCTTCGTAATGTCTGCGACTCTCTGGGTTGCGGTCGGCGAAATTGCCATGGGCTTTCGCCAGACGACTGATGGTCACCTCGTCAGGCTATTTAGCCACGCGTAAGAATCAGCCGCGACCGACCATGCCGCCACCCACGGAGATTGCGGCAACATGGCTCAGGATCGTGGGCAGCAGGAACTGACGGAGCCGTATGAGAGCCTCATCGGCTTGGGCGTGGCCCGCCCGTTGTAGTGCGTCGAGATCTTCGATGGTGTCTTGCAGCGCAAACCCGAGTGCTGAGTGCGCGGCGCGTACCGGTGATTGGTCGACTGGTACCGGCACGTCGGCCTGTGCACCGAGTGTCGTGGCGCGTGCCCGAATACGGTCTGCTTCGGCGCCGTTCACCCCGTGAAGAGCAGCGGCTACATCGCACAGTGTGCGAGTCATTTGGTTGTGTTCCTCGGCAATCACCCGATCAAAGATGGGCAGAACCTGGCGCACCTGTTGCAGAAGCGACTGCATCATTGCGGTGGTCGCCATTGCCTTCGGATTGTTGAGGAACGGCATGACCTCACTACTCAGAGCGACGATGAGACCCTCCAACAGATCGTCGAGCGTTGGTGCGGTATTCATGCCGTGTAACCCATCAATTGGGCCATGGCGGGCAAGGCGGGCAGGCTGGATTGGGTGAGATAAAACGGCATGAGCAGCATGTGTTCTTTGCGCACCCGTCTGGCCACCGACTGGTGCACGGGCACGGCGATATTTGCCGTGCCAAAGAGAGTGAAGTAACCCAACTCTTCCTGGGTGATATCGCCCCCCGTCAGTTTGTTGTAGTAGGCAAGAAAGCCACCCTCTTTTTTCGGGTATGACATCACGGTGGTGTTGCTCAGAATGTCCATCAACACCATCCAGCCGAGATCCTCACGCGGGTCGCCGATACGACTATTTTCCCAGTCGATCAGCGCTGACACCCGGCTGTTTTCGTAGAGGAAGTTCGCCGGATTGAAATCCCCGTGCACGACGGCCAGTTTCTTCGGTCGAGGTTTGTGGCGTCGCAGAGTGAGGAACGAGTCGAGCAGCACCATCATTGTTGGGTCCCAGTTGATGGTGCGGTATTCACGCAGGTAGTACTCGAACGTCGTATCCATGTATTCATCCCAGCTGCTGGTGCGAATGCCGACTCCACGCGGATCGCTGAGCGCACCTTGGGGGTTGGCGATGGAGATGTCCACTGAGTGCAACTCGACGAGCACCTCACAGAGGTGCCGAATCACATCTTCGGTTTGGTGCTCGTCGGGCCCACCGTTGAAAAGGTCAGAGGTCTTGCTGTTTCCCGACGCCCGTTCCAACACCATCGTCTCGGCCCCGAAGTGGGATGGATCAAGTTCGTATCCATAACTTCGACTGACGGGCACCGTCGACTTCGTGCGTATCGCCTCGATGAGGTCGTGCTCAACGGCCCGACTCGTATTGAGAATCGCCTCGACGGCAGGCGGGTTGCGGCGAATGATGAGTGGCAGGGTGACTTTGGCACCGTTGCGAGTGGCAGAGACGTCACAACTGAATGTCTCCCGAGAAAACCCACCGGCGATTTGTTGCAGGTTGCTTACCGTCGCATCGGTAATCGTTGGCTCGACGCGCTGCAGGAGGCCGATGATTGCCTTTTCCATTCCTGCCCCCTTCGCAGTTACTGCTCTGCTCAAAGTAGATGAACGCTTTGCCGAATGTCAAATGAGCAGTTGATTCAGCTCGCCGTGGGGGAGAAGTACGGGTTGCGGGGCATGGCACCAGCACGGAACGCCGCAATCGCCGAAACGTGCACCGAGGCTTTCGAGGGTGTGGTCATCCCTTGTGCAAGCGCAGCAAGTGTGGCCGCACGATTATTGATGAATACGGCATCCTCATCGGTTGCCGCAGGGTTCACCCACACCGCAACAATCAGCACGAGTTGTGCCAACTGAGCAGACGAAAACCGTTCAGCAACATGTTCGGTGACACCGGCGGCAACCCCCGCCTGGGCCGCACCCCAGGTGAGCGTGCCGTGGCGGTCGTCGGTGATCGTCGCTTTGTTGACGAACAGCGTCGGTGGTTGCACGGGCACGTTGGGTGCCCACACTGCAAGGAACGGCACATGGCCCGGCGTGGGCTGGGCAAGTGCCGTGGCGAATGCCGTGCCAATCGGCCCGTCGCGGCCCCCCAACACGCTGTTGATATGGGCGGCGTGCGCACCATCACCGGCGAAGCCCTCGCCGATCTCGATTGCGGTGGTCACGTCGCTCAGACTTCGCGCCGCTCGGGTAGACGCCCGTACCGAGACAGCTTCAATTCATCGGTGGAGTTGGTGCCTGCTTTGGTGTCGTACGCAAGCAATGCCATATAGCGGGGCGTCGCACCGACGATGGGGCTCACGCGGTGCATACTTTGGCGACCGTTGAACAGCATGAGCGTGCCAGCCTTCATCGGTTCGACACGCACGCGCGTGTGATCACCGGCCAAGAGAGCACTGATCACCTGTTCGCCGGCCACGCGTACCATCGGGGCATTTTCGAAATCCCCACCGTGTTCGGCTGATTGCAAGGCGATAGACACGACGAAGTCGGTCATATCGAAATGCCAGTCGAGCATGTCCCCGTCGCGCATGATCGACACGTTGAGCGCACCAAGAGGGTCGCCATAGTGGAAGAGTTCGGCAAGCCCAAGGCACCGACGAATGAAGTGCAGCATCTCATTCGATTCGTACAATGTGCGCAACGAACCCGAGGTTGGCAGTTGGTCGTAGGCAAGAACCTCCAACGAGTCGTACAACACCGCTGCGGAAGTCGACGAGACATTCGCCGAGACATTTGACGACACATTCGATGACACGGTCAGGTACGGGTTGCGGTGTGGTGCTGAACGGTGGGCGAGCGGTGCTAGGTGTGCGCACTCTTCGACCATCTGACGCACGCCAGCAGGGGTAACGAAATCGGCGAGCACACACACGCCTTCGGTGTGCATCTGGTTGCGGGCCCAGGCGATGAGCGCCTCGTCATCGAGCCGATAGCGACTGGCGATCAGCGGGTGCGTAGCCACGCTGCCCACGGTACTGAGATACCCGTGGCTCGCGTCAATTCAAGTTGGGGTCGTCGGGAAAGTTGCGCACCCATTCGCGATGGGCTGGTTCACGTTCGAGCACGCGCCGCCACATGGTCTCCGGTGCCTCGTCGAATGCGTCGGCTGGTTGTGCGTCGAGCACGAACCAGTGTTGTTCGCTGATTTCTTCGTCAAGTTGTTGCGGGCCCCAACCCGAGTATCCGATGAATAGTCGCAGGGCGCTACATTCGGCACCGTTCGTGGCGTCACTGTTCAGGTCGATGGTGTGCAAACCATCGCCGACAGAACTCGTCCACGAGCGTTCTATGCCGTTGGCAAAGCGCGCGAGGCCGATGATCGAGTTTTGTTGCACGGGGCCACCTTCAAAAAACACCGAGGGTGACGACGTGTGCACCACCCAGTCATCAAGCACGACGTCTGCGCCGAACGAATCCAGCTCGGTTGGGCGGGAGATCACCAAACCGAATGCGCCTTCATCGTTGTGGTTGAGCATCAAAATGACCGATCGCTCAAAGTTCGGGTCGTTCATCGGCGGTGTCGCAACGAGTAGGCG
The DNA here is from genome assembly GCA_945862045.1 of Bifidobacterium breve. GTDB lineage: Bacteria > Actinomycetota > Acidimicrobiia > Acidimicrobiales > Ilumatobacteraceae > F1-60-MAGs027. Next base: position 23,191 of record CAMAWR010000019.1, read on the forward strand.
CCCGGTCGTGCTTGGCATGGCTAGCAGTCGACGGGCGTCATCTCGCCAGAGTGCACATCGTAAATTGCACCGGCAACAATCAACGACTTCGGCAACAATCGGTGGATGCGAATCGCGTCGACATCGAGCACCAGCTGTGCGTGTTGATCCTGCACGGTTTCAAAACGCAGCGAGGTGGTGTCGACACCACTGCGCTCGTTGATCAGGCGATGAATGTCGCCTTCATCGCCTTTGGCCATTCGGCAATCGGTGTGCGGCATCACCAGCACACGTTCAACGCCGAGCAAATGGGTGGCCAAGACGAGGGTGCGCAACACGTCGTCGGTAACGCGAGCTCCAGCGTTGCGCAAAATCTTCACGTCCCCGGGGCTCATACCGACCACCGCCAAGGGGTCGATTCGGCTGTCCATGCAGGTGACGATGGCGAGACCTTGCCGAGCAAAGCCGGAGAGACCCGAATCTTGGAACTGGTCGACGTGGCGCGCGTTGGCGGCCAGCACGTCGGCAAAGGCAGCGAGGGGGAAGGGTTGCTGGCTGGCCACTGCACACCGAGGCTATTACGCCCGCCCCCAGACACGGCGCTGCCTTAAACTATTCATCTGTGACTCTCTGCATAACTATGCAAGAACCTGTATCGTCATACAGGTGGGACTTTCCGGCACTTTGCGCACGGCCGTGATTGGAGCTTCTGGTTATGCAGGCGCTGAATTGCTGCGACTGCTGGCTTTGCACCCCGTGCTCGACGTGGTCTATGCGACGGGCGACTCGCAGGTCGGCGCTCTGGCCTCATCCTTGTATCCGTCCTTGGCAAAGGCGTATCCATCGTTGGTGTTCGCCGAATTCGACCCGGCGGAAGCCTTGCAGTGTGACGTGGTGTTTTTGTGTCTGCCACACGAAGCTTCGCTCGAGCTCGTGCCCCAACTCGTCGACAAAGTGCGACTGGTCGTCGATCTCTCGGCTGCCTATCGCCTGCGCGATGCGACGCAGTATCCGACGTGGTACGGCTTCACCCATGATCAGCCGGCGATGTTGTTGCGCGCGATCTACGGGTTGCCCGAGCTGTACCGCGATCAGTTGGTTGGCGCATCACTCATCGCCACACCCGGCTGTTATGTGACTGCTGCATCGTTGGCGCTCACGCCATTGGTGCAGGCAGGTCTCATTGAAAAATCGGGTGTCATCGTTGATGCGGCGTCGGGGGTGTCGGGTGCCGGACGTGTGCCGAAGCCCAACACTCATTTCAACACGGTCAACGAAGACTTCACCGCCTACGGCTTGCTTGACCACCGCCACACGCCAGAAATTGAGCAGGTCACGGGTGCCCAGGTGCTCTTCACGCCGCACCTCGCGCCGATGAATCGTGGCATTTTGGCTACCTGCTACGCCCGCCCGGCCGGCAACACGAAACCGACAACGCAGTCACTGCTGGCTGTACTGGCCAAGTTCTATCGCCAGGAGCCGTTCGTCGTCGTGCGACCCGCCTCGCCATCCACCAAGGCGACACTCGGGTCGAATGCCGCACATATCACCGCGCGTTTCGACGAACGCACCGGCATTGCAATGGCGATATGTGCCATTGACAACCTCACCAAGGGTGCCTCGGGTGGGGCGATACAAGCAGCCAATGTGGCACTCGGTATTCCCGAAACCACGGGGCTCAGCACAGTCGGGATGTATCCGTGAAGATCGCGCCGAAAACCCGTGCCGCGGTGTTGAGCGAGGCACTGCCGCACCTCCAACGTTTTGCCGGGCAGGTGATCGTGGTGAAATACGGTGGCAACGCACTTGCTGAATCGACCGAGGATGCGATGGAGGTCTTCGCGCGTGACATCGCGCTGCTGCAGGCGGTCGGCATGAAACCAGTCGTCGTGCATGGCGGTGGCCCGCAGATTTCGGCGATGATGAATCGCCTTGGCAAACAGTCGACGTTCCACAACGGCCTACGGGTGACCGATGCCGAAACGATCGAGATCGTCGGCATGGTGCTGCTCGGCACGATCAACCCGATGCTGGTGTCGATGATCAACAAGGCTGGGGCGAATGCCGCCGGCGTTTCGGGCCAAGACATGGGGCTTTTTCAGTGCGTGCAACGCGATGTGGCACTCGGGTTCGTCGGCGACATCACCGCGGTCAACCCGGCAGCCGTGCAGGGCTTATTGGACGATGAAGTAGTGCCAGTCGTGGCCACCATCGGCACCGATGAGCATGGCCAGATGTACAACATCAACGCTGATACCGCTGCGAGTGCACTTGCCGTGTCCCTGAAAGCGACCAAGATTTTGTTCCTTACCGATATTGCCGGTGTGATGCGTGACCCCAACGACGCTGAGTCGGTGATTTCCACGCTCTCCACCGCGCAAGCGGCCGCACTGCAAGCCGATGGCATTATCACCGGTGGCATGATTCCCAAAGTTGAAAGCTGCCTGCACGCGGTGCAGGGTGGCGTAAGTGCCGCACACATTCTTGATGGGCGAGTGGCGCATGTGGCACTTCTCGAACTGCTCACCGACACGGGTGTGGGCACGATGTTCGTGCCCGACGAGGTCGTGTCGTGACCGCGCATCCGTTCATCTCGACGCCGCCGGTCACCGCGCAGGCTCGCGACTACTGCCCATTCATGCCGGTGTTCGGCGTGCCGCAGGTGATGTTCGTGCGCGGAGAAGGCACACAATTGTGGGACGTCAACGGCAAGCGCTACCTCGACTTTTTGTCGGGCATCTCGGTCACGTCGCTTGGCCATTCGCATCCCGAGATCGCCGATGCGATTGCCGAACAAGCACACACGTTGTTGCACGTGAGCAACTTCTTCACCAACCCGGTGGCCACCCGTGCCGCCGTGCTGGTCGATGAGCTACTGGGCGGTGGTGGACAAGTGTTCTTTTGCAATTCTGGTGCCGAAGCCAACGAGGCAGGCATCAAATTGGCGCGTAAATTCGGGGGGCGTGGCCGCTACAAAGTGGTCAGCATGCTCGGCAGTTTCCACGGCCGCACCCTGGCGGCACTCGCAGCCACTGGGCAACCCGCCAAGCACGAGCCGTTCCAGCCCATGCCCGAAGGATTCATCCACGTGCCATTCGGCGACATCGGCGCACTCGATGCGGCGGTTGACGGCACCGTGGCTGGCGTTCTGGTCGAGTGCGTACAGGGCGAGGGTGGTGTGATTCCGGCAACCAACGAGTGGCTGGCGCAGGTGCGGGCGCTGTGCACCGAGCGTGGCGCATTGATGATGGTTGACGAGGTGCAGACCGGCTTTGCGCGCACCGGCGACTGGTTTGCGTTTCAACATGCCGATGTGCAGCCCGATGTGGTGATGCTGGCCAAAGCCATGGGCAACGGCATGCCAATCGGGGCATTGTGGGCACGTCGCGACGTTGCGCAGGTGTTCGTACCTGGCGACCATGGCAGTACCTACAGCGGTACGGCAATCGCCACTGCGGCGGTGTGCGCGGTGATCGACATCATGCGCTCGATCGACGCCCCACGACTGGCCCGCGAAAAAGGGGAGTTGATCACTTCGCACCTGCACAAGCTGCCCGCCGTCAAGGCGGTGCGTGGTCGTGGGTTGCTGCTGGGTGTCGAACTCGGGGCAGGTGTCGACGCCAAAGCCAAACAAGTGGCACTGCTCGAACGGGGCCTCGTGACCAACGCGGTGACCGGCACGGCGCTACGACTGGCACCACCGATCACTGTCACCCACGACGAAATCACCGAAGCGATGGGCCTCATCGCCGAGGTTCTGGCATGAGGCACTTCCTTGACACCGTCGATTTGAGCCGCAACGAATTGGCGCGCGTGCTTGAATTGGCGACCCAACGTCAAGAATCCCTCGGCTGGCCGCTGGCCGACTACGGCGTCGCGTTGATCTTTGAAAAGCCGTCCAACCGCACACGACAGTCGATGGAGATGGCCGTCGTGCAACTCGGGGGTCACCCGATTTTCACACGCGGCGAAGAGGTCGGGTTTGACGTGCGCGAAACGGTGGAGGACATCACCCGCATCATGGCTGGTTACCACGCCATGATTGCCGCACGGGTGTTCAGCCATACGGTGCTCGAACGAATGGCATCCAGCAACGCGGTGCCCATCATCAACATGTTGAGCGACAAGTCGCATCCATTGCAAAGTCTTGCCGATGTGCTCACCATGCGCGAAGAGTTCGGTTCGCTCAAGGGCAAGACCGTGGCGTGGATCGGCGATTACAACAATGTGGCGCGCTCGCTGGCCGAAGCTTGTGCACTCGAGGGTGCCCACTTGCGCCTCGGTTGCCCGAGCGGTTACGGCGCCAGCGACGACGAACTGGCGCGGGTCACCGCCCTCGGGGCGCCGAGCGTGCAACAGGTGACCTCGGCAGAAAAAGCGGCAGTCGGCGCACACGCCGTGCACACCGACGTGTTCGTCAGCATGGGTCAAGAAGCCGAAACCGAACGTCGTAAGCACGACTTCGCTGGTTTTCAGGTGGACGAAGCGCTGATGTCCGTGGCCGACCGCAATGCCATCTTCATGCACTGTCTGCCCGCCCACCGTGGGCTGGAGGTGTCTGGTGAGGTCATCGACGGCCCTGCCAGTCGTGTCGAACGCCAAGCCCACAACCGCATGCATGCTGCCCGTGGTCTGCTCGCGTTCTTGTGTGAAGTCAACGACATTACGAAAGGTGACACCAAGTGACGAGCAAGGTACAACGCCAACAAACCATTGCGCGCATCATCGCCGAACATGCCGTCACGAATCAACCGATGTTGCTCGAGTTGCTTGACGACGAAGGTATCGAAGCCACACAGGCGACCGTGTCGCGCGACCTGGAAGATCTCGGTGCCGTCAAGGTGCGTGTGCGCAAGGGTGAAACGGCCTATGCGATTCCTGATTTTGCCCCCGACCGTATCGCGCCACAAGACCAGTTGCGCCGGGTGTTGTCGGAGTGGGTCGCAGAAGTTGAATTCAGCGAGCCAATGGTGATCATTCGCACGCCACCAGGCTGTGCGCATGTCGTTGGCTCGGCACTCGACCGTTCACGACTGAAGGGCATCATTGGTACCGTCGCGGGTGACGACACGTTGCTGTGCGTGGCCGAGGCAAAGTATGGCGCCAAACGACTGGCCAACGACCTGCGCGTGTTAGCCGGGCTGGCCAAGGCGGCCAAATGAACGACAAACATCTCTGGCACGGCCGCTTCAGCGAGGCCCCCGCCGATTCGCTCATGGCCTACACCGCCAGTATCGGTTTTGATGTTCGGTTGTGGCGCGACGACCTGGCCGGGTCGATTGCCCACGCCCAGATGCTCGGCGCGTGCGGGGTATTGCCCGTCGTTGACAGCGAAGCGATTGTCGCGGCCTTGCAACAAGTAACGGCCGAGTTCACGGCCGAAACGTTCGTGTTTGTGCCCAGCGACGAAGACATTCACACTGCAATCGAGCGTCGAGTCACCGAGATTGCCGGTGCAGCGGGTGCAAAACTGCACACGGGCCGCAGCCGCAACGACCAGGTCGCTACGGCGTTGCGCCTGTTTACCAAACGCGAGTTGGCCGACACCGCTCTTCGCGTATTCGCACTCATCGACGTGCTCGACCGCCGCGCCGATGATGCAGGCGATGCCTACCTGCCCGGCTACACCCACATGCAACGGGCCCAGCCCGTGCTGTTGTCGCATCACCTGCGGGCCCACGCCTGGGCACTGACCCGCGACATCGATCGCCTGCTCGGTGCCCGAACGCGTCTCGATGTCTCGCCACTCGGCGCCGGCGCACTGGCCGGCACATCGCTGCCCATCGATGCCCGCGATACGCAACAGCGTCTTGGGTTCGCCGATGTGTTCGCTAATTCGCTCGATGCAGTGAGCGACCGTGACTTCGTCGCGGAAGGATTATTCGCCCTCACCCTGGTTGGCGTGCATCTCTCGCGACTCGGCGAAGAGTGGGTGTTGTGGACTTCGGAGGAATTCGGCTTTGCAACGCTCAGTGATCGTCACGCGACAGGTTCATCGATGTTGCCGCAAAAAAAGAATGCCGACATTGCCGAGTTGGCACGCGGCAAGGCCGGTCGCATCATCGGCAACCTCACCGGTGTGTTGGCCACCTTGAAGGGCCTGCCCTTGGCCTACAACCGTGATTTGCAAGAAGACAAAGAGCCATTGTTTGATTCACTCGACCAGGTCAATCGTGGGTTGAGCGCCATGACCGAAATGATTGCCGCTGCAACCCTGCACACCGCCACCATGCAACGAGCTGCCGACGCGCCAGCACTCGTCGCCACGGATGTCGCCGAATGGCTCGTCGCGCGAGGGATGCCATTTCGCACTGCGCACGCCAAGGTTGGCGAGTTGGTGTCGCGATCACTCTCGAGCGGCACGCCACTCGTCGACCTCGTGCGTGCTGATGGTGCGTTGGGCGCCGACGCTGCCGTACTTTTTGCACCTGGTGCCGCCGTACAGCGACGCTCGAGTCACGGCGCGGCAGGCCCGCTCGCCGCAGCCGCCCAACGTGACGAGCTGCATCGAGTGATGGCCCTGCTGCAGTCGCGACTGCCCTAGTCGCGCGCGGTATGGCGCCCGAGGCCTTCGACCCCTAGCATTCGGGCGTGTTTCGCCACGAGGTGCGGGTTCGCTACGGCGACTGCGACATGCAACAGGTCGTGTTCAACGCCCATTATCTGGCGTACAGCGACGATGCGGTGATGTGCTGGTTCGTGGCGCGTCTTGGTCAGCGAATGCCCGAGTTCGACTGCATGCTCAAGAGCGTGAACATTCTCTGGCATCGTCCATTGCGTCTCGGCGACGTCGCCGCACTTGATTGCGCAGTGACACGGTGGGGCACTTCGTCATTCGACGTGCTGATTCGTGGCCATGTTGCAGGCGAGCCGTCGTTTGACACCACCATCGTCTATGTCTCGACTACGCCTGGTGCAGCCAACGCGGTACCGGTGCCCGATTGGGTGCGTGCAGCGTTGGGCGGCGACGAACAACTCGCTCCCGCCTGAACCGATTGATGCGCTCTACTCTGTAACCATGGCGAATTTTGGTGATGTCGCCAACGAGTTCTCCGCGCGGGGGCTCATCCACGACTCCACCGACCGCCTGATACTCGCCGAACGAACCACCACCGCGCAGATCTCGGCATACGTCGGCTTTGACCCAACCTCGGATTCGCTGCATGCCGGCAATCTGCTCGGGCAAATCTCGCTGCGTCGACTGCAGATGCTCGGCCATCGGCCCATCGTGCTGGCTGGCGGTGCCACGGGAATGATCGGTGATCCGTCGGGGCGCAGTGAAGAGCGCAACCTGCTGGATGCCGACACGTTGGCGGCCAATGTGGCGAACATCAAGACACAACTCGAACGTCTGCTCGACTTCGACAAGGGCGCAACGCAGGCGACGCTCGTGGACAATGCCGACTGGACTCGCGACGTACCGGTGCTCGATTTTCTGCGCGACGTCGGCAAACACATCACGGTCAATCAAATGCTGGCCAAAGACAGCGTCAAGTCACGACTGAGCGACGAAAATGGGCTGTCCTACACCGAGTTCAGCTACATGTTGTTGCAAGCCAATGATTTTCGTCATCTGTGCGAATTCCATGGGTGCGAAATGCAGATGGGTGGCAGCGATCAGTGGGGCAATATCACCGCCGGCATCGACCTAATTCGCAAGCGCCTCGGTCGTAGTGCGTTCGGCCTGACCTGGCCGTTGCTCACGAAAAGTGATGGCACAAAGTTCGGTAAAACTGCCGATGGGGCAGTGTGGCTCGACGCCAAGAAAACATCGCCCTATCAATTCCGGCAGTTTTGGGTGCAGATCGCCGACGCCGATATCGAGCGATACTTACCGCAATTTTCCCTGAAATCACTCGACGAGATCAACTCGCTGCTCGATGAGCAGCATGCCAACCCGGCTGCGCGCCCGGCCCAACGAGCCCTTGCCCACGAGCTCACGTTGCTCGTGCACGGCGCCGACGCAGCGACGGCGGCACAGGAAGCGGCCGCCATTTTGTTCGGTGGCGACCCGATGACAGCGTCGCGTGCCACGATGGCGTTCATTGCTGCTGAGGTGCCCGCCACCCACATGGGTACGGCCGTACTGGCAGATGTGGCGGGAGTGCTGGCAGCGCTGCCTGGAATCGCGGCGAGCAAGAGCGAAGCACGACGTCTGTTGACGCAAAAAAGCGTGCGGGTCAATGGTGAAGTGCTCACAGAAAGCACGGATTTGGGGGCTATTTCGCTCCTTCACGATCGCTGGCTGCTCGTGCGCAAGGGCAAGACCACCTACCACCTGGTGGATTTCGGCCGCTAACAGCAATCTTGCCGTGCAGGTTGGGGGTGCCCCGCCCACCCGCTAGCGTGACGAGTCCGCTGTTCAGGCCCCGATAATGTCGAGGCCGAAAGTGGTAAAGAGCGGAGACCTCTGCGCAAGCATGTGTCCGCCCTGGAGGCTCCTTGAAAACGGAAGAGAAGACTGAACGCCAGTGCGGGCAGTAACGACGACCTCGTGTCGTCGGATATTGTCCGTCAATTCGTTGATGTCACCTCAGCAGTGACATTGACAAAAGTAATAACCAGATCAGATGAGCATCTGATCGGTCAGGAAATATCGCGCGGACAGATGCAAATCTGAAAAGCTGATATGGACTTTTCGAAGAATTCAACTCGCCTACAGCGCCTCGCAGATTCGTCTGCGTTGTGAGTAACGCGAGTCTTTCTTGACGGAGAGTTTGATCCTGGCTCAGGACGAACGCTGGCGGCGTGCTTAACACATGCAAGTCGAACGAGATCCAATGTGTAGCAATACACAGGAAGATCTAGTGGCGAACGGGTGAGGAACACGTGAGAAACGTACCCCAGACTTTGGGATAACAGTTCGAAAGGACTGCTAATACCAAATAACGTCGGAAGTCCGCATGGACATCTGACGAAAGGGATTCCGGTTTGGGAGCGTCTCGCGGACCTATCAGCTAGTTGGAGGGGTAACGGCCCACCAAGGCAACGACGGGTAGCTGGTCTGAGAGGATGGTCAGCCACACTGGGACTGAGACACGGCCCAGACTCCTACGGGAGGCAGCAGTGGGGAATCTTGCGCAATGGGCGAAAGCCTGACGCAGCAACGCCGCGTGCGGGAAG
>CAMAWR010000020.1 GCA_945862045.1 Bifidobacterium breve
CCGGCGTTCGGTGGGGTCAAAGTTGCGGAAGATGAAGGTAACGGGGTTGGCCCGTGAAGCAGTAATGAGTTGTTGGGGTGTATTGAAACCAACCATGATCGCCGAGAGCTTGCCGTCGCGCAACTCGACGATTGCTGCGGCATTACTCCGCAGTGACAAATTCTTCATCGCCTTTTTGTCGAAATACTTCGACTTTTCCACGCCACATTCGCGATGCAGATAATGGCCCTCTTCGGCGGCCTCGGCAAGATCGCTTCGTAGCCCGATACCTGCACCGGCGATGCCACCTGCAACGATGCCGACGGCACCAATCACGCAAATACCACTCACGAGGGCTGGCTTCAATGCTGGTCGCAGCGCGAACAACGCCCCGATGAGCAGCACCAGCGACGCCGCCACGATGAATGAAACAGCACCTGCACTCTTGGAGATGGCGAGCATGATGCGCGAGAACGAAAAAATCACCACACCAAGGCCGAGGGTGGCGATAACAGGAAACTCGATCGGATGCAAGAGGCGCTGGCGGGCCGATTCGTTGTGCGCCGGATCGTCGGATGCCGATTCGCTCCAGGCCTGCACCAACCACTCGGCGAGTGCCGCCAACACCACGACGACGCCCAGGATGAAATAAATCTGGGCAACGATGAGACCAAGGATCAGCAGCACGATGCCGACCACGGTGATGAGCGGCCACAGTGAAGCACCGATGAGTGCGGCATCACGTGGTTGCCTCTCGTTGTCACCCTCGTTGATCAGCAGCACGATGGCGGCAAGACCGGTGAGCGCAGCAAAAACGAGGCTGAGTGCCACGCCACCAATCGCGAGGCGCTCTACGAAGATCACATAGGCGACCAGATTGAACGCTGCAAAACCACTGAGGCCGAGGAAGAGTTTGGAGCCAGTCTTGAACATGGGTTACTTCTGCACGTAGACGACGAGCCACAGCACGGCAAAAATGCCGGACACGGCGTACCAATACAAGGCATGACCAGCGAGAACGTCGACATCACTCGTTCGGCCAGCGAGTACGCGGAACATAGCGACCAAGGAGTAGACCATGGCGCTGACAATGATGGCGAACATCGTGCCGGTCACCGCAAAAAACATCGTCTCGTAGGCATCGGTGCGCAAGGCGATGTCCATCTGTAGCCACAACGCAACTTGTGCATTGAGTAATGCCAAACCCGTGAACATGGTGATTGCCAGTGCCAGCGTGGTGTGCGACTTGTCGTTGCGACGGGCTGCGTACACCGCCCACTGCGCCATCACACAGGCGATGACGAACGTGAACATCATCGTGTTAGATGCCACTTCGGGAATGGCTACGTCTTTTTTCAACCAATCTTTGATGATCGAAGTGCCATCTTCGGCGACACGCGTCGGGGCATTGGCGCGGAAGTCGAGCCAGATCGCCAACATGCCGCCCATCAAGGTGGCGAGGGCTGCCGCCACGAATGCCGATGCGACGAACACCGTGCTCGTTCGACGTATCGGCCCAGCGTTGAGTGCCGGTGCGGTCATCCCGGAACCTGCGCTTGATACCGGTCATTGACGGGCGCGCCACGTCGCGACTTGGCAACAAGACCACCGAACGCCACGACAACCAACAACATCAGCGCATGACCCAGAGCTACCGCGATGTTGGCAAGACCGACGAAGCCCGCATCATCAAACCCTGATGCTGCCGTGGCAGGTTGGTCGAGCAGTCCGGCAACGTAATGCGGCAGCGAGGCAAGCACCGTGGCAAGAAAACCAGTCAACGCCAGCAAGATGACGGGGCTGTCGGGCAGTGCCCGACCAGTGAGCGAACCGATGTGCAACGCAACAGCGCCGAGCGCGGCCAGTACTGCGCCGTACACCACGTACACCAGTGCCGCTTCACCAAACACGGTGCCGACCAGGCCAAGTGCATCAAGATGCATTGCCGCCGAACCAACCAGTCCGGTGAACAACATGCCGACACCAAACAACGACGCGATGAATGCCCCCGACACCGACGGCTTACCGGCCTTCAGCGCCAACAACGACATCAAGATAACGACGAGCGGAGCGAGCAACGGCAACAGGCTGAACAATGCGAACGGCACAAACGACTGCAGTGTTGCAAACGGCGTGTCGCCGAGGGCGAACACGTGCGCTTGTTGTGTAACTGAACTCATGATCACGGTTGCAGCAATGCCCACACCGAGCAGCGCCACCCCGCGCAATGGCTGGCGTGATGGGGCGAGGCGCGCGGTACGCCCCGCGGCATCGAGCAAGATGCCGAGGGTCGGCACCACATATAACAAGGTCTGCGGTTCACGCGTGGTCCACGCCAGCCATGTGTTGATGAAGCCTGCCCCACCGAACGCCACACGGGCATTGACATAGTCGACCCACACATAGACGATGGTGCCGAGAGCGACCGGCAGTGTGAGTGCGATACCGATTGCTCCGATCAAAGCGGAGAATGCCCCGAGAGGGATGTCGGCGAGACGTTGACCGTTGCGGCGTGTCAGAACTGTGGTGGCAATGGCGATCGACAAAGCAACGAGCCCGACGAACACCACACCAAGGCCGAGCAAATACAACTCCACGTACTGTTGCGCACCGCCACCCGGCCCACCGTTCGCGAGGTACGAAACCAACACCGTGAGACTGCCCGCCAACCAGGCCCACCATCCGAGTGCAGCGAAGCGTGGCAGCGAAAGATTCGATGCATGAATTTGGGCAGGCACTACCCACACCGACAACCCGAGCATGAGTGGTGCCGCCACACCGAATACCAACGCAAAGCGGTGCAGCGAGAACAACTGCGTGAGAGCGCCTGCATCAACGAGTGCCGCGGTGGAGTCGAACCGCTCGAGGCCCAAGACGGCCCCGATAATCGTGGCAATAACGAGCCAGAGTGCAGCCCCGACAACGAGCGAGACACCAATACGCGTGTGATCAGCGGCGGTCAGCCAACGGGCTACCGCGTTGAGCGGGTTGGTGACAGTGCGGCTGGCGCCCGCCGTTGTCTGGGCTTCGGCAGCGGTCATTACCACGCGGTAAGGCTACTCATTGTGGCTGTTTGGGCTGCTGCTTCGTGCGGGTGTCACGCAGGTCACTGCACCTGTCAGCAGCGAACTAACGCACGAGCACATCAACCATCACGGCAAGGAACAGCAACGTGACGTACGAAATAGAAAAAGTAAAAACTCGCATCGCAGCCGCGGCACTCGGAGTACGACCGAGACCGAATGTGAGTGCGATGAAGGCGACACCGAGCACGAGTGCGGCCCCCGAGTAAATCACACCCATGTCGTTCAGCGGGATGAGAACAAGGGATGTGAGTGCGAGCACCACCGTGTACCACCCCATCGTGCGCACGGTGCGTGCCAGGGTTTCCACGACGGGCAACATCGGCACCGACGCCGCGCGGTAGTCGTCAGCGTGTCGGATGGCGAGTGCCCAGAAATGCGGTGGCGTCCACAAGAAGATCACCAAGAACAGCACGATGGCCGACCATGAAACCGAGTTGCTCACTGCAGCCCAACCCACCAGCACCGGTACGGCACCAGCGGCACCGCCAATCACGATATTTTGTCGTGACGTGCGCTTCAACCACAAGGAGTAAACGAAAACATAAAACAAGGTTGCGGCGATCGCCAGCGCGCCGGCGAGCACATTCGACGAAATGGCAAGAATCACGAATGCGGCGACCTCGAGAACAACGGCGAATACCAGAGCATCGCGGGGGGCAATACGACCGGTGACCAACGGCCGGTTACGGGTGCGTTCCATGAGCTGGTCGATGTCACGGTCGATATACATATTGATGGCGTTGGCGCCACCAGCAGCGAGGGTTCCCCCGATCACCGTCCACACGACAAGTGATGTTTGCGGCCAACCACCTGCGGCCAGCACCATTGCCGGAATGGTGGTGATGAGCAGTAACTCGATGATTCGTGGTTTGGTGAGCGCCACATAGGCCCCGAACAGTGTGCGTGATGGTCGCGAACCGACGTGCGAAAACGCTTTGGTGAGCCTCGACGGCACCAACGGACGACCAAGCACCACGCGCACGAAGGCTACGAGCAACCACGCCCGTGCAATCGCTCGGCACACTAGATGCATGTCAACGGTGACCGATGTCAAGCGCGACCAAGCGGTCGACCTTGATCGGCCCTGGGTCGTGATCGTCTGGAATGATCCGATCAACCTCATGCCCTACGTAACTTGGGTCTTTCAGAAACTCTTCGGGTACAGCCTCGAGAAGGCAACGGAACTGATGTTGGACGTACATGAAAAAGGTCGGGCCGTCGTTTCGAGTGGTACCCGTGAACATGCCGAGGTAGATGTGCAGCGACTGCACGAACACGGTCTGTGGGCCACGATGCAACGAGACGACGCATGATCTTCGAGCCCACCGAAGGGGGCTTTCGTTTGATGATCGACGACTTTTCCCGTGCAGTAGTCGTGCGATTGATGGGCGAACTGCGGGTCGAGGTGAAATCTGCCAAGAGCGCGACACACGCAGAGCTGGCCCCCCACATGAAACGTCTATTTCCTACGGCGTATCACAATGACGAGCAGCGCGACGACGAGTACCGCCGCCTCACCCACGGCGACCTTGCTGACACGCATGTATCGGCGTTGGACGACGCACTGCTGCTGCTCACACCGGGTCGCGTCTTCACCCGTGACGACCTCGAACGGTTCGTGCGCGCCGTCAACGCCATGCGGCTGGTGTTGGGCACCGTGCTTGACGTGAGTGAAGCCGATATCGACGATGTCGGTGAGCCAGATGGCGACGACCCGACCGCACTGCAACGCGACGTCTACAACTACCTCGGCTGGCTGCTGCATAACTCGCTTGACCAATTACGGAACTGAAACCGCCCTATCACGTGTCCTTAATCTCCTGTCGAAGTACTGAGCACTAGCATTCCCTCTCATGCGTGTGCCTCTTGCATCCAGTGGGCTTGAGCCCGAAGACATCAACGCTGTCATTGAAACCCTGCACTCCAATGCACTCACTATGGGCGAGCGGGTACGAGCTTTCGAGAAGGAAATGTCTCGATACCTAGGTGCTGAGCACTTCGTCATGGTGAATTCAGGGTCATCGGCAAATTTGGCAATCATTGAAGCGCTGTTACGACCAACAAAAGGTGAGCCAAGATTGCGACCGGGCGACGGCATTCTTGTGCCTGCAATCGCCTGGCCGACGACAATTTGGCCGATCATTCAACTAGGTCTACGTCCGGTCTTTGTCGACATTGATCCAGAGACGATCACTATTGACCTCGAGGCGGCAGAAAAGGTCATGCGGAATTCGGATTTTGACATCCGTGGTATTTTTCCTATTCACCCGCTCGGTCGTGCGATGGACCCAGCCGCACTGCAAAGTTTCTGTGAAGCACATTCGCTTGTTTTGGTTTCTGATGTATGTGAGGCACTCGGGAGTTGGCGGGGTGGAATTCATGCAGGTATGAGCTCACTGGCAGCATCTTTCTCATTCTATTTTTCTCACCACATCACCACTATGGAAGGTGGCGGTGTTGCCACCAACGACCAAGCAGTAGCAGACGACCTGCGCTCCATTCGATCTCATGGCTGGTCACGTGATCGCAGCGATGCAAAACAGTGGGCGGAGACCACGAACGACATAAATTCACGATTCCTATTCGTTTCCACTGGCTACAACATCCGTCCGATGGAGATTCAAGCAGCACTTGGCTTAGGGCAGATCAAGCGCATTGACGATTACATCAATCGCCGTAGGTACATAGCAACTAATGTCAATAATGCCCTGAAAAATAGTGAGCTCAGGCTCATGGGCTCAGACACACTTATTGAAGATCCAAAATCACACTCTTGGATGCTTCTTCCGATACGGGCGAAATCTCCCGTGGCTGCTCGAAAGGCTCTGGAGTTTCTTGAACAGGCAGGAATTGAAACTCGTCCTATTCTCACGGGAAATTTCACTGCTCAACCGTCACTCCAGCGAATTCTTGGAACCAACCTCAATCCCCGTGACTTCGTACAAGCTGACTACGTCACCGCGACAAGTTTTATGGTCGGTTGTCACCATCATTTCACTGAAGACCAGGTTGCTCACCTCGCTGACTCCCTTTGCCACGCCAGCAGCTTTTAATGTCAGCGACGGCATGCAACACTTAGCAGACAATAATTTTTCTGCTGTACATCGTGTCATTGTCATCCCCGCATACAATGAAACGGAGGCACTGCCACTGCTTATTGGTGAGCTCGCTCCCCGGCTCTCGGAAGGTGATCTCATCATCATCGTGGATGACTCTGCGGCGTCTGTCGCTGAGGAAACCGAGAGGCGCTGTCGTGCATCCTTATTGACGACAGCAAGTCAATTCACATTTTTGCATCGTGGAGCCAAGGGGGGACGTGGTGCAGCAGTAAGGCACGGGTTTGATTTCATACTCGGCTCCTGTCCGCAAGCACAATGGTTTCTTGAATGTGACGCCGATGGCTCACATCGCATCGAGGACATAGTTGGAATACTGACATTCCCCTCCCAGTCAGATCTTGTCGTAGGCAGCAGATACTTGTCCGGAAGCATGATCGTGGGCTGGAGCATGGGCCGTCGAATTCAATCTCGAATTCTCAACATCCTCATACCGTCGATACTTCGTCTTTCAATTCGGGATATAACCAATGGGTTGCGCCGTTACAGTCGGACTGCAGTCGAGCGGATTCTTCAGTTCCAACCAGCGAGTTCAACTTTTATTTATCTCACAGAACAGGCCCTTATCGTGCAGCGAAGCGGCCTGATGATTGAAGAAGTTCCGATCAGATTCGAGGAGCGCCGTGCCGGTGCGAGCAGTGTGACATGGCGCGAACTGCAGGCCTCGGTCGAGGGTCTGTTTCAGATAATTCGATTACGGGCTCAGTTTGATTCACAGAAGGAGACTTAGCCATTCGACTCATTGCAACAGGATTAAGTGGGACGATAGGTCGACACCTTGTCAGTCGTGCTGCTCCCCTGCCAATCCGACTTGAGGAAACAGTAAGCATTGCTCCTGCACTCTTTGACGATGCTGCTGTGATCCATCTTGCTGCCATCGTTGGAGAGCAGGAGGTTCGATCGAACCTTCACCATGCATTTCAAGTGAATGTCAGAGGCGCAGTTGAACTGGCGAGGGTAGTCGAACAGGCAAAGTCATCGCGCTTCATTTTTGTTTCAACGTCTCATGTCTATGCCGCAGCGGATCAGTCGGCGATACTTGACGAGGATTCTGCGTGTCTTCCAAGAGGTCACTATGCACTACAGAAACTTCTTGCAGAGGAACTCATCACTGACATCTTTCGACATGATCCTTCTCGTCTGGTCATAGCGCGTGTTTTTAGTGTCCTTGACCGAAACCAACCGCGCGGGACACTGGGACACTCAATCGTCGCTCTTTCACGAGATGATTCGAGCCTTCTGTCGTTCGTTGACGACGAACGTGACTTCCTGAGCCCACGAACAATCGCTGATGCACTCGTCACGGTGGCCGGCGCTAAAAACTTCTCTGGCAAAATCAACATCTGTAGTGGTCGGGCAGTCTCCATTCGTGAGGCAGTGCGCAATCTCCTTGGAAATGAGGGGTATGCGCGAGTCACGACTCGACTCAACCCAGGGCTGTCACCATCGCCTCGAATCGTTGGAAGTGTCCGTCTTCTGCGGGAAAGCCTCGGATTGTCGGAAGTCGCGATGTTTGCGGACTCACTTGCTGACTGGCAAAAGGAAAGATCGTGACGCGTGGGACCGTGCGGAACTGCTGATAGGTTTCTAATGCTCTTCCAACGAATTCTAAATCCTTGCCCCCATCGTCTAGAGGCCTAGGACACCACCCTTTCAAGGTGGCGGCACGGGTTCGAATCCCGTTGGGGGTGCGACATCAGTTCCGATATGGATCTGGTCCTGTGGTGAAGTCTGGAGTTCACGCCGGCCTGTCAAGCCGGAGGTCGCGGGTTCAAATCCCGTCGGGACCGCGAGACGGTGGCAACACCGAATCATGGTCGGGTAGCTCAGTTGGCAGAGCACGCGCCTGAAAAGCGCGGGGTCACCGGATCGACGCCGGTCCCGACCACAAAACATTTTATGCAACGAGAACACAGATGACGCCTGACTTCAGTGTTCAGCAGTCTCTGGGTGCTAGCGAGGAGCTGTACAGCCTTGCAACCAAACTTTACCCAATCGGTCGCAGCCTGACGGGCAATGGTGTGCGGGAAACCTTCAAAATACTTAGACAACTACTGCCCGAGTTAGTTACCTACGAAGTTCCATCCGGTACAACGGCATTCGACTGGGAAGTACCAGACGAGTGGAATATTGTCAGCGCGCAAATAGTTGGTCCCGACAATCAGGTGATTGTCGACTATGCAAACCACAACCTGCACGTAGTCGGGTACTCAATGCCTATAGATACGGAAATGAATCTCGAGGAACTTCAGCAACATCTACATTCGCTTCCGGATCAACCCGATGCAATTCCTTATGTCACGAGTTACTACAAGCGCACTTGGGGATTTTGTTTACCGCATAATGTGCGCAAGACACTTGTCGCCGGTACTTACCAGGTGCGCATCGTTGCAGATCTTCGCCCAGGTTCTCTCACCTATGGCGAACTTGTTTTACCTGGCGAAACTGCTGACGAAATCTTGGTCTCCACATATGTATGTCACCCTTCTATGGCGAACAATGAAATTTCAGGTCCAGTTGTGGCCACTTTTCTTGCACGCTGGATAAGGCATCTTCCCCGAAGGAATACTTATCGATTCATCTTCGTGCCAGAAACCATTGGCGCTCTGGTGTATCTCAGCCGAAATCTCGAGCACCTTCAGCAACATACAAAAGCTGGATTCGTGGTGACATGTTGCGGTGCTCCAGGTCAATTCTCATTCATGCCATCTCGTACTGGTACCACATACGCAGATCGGCTTGCTACGACGGTGCTCAGTTGCCACGAACCGAACTTTAAGACATACAGTTTTTTGCAGCGCGGAAGCGATGAGCGTCAGTATTGTGCTCCGCTTGTCAACTTGCCTGTGGTTTCGGTAATGCGTAGCAAATATCACGAATACCCCGAGTACCACACTTCACTTGATAATCTGTCATTTATAACGCCACAAGCGCTACATCGAACTCTTGAGGTCTACTCTGAACTGGTTCTTGCTGCAGAGTTTAATTGCACACCAATTGCGACGGTGTACGGCGAACCGCAACTAAGCAGATATGGGCTGTACCCAACTACTGGAGGTCAAGTTGATCAAGCCGAAATTGCTATGACGCTTGACCTATTGGCACTGGCAGATGGTGCACATGACCTCTTGAACATTTCAAGAATCACCGGACATTCCGTCACAACGCTAAGGTCACGTGTGGAGTTACTGGCATCAAAGAATCTGATTTCCATTCTTCAGCCTCAGCTCTAGAACTCCCATTACTATCGAGACATGCGAATTGGAAAAGCTACTCTGGAAGCGTTCCTCGCTTTCGGACAAGAAGCAGAAACGTACGATCGAAATTACGTGATGGATTCAGGTCGTTACCCCGACCATGTCTATCGCCTCCGAATTTTCGAGGATCTCCTCAAGGAGCTTGCTCCACGGACTGTTCTGGATGCAGGGTGCGAAAGCGGCACACCGTTATCCACCTTTCTGAAGCTCGGTTATGACGCTTATGGTTTTGATCGCTCGCCGGAGATGGTGCGAGTGAGTCAGAAACGATTAGCACACGAAGACCACAACCCGCAGCGAGTTTTTCTCGGAGATCTTGACGATTTCGCGCCACCAACGAAGACTTTATTCGATGCTGTGGTGGGGTTGGGCTCGGTGTACTACACAAATAACACCACTACAACCATTGCAAATCTTACGAAGCATGTAAGGCCAGGGGGGGCGCTCCTATTTAGTTTGCGTAATCAACTCTTTTCATTGTGCTCGCTCAATGACTACTCTGCAGAATACCTAATGAGAGAAATCTTTCCGATTGCACAAACAAGCCAAAAGCTGCAGCAAGCAGTACTCACCTATTTTTCGGAACGGTTTCCAAAGCTTGACACTCAAAAAATCTTTGAAAATATTGATGAGCAAAACATCTGATCCCATCTACACAACCCACTCACTGTTGAGCGTGACCTTCTGAGCCCAAATGGACTGACCCTTAGTGGGCTGTACTACTACCACTACCACTTCCACGCTCTGCCACCTGTCTTTGAACACACTCATCAGAAGGAGTTTTACGACCTTTCTGGAGCGATGGAAAACCCCACCGACTGGCGTGGGCTCGTGACGGCATCGTGTTTCGTTGTTCACGCGACGAGAGAATAACCAACAGAGCACGCGCCTGAAAGGTGCGGGGTCACCGGATCGACGCCGGTCCCGACCATAAGTTAAGTGTTGTAGTCGTAGCCCAATTCCGGGGCGGTGAGCATCGGTTCGTAGGCAATGTTTGCGGCACGGGCCAGCTCGGCACAAGTTCCGCCACGATCAACGATGACGGTGATGAACACGGGTTGGGCGCCGAACGCCCGCACCACTTCGACCGCCTCAAAGATTGACGTGCCTCGTGTGACGGTGTCCTCCACGATTGCGACTTTGTCACCTGGTTGCAACGCGCCGGCAATTCGACCAGTCACACCATGATCTTTGGTTTCTTTGCGCACACTGAAGCTACGAAGTGATCGCCCACGGGTGGCAGCGATCGCAGCGATGCCGAATGCCACCGGGTCGGCCCCCATCGTGAGACCACCAATGGCGGTTACATCTGCGGGCAACAACGCCAAAGCAACGTCGGCAATGAGCACGATGCCGTCTGGGCGACATGCCGTTTGTTTGGTATCCAAAAACCAGTTGCTGGTACGTCCAGATTTGAGCGTGAAGCTGCCAGTTTTCAACGAATACGTCAGCACATGTTGGCGGAGTGCGTGGCGCGCATCATCGAGCGGCGGGAACGACGACAACGACGACACAGCCATCAACCACCGAGATCATTCAGCGCATCAACTGCCCGACCCGCATGGCGCAACACCCGCTGCACGTCGAATGCCGCTGACAATGCCTCGGCACCCAGCACCTTGGCGACATCAGGCATCGCACTCAACACTTGACGCAGCGAGGTTTTGGTTTCGTGCGACCGCTGCGATGACTCCTGCACGAGCCGATACGCCGCATCGCGCGACAGCCCCGCTTCTACCAAAGCGAGCAAGACCGACTGCGAAAAAATCGCACCATTGGTCAGGTCAAGGTTGGTGCGCATCTGCGTTACGTCGACTTCCCAACTGGCAACCAACCGTGTGAGACGTCGCACCATGTAACACGTGAGGGTTGCCGTGTCGGGAAGGATGATGCGCTCCACCGACGAATGCGAAATATCGCGCTCGTGCCACAGTGCCACGTTCTGCAACCCGGCCTGCAAGTTGCCGCGCACCACTCGGGCCAAGCCGGTCAGTGTCTCAGCAGAAATCGGATTGCGCTTGTGGGGCATCGCTGAACTGCCCTTTTGGCCGACCGCAAAACCTTCGCGCACTTCCGACACCTCGGTGCGTTGGAGGTGGCGTAGTTCGACTGCGATCATCTCGACGGTGCTGGCCGTGCTCGCACACGCCGAGAGAAACTCTGCGTGGCGATCCCGGCTGACTACTTGCGTCGCGGGCACTGCGCGCAGACCCATGGCTTTCGCCACATGTTCCTCGACGCGTGGGTCGATATTGCTGTACGTGCCGACCGCACCGGACAACTTGCATACCGACACGGTGAACCGTGCTGCTTTCATCCGCCGGCGGTCACGATCGACCTGCAACGCCCACAACGCCACCTTGGCGCCGAACGTGGTGGGCTCGGCATGCATGCCGTGCGTGCGACCGATCATTGGCGTGTCACGATGGGCTCGCGCCTCTCTCACCAGCACCGCAATGAGTTCAGCGAGTGAGGCGTCAATGAGTTCACCTGCGTCGCGCAACATCGCGCACCATGCGGTGTCGACCACGTCACTGCTGGTGAGCCCATGATGCACCCATGCAGCATCGCCACCACCGATGCGTTCTTGCACGACGTCCACGAATGCGGCAACATCATGGTTGGTTACTGCCTCGCGCTCGCTCACCACCTGCACGAACGCGGCATCAACCTGCGGTGCGCGCGCCCGGCATGCAGCAGCAGCCGCAGCCGGTACGACACCGAGCGTGGCTTGTGCATCAAGTGCATGCAACTCAATCTCGAGATAGCGCGAGAAGCGTGCGACATCACTGAAGAGTGCGTCCATGTCAGGCAGCGAGTAGCGCTCGATCACGTGTGCACCATTCGCACCGTTCGCAATACGACATCGTCACGCTCGGGGCCGACACCCACCACACTGACCGGCACCTGGGTATGTCGTTCAACGAGGGCCAACAGTGCCAATACCTCGCGGGGAAGTTCCGACTCGCTGCGGCATTTGCGCAACGTTTGTTTCCATCCGGGGAGGTCTTCATACACACATTCCACACGGGCCAGCGTCTCGGCATCATCGGGGTATCCCTGCATGGTCTGGCCGTCCAAGCGATAGCCGACACACGCGCGAATGGTCTCAAAATCATCGAGTACATCAAGTTTGGTGAGTGCAATGTCGGTGAGTGAGTTGACGCGCGCCGCGTGACGCAACATCACGAGGTCGAGCCAACCTGGTCGGCGGCGGCGGCCCGTGACCGTGCCGAATTCATGCCCGATTTCTACAATGCGATCGCCAAGTGCACCGTGTACTTCACTGGGAAATGGTCCAGCCCCAACTCGTGTGGTGTAGGCCTTGGCGATGCCCACCACTCGCGTGATGTCACGCGGGCCGACACCGCTGCCTGCGCAGGCGCCACCAGCGGTGGGGTTCGACGAGGTGACGAATGGATACGTACCGTGATCGATGTCAAGGAACGTCGCCTGTGCGCCTTCCAACAACACCGCGGCATTTTGGTCGAGCGCATCATGCAGCATGTTCACCGTGTCGGCAAGATACGGCAAAAGCCGCTGTGCGTATTCGTCGTAACGTGCCACCACATCGTCGACATCCATCAACGGCTCACCGAGTGAAGCGAACACTGTATTTTCTTGAACAGCACGTTCTTTCACCAATGTATGGAAGCGTTCACGATCGCGCACTTCGCCAGCGCGCACTCCGATGCGTTTCACCTTGTCGGCGTACGCTGGCCCGATGCCTTTGAGGGTCGTGCCAAGTTTCGAGTCTCCCCGCAGGGCTTCACTGATCGCATCTTGTCGTTGATGCCACGGGAAGATGAGGTGCGCCAACGTCGACACGCGCAGCCGTTTGCACGACACACCCCGCGACTCGAGCGCATCGATCTCGGCGAACAGCGTCGGCAAATCAACGACCACACCGTTGCCGATGACCGGAACAACCGTCTCGTACAACACTCCGCTTGGTACGAGCTGCAACGCATAGCGCTTGGCACCCACCACGACGGTATGGCCGGCATTGTGCCCGCCCTGGTACCGCACGACATGGCTATGCGAACTGGCCAGCAGATCGATGATCTTGGCCTTGCCTTCATCCCCCCACTGGGTACCAACTACTACGGTGACGGGCATTGACGCTCCTGCGCTTGTGGGAACGTTGAGAAAGTCTACTCGGCTTCCAGTCCAAGCGGGGCAAGCTGATGCACTTTGACCGATAGTTTCGTGACGTGAACGCCGTATTGCGCCGCCTCGAATGGGCGACCATGGGTGAGGCCGAGCGCCGATTGCTCACCGAGCGTTCGCTGGCCGACGTGGTCTCCCAAAGTTTGCGCACCGAGATCATGTCGCTACTCGAGGATGTGCGTGTGCGTGGCGACGATGCGGTATGTGATGCGACGCGACGGTTTGATGGAGTGTCGCTACGACCCGAACAACTCCGCATCGGCACCGACGAAATCATGGCGGCACGAGTTGGTGACGACGTGCAGGCGGCGTTGGTGGATGCGATCGATCACGTTCGTCGATTCAACGAAGCGGTGCGAGCACGACTGACGGATTGGTCGATGGAAATCGCACCCGGTGCTCATGTCGGTGAAAAACTCACGCCCATCACCTCGGTTGGTCTCTTTGTGCCAGGCGGGAAGGCGAGTTATCCGTCCGTCGCCTACCAACTTGGTGTGCCTGCGGTCGTTGCCGGCGTGCCACGCATCGCCGTTCTCGTGCCACCGTTGCCCGATGGCTCTGGGCGTGTCGACCCTGGCGTGCTCGTCGTGTGTCGCTTGCTTGGAATCCACGAGGTGTACCGCGCGAATGGTCCGGCTGGTGTCGCCGCACTCGGTTTTGGTACACGCACCATTGCGGCGGTGCGCAAAATCGTCGGACCAGGTAGCCCGGCAGTCACCGCTGCCCAAGTGGAGATGCAGCGGCACGGTGTGGCCACGATGATGGTGCTCGGCCCGACCGAAAGCATGATGATTGCCGACCACTCCACCGACCCGCGCCGGGCCGCCCTTGATCTGTTGATCGAAGCCGAACACGGTGAAGATTCCACCGTGGTGCTCGTCGCTGTCGAGCGCAATACCGTCGACGCCATCGACGCTGAACTCGACCAACTGCTTGCCCAAATGCCCACTACCCGTGCCGCATCGGCACGCTCGGCACTCGGTGTCAACGGTGGTGCGGTGCTCGTGGCGACACTGGCCGAAGCCTGCGATGTGGTGAACGCCTTTGCGCCCGAACATTTGCAACTTGCCATCGAACGCCCGCGCGCCGACGACTTGGTGGCGCGTATCAACAACGCCGGGGAAATTCTCGTCGGGCAAGATACGCCATTTTCCGCCGCCAACTTCGCGCTCGGCTGCCCGGCGTCACTACCAACGAGTGGATTCGCCGCCGTGTCGTCGGGTATCACCGTGGCTGCGTTCATGAAAACGACGGCGATTGCATCTGCGTCAGAGGCCGCACTTCGACGAATGAGTGCGACAATTACGGCACTGGCCGACCATGAGGGTTTCCCCGCACACGGCAACTCGCTGCGTCGACGTTTTGATTGACCACCGTTGCATCAGCAACGGCTGACACGCCTCAGCTTGCGTCGGACGGATTCACCGAGAACTCGCCGTTCACGTCGTCGACGATGATCATGCCGTTGCCGCTCAGCTCCGACACTTTGCCCTCCAACAGCAACAATGCGGCCGGGTCGGCGATCACCCGTTGGATCAATCGCTTGAGTGGACGCGCACCGAACTCGGCGTCATAACCACGGTTGGCGAGCGCAAGACGCGCAGCGGGTGTCACCGCCAACGTGATACGTCGCTCGGCAAGACGATCGATGAGATGTTGCACCTGAATTTCGACGATGGCCCCAAGATCATCGCGGGTGAGGCTGGCGAAACGCACGATCTCGTCGATGCGGTTGATGAACTCGGGTCGGAAGTACTCACCCGGTTCAACGGGCAAATTGCTCGTCATGATGAGAATCGTGTTGGTGAAATCGGCCGTGCGACCCTGGCCGTCGGTGAGGCGACCTTCGTCGAGCACCTGCAACAGAATGTTGAACACCTCGTGATGTGCTTTCTCGATCTCATCGAGCAACACCACGCTGTACGGGCGACGTCGCACCGCCTCGGTCAGTTGTCCCCCTTCGTCATAGCCGACGTACCCGGGAGGAGCACCAACAAGACGGCTGACCGCATGCTTTTCGGAATATTCAGCCATGTCGATGCGCACCATGGCTTTTTCATCGTCGAACAAAAATGCCGCGAGGGCACGTGCCAACTCAGTCTTACCGACACCGGTCGGGCCGAGCAGCAGGAATGAGCCGATCGGACGATTCGGGTCGGACAACCCCGCCCGACTGCGACGGATTGCGTTGGCCACCACGGTGACAGCCGCATTTTGGCCGATCACGCGCTGGTGCAACAACTCCTCCAGATGCACGAGTTTGTGCAGTTCACCTTCCATCAGGCGCGAAAGCGGAATGCCCGTCCACTTGGCGACGACTTCGGCGATGTCTTCGGAGTCGACCTCTTCTTTCAGCATGCGTGCTTCACCGGTTCGTGTGGTTTCACCCGAGGTTGCCTCGCTGATCCGGCGCTCAAGTTCGGGAATGCGACCATAGATGAGTTCGGCCTTTTTCTCAAGGTCTGCTTGACGCTCGGCTTGTTGCCGGAGCACATCCAACTCTTCTTTTAACGTGCGCACCGCATGAATGCCCTGCTTCTCTGCTTCCCAGCGCTGCTTCATCACCGTCGAACGTTGCACCAGCTCCTGCAACTCAGCGTCGAGGGTGCCGAGACGTTCTTTGCTCGCAGCGTCGGTTTCTTTCGACAGGGCGACCTTTTCGATTTGCAGCTGCATGACGCGACGCTCTACGACGTCAATCTCTGTCGGCATCGAGTCGATTTCAATCCGCAGTTTGCTGGCGGCTTCGTCCATGAGGTCGATCGCCTTGTCGGGCAGGAAACGGTTCGTGAGGTAACGATTGGACAACACTGCAGCACTCACCAACGCATTGTCCTGGATGCGCACGCCGTGGTGCACCTCGTAGCGCTCCTTCAACCCGCGCAAGATGGCGATCGTGTCCTCGACGGTGGGCTCACCGACATACACCTGTTGGAATCGACGCTCGAGTGCGGCATCTTTCTCGACGTGGGTGCGGTATTCGTCGAGTGTCGTGGCACCGATCATGCGCAGCTCACCGCGCGCCAACATCGGCTTGACCATGTTGCCTGCATCGATCGCACCGTCGGCACCACCCGCGCCAACGAGCGTGTGGATTTCGTCGACGAACGTGATGACTTCACCACTCGCGGCAACGATTTCTTTCAGCACTGCCTTCAGGCGTTCTTCGAATTCGCCGCGATACTTTGCGCCGGCAAGCATCGCCCCGATGTCGAGTGAGACCAACCTCTTGGATTTCAACCCTTCTGGGACGTCACCAGACGCAATTCGCTGGGCCAAACCCTCGGCGATGGCCGTTTTGCCGACACCAGGCTCGCCGATGAGGATCGGATTGTTCTTCGTGCGACGCGAGAGTACCTGCACCACCCGACGAATTTCTTCGTCACGCCCGATTACGGGGTCGAGTTTGCCGGCGCGGGCACGCGCCGTGAGGTCGACGCTGTATTTCTCCAATGCCTGAAATTGGTCCTCGGGGTTCTGTGACGTCACACGGTGCGAGCCGCGCAACTCGCGTAATGCAGCGAACAATTCATCGCGTGGCACCCCGATGATGTCGTGGAATGCGAGCATCAACATCTCCGCCGACAGATAGTCGTCACGAAACTCGGTTTGTGTTTCTGCGGCAGCTGCAAACGCTGCTGCCAGCTCACGATTGAGCCGCGGTTCTGCTTCGCCCTTCACGCTCGGCAACTTGGCGAGCACGGCCGCACATTTTTCGGAGATGAGCTGGATTGGCACACCCACCTTGGCGAGCACGGGTGCAACAATCGTGCCCTCTTGGCGAATGATCACTGCCAGCACGTGGTGCGGGGTGAGGTCGCGATGTCCGGCGGTGTTCGCCGCCTGCATCGCAGCCGCGACCGCCTCGCTGGTCTTGGTCGTCCAGGTGCGGGGATCAAGCGTCATGATTGCTCACCAAAAAAGCCCGAGCGACGCGTGAACACCGACAGCATTTGTCGTGTGGGTACCAACTCGCCTCGCGCGGCACGCTGGTGGGCCACGTGCTCGCGCAATGCCTGCACTTCTTTGCGTAACTGTGCGACGTCGTTTTCCAGCGTCAGCACGTGGCGAATGCCCTCGAGGTTCATGCCACTGTCGACCAGTGTGGCGATGCGGTGCAGGAGGGCAATGTCGGCCTCGCTGTATCGGCGATTGCCACCTTGAGTGCGGGCCGGACGCAGCAACCCAACCCGTTCGTAGTTGCGCAACGTTTGGGGGTGCAAACCCGACAACTCGGCAGCCACCGAAATCACGTACACCGCCATGCGGTAGTGGTCTCGATCTGGTTGTTGACTCATGTCGTCTCCTCCTTGGCGAATGCCAGTAGTGCCTCGCGTTGTTGTTCGGTGAGTGATGTGGGCACCGTGACATCGACGGTGACGATCAAGTCTCCCGAATTTTTGTCACTTGCGATACCACGCCCTTTCACGCGATGACGGCTTCCTGGTTGGGTTCCAGCGCGAAGACGCAGCAGCACAGTGTCACCCTCCAGCGTCGGTACCGAAACGTCGGCGCCCAAGGCCGCAGCAGTGAACGACACGGGGATGCGTACGAGCAGGTTGTGTCCGTCACGACTGAACAGCGGGTGCGGGGTCACGCGACAAATCACGAACAAGTCGCCGGCTGGGCCGCTGTTGCGACCTGGCGCTCCACGACCCTTCACTCGAATTCGCGAGCCGTCACCGATACCTGCTGGTACCCGCACGTTGACCTCGCGATTGCGCATCTCCACACCAATACCACGACACGTTCCGCACGCATGCTCGATCACCGCACCGCGGCCACCGCACGGCGAGCACGGCGTTGAGAAAGCAAAACCACCTTGATTCATGTCGGTGGCACCACGCCCGCCACACTGCGTACAACGTTTCGGTGTCGTGCCCTGCCGCGCACCCGAGCCGCTGCAACTACTGCAGACTGCTTCGGAGGTGATGTGCAAACTGGTGGTGAGGCCTTTCACTGAATCAACAAAATCGATGGTGAGCGCCGCTTCCAGATCAGAACCACGCCGCGGCCCCACACCTGCACCGTTGCGACGACCACCGCTGAACATCTGACCGAGCAGATCCCCCAACCCACCCGCCCCGGCCATGTCACCCATGTCGAAATGCGACGATCTGCCGCCTGGTCCACCAAAAGCGCCAGGGCCAAGTCGTCGCACCTCGTCGTATTCACGCCGGCGCTCTTCGTCACCGAGCACGTCATAGGCCGCAGAAATTTCCTTGAAGCGTTCTTCGGCCGCTGCATTGTTCGGGTTGGCATCGGGGTGGTACTGGCGCGCAAGTTTGCGATACGCCTTCGTGATGTCTTTTGCCGACGCATTTTGGGCAACAGTGAGCACGGCGTAGTAGTCCTTTTCGAACCACTCTCGTTGTGCAGTCATATCAACCTCGTTTGTGAGTTCACCCCTTCACCTTGACCATGGCCGCGCGTAGCACCCGACCCTTCCAGCGATATCCCGTCCGCAACACCTCCACCACGACAGGCCCGACGCTGTCGTCGTCACCTGGTTCATGCACGACCGCCTCGGCCGTTGCGGGGTCGAATGGTTGCTGGGCGAGGTCAAGT
This sequence comes from Bifidobacterium breve, assembly GCA_945862045.1. Classification (GTDB taxonomy): domain Bacteria; phylum Actinomycetota; class Acidimicrobiia; order Acidimicrobiales; family Ilumatobacteraceae; genus F1-60-MAGs027. The sequence goes on from CAMAWR010000020.1 coordinate 19,177, forward strand.
GCTTCAAGGCCCTGCTTTTGCAATGCACCAAGTAGCGCCGACCACACCGACTCGATGCCCTGCACGCCGTGGGCAGCGGCGGCCTCACAGGCATCCAATACGGGAAGCATCGAGTCGACGAGTTTGGCGGTCTCTCGCGCCACGTCGTCGACAACCTGCGTGGCCACACGCTTGCGGAAGTTTTCAAAGTCGGCGTGCAATCGCAAGGCCAAATCCTTGAAGTCGTCACGCTCCTTGCTGACGGCCTCCAGCACGTCACTGACGTCGAACGTCGGCGCATCTTGCACATCGTCGGCACCGGTCGTTTCGTTCACGAGCGGATCAACGCCGTCAGCTTCCTGGCGGCCTGACGTGGTCTGATCATCGGTCATGGTCGTGGCGACGTCGCTGGGCCGTGGTTATTGTTCGTCGACGATTTCAGCATCGACGATGTCACCGTCGCTGCCTGAGGTTGCGCCATCCGACGATTGACCGGTGGCTGAAGTGCCCGCCGCATTCGCATCCCGCGATGCTGCTTCGTACAGCTTCTGGCTGAATGCCTGGCTGGCAGTCATCAGTTTTTCGGTGGCGTTCTTGATCGTGTCGGCATCGTTGGCGGCCAACGCCGACTTCAGGTCGGCGAGTGGTTGCTCGACGGCCTTGCGTTCGTCCTCGGTGACTTTCTCGCCCTGTTCACGCAGCACCTTTTCGGTTTGATACACGAGCGAATCGGCGTTGTTGCGCACCTCGGCCTCGGCACGACGTTGACGATCATCGTCGGCGTGTGCTTCGGCATCTTTCACCATCTGGTTGATGTCGTCCTTGGAAAGCGACGACTGGCCGGTGATCGTCATCGACTGTTCTTTGCTCGTTGCCCGATCCTTCGCCGAGACGTGCACGATGCCGTTGGCGTCGATGTCGAAGGTGACTTCGATTTGCGGCACGCCACGTGGTGCGGGCGGCAGATCGACAAGTTGAAACTTGCCGAGTGTCTTGTTGTAGGAAGCCATCTCGCGCTCACCCTGCAACACGTGAATCTCCACCGATGGCTGCATGTCCTCGGCCGTGGTGAATGTTTCGGTACGACGCGTGGGGATCGTGGTGTTGCGCTCAATGAGCCGCGTCATCACACCACCCTTGGTCTCGATGCCGAGTGACAGCGGTGTTACATCCAGCAACAAGATGTCTTTCACGTCACCGCGCAACACACCTGCTTGTACCGCCGCACCAACGGCGACCACTTCATCAGGGTTCACCGTGCGATTCGGTTCTTTGCCCGTGAACGACTGAACAAGTTCCTGCACGGCGGGCATCCGCGTCGAGCCCCCGACGAGAATGACGTGTTGAATCTGGCCCTTGGTGAGGCCGGCGTCGGTGATCGCTTGTTCGAACGGCTTGCGGCAGCGCTCAAGCAAATGTGCGGTCAACTCTTGGAACTTTGCGCGGGTGAGCGATTCATCGAGATGCAACGGACCGTTCGCAGTTGCGGTGATGAACGGCAAATTGATCTGCGTCTGGGGCACTTGTGACAGCTCGATTTTGGCTTTTTCTGCCGCTTCTTTGAGGCGCTGCGTGGCCATGCGATCCTTGCTCAAGTCGACACCGTGGGCTGCCTTGAATTGGGTGACCAACCAGTCGATGACGCACTGGTCCCAGTCGTCGCCACCGAGGTGGGTATCGCCATGGGTGCTCTTTACCTCGAACACGCCGTCGCCAATTTCAAGCACGCTCACGTCGAACGTGCCACCGCCCAGGTCGAACACGAGCACAGTCTCTTCATGTGAACCCTTGTCGAGGCCGTACGCCAGTGCTGCTGCCGTCGGCTCATTGATGATACGCAACACTTCAAGACCGGCGATCTGTCCGGCTTCCTTCGTCGCGGTGCGCTGTGCGTCATCGAAGTACGCCGGCACGGTGATGACCGCCTGTGTGACGGTGTCACCGAGGTACGCCTCGGCATCGCGCTTCAACTTCATGAGCGTGCGGGCACTGATTTCTTGTGGCGTGTACTTCTTACCGTCAATATCTTCTGAGTGCCAGTTCTGCCCCATAAATCGTTTGATGCTGCGGAAGGTGCGGTCATGGTTGGTGATTGCCTGACGCTTGGCCACCTCACCGACGAGCACTTCACCGGCCTTGGAAAACGCGACGACCGACGGGGTGGTGCGCGCACCTTCTGAGTTGGGGATGACAACTGGTTCGCCAGCCTCCAACACGGCAACGACTGAGTTGGTAGTGCCGAGATCGATTCCGACAGCTTTGGGCATGGGGTTACCTCCGTAACGTAAGGCTGTAGAGCCTATGGGGCGTCCTCAAAGGTTGAGCCGCCGCGACTCAAGATATGTGTCACCTGCCTGAGAGGCAGGCCTGGCCCTACTCCTGCAGTGCTGCGGTGGTGCTACCCCGACACCAGGAAGTCAGAGGCGACGAATTTGATACATCGAAGAGTAGTTAAAGTTCCAAGTCCGCCAAGGGAACGGCTGTCCGACATAGCGCACTTCATCGGAAACGAATACTCGCTCAATCATCACCATCAGCCCACCCGCATGATTGCGGTGCTCGCGTGCCATTTCTAGGTCATAATCAATATTCAATTTTTTGGCAGCTCGACGCGTAGTGAGGTGGCGCCCCAAGCGATGAGCGAATCCAGGATCAGTGGCGAGCAGGATCGTTAGTACTCCGCCAGCCCGAACCGCTGTGCGCCATGACTGCAGTGCTCGCTCGGGATCCGTGAGGTGGTGTAGCACACACGTCGACACGAGACGATCAACACTGCCATCTTCGAACGGCAACTCCTCGGCATTCGCCGCACGAAATTCGACGCCTGACGGCAATGGCGTCGCGGATTGTGCAGCCCGCGTATCGGTCATGACATAACGATCAAAGCCATGCCGTACAAATGGCAGGTGTTGACCCTCACCCGCACCAACTTCAACCGTCAGCGAAAAATGGTCGCGGTCACTAAATGGTTTCTCCATTGACGTGTGCAGTCTTCGCATGACAAAACCTTGCGCACCGACATAGAGATAGTCGTTGTAATTCGTACCTTCCCACATCTGATTCATTCAAGTTTCTCCGTCATGACGACTAGCACCGTACTCGTCTTGATGTAAAGCACCAAGTACATCAAACCGAACGGGACAGTGCTGCGGCGATCGCCGCCCAGTGCGGCAACGACGGTACGGCGCCTTGTACTTGGGTCGCCAATGCCCCAGCAACCGCAGCGGCCCGTAGCGCCACCAACAACCCCGACAGCCCACCATCCAGGGCAAGGCGTGCACTCAAGACACCACAAAACGCATCGCCAGCACCCGTTGAGTCAAGTGGCGAAACCGGGTACGGCTGGATTCGGGTTTCGCCGGCACGGGTGACGAGTCGTGCGCCACGCGCCCCTTCGGTAACGACAACGTTGCCCACACCGCGCGCCAACAACGCCGCCGGGCCGCCGAGCAGTCCGACTTCGTGTTCGTTCGGCGTGATGATGTCGACGTGGCGCAGCAGCGCGTCAGGCAGGTCAGCCGCCGGTGCAGGGTTCAGCACGACGATCGTGTCGTTGCCCGCCAGTTCAGCGGCACGTTGCACGATGTCGATGCGCACCTCGAGTTGCATCAACACCACTTTTGCCGAGGCAAGCAGTGCTGCTGCTGCGTCAATATCAGCGACCGAGAGCGCGTGGTTTGCACCAGGCACGACAATGATGAGGTTCTCCGCATCGTCCGACACACCGATCAATGCGCGACCCGTCGGCTCGTTCAAAGTGACGAGATGATCCACATTCACGTTGTCGTTGATGAACGCCGCGCGCAACGTGTCACCTGCTGCATCTCGCCCGACTGCACCGATGAATGCAGTGCGGGCACCGGCACGAGCCGCAGCAATCGCCTGATTCGTGCCTTTGCCGCCGCATGCCTCGAAGTAACCATGTGCTGACACCGTTTCGCCCGGCTGTGGCAATCGTCGCGCAAGTGCGACGAGATCAAGATTGGCCGACCCGACGACAACGACATCGGGTGTGTTGCTGGTGGTCACAGCGACGACTCGTTCATGGGGTGCTCTCGCTCTAGCCTTGCGGCGTGAAGACCACAACGCAAACACCGACCGCCGACCCCGGCGTTCTGGTGCTGCTGCGCCACGGACAAAGCACGTGGAATGAACTGAATTTGTTCACTGGTTGGCACGATGTGCCGCTCAGTGCCAAGGGCGAAAAAGAAGCCGACGACGCCGGTCGCACCATGCGCGCGACAGGCCTGCACTTCGACATCGTCTACACGTCGCTTTTGGCGCGCGCAATCGAAACCAACCGTCGGGCACTCCGCGAACTCAACCATTCGGCCGTCAGCATCGTGCAGGATTGGCGCCTCAACGAACGTCACTACGGCGCACTGCAGGGGCTCGACAAAAAAGAAACGACAAAACGACACGGCGTCGAACAAACCCAGCTCTGGCGACGCAGCTACGACGTGGCGCCTCCACCAGTTGATCACTCGAGCCCCGAACACCCGGCGAACGACCCGCGATACGCACACATCGATCCTGCGTTGTTGCCTGCCACAGAATGTTTGAAAGATGTCGTCGCACGAGTCGTACCGTTCTGGCAGGAAGTACTCGTATCGCGGTTACAGCGCGGTAACCATGTGCTCGTCGTTGCCCACGGAAACTCGCTGCGTGCGCTTGTGATGCATCTCGAACATTTGAGTGAAGCAACGATTGCCGAACTCAACATTCCGACTGGAGTGCCCCGTCACTACACGTTTCATGCTTTGAATAGCGACGATCAAGCGCATCGCACACTACGTGTGGCGAACGTCGCATATCTCGGTGACAGCGCTGCGATTAGTGCTGCGACCGATGCCGTAGCTGGACAAGCGAGTCTCTGAGACAACCTTCACCGCACATTCGTGCGTCTTTGCACGAATGTGTTCGTATGGTTGACTCATGGCAAAACGCATCAATCCCCTCACCACATTGCATCACGTCTCGTTGTTCTCGTCATGCTCCAAGAAAGACCTCGCACGCATCGTTGATGCAGCAGATGAGGTTTCATTCAAGGCTGGCCAAGTGCTCATCGAGCAGGGTCAGCCAGGTCGCGAAGCCTTCATTCTGTTGAAAGGTAAGGCCACCGTGCGGCGTAGTGGCAAGAAACTCGCCTCGCTCGGGGCCGGTGCAATGGTAGGTGAACTCGCATTACTCGACCATGGTCCCCGTACCGCCACTGTTACCTGCGACACCGACTGCGACGTACTTGTCATCAGTCAGCGACATTTTCAAGGTGTGCTGCACGACGTGCCGGTGCTGTCCAACAAGTTATTGACCACATTGGCGGCTCGTGTGCGCGAACTCGATCGCGCCATGGTCGCCTAAGCCAGCGTAGATAGCGCCATTCGCGCCGGACACAACTAGCGTTCGGTATATGTCAGTTGAGATAACTGCACCACCGGTGCGTTCGAATCGTCTGAAGCCGTATCAGCTGTCAATCGTCCTTGGTTGCGGCATTGGTCTCTTTACTTTCGTATCCGGCCTCATTCCATCGATTACCGGTTGGAAGAGCGACTCGCCGGTTCACCGCGAAGTGTTCGGCGGCATTCCTGGCCCGTTGATCGTGGCGTTCTACACGGTTATCCCGGTGATTTTGGTGTGGGGCTCGCTGCGTTTCGCCGACCGCATTCGCAACTGGGAGCGTGGCGCCCCCGACAATCGTCGCACGACACGAAAAAATGTGCGCCGCCGTTTTGCCGATTTCAATGCTGGGGTGTACATGCGCACATTGATGCGCGACTCGGCAGCCGGGCTCATGCACTCGATGATGTACTTCGGGTTCCTCGTCTTGTTGGGTGTCACCACGGTGCTGGAAATCGACCACCAGATGCCCGAACCGTTGAAGTTTCTGCACGGCGACGTGTATCGCGCCTACGCCCTGGTCGGTGATGTCGCTGGCCTCGTATTCACCGGTGGCGTCGTGTGGGCAATCCTGCGTCGTTATGTGCAACGCCCGTACCGCATCCGTATCAAGTCAAAACCCGAGCATGCCTGGATTCTCGGGGTGATGCTCGCCATTGGTGTCAGTGGTTATGGCAGCGAAATGTTCCGCATCGCCACTGAGCAGGCGGCGGGCAAGAACGTTGACTACGAAAAATGGAGCGTCGTCGGTTGGCCGTTGGCCCAGACGGTGAACGGTGCATCACTCGGCACGTTGCAGACCTGGCACCAGGGCTGGTGGGTGTTCCATGTGCTCACCTTCATCGCGTTTTTGGCGTTGTTGCCGATCACGATGTTGCGCCATATCTTCACTGCCCCACTCAACATGTACCTGCGCGATCGCGATCGGCCAAAAGGTGCGATGCGTGCCATGCCGAACCTGGCCGAGACATCACTCGAGTCTTTCGGTGTGAACACGATTGAAAGTTTCACGTGGAAGCAGCTGCTCGATCTCGACTCCTGCACGATGTGCGGTCGCTGCACAAGTGTGTGTCCCGCCCATGCCACAGGCAAGTCGCTTGATCCCCGGGAGATCGTGTTGAAGAGTGGTGAAGTGATGGCGGCAACTGCGGCACACGCCCCGGGTGGCCGAGTGTCGCCACCGATCGGTGTTGACACTGAAATCACGGTGAGTGCCAACTCGGTATTTGATCGCATCACCGCCGAAGAAATCTGGGCGTGCACCTCGTGCAAGGCCTGCGACGAGATCTGCCCGGTCAACATCGAGATTCTCGACAAAATCCTCGACATGCGGCGCTACCTGACGCTGATGGAAAGCAACTTCCCCGCCGAACTCGGCAATGCCTATCGCGCGATGGAAAATCAGGGCAACCCGTGGGGCATGAACCAGGGTGACCGAGCGGCCTGGGCCAGCGATTTGGATGTGACCGTGCTCGACCCAGGTGCACCACTCACCCAGGAGTACCTCTACTGGGTGGGCTGTGCCGGCTCGTTCGATGACAAAAACAAGAAAGTCACGCAGGCGATGGCCAAGTTGCTGAAGCGCGCGGGCATCGACGTGGCGATTCTCGGGCCGAGCGAAATGTGCACGGGTGACAGTGCGCGTCGTAGCGGCAACGAGTACCTGTTTCAGATGCTGGCGACACCCAACGTGGAGATGCTGAATGGGATGGGTGTCAAGAAGATCATCACCCAATGCCCGCATTGCTTCAACACCCTAAAAAACGAGTATCCGCAACTCGGTGGCAACTATGAAGTGGTGCACCACTCACAGTTGCTCGAAGAACTCATCAGTTCTGGTCGCCTAGACATGAGCAATGCGACCCTTGATGACCGCATCACCTATCACGACTCGTGCTATCTCGGTCGCCACAACGATGTATACCTCGCACCCCGCAAGGTGGTTGGTTCGATCAAGGGCATTCAGGTGGTGGAGATGCCACGCAACGGCACACAGGGCATGTGCTGCGGTGCAGGTGGTGCACGCATGTGGATGGAAGAAAACATTGGCACCAAGGTGAACGATGAGCGCGCCCGTGAAGCCATCGCCACGGGTGCCACGCGTGTCGCGACGGCCTGCCCGTTCTGCTACATCATGATGGATGATGGCGTGAAGGGTGCCGGCAAGGACGAATCAGCGGTCAAGGTCGGCGACATTGCAATTCACGTGCTCGATGCCATCGAGAACGGTGAGCGCACTGCAACTGCAATCGGTGCACCACTGCGCGAACCCGTCGCCGGCGAATAAGGCGCGCGCCGCACTGCGGGGTGTGAACCGTTAGCGGAAGTTCTCGAAATATCGACTTGGTGTCGGGCCGCGCTGTCCCTGATATTTTGAGCCGTGCGCACCCGAGCCGTACGGCTTGTCGGCAGGCGTGGTCATCGTCATGAAACTGACTTGCCCGATTTTCATGCTCGGATAAATGGTGATCGGCAAGTTGGCGACATTTGAGAGCTCCAGCGTGATGTGACCATCGAAGCCAGCGTCAATGAACCCGGCAGTCGAGTGGATGAGCAGACCGAGCCGACCCAACGAACTTTTTCCTTCGACGCGGGCGACGAGATCGTTGGCGATCGCGATACGTTCGAGCGTTGATCCGAGCACGAATTCACCCGGGTGCAGGATGAACGCCTCACCATTTTTCATCTCGACCAGTTCGGTGAGATCGGTGAGTTCTTTTTTTACATCGATCACCGTGGTCGAGTGGTTGCGAAAGACCCTGAACAGATGCGACACCTTGACGTCGATCGATGACGGCTGCAGGCAGGCCTCGTCGTACGGGTCGATGACGATACGACCGTTCGACAACGCCTCGCGAATGGACCGATCAGAGAGAATCACCGTGCACGAACCCTAGTAAACGCGACTTGTTGGTACGATTCGGTCGTGAGTGCGGGTGTAGTTCAATGGCAGAACATCAGCTTCCCAAGTTGAGGACGCGGGTTCGATTCCCGTCACCCGCTCGATAGCAACGTAAAGACTGCCCACACTGCCGCGACGAGGCCGAGGAGCGCCATGCCGATACTGCGCACCCTTGGCACCCGGGTAAGTTCGCCCTCTTCGCGTGGTGCATCACGGGGCTTGAACACCGCAGCCAGATTGCCAACAAACATCGCCCCACCCAATGCCAAAATCAACCACGCCAACAGATCTTCACCGAGGAACATGACTACAGACCGCTGGGAGAGGTGCTCTCGAAATAGGTTTCGAAGCGCGTGAACGGCTCAATCCAAGCCAGCTTCACGGTGTCGGTGCGACCCGCTCGATGTTTTGCCACGATGAGATCAGCCGACCCACGCGCGGCCGCCGTGTCGCCGGCTACCTCACCGCGATAGATGAACATGACGACGTCGGCATCCTGCTCGATGGCGCCCGACTCGCGCAGGTCAGAAAGAATTGGCCGTTTGTCGCCACGGTTGTCTAAGTTGCGGCTCAACTGACTCAGGGCGATGATCGGCACGTTGAATTCGCGGGCCATCAACTTGAGCTTGCGACTGATCTCACTGACCTCCAGTTGGCGGTTTTCCACTTTGGTATCACCGCCCATCAACTGCAGATAGTCGATGACGATCAAACCAAGATCGCCCTGTGAGAGGCGCACGCGTCGGGCCCGGGCCCGCATCGAACCCACTGAGGTCATCGGTGAGTCGTCGATGATCAGCGGAATGTCAAGACGTCCGACAGCGCGACCAATTTCGGTCCACTGCTTTTCGGACGGCGCCGCACCACGCAGCACTTCGGATGGCACGCTGGCTTCGCTCGACAGCACGCGCTGTGACAACTCGTAGGCACTCATTTCCAAACTGAAAAAGATGACCGGGCGCATCGTGAGTCGGGCCACATTGACCGCCATATTCAACGCCAACGCACTCTTGCCCATGCCGGGTCGCGCACCGATGACATGGAGTGCCCCCGCTTGCAAGCCGAGCAACAACTCATCCAGCTTGCGGAAACCCGTGGGAACGCCCGCGAGTGCACCAGGGTTGTTCCAACGTTCCTCGATTTTTTCCATCGAAGTTTCGAGCAACTTGGAAAGCGTGTGGGCGCCTTCGTTGACGTTGCCGGCCGACACGTCGTAGATGCGACTCTCTGCTTCGTCGAGTGCCTTGTCGACGTCGGCTGGTTCGCTGTATGCGATTTCGGCAATGGCAGCTGCCGCAGCGATAACGCGACGCAGCCTTGCTGCATCACGCACGATTTTGGCGTAGCGATCGGCGCTGGAAATAGCCGGGGTGGCGTTCTGCAAGCGCACGAGTGCGTCAAGCCCACCGACACCGTCCAACAATGCGGCTCGCCGCAACTCTTCACCGACCGTGACCGGGTCGACGGGTTCACCCGCGATGCTCAGCGAACGAAT
>CAMAWR010000021.1 GCA_945862045.1 Bifidobacterium breve
GCCGGCATGGAGTCGATGACCAACGCGCCGTACTTGGCCATGGGTGCACGTGGTGGTTTTCGCTACGGCAACACCGAATTGTCTGACGCCATCATCAAAGACGGTCTGTGGTGCGCATTCGACGCCTGCCTCATGGGTTTGGGCACCGACCGTTATACGGCCGGAAATATTTCGCGTGATGAACAAGACGCTGCAGCGATGCAAAGCCATGCTCGGGCTGCTGCTGCAATCGCAGCCGGGCGATTCACCGACGAGATCATTGCGGTGAGCGTGCCGCAGCGCAAAGGCGACCCGATTGTGGTGAAAGACGACGAAGGTGTTCGTGCCGCGACCACCCTGCAATCACTCGGCGCGCTTCGCCCCGCATTCGACAAGAACGGCACGGTTACTGCTGGCAACGCCAGCCAAATCAGCGACGGTGGCTCGGCAGTCGTGGTGATGAGCAAACGCGCTGCTGAAAAATGTGGCGTCACCCCGCTGGGTGAATTTATTTCGTACGGCATGGTCGCTGGGCCCGACTCGGCATCGCTCTTGCACCAGCCGAGCCGCGCGATCCAACTGGCACTCACCCGTGTCAAAATGTCGCTCGGCGACGTGTCGCTGGTGGAAATCAACGAGGCATTTGCCGCAGTCGGCATTGCATCGATGCGCGAACTGGGCATTGGCGACGACATCGTGAATGTGAACGGTGGGGCGATTGCCCTCGGTCACCCCATCGGCATGAGCGGCAACCGTCTGGCACTCACCTTGCTGCACGAACTGAAGCGGCGTGGCGGCGGAGTTGGTGCAGCTGCATTATGTGGGGGCGGCGGCCAAGGCGATGCACTGATCGTGCGCACCATTTAATACAGGTCAATACGAGTCAACACAGACTAATCGCCTAGCCACCAACCTCGCGGCGACCGATGAATGCGCGACCAAGCGTTACCTCGTCGGCGTATTCGAGGTCTCCCCCGACGGGCAGACCCATTGCGAGTTGCGTAACTTTTACCCCCAGGGGCTTCAGCAGTCGCGCCACATACATTGCGGTGACGTCACCTTCGGTGTTGGGGTTGAGACACAGAATCACTTCTTCAACTGCTTCTGGTTCAAGTCGCAACACCAACTCGCGCATCTTGAGTTGTTCGGGGCCCACACCTTCGAGCGGGTTGATGGTGCCCAGCAAAACGTGATACCGACCGCGGAATTGACCTGTTTTTTCGATCGCCACCACGTCCCGTGACTCTTCCACGATGCAGATGCTGCTCGTTTCGCGTCGTTCATCGGCACAAATGTGACACAGTGTGGCTTCTGAAAAATTGAAACAACGTTCACAAAACTGCACGGAGCCACGTGCTTCGTCGATGGCACGGGTGAGTTTCGTTACTTCTTCGCGGTCACTTTTCAGCAAATGAAACGCAATGCGCTGGGCCGACTTCGGCCCCACGCTTGGCAGGCGCGACAGAGCGTCAATCATTGCCTGTACCGAACGTGAATACGCAGACGCCACGACTAGGGGCTACTTCTTTGGTGAGTCGACAACGCGTGCACCGGGAAATTGTTTGGCAATATGGTCAACCACCGACTCGACCGATTCGTCGCTGACATCGTTCTCATCACTGTCGTGGTCGCTGCCGTAATTTGCCTCCTCGGGCGAAGCGACATTCTTGCTTGCAGCAGCCGCACGTGGTGCAGCACCTCGCGACGCTTGCACCCGAACGTCGATGGAAATCGGGCGACCAGCGGCAGTGGTCAACGCAGTCAGAACCTGATCTTTGAGTTCAAGACATTTCTTTTTATGCATGTCGCTTGGTGCCGACAAAACGAGGGTGTCACCCTCGAGACCTACGACGTCGACTGCGGAATACAGCGCCCGCACCGTGGCCTTCAATGTGCGCACCACGCTTGGCCATGCGCCAACCAGATCATCGGTTGCCGACACCGCGACGGCCCCCGTCGGTGCAACTGGGGCTGATGGGCGGATTGTCGGCTGGGTGCTCGCGCGCGCGGTGGCCCCGGCTTGTGGTGATGAAGGGCTGGCGGTCGCCAGTCGTGGGCGAGGTATCGGGCCGGTCGCGTCACGTGGGCGAACCGAGCCAGATTCGAGTCGCTCGACGCGCGCCAACAGTGACGCAGTGTCGTTGGCAATCACATTGCTGGCGAGCCGCACGAGTGTTACCTCCAGCACCAATCGTGGGTCGGGTGCACGACGAATATCCACGAGGGCCTCGCCGAGCACTTCAATGGCACGAACCACCGATGCCACGCCGTAGCGCGCCGTCATGTCTGCTGCTGCGTGTGCGTGTTCGTCTGCCAATTGCACCAGCTGTGGTGCCATCGATGACAAGAACATCTCACGCAGGAACCGCACGATTTGCTCGGTGAACGCCCGCGGGTCGTACCCGCGTTGCATCGCCGCGCCCACCTGCGTCAGCACGGCGGCAGCATCATGATTGATGAGCGACTCGATCACATCCTCGGGATGCACCAACACTTCTGCTTCACCACCACCGGCAGCCACCAGTTCGAGGGCCGACAAGGTGTCACGCGCCGAACCGCCGCCCTGCTCAACGACCTGACGAATGGCATCAGCCGACACCTCGAGCTTGGCATCCTGCACCACCCAGCGCACGTGTTCTTCCAATTCTTTGGCGGGCAGCAGACGAAATTGCAGGTGTTGGGTACGGCTGCGAATGGTGTCGCTGACCTTTTGCGGATCGGTCGTGGCGAGCACGAACACCACGTGGGGTGGCGGCTCTTCGAGGGTTTTGAGGAGTGCTGCTTCGGCACCGGCGCTCAACATGTGCACCTCGTCGAGGATGAAGACCCGATGACGGCCGGGGTTCCCCATCGCTGCGCGCTCGATGAGTTCGCGAATGTTGTCGACCCCGTTGTTGCTTGCCGCATCGAGCTCGAGCACATCAAAACTCGCCCCACGTTCGATCGCCAAACACGAGTCACATTCCGAACACGGTTCTCCTTTGTCGGGGTTGGCGCAGTTGAGCACCTTGGCCAAAATGCGAGCTGCCGAGGTTTTGCCGGTACCACGCGGCCCAGAGAACAAATATGCCTGACCGCCCCGGTCGTTCGCCACGGCATTGCGCAACGCACGAACGACGTGTTCTTGGCCCTTTAACTCCGCGAAACGACGCGGGCGATAGCGGCGATAGAGCGATTGGGTTGCCATTTCGTAGCGAGCCTACCCTTCGGGTGACTGAGCGATTCAGTGCGACAACGACACCTCATTACTTGGGTACGGTAGGCATTGCCCATGCGTGGACCTTGTATCCCTTGGCGGCGCTCCGTACTGTCGTCGGTGCTTGCCGTGTTGAGTGGCGTGTTGCTCGTCGCATCACTTGCAGGGTCGGCACATGCCGCATCGACGATTCCCAACGAACTCATCTCGTCCAATCCACAGCCAAATTCAACGCTCACGGTCGTGCCCACCCAACTGCAACTCATCTTCCGCAACAAACTGGATGCCGACGATGCCGCAGCACTCGGCGTGCTTCTGCGTTGTGATGGTGTCACCGTGTCACTTGGCGCTCCCGTCATCGCCGTTGACATGCAAACGGTGTCAACACCGCTTGCGTCGTTGCCACCCGCCGGCCAGTGCACCGTTACATGGGTGATCAACCGCAACATCGGCAGCCTCGGTACCTTCAATTTCACGTTGCTCGTCACGCCCCAAACCATCGCTACGGGTACCGGCACCGACGGCATCACCCCGACCACGATTATCGGCGAGGTTGTGCCCACAACGGCGCTCCCCGAGCCCCGCTTCGGGTTGTTGTTGGGATTGTTGCGGATTTTTGAGTATCTCTTCGTCATTTGTGTGTTCGGTGGCCTGCTCTACATCGTGTTGGGCTGGCCCGAGGGTTTTGAATACGACACCACCCAACGGTTCTTGCGCACCAGTTGGATTGGTGCGGTCATTTCGCTATATCTCGTCGTCGTACTACATGCAGCCCGGGCAAGTGGTGACTCGTTCGTTGCATCACTCAACCCGTTCGCCTGGTTTGGTTCGTTGAATTCGGCGTTCGGGCTCATTCTTGCGCTGCGCTTCGTGCTCGTCGTTGCTGCGTTGTGGTTGGTGTTCAACCCCAGGCGGGTGTTGGCAGCCGAGACTCAAGTACCAGCGATCATTTTTTTGCTGGCGATGATGGCCACCTACGGTCTCACCCGAGTCGGACAGAACCTGTCATTTTTGACCTTCCTCTTCGGAATTTTCCATGCCTGGTCGATTGGCTTGTGGCTTGGGGGGCTGGCGTTGCTCGCCAGCGCTGCGCTTGCTGGCCCAGGTGAACGAGATCTGGTCGATGCGGTGCGCTACTTTGCGAAAATATCCGGGCTGCTCATTGTGCTAACCACATTCACCGGTCTGGTCCTGGTGTATCTGATGGATCGTGCAGCAATTTTCACCAGTGGTCATGGTCGGCTCAATGTCTTACAACTCATCGTCGTTGCTCTCATGATCTGGATCATGTTGCAACTGCGCAACTTTGCAACGGGTCGGTTGCGCAAGGAGAAACGTCTTACCGCACAAATGGCTTGGAGATTGCGTCGTGCCATCACGGCAGAAATCGTGGTGGGCATCATGATTTTGGCGGTCACCTCGTGGGCCGTATCGATGCGACCACCACAGGCCGTTGCCCAACGTGCAGCACCAATCGCCAACTACCTCTATCGAGAAGAGCTGAAGAATGACCGCTTCCATGTAGTGCTGTCAATGACGCCTCTCACCACGGGCGCCAATGCATTACGGGTGGAATTGCTGCAGCCAAAGCGCATCAACAATTTCGAGGTGCGCCTCGTGCCCCAAGCCGAGGGCTATGCGGGTATTGCGCTCATCGTGCCAATCAAACACCGCGGTGCGGCAGTCGCATCCGTTGATGGTGGTCTCATCTTCCCTGTCGCTGGTATCTGGAATGTGGAGATTGTTGGCACCACCACCACCGGTGACTTGACGTCGCTTGGCACCACCATCACCATTACCGAGTCACTCATCAATACACAGCCCACGACCGCCGGCGGCTAAGAAGTAGCGTCAGATACGTGGCTGCCGACTCAATCGCCGACAAAATCACCGAACTTGAACAACGCAAAGAACAGGCACGCAGTGCCGGGTCGCCGCGCGCAATCGAACGCCAACACGAAAAAGGCAAGCTGCTCGCCCGAGAACGTCTCGAGTTGCTCCTTGACCCGGGCAGTTTCCACGAACTCGACTTGCTGGCTCGCCACCGCGCCCATGCTGCTGGGCTAGAAGAGCGCCCGTACACCGACGGTGTCGTCACCGGGTGGGGCACGATCGATGATCGCAAAGTGTTCGTCTACAGCCAAGACTTCACGGTCTTTGGCGGTGCGCTCGGCGAAGTGTTCGCTGAAAAGATTCACAAACTTATGGATCTGGCTCTGAAAACCGGTGCACCAGTCATTGGTTTGAACGATGGTGCTGGTGCACGCATTCAGGAAGGCGTGGTGTCATTGGCCAGTTACGGCGGCATTTTTTGGCGCAACGTGCAATCGTCAGGCGTGATACCACAGATTTCCGTGGTGCTCGGGCCGTGCGCCGGTGGTGCGGTGTATTCGCCGGCAATGACCGACTTTATTTTCATGGTCCGCGAAACGAGCCACATGTTTATCACTGGCCCTGACGTGGTCAAGACGGTAACGGGCGAAGATGTGACACTTGAAGAACTCGGTGGCGCTGCCAGCCACGCATCAAAGAGTGGTGTCGCCACCTTCGTAGCGGCTGACGAAAAGTCGTGTCTCGCCGATGTGCGTTACTTGCTCGGCTTTTTGCCGCAGAACAATTTGGGTGAGGCACCACGGGTGGAGTCTGAGGATGACCCACTACGGAGTTGTGAATCGTTGCGAACGATACTGCCGGTTTCTTCCAACCTGCCCTACGACATGAAAAAGGTGATTGCTGAGGTTGTCGACAACGGTGATTTCTTCGAATACTTCCCGAATTGGGCCAAGAGCATCGTGTGTGGTTTTTCGCGGATCGACGGCCACTCCGTCGGCATCGTGGGAAATCAACCGATGGTGCTGGCGGGTGTGCTTGATATCGAGTCGAGCGAAAAGGCCGCCCGTTTCGTGCGCACCTGCGATGCGTTCAACATCCCAATCGTTACGTTCGTGGATGTGCCAGGTTTCCTGCCCGGCGTCGATCAGGAGTATGGCGGTATTATTCGCCATGGCGCGAAGTTGTTGTACGCCTACTGTGAGGCCACCGTACCGCGCATTCAAGTAATCACCCGCAAGGCCTACGGCGGTGCATACGTGGTGATGAACTCAAAATCGATTGGTGCCGACTTGGCCTACGCATGGCCTTCCGCCGAGTTAGCAGTGATGGGCCCCCAAGGAGCGGTAGAAATCGTCTACCGCCGCGAACTACAACAAGCAGCCGACCCTGCTGCGAGGCGCGCGCAACTTGTAGCGGAGTACACCGAGAAATACGCCAACCCGTACCTTGCGGCTGAACGAGGTTTTGTCGACGATGTCATCGACCCCGCCGAAACACGAATCAAATTGGTCGAAGGTCTGCGTGTATTGCGCACCAAACATGACGAAGTGCCGCAACGAAAGCACGGGAATATTCCGCTGTGAGCGACGCCGTAGTTATGTCGGTCTGTGTTTCACAGGTGCATCCTGCACCGACCGAAGAAGAGTTGGCTGCCATCATGTTGGCAGTGCCGTCACTGTGGCCTGCCCCACAACCACCACGTCGAATTTCGGATGATCGCACCTGGAGATTTAGCGGCCGTCAACGTTCTCACTAAAGTGGCGCGCTCGGGAAGACTCGAACTTCCAACCTTCTGATCCGTAGTCAGATGCTCTATCCATTAAGCTACGAGCGCTAGCACCATCGAGTCTACCGCTTTACGGTCGCCACGAACTCGTCCACCACGGTCGCCACGACTTTCCGTTACGTCGGTACAACGCCAATGCGGCTTCGGCGTTCGTGCGCGGGTCAAGCAACTGCGATGGCTCGGTAATGCCGGATTTGGAAAGCCACGACTGGTGCACCGACCAATACATCTGGAATAATCCAAGGCAGCAATTGTTCGTACCACCGATGACTGAAGACACATAATTACTTTCACGGCGTGCCAAAAACAGGGCAGTTTCCTCGAGATTATCCGGCCACACTTCGCGAATGATGGAGATCACTTGCTGACGGGTGAATTTCTCAACAGGTGGTCGGATGACAGGTTGAAGCGACACACAAATCTTGTCACCAATAAAGATTGCGGTATTGCTGGTTGTGCCATTCATCGACAACAGCTCTCGGAGGCGCACATTGAAGCGAGCCGCCACACGTGACCATGAGTCATTTGGTTTGACCGAATGAAATTGCGTGCACGCTGCTGCCGACACAGGCGGAGCACTGGGTGTTGCGAACGACGAGACGACAAATGCCGATGCAACAAGCGCTATGGCGCACGACTTATGCATACGATGGCGGAGAGGGAGGGATTTGAACCCTCGGTCCGGTTTACCCGGACAACGCCTTAGCAGGGCGCCCCGTTCGGCCACTCTGGCACCTCTCCATGAATACGAAACACTTGCATTAACCGTGCCGTGATTGTACCGACTTAGACGCTTGGCGGAACGAGAGGGATTCGAACCCCCGAGCCTTGTGGGCCGCCTGTTTTCAAGACAGGTGCATTCGTCCGCTCTGCCATCGTTCCACATTCCACGCTACCCGTGGGTTCAGCTGCGGATGCGTGAGCGAATGTCGCTCAACCAATCGTCAGCGTCGCGCCAACGTTGGTCGGCATGCGCCCGCACCGACTGCGTGTGTTGACCAGCAGCTGGATACGAGCCAAGAAATTTCACGTCGCCCTGCTTGGTGCGCAAGTCGCGCAGAGCATCGGCCACCAATTCATCCGACACATGGCCATCGGCATAAATAATGAAGCAGTAGTCACCAAGCCCACCTCGCTTGGTTGGTCGGCTGAGCAATTGCGTGATGTTGATGCGCCGAGCAGCGAACTCCTGCAGGATGCCGATCAAACTGCCGGGCTCGTCGGCACGCTGAAAGACCACCACGCCGGTTTTGTCATGCCCCGTGCGGGCTGGAATTTGGTTCTTGCCTACGAGCACGAAGCGTGTTTGATTGCCCTCATGGTCAGCAATATTGCGCTCCAACACCTCCAAGCCGTAGAGGGTCGCCGCATTCGCCGGTGCGATTGCCGCCATACTGCGGCCGGCATCCTGGGCCACCATCTGGGCGGCTTCGGCGGTGGAGTTTGCCGCCCGAACTTCGACATCACGCAACACTTTGCGCAGATACGCGTGGCACTGTGCCGTGGCGACAGGAATCGACAGCACCACTTTGATATCCGCCAGTGAAGTGTTGAGTGGCGCCACCAAACAGTGCTCGATATCCAGCACCACTTCGCGTTGAATGAGCAAATCATGGTCAAAGACGAGTGCATCTTGGGTGAAGTTCACCGTGCCCTCGATCGAGTTTTCAATCGGCACAAAACCGAGGTCGACTTCGTTGGCGGCAACTGCATCCAGCACATCGGGAACGGTGCGCAGTGGCACACGCTCGCAGGCTGCCAGATCGAGCTGGGTGAGCAGTGCTTGTTCGGTGAAAGTTCCGGCTGGCCCAAAATAGCCAACACGACGTGCTTTCGTCACGCTGTCAAGGCTATGGGCAGGCGTTAGCCTGCCACCCATGTTCGAATATGCGGCGTTCAATCCGTTCAATGCCAGCCCCGAAGGTCTTGCTGCAGAGCTCACTCGCAAATCATCCGAAGGATGGGAAGTGGTGTCGATCACGACCACCACTGACGGTCGATTCTGTGCATTCCTGCGTCGCCCAGTGGTGCAACCTGTCGCTGCGAACACTGCAGCCGCAGTAAGTGCGCCAGCCACTGTAAGTAATTCTGGTTACGCCGCAGCACGCACCGACACGCCAGCGAATCCAGCAGTGCCTGCTGCCTGGTATAAAGATCCGTCGGGTCGCTTTGAGATGCGCTACTGGAATGGCACCAGTTGGACCGAGCACGTTTCGCGCAGCGGTCAGCAATTCACCGACGCACCAGTGGCGTAATTCGTCGATGCCGGCTGCATCCAATTCGCCCCTGCGGGCAACATCACTTGGTCATGCCGGCATCCTGATTCGTTGCCGCCAGGCAACACTTGTGTGTGATCCGTGGTTTATGCCGGCGTTTCTCGGTGCGTGGTTCCCGTTCCCACGCAACGACCAACTCGATGCCGAGACAATGGCAATGGTCTGTGCTCCCGACTACTTATATGTCTCGCATTTGCACGGCGACCATTTTGATGAGCCATTTCTACATGAGCGAATGGACAAGTCGACACGGGTGATCTTGCCAGACTTCCCAACCGACGAATTACGCCGACGACTCACGAGACTCGGGTTCACCAATTTCATCACCACGCGTGACGGTGTGGAGCAGGAGCTTGGTGACGGCCTCACCATTGCGATTCATATCGAGTCGTCGATCGCCGACGGCCCGGGTGGTGACTCGGCGCTCATGGTGAGTGACGGTACGTCACGACTCGTGAACCAAAACGATTGCCGCACGCATGACCCCCGTGCACTCGCCAGTCACGGCCCAGTCGACCAACACTGGCTACAACACAGCGGGGCCATCTGGTATCCGATGGTTTATGCCGAACCCGCGCATGTGCGCCGCGAGCAGGCGGCTGCCAAGGTGCAGGGTCAATTCGTGCGCGCCGAGCACTACGTTTCGGCGATCAACGCGACCATCGTGGTGCCATCAGCCGGGCCACCTTGTTTCTTGGACGAAGAACTCTTCGACCAAAACATGATCAACGGCGACGAAATATCAATTTTCCCCGACCAGACACGATTCATCGCCCGACTTACGAACAGTGGCCGAAGTGCGGTACTCAACGTGCCGGGCACAACAATCGCCGTCATCGACGGCACGCCACACGTTGCACACCCAGCAAACGGCGTTGATGCACCGTTTAAAAACAAGCGTGAGTATCTGCGTAGTTACCAGACCGACTGGAAGCCATGGCTTGTGCAACACAAGGCATCATGGCCAACGAAAGTGTCACCATTCCAGCCACGACTCGCCGCCTGGTGGGAACCACTGTTGTTGCGAGCCCCAAAACTTCGTGAGGGTGTCGGTGGATTGTGCCTCATTCAGTCCGGTGATGAGGGAATCGTCGTGGATTTCCCGGCTGGCACGGTGCGTCATCATGCGGGCGAACCGTTCCAGTTTCGTTTTGATATCGCCCCTGAGCTGCTCGAGAAAGTGCTGGGTGAATACGCCGTTGATTGGTCAAACTCGCTGTTTTTGTCCTGCCGCTTCACGGCGTGGCGCGAAGGGTCGTTCAATGAATACCTCTACAACTTCTTCAAGAGTCTCTCGGTGGAACGAATCGACCGCGCCGAAGCCGAGGCACAACGCCGTCTCGGTGCACCCACCGAGCCCAGCGAGGAAATTCAGCTTGGTGAATTTACCGTTGAGCGCTACTGCCCACACCGCAAGGCCGACTTGTCGGTGTTCGGCTGTATTGAAGGTGATGAACTCGTCTGTACTTTGCACGGCTGGCGTTTCCGTACCAGTGACGGCAGTTGTGTAACCGCCGATGATCGTCAACTTCAAATTCGTCGCACGACGTAGCCAAACTCGTACGTTCCCGCGGCAATCTCGTGGCGGGGGTCGACGTCTGGCCCGCAACTCGCAGTACCGAGCCCACGGTGGGCGACATCCAAATGCACGACGAGCTCCTTCGTGCGCTCGAGTTGGGTGGTGTCGAGTGCTTCGAACAACTGCAGTGGTGTGTGGTGCACCGCACTGAAATGCAGCGTTGCTGGCTCGAGCACATCGATGCGCACCGTTTGATGATGGGCCACGAACTCAATCCATTCGCAGTCGGTGCGCAGGCCGAATTCTTGTGGCACCATGTACGGCAATTCATCGGGTTCACGCGCCCACACATCGCGTAATGCGCCGGCGTTGCGGTCAGGATAGTTTTCGTGCGGGCCCCGACCAAACCACCGCACGTGGGTGAACTGGGGCGGGAGTGAAAACCGCACGCCAACTCTTGGCAAACCAGTGAGCGGTTCGGGAACGGTGACGCGATGTCTGTATGACACACCGCCATCGTCGTGCACGGTGCGTTGCTGCACATGTTGGATTCTGGGTGGCACACGGTCGAGCATCACTCCCTGACGAGTCCAGCGAGCGAGCGAGCGACCACCGATGCGGTTGGCTTCACCAAACCCTGGCATCACCTTGAAGCCGTCGTTGTCGGTGGTTGCCCGCATAATGGCCAGCCGAACGGGAGTCGTAAATATGCTGTCAGCGGCCGACACGGCAGAAGTGTTCGTATTCTTGGGCGCGTCACCATCGACACTGTCGTGGTCGAGTTTTGGTTGTGGTGCACGAACGGTAATTTCGTCCCACGCCACGAGATGTCCAGCCTGCGCCCAAGCGTTGTCGTCACGCAAGACCCAGCGAAACTGCACGGTGATGGTGGCACGAACGAATGCTGCAGAGATGTGCGACAACATTTCAGATGTGAATGACATCGTCATCTTCTGCAGTGGCGGTACATCCAGTGCCAGCTCTTCGGTGTAGACAACTTCACCTGCGATGAGCAGGGTGAGGCTGCCCCGCACATTCCTCAGATCACCGTGCGATTGACGATTCTGTACGACGTACCGCTCAACACCATCGGCAGTAACTGCAATTGGCCGATACACAAAGGCCACTTCACGCAGTGCCGGGTGCGGCACGAGATCGGACGCATTCAGACCGTCCGCCACAAAATTTCCGTCGTTCGGCATGTCGCCAAACTGACCACCGTAGGCGTAACGCCAGGTTGCACCGTTGCGGCTCTGCGTTTGGTCGACACTCTGGCGCAATCCGTGATCCTTCCATTCCCAGATGAAGCCCCCGGCGAGCAGCGGTTCTCGTTCAATCACCTCCCAGTAGTCGGCGAGTGAGCCGTTGGAGTTGCCCATCGCATGGCTGTATTCGCACATGACGAGCGGGCGATCAGCACCACTGCGCGCATACGCGACGATGGCGGCGATGGGTGCGTACATCGGACACACGACGTTGGTGGCATTACGACCGCCAGCAAGCCACGGTTTGGTTTCGCCGTGGCGCGCATGGAAGATTGCCCCCTCGTAGTGCAACGGGCGGGTCGTATCAAGCGAGCGAATCAGCGCTGCAAGGGCATCATGATTTTTCCCAAAGCCAGATTCGTTGCCCAACGACCAAAAAATCACGCTCGGATGATGGCGGTCACGCACCACCATGCGTGACCCGCGGGCGAGCCACGTCGCCAAATATCGCTCGTCGTCACACAGCGAGGTGTTGTAGGCATGCGATTCGATGTTCGCCTCACCAACCGCATACAGGCCATATTCGTCGCATAGATCCAGAAAATTCGGGTCGTTGGGATAGTGGCTCGTACGCACCGCGTTGCAGTTGTGGCGCTTCATCGCCACCACATCGGCACGCATGTCTTCACGGGTGACTGCTTTGCCTCGCTCAGGATGGTGGTCATGGCGGTTGACACCCCGAATGGTGATACGTCGACCATTCACCCGCACCTCACCATGCTCTACACGAATACGACGAAAACCGGTAACGAGCGACGTGTATTGACGTTGCGTGCCAAGCAACTTCACGACCAGTCGATATCGCTGCGGGTCCTCGGCCGACCACGGGCGAACGTGCGGAATCTGGAAGTGGGCCGTCACGCGGTGCCCGGCAAACACATAGCGCCGTTGATGATGATGCGGCACCTCACCCATGATTGGCTCGCAGATTTTTTTGCCGGACAATTCCTCGAACCACATCTGTATTGCACTGCCCCGTTGGGGTTCTTCAACGAACGCGACATCGACCTCGACCGTTGCACTGCCAATATTCGTGAGGTGGTCGTAGTCAACATCGCATTGCACCGAACGAACATGCACCTTTGACCGCGCTTCAATGAACACCGACCGGTGCAGGCCGGCCATCCACCACTGGTCTTGGTCCTCGACATAACTCTGGGCGCTGTAGCGCACAACGACAATCGCAATTTCGTTGGGCCCCGATCGCACGAATTGCGTGACGTCATATTCACCTGCGAGGCGGTTGTCTGTGCCATAACCGGCGAACTTACGGTTCACATAGACGAGATGCACGCTGTCGGCCGCACCGACGTGGAGCAACACCTGTTGTTTACACCACGCCGCAGGCACCGTGACGGTACGACGATAAATGCCTGTGGTGTTGCGTCGTGGCAGGTTTGGTGGCGGGCCCTCGAACGGCATGTCAATGTTCGTGTAGTGCGGATCGTCACCGATATTTTGCATTGTCCAGTTACCAGGAACCTTGACGTGATGCCACTGCCTTCCA
The DNA here is from genome assembly GCA_945862045.1 of Bifidobacterium breve. Taxonomy (GTDB): domain Bacteria; phylum Actinomycetota; class Acidimicrobiia; order Acidimicrobiales; family Ilumatobacteraceae; genus F1-60-MAGs027. The sequence goes on from CAMAWR010000021.1 coordinate 13,362, forward strand.
AGCGACGATGAGCGGCCGCGTAAATGCGACTCAAAAACTCTTTCTGGCCCAGCAACGAGCTGCAATCGCCACGAACCATCGAGTGATGTGCGCCGGCTTGGGCGACCAGCACGCAGATCCTCAATGGAGTCGCTGATAATAAGTGCGGGTCGCATCGCCAAACGATGCATCTCCACCACTGCTGGGTCGCACCATGGTGCAAACTGATCGTTTGCCAACATGCCTACATCCTTGCGGACATTACCGATGCTGACCAATCACTTCGGTAGCCTTGCATGTGGTACATACGTGGCAAATCAAACCAACGACAGCGACATAAGCCTGCTATCAAGCGTCGATCTCCACGCCTTCTGGGAGACTTTCAAGTTGCGTTGGTGGGTCATCCCCGCTGTGTTGGCTGTCGCCGTCGGCTTCCTCTGGGCTCAGGAGTCGGACCTGCGCACCGAACCATCGTCGTATTACGTGGCTCGCACCTACGAAGCCCGCGATGCCACCGCCGTACTTGCCAGTGTGGGCATCGACCCCGTGTCGGTGCGAGCGTTTCCGGATGCAAACAATCAACTGCTGGTGCTGCAGAGTGCGGCAGTGCGTGATGAAATCTCTGCTCGGCTCGGGATTGATGCGGTAGTAACCGTGACGCGGAGTCGCCCCACGTTCACCTTGGTGGACACCCTGGAAAGTGACGGCAAAAGTTCATTCGTCTTCACCAGCGCAGGGGTGCCGACATATTCATTTGCTTGTCGTGAATCCGTCAAGGCTGACTGCGACGCTGCCATCACGGCCTACGTGACAAAGACGGTAGAAATTCGTCGCGATGCGCTCACAGCGGGGCTCAACGATTTGCAAGCCGTGCTCACCGAGGTGCAACGCGTTGCTCCAGATGCAGGAGTGGAAACCCAACTTGCAGCAATTGAAGTATTGATTGAGCGGGTTGACACACCACTTCTTCAGATCGCAGAATACGAAGAGCGGATCGGAGCGACACTCGAGAGTGTCCGTCGCCCCACCTACGCCTTTGGGATTGCGGCTGGCCTACTCATCTCCCTACTTATCCTCCTGCAGCTCACCTACACCGACAGCCGCATTCGCTCGATGCGTCAACTCACACGCTCGGCAGGAGTAGCCCGGCTGCTCGGACACATTGCCACGGACGAAGATGCCGTTCGCGATCGCCGTACTGCTGTGGCGGTGCATCACGCACTTGGCACATACTCTGCGACACGACTGCGTTATCTGCCGTTGCGCGACCCGCTGAGCGATCCTGCAGCACTTCAACGCATTGCCGCGATGAGCGGGGTGGTAGGCACCATCTCCGTGCCGTTCACCGAACTCAGCGTGCCCGAACTCACCACACCTGCCACGAACGAAGTTGATGTAGTGGTGGTTCGCCGCAATCGTGACCTACGCGCAGACCTCGTCGAAGTACTGGCTGCGCTCGACCGCTCTGGGCGTTCAGTTGCCGGCGTGGTGCTCGTCGACTAAAGCTTTACGTTGAGTGCCGCTGTCTACAAACAACATCGCTATCAACATTGCCCATACAAAATGGGATCCAATGAAAAACGACTCCTGGGTCGCCGCTGCGAGTACAAAACTAATCATGAGAAATGACGGCACAGTGGTGCGCAAACTTGCCGTTTGATCAATGCTGCCCACCCCGAAGAACACGATGCCAACGAACAACACTGCAGCGAGCACGCCACCACCCAGCAACAGATCGTGATAGCCGTTGTGGGACCACTCGGTGTCGATTACCGCCCACCACTTACCCACACGATCGAAGTCAAGTGTTCGTCGGGCAGCCATCCAACCCCAGCCCAGCCATGGCTTTTCCAGGAAGCCGGCCCAGCTTTGGGCCCATAGACCACCGCGTGAATTGAACGTTGCAGTTTCACCGGAAACCGATGCCAGCCCCCCAATGGTGCGCAACGCAACGAATACGGCGACTGCCGCAATGGCCATCGCTATTGGTGCAGCAACGTTTTGCCACCTGCGTGCAGCAATGCGCTGGGTAGCCAACCGAACGAGCAACCACAACACCAAAGCACCGACAGCGACAAGCAACGCCAACGGCGAGGTGAGTGACTCAGTTCGCCACAAAATGAGCGCCGCAACACCCGCCAGCACAACGCCGGCGGCAAGTACCGCGACATCTATCGTGCGCCGCAGCGAAGTGGTGAAGGCCAACCCGATGAAAGCCAAGAGTGCGACGGCGGCAACGGGTGCCAGCGAGTTGCGGTTGTAATAGATGCCGATCCAATAGTCCTCATCAAGGTTGACCGATGCATCCCAACCACGTCGTATCGCAAACAGGGACAATCCCAACCCGAGTGCCATGGCAACCGCAACAATTCGCCACAATTCACCCAGCGTGAAACGCGTTGCAAGATATATGCCAAAACTTGTTGTGCATGCGAGTGCAACGAACTCGGGCAACGAATGACGAGCGAGTGTTGACCACAGCACACTAAGCCCCAACCAGCCGAGTAGTGCCAGCAAAAGTTGTGCCGCTCGACTGCTGAAGAATGACAGATCTAATTGCCGGGAGAGCAGAACAAGTGCGGGTATTTGCACTGCTATGAAGGTGGCAAAGTGGGCGTGCGGAATCGAGGGCTGTGGAGCTGTTCCAAGAAACGTCGCGCTGTCACTCCACAGCCGATAGACCGGACCTTGTGTCAACATGAGCAGTGCAATGACGGCGTAGGCAAACTCACTCAGGCGACGAATCGGCGGGAGCACTGTCGTCAACCTGCTCACGCTGTGCCATTCTATTGAGGTCACTACTTCCTTTTGGCAACAACTAAACTAAGGGCTGTGTTCATCAAAGAAATGTCCACCAGTGATTGAGCAATTCCCTGTCATTATTACTGTGCGCGACCGATTGACACCGTTGATGGAGTTGTTAACTTGGTTGGACTCTGTTGGACAGCGTGAAGTCTGGCTATGTGACAATGCCAGCACGTTCCCCCCAATGGTGGAGTTCCTCAAGACGACAAGTCACCAGGTGATGTACAACAACTTCAATCTCGGACATCGTGCACCCTGGCTCAGTGGTCTTGTGCCTGAACTGGGAACTGATCGTCATTTCATCGTCACCGACCCTGATGTCGTTCCAATAAAGGAATGCCCAAAGGACGTTCTGCCGCTCTTCAAACGTACGTTAGAACAGAACCCAGACATTGACAAGGTGGGGTTCTCGCTGCAGATTGACGATCTTCCTGATCATTATCGACACAAAAAGAACGTCATTACTTGGGAGGGTCAATTCTGGATCGACCAATTCTCAAGTCGATTCTTTCGTGCTCCTATTGACACCACGTTCGCTATGTACCGTCCAGGTTCACGTCATGAGAATGGCAAAGCGCTTCGCTCAGCCCCACCGTGTGCGGCACGACATACACCGTGGTATCAAGATTCACGTCACCCGACTGAGGAAGAGCAGTATTACGCCACACATGCTGATTCTCTGATTTCTAACTGGAATGGACGAACTTTGCCCGCCAACGTTCAAGCGAAGCTGCGGAATTTGCGCAAGTCAATGAAACCCACAAAAGAGTGATTCATCGTTATGTCTGAAAGCGTCATCAAGGTAGCTGGCTTGTGGAAGAACTTTCGTATGTATCACGAGCGCAATCGCTTCATCAAAGCTGCGCTTCTGCGTGGTCGACGTGCCACCTATGAGAATTTTTGGGCGCTCCAAGATGTCTCAATCGATGTCCAGGACGGTGCCACCATCGGGTTTATTGGCGCCAACGGTTCGGGAAAATCAACTTTTCTCAAGTGTCTGACTGGCATCTACCAGCCGGATCGTGGTTCTGTGCAGGTCACCGGCACGGTTGCAGCGCTGCTGGAACTGGGTGCAGGTTTTAGTCCGGAACTTACGGGACGCGAGAATATTTTTTTGAATGGTTCAATCTTGGGAATGTCCAGAAATGACATCAAGCAAAAACTTGACGCGATTGTCGAGTTCGCTGGTATTGGAGAGTTCATTGACACACCAGTAAAGAACTTCTCGTCGGGGATGACCGTGCGACTCGGTTTCTCTATCGCGGCGCACGTAGAACCGCATATCTTGCTGATTGATGAGGTGCTCTCGGTGGGAGACCAGAGTTTTCAGCGGCGATCAAGTGAAAAAATTGAGGAGTTCAGACGTGAAGGTCGCACGATTGTGGTGGTAAGTCATAGTCTTGGTCTCGTCGAACAGCTCTGTACTGAAACTGTGTGGCTGGAAAAAGGTGCAGTACAAATGCGCGGACCATCTTCCGAGGTCATTGCAGCATATTCCGGTGGCAGTTATCAGAACCATTCACGTGACAGCGACAGTCGGCACGAACAATGGGGTACGGGGGATGCCCAGCTGACCTCCCTCCATCTTGGTGATCCTGCGGGGAACACCATCTCTCTCATTGAAACTGGCGCTCCTCTGCGCCTTACCCTGCAGATGAATGCTCACATGCGGATTGAATCACCAATCGTTCGGGTTTCAATTGACACTCTGCAAGGCCAGCATGTGTGGTCAACCTCCACCCAGCAGGGGCACACCCGCTTGCGGGTGTTGGATGGCCCAACAACTGCCGTGATAGCGATTCCGAATTTACCGCTTCTCGATGGTCAATACACCATCTCAGCCTCAATCCTGGATGCCACTGGCACCACCGAGCTTGACCACCATCGCAATTGGGTGACATTTGATGTCCACCATCGTGGCATCTATGACTCAGGTGTTGTGCATATTCCATCAACATGGACCGTGCACTGCGATTAGTCGCTATACCTCTTCGGCGACACGCTGTGAGAAAACCTTGAATACTCGTAGTCCCAACACCAGCGATATTGCTGCTGCTGCGAAGCAGAATCCCAAATCTCCCAACGTCGGCAACCTACCGTCATATATCGTCTGCCGCAAAGCACGCAGATACACCGATGGCGGATTCCAGTGCAGTAAAAACAACACTGTGTCGTTTACTTGTCCATCAAATCGTTTCGGGTCATAAATCACTGGTGTCGCAAAGAACCACACTTGATTGACAATGTTCCATAGATATCCAAGATCACGAAAATAAACTGCCCCAACAGCCAGCATCAGAGCAATACCGGTTCCGAAAACCGTCAATGTCGCCATCAGAATAACCGTGATGGGCAGATAGGCATACAACGGACTGCCCATTGCAGCTAGTGCAATGCTCACAATTGTCAATTCAATCGAGAATTGCACAAAACTAAATACGACCTGTGAGAGCACGAGCGTCTCGCGAGGGAAAAATACCTTGCGTATGAGCGAGGCATTTCCAGTCATGCTCTGCAGTCCGAGACCACACACCAACGAAAAAAACCCCCACGGGACGATGCCACTCAGCAGATACAGGCCATAGGTATCAATTCCTGATGGATCTCCGATTGGCGCTGTAATACCGAAAGCGACACCAAACACAAATGTATAGATCAGCATCTGGCTCAACGGATTGAGCATCGACCAAGCCCACCCCAGAAATGATCCGCGATACCGCTGCTTCAACTCTCTGACCGTGAGGTTCCACAGCAACCCACGAGATCGCATGATGTCTTTTATTTGCTGCATTAGGAGCAAGCGTAACCTTGCAACACTGTGCAACCTGCCAACGGTTCGACTTACCTAGACTTGGAGATAATGGCTACCGAAATACCCCCAGTACGCGGGCGGTCTGTGCCTTTGGAAATTGATTCTGACGCAATGACCAATGGACATCTACATGCGCTACTGCTGGAGGCACAGTTGCGATTACTAGAGAATCGGGATTTTGCGATTGGGGCGGCTGCGCGTGTTGGTGAAATGCAGACACGACTGACAACGAGGGAAATTGAAGTTGCAAATGCCCTTACCTTAAACCACGAAAATAATCTTCACATCCAGAACCACATCGCGCACATTGCACGGCTGGAGCAGGCTTTGGCCGGTATCGCGCCCCGCCTACAGGAGCTCACAGTCCGATCTGTTCAACTTGACGATGTGTATGCATCCACCACATGGAAAATAGGGAGAATCGCGATGCTTCCAATTCGTTTATTGCGCCGTATCCTGCGCCGTTCATGATTCATCCAGTCTCCAGGGCCGTACCGCGCTTCAGCATCGTCACACCTGTCTTTAATCCCCCATCTGATGCATTCGAGGAGTGTGTACAGTCTGTTTTTTCCCAGACGTTCAGTGACTGGGAGTGGTGTCTCGTTGATGACTGTTCGACCGAGTCGTGGGTGAGGCAGCGTCTATTGCAATTACAGGCGCATGACGCGCGCGTACGTGTCTACTTTCGCCGGACTAATGGTGGAATCGTTGCTGCATCCAATGATGCGATTTCGATGGCAGAAGGTGATTTCATCGCGCTCCTTGATAATGACGATGCCCTGCACCCGTCGGCACTTGCAAAGGTGAACGACGTGATTTTGGCGAATAGGAGTGTTGACTATGTGTACACAGATGAAGACAAGATTGATGAGTCTGGACGTCATTACGACGTCTTCTTGAAACCAAATTGGTCACCACAACGCTTTCTCGCACAGAACTACTGCAGTCATCTATCGGTGATTCGTCGGTCATTAGTCAACGCAGTAGGTCGATTTCGATCAGGCTTTGACGGCTCCCAGGACTACGACTTGTTTTTACGCATCATTGAACGTGCACGTTTGATTGTCCACATCCCCGAGGTCCTCTATCACTGGCGGGCAATCGAAGGGTCGACCGCTCGTGCTCACACCGAAAAACCGTACGCCTTTATTGCAGCAATGAAAGCAGTCCGCGAGGCACTCTCCCGTCGCTCAATTGTGGCAACGGTGAGTCAGGCTGAGCCATACCCGTTTCAAAAAGTCATACGACAACTCACAACGTTTCCTAAGATCAGCATCATCATCCCGACATGCGGTACATACAAACGTATTTTTGGAATCGACACATGTTTGGTGGTGAATTGTGTAGAAAGCATTTTTATGAAGTCGACATACCCCAATATTGAAATCATCGTGGTCATTGACGACCACTCGCCAGAGGATGCCTGGACGGGCTTACGGGCGATTGCCGATACGCGGCTTCGTCTGTTGTCCTACGACAAACCATTTAATTTTTCTTCAAAATGCAATGTTGGGATGGTTGCCAGCGATGGTGAATACGTGCTGCTACTCAATGACGACACCGAGGTAATTGACGAACAGTGGCTAGAGACGCTGGCAAGTTATCTCGAAGAACCAGATGTGGCCATGGTGGGGCCGATGCTGCTGCTTGAAGATGGGCGAATCCAAAGTGCTGGACACTCCAATACCCCGATTCCCCATAACTTTCGAACTGGACAATCGATCAATGGTCCGGGAGAGTTTGGTGTGCTCGCAGTAGCCCGCGAATGCAGTGGAATCACGGGAGCCTGCGCACTCATCCGCCGGAGCGCTTATGACGAAGTCGGTGGATTGAGCCCGATTTTCCCAAAGGCTTTCAACGATGTTGATTTTGCCTTCAAGTTACTCGACGCCGGCTATCGAATTATCTGGACCCCCCATACCCGTCTATTCCATTTTGAAACTGCATCACGACCTAAGGGCGTCGAATCGAGTGAAGTTGAGTTACTGCATGAGCGTTGGCAGCGCAGGTTCGACAACGACGAATACTGTCGTCTGGTCTGAGGTGACTAACTGACGTTACGACGAATCGGAGTGACGTTTGTTTCGTCTGTTGCATCTGCTTCAACGACGCGCGCCACCTTTGTGGTGAGTACGACGGTTGCCATGACCCCCGAGACAACTGCTGCCGTCAACAGCCAGTAGCCGACACCAGCAGGTGCGTCGGACAAACCAACGGACAGCACACCGAGTGCCAGTGATGCAACGAGCAGCACAGTCACCGAACGACGAACCGACAAGCCCAGTCGCAGGAAGCGGTGGCTGAGGTGGTCTTGGCCACCGGTGAACGGGCTCAGCCCACGACGTAGCCGAGACACCACCACGACGGTCGTGTCGAGCACGGCCACTCCGAGCACGAGCACCGGGGCAAACAGTTGCGGGATCTCGGTGACATTCGTGCGCATCTTCAACCCGAGGTACGCCATCATGAACCCGATGAACAAACTTCCGGCATCACCCATGTAGATGGTTGCCGGTGAAAAGTTGCTGCGTAGGAACCCGAGCATCGCTCCGGCCAAGCCGATTGCCAGGAGTGCGCTGTACTGCTGGTCGTTCAGCGCGGCTATGAAAAAGAATGCGCCGGATGCAATGGCTGCTGTCCCGGCCGCCAACCCGTCGATGTTGTCGAGCAAATTGAATGCATTCGTCATACCAAGAATCCATACCACCGAGATCACCGTGTCTGCCCAATCTGGCAGAGGTGACTGCAGCACGATGCCGTACCAGACGAGGGTGACGGCGATACCCAGCCCGACAACAAAACGCAACCACGGGCTCAGCCCGCGCACATCGTCAACGAGTCCCATCGCCGAAAAAAGCAACGCCAAGCCCAAGACCACCGCAAGTTCACGGACCAGGCCGTCACCGCGGGTGAGCAGGTTGCCAAAGGCAAGGCTGACTTGCCCGTCGTCGAATTGCGCACTGCGACGCACCATCACGCCGATGACCATCGCCACGGAGAACGCCACCACCATCGCCACACCACCGAGATACGGGATCGGGGCACGATGCGATTTATGCCCACCCGGGTTGTCGATAATTTCGCGACTACGTGCATATTCCCGCACGGCCGGCACGAGGAGCAGCGAGAGCATGATTGCGCCGATGAACGTGGCGAAATACAGCCATATCGGATTCACTCTCTCAGACTATTGCGGCTGGTGTGGCAAGTGCCAGCGCGTCATACCGTCGTCAACCACAACTAGCGTCAGGTAGCGAAATGCGCACACTGGTCACCGGCGGGGCGGGCTATATCGGTTCGCACCTTGTGGACCGCCTTGTCGGGCTTGACCACGAGGTCATCGTGCTCGATGATCTGTCGACGGGAAATCTCGCGAACCTGCAGGCTGTCCGTGCCGACATTCGATTCGTTGAAGGCACCATTCTTGACACCGAAGTGGTAGGTGCGCTCGTGGCTGATGCCGACATCGTGTTCCATCTTGCTGCCGCGGTGGGTGTCGGCCACATCATCGAAAAACCCCTCGGCTCATTGATCATCAACACCAAGGGTGCCGGACAGGTCATTGAGGCCTGCGTCAAACATGACCGCAAACTGCTGTTGGCTTCCACCAGCGAGATCTATGGCCGGACCACCAAGATGCCGATGTCCGAGGATGACGATCGAGTGCTCGGTTCCACGACGATCGCCCGTTGGGGTTATTCGACGGCCAAGGCAATCGACGAACATCTTGCGCTCGCCTACGCAGAACACGGCCTGCGCATGTCGATCATTCGTTATTTCAATTCGTACGGCCCACGGCTTGACCCGCGCGGCTACGGATCGGTGGTGGCGAATCTGCTGCGTCAGGCAATCGCCAACGAACCGCTCACCGTGCACGGTGACGGTTTGCAAACACGCTGTTTTACCTATATTGACGACACCGTTGAGGGCACGTTGCGCGCCGGTCTTGACCCACGCGGTGAGGGTCGGGTCTTCAACATCGGCAACGACCATGAAACGTCAATCAACGATCTGGCAGACACGATCATTGCATTGACCGGTTCGACATCATCGGTACGACTCGTGTCGTACGAAGAGCGGTTTGGCAGGGGATTCGAAGATACCAAGCGTCGAATTCCCGATGTGCGACGAGCCCGTGACGTGCTCGGTTTCAGTGCCGGTGTCTCGCTGCACGATGGGCTACAACGCACGCTCCAGTGGTGGCGAGCCACGCACCAATGATCCATATCGTCCACGTGCTCACGCGGACGAACGTCGGTGGCCCTTCGGTGATGTTGGTGGATTTGGTGGAAGGCCTCGACCGAGGGAAATTTCGCCAGACAATCATCCGTGGGGCGGCTACGGACGTTGAGGGTGACTATTTAGCTACCCACCCCGTGACCGTGGACGTAATAACCCTCGGCGGATTGCGTCGATCAATCGGTCTCGTGCGTGAATTGCAGTCTTTTATTCAACTCACGCGTACGTTACGGCGTCTGCAACCCGACATCGTGCACACACACATGGCCAAAGCGGGTGTGGTTGGTCGACTCGCCGCAATCTTTGCACGAGTTCCCGTGCGTGTACATACGTTTCACGGCCACCTGTTGCATGGCTATTTCTCAACACCCGTGACCGCAGTGTTCACGGCGATCGAACGAGTTCTACGCCGACTCACGACGTTTTCATTGGTTATTGGTGCAGCCACCCATCGTGATCTCACCGCCGTCGACATCGTGCGGGAAACGAACTCTGCGGTGGTGCTGCCCGGCGCTCGCCACATCACTCGACTTGACTCGGCAACGGCACGAACCCAACTCGGTATACCAGCCGACGTCGTCACCGTCGGATTCGTGGGTCGGTTCACGGCCATCAAACGACCCGACCGCTTCTTGCGACTGGCGGCAGCGACACCTGGTGCGCAGTTCGTACTGTTCGGCAATGGCCCGCTCCGAGATGCAGTACTGCGACAGGCACGGGCTCTGCCAAATGTGACGGTGCTCGATTTCACCAGTGACCTCGCACTCGTCTTCGGAGCCCTCGACCTCGTCGTGCTCACGAGCGACAACGAGGGTGTACCGCTGTCATTAATTGAAGCAGCTGCTGCAGGCCTGCCTGTGGTGGCAATGAACGTGGGTGGCGTGGGCGAAATTGTCGAAGATGGAACTACCGGTCTTCTTGCGAATGACGAAGCTGAGTTGCTGGAGGCTGTCGCACGCGTGGTCGCTGATGCGACGTTGCGCCAGTCGTTCGGTGCACAGGCCAGCACCACCGTTGCTCAACGATGTTCGATGAGTGACTACCTCGCTACTCATGCCGACTTGTACCTACGACTGACCGAGCATTCCAGATAATCGTGCAGCGCGTCGTTGATTACAGCCGTTGGCGTTGGTTACCGGGAACCCCGCCGGCGTTGACCGCATCAAAAACGGCAATTCCCCGTGTCGCCAACGCCGCCAATGGCCAGTCGCCACCCACCAGCACTGCCACCAGGTCGGCATTACTCCTGCTGATGTCGTTGATACTCAGTGACTGCAGCATGTCGGGCCCGATCCGCACACTCGGCACGTTCGGATCGCAGTAACTGACCACGGCCCCACGCTCGCGCAGCAGTTCCATCACGTGGATGGCCCGCGAATTGCGCACGTCACTCACCCCGCGCTTGAACGCCGCACCAAGACACAAAATATTGGCCCCTCGCAGCGAGACCGACCGTTCGTTGAGCACATCGTGCATGCGGGTAATCACATACGCGGCCATCTGGTCGTTGATGTCGGCAGCCAGTTCGATGAAGCGCGTTTGAAAACCGTACTCGCGAGCCTTCCACGCGAGATAAAACGGATCGACTGGAATACAGTGCCCACCGGGGCCGATGCCTGGATAGAACGCCTGAAAGCCGAATGGTTTGGTGGCTGCTGCGTCGATGACGCTCCATACATCGATGCCCATTTCGTGACACAGTTGCGCCAGCTCATTGACGAGGGCGATGTTGACCGCCCGATACGTGTTCTCCAGCAGCTTGGCCATTTCGGCTACGTCCGGCGACTCAACCGTTCGCACCAACGTTGGATCATCCAGCAACGAAAGCAACATGGTTTTTGCCAGCTCGGTGCACTGTGGGGTGAGACCACCCACCACTTTGGGGGTGTTGCGCACGTTCCATCGTGGATTGCCGGGGTCGACCCGTTCGGGCGAAAATGCCAGATGAAAATCGATGCCGGCGCGCAAGCCCGTCTCTTCGAGGATGGGTCGCACGAACTCTGTCGTTGTGCCGGGATACGTGGTGGACTGCAGCACGACGAGCATGCCGTGACGCAACACTTTGGCGACTGTGCGCGTCGCTGACTCGACGTACGAAAGATCGGGGTTTTTGGCTTTATCAAAGGGCGTTGGAACGCAGATGAACATCACGTCGCAGTCGACCAAATCTTCAGTCGTCATGGTGGCACGGAACGATTGCTTGGCCACCAGGGCACCCACCCGCAGCGCTGCGACATCATCGATATGACTCACACCAGCATTGAGCCCGGTCACCACTGCATCTGACACATCAAAGCCGATGACGCGATACCCGACTTCGGCGAATGAAATCGCCAAGGGCAACCCGACGTAGCCAAGGCCCAGTACGGCCACGGTTGCTTCACGGGCAACAAGTCGGTTGGTAAGTGACTCAGTCATTGGTGGGCCGCACGTGTGTCGGCGCTGTCAGTTTATGTCGTGGGCGAGGGGGGACTTGAACCCCCACGTCCTTACGAACACTGGCACCTGAAGCCAGCGCGTCTGCCATTTCGCCACTCGCCCGAGTGAAGCACTCTTACGCTAGCGACGGCGCAACGACGACACCACGGAGGGCCGCACATGCGCAGAACCAACGACGACATAGACGAGCAACACGAAAGCCAACACCAGTGATGCCGTCGACAGAAGATGGAATCCGACTGCTCGGCGAATGAAACCCGACGAAAATCCAGCCAAGCCACCACAAAAACTCATCAGTAGGTCGGCCGTTCCCTGCACGCGCACACGCACCGCATCGTCGATTGACTCGACCAACAATGTCGATCCACCGATCAAACCGAAGTTCCACCCGATGCCAAGCAGCCACAACGATGGAAACAACATTGGGTTTCCCTCACCAGAAATCGCCGAGAGCACGCTGGCAATCACCAGGAGGACCGCGCCGAGGAAAATTGCATTGATACGCCCGTGTCGGTCGGCATATTTACCGACGAGTGGACTGAATGCAAACATTCCTGCAATGTGTAACGACACCACGTACGGCGAGAGGGATTCGTGGCCATACAATTTGAGATGGACAGGTGTCATCGTCATCACCGACACCATCGTCGCCTGCGAGACCACCATGGCGGTAAGCGCCAGCCGCCCGTTACCTGTTGAAGTGATGAGTCGGAATGCCTCGGCTATTCCCATCCGTGTCGGGGTCTTGGCGGTTGCGCCACTCACCACGAGCGGATCAGGCCGCAGACGAATCGCGGTGTTCAACGCTGCCAGCACTAAAAAGACCGACGACACCAGCCAAGGCCCACTATATGACGCCAGCCCAAACCAGGTTGCTCCCGCCCACTGCGCCGGAGTAATGAGCAACGGCCCGAATACCGCGCCGAACGTGGACGCAAAGACCACGTGGCTCATCGCCGATGAGCGTTCGGCTGGGGCGGCCAAATCGGTGGCTGCATATCGAGCAAGCAGATTCGCCGCCTGCCCATTACCGAATAGAAATAAACCGAGCAAAAACCACGGGAGTGATTCAGCCTCGACCCCAGCGGCCGCAACGACACCACCGACTGCAGCCAATGCATACCCGACTTGTAGGCCGCCGCGACGACCATGACGCAGCATTACCCGCGCCAGTACTTGAGACATAAATGCCGTGCCCATCGTGACTGTGGCGGTTGCCAGACCGGCAAATGGTGTGTCATCACCCAGGATGTCCTGTACGACGAACGCCCCGACGGTCACCGCTGCCCCGAGTGCTGCTGCCCCGACTACCTGACCGCCGACCAAGACACGAAGCGTGCGACGTTGTATTCGGGCACGATCATCAGGTGAGAGATTGCTCGGTGGCATATTCGCATCTGTCGAACCGCGATCTGCTGCTGCCACGAATGCTGACGCTACGTGATGGCACACTCGAGTGCGTCGTGCATCACATCGTCCACCTTGCGACATCGACAGCCGTACACTAAAAGCGTGGCGTTGCGGGCTTATGACTCAACGATTCGCCCCATTGAGTTGGGCCGACGCCTGCTTGGCGTCGTTGATGCACAGGTTGCCGATGACACACGGGGTGTGCCACATGCATACACCGTCGTGCTGCATCCAGCTGATCGTGCCGCATTCGAGGGCGTCGAAGACGACCTCGTGCGTGAGTTGGCCGAGGTGGTCACCCAGCACAGCGACCGCGAGTCGTACCGACTGGCTGAACCCGTGGTGATCATCTTTCAGAGCAGCGAGAGCACCCGACGTGGCAGCATCGCCGTGTCGCCATCGCTCAGCACGCATGCCAATCACCTCGCCATGGGCACGCAACCCGTTGACGACGCCGACTGCGCTGAAGCCGTCACGGTGAGACCGGTGGCTGCAACCATGGCATCGCCGATTGCCGGGGCCGTCACTACGGCGATCGTGCTAGATGATGGCACCCGTCATGTGCTTGATACCGAACGCATCACGATTGGCCG
>CAMAWR010000022.1 GCA_945862045.1 Bifidobacterium breve
CGAATGGTGGCACGATTGAGACCGATGCCGTCTTGTCTGCCGTTGGCTTGCGGCCACGGATTCAGTTGGCACAAGATGCAGGAATCAAAACCGGGTTAGGTATTCAGGTGAATCGCCAACTACAAACCAGTGTTGAATCGGTTTATGCAATTGGCGACTGTGCGGAAATTGAAGGTCTGGTACTGCCCTACGTTTTACCCATCATGCATGCAGCCCGAACCTTGGCACCAGTGTTGCTGGGGCAAGCGGCAACATTGCAATACCCGGCCATGCCGGTGACAGTAAAGACCCCCAGCTATCCAATCGTGGTGTCGCCCCCAGCCAAAACAGCCGTAGGCAACTGGAACATCACTGAAGTAACCGACGGAATGCAGTGCCGCTTTGAAACATCTGACGGTCAACTGCTGGGATTTGCCCTTCTTGGCTCAGCAACCGCCGAGCGTGCCGCAATGGCAAAATTACTGCCGCCAGTGCTGGCATGACTAATGGCCTGTACCGGGCCCACATAACGTCTTTCAACTCAGGAGACCCGCCTCGGTAGCCCGATTCGTACGGGCAAACCACTCGAAAACATCACATGTGGTTCACCATTTTTGGCAATCGTCGGTGCAGCGAAACCTGCCGCAGTAATCAGCGAGTCATCTAGTGAGACGATTTCTGCGCGCTGCAATTGCCAAGGTGCATGTGAGATCGGTGCATAACGCAATCTGCCACGACGAGTTGTCGTATACAGCCCCCACCGTGCACTGAGAAAAACCTCAAGCGGTGTTGGCGCAGGAATCCGCTCACCAATCTTCAGCCGAATATGGGTGCTGGCAGGGTTATCACTGCGTGGCCGGCGCCGCTGCACCGTTGTTAGCAGCTCATCGGCCACTCGTTTAT
The DNA here is from genome assembly GCA_945862045.1 of Bifidobacterium breve. Taxonomy (GTDB): domain Bacteria; phylum Actinomycetota; class Acidimicrobiia; order Acidimicrobiales; family Ilumatobacteraceae; genus F1-60-MAGs027. Next base: position 883 of record CAMAWR010000022.1, read on the forward strand.
TGGTCGCTCGCCCGAAACAATACGGCAACGTGTAGGTCGTGCGTGCAACAACAGTTGGCAGCAGTCGGTTGGTGTCAAGAGAGCAGAACCAAACCCCGGGCACGCCGTTGTGTCGCACATAGGTGCGCACGTTTACTTCGGGGAACGAACCGAAATATGGCACTGCCGGCAAACCCGGGATTCCAATGCCGCGCATCGAAAACGGAATCAACCCGACCCACGCCGAGCCATCGCACACGTCGACTTCCAGACCCTCCGGCAGCACATTTGCGACCTCTTCGACACCATACCGATAGTGGATGTATGCAAGGTCATACCAACCTTGTTTCATGACCGCCCGACGCACCGGACTCGGGCAAATTTCGGGGTAATTCACTGCTTTAGGTTATGACCGAACAACCTGCAGCATCATTGTCGTGCAGATGGCACCACGCGCACTCCAAGCAATCGTGCGTACCTAATTTGTCGCTACAAGTCGATGGGCAATATCCGCAGTCGGGTTGGTCGCCAGCTTTGCGTGCAGTGGAACAGACAACACCACCGTGCTACCGAGCGCCACAGCCAGCAATACCGCGCCGAACCACGGCAAAACGAAACTCACGGCATCAGGACGACTGATCAAAAGACCGAGTGTGGAAAAACCCTCGATAGCCATTGGCAACGCAAGAACTTGGCCGGTGCGTCGCTGATGTTGCTTGGCTACATGCATTGCGACATCAACTGAGTCATCGACTGGAACAGTTACCAACAGCGGGTAATGCACCCACTGCACGAACTAAATTACGCCCACCATGAATGTCGTAGCGATGAAATTTGCCAAAACAAACAATTTCAGCCATGGTTTATTACTCTCGCAGAATATCCTGCAGGTCAAAGATTTATACGTCAGACTGACGACGCAGTTCATCTCGAAGTGATTCAAGATACGGCAATGCTCGATGATCTTTTGGACGGTTGGCCGCCTGCTTGGATGCAATGATGTCATCAAGCGATGCGACAGTCACAATAAGTCCATCTCTTAACTGGGCTTGCCGTGCCTGAGCACGCCAACCCTCGTAATCCTTGAGCGCACCGGAGGGCGTAAACGTTAAGTCCAGATCTCCATATTTGGTTACAAGGTTGAGCATGTGCGGCATATTCTTTATAAAATCTGCATCCAAAGTTGTAGCAACTGCGTCTCCACTGATTCGGATTTTGGCATCGAGCCTCGTCAATGCACGAGCAAGGCGCTCAAGGTTTGCCCACTCTCGTGAAGGGATCAAATCAATGTCTTCAGTTGGAAGCGACGATCCATGAATGACTGCGGCGAATCCGCCTAGGACTACGAAATCAACATTTTCCTCCGAAAGGATTGCGCAGATCTCGACAGGATCAAATTTCATTGAACCTACGGAACATCCACAAATCGAGCATGCGACCGAATTTCCATGAGCCTGTTCGACACTTCAACCATGTGGGAAACACGTTCTTCAACTGACATTCGTAGTTGTCGATGAATCTGACTGATGTCTACTCCGCGCTCGTCCTCGATCGGGTTCTTCCAGGCGTCCATGTGGTTAGTGTACGCCGTAGGTGTCACACGCGCTTCAGGTCGGTGACAATTCCATCGCTGATGCGCACGAGATCATTCGGCGCGATCGCAAAGTCGTCGTTTCATGTGCCGGCTGCGGCCCACACAAAATCATTAACGCCGTCGTATTGCAATAAGTCGGGGTCGATAAAAATACGCAACTGTGTTGCATGACCAAAAAGCGGCACGCCGCTGTTGGTTTAGGCAACTCCTCATAAAAGGTGCCCAACGCAGGGTGCTGCAGATTGCAGCAGACAAATTCCTCACACAAATACACGCAATTCAAAACCTCGTGAGTTGTCCATCAAATGTGCTTAAGATTCGGAGAATGCAATCGCCAGAAATTGCCCACCACTTGCGCGAGTTGCAGATAGACGATGCCGAGTGGATCTATCGCGCATGCCAAGACATCGAGATTCAACGATGGACTACAGTGCCGCGTCCATACTCACGCGATCACGCCGAGTCGTTCGTACTTTCTCGCAGTGGGGAATTGGCGGCATATGTAATCGTGCACTCACAGAGTGGAGAGACTGTTGGTGTAGTAGGTATTCACGATGTAAGCCATGGCATCGCTTCGGTTGGCTACTGGGTTGCACCGTGGGGTCGTAGCCGGGGAGCTGCCGCAGACGCATTACAAATCCTCCAAGTACTCATCGGTCGCGATACTGAAGCCCTCACAGTCCGCGCCTTAATTGCAGAGACGAATGCCGCTTCACGTCGTAGCGCGGAACGTGCCGGGTTCACAATGACTGGACCCGATACAACCACTTGCCCCGACGGCTTGAACCAAGTTGTTGCCCTACGTTACGAAAAGAGTGTGTGCTGACACCCTTGAATCAGACTTACATTGTCATCAGGTGCGCTTTAGGTCGGTGACTACTCCACCAGCAACTCTCACAATGTCGTTTGGGTTTGCACCGAAGTTGTCATTCCATGTTCCCGCTGCAGCCCACACCTCGTCGTATTGGAACAAATCCGGATCTACGAACACACGCAGTTGTGTGCTGTGACCAAAGGGAGGCACGCCACCGATAGGAAACCCTGTCGCCTCGCGTACTGCATCAGCGTCAACACGTGAACACTTCACGCCACCCGCGGCTGCTGCCAACTTTTTCTCATCCAATTGATTTGCGCCACTCACGTATGCCATCACGATCTCGCCATCAACGGCAAACACCAGACTCTTCACGATTTGCCCAACCAAAACCCCAATAGCGTTGGCGGCATCCTGCGCAGTCTTGGTGCCTTCAGGAAATCGACGCGTGGTGATCTCCAAGCCCAAGGCGCGAGCCGCCTCCACCACCCGCACCACGTTGGGGTGCAGGTCGCTCATTGCTCCCCCGTCGTGGCTGGCCCAGCCAGCGAAAAAAACACCACACCAATCAGCGAGCAGACGCCCGCTGCCAGATACGACGCGCGATAGCCCCCGGCATTGTCATATAACCATCCCAAAAGAATTGGCCCTGCGGCGGTTCCGGTGAATGAAATCAAACCATGTCGAGCCACAATTCGCGGATAATCCAACACTCCGAAGCGCTGCGCAAACAACAGCGACTGCATCATCAAGATGACACCAATTGTCAACCCAAAGCAGGCGACACTGATGAGCAGGGGCACCCGGGTGTCTGACACCGCCACGAAGATGAGTGAAAACCCCTGAATTGCCGCGATACCGATGGTGAACCGAGTCATGTCAATTTTTGCGATGATGCGACTGCCACCGAAACGTCCGAGGATGGCAAACAGCGAAAGCACGACTGTGGCGAACGTTGCCGTGCCGCGATCGGTGCGCTCTTCGATCAACTTCACGAGTTGTTGCACGCCACCAACTTGTGCACCGAACGTGAAAACGAACGCCACGGTGACCGCAATGAAGAACCTGCTGCGAACCGCTTCTGCCAGCGGCGTACCTGTTACGACGGGTTGCTCACCTGGCTCGACCCGTGCACCGTCGGGCCGCCAGCCGTAGGGGTGCGGGAATGGCCGCATAAATAGCACCGTGATGGGTACGGTGCCGACGAACCAAATGAGTGCAAGCCACGCCGAGCCATCACGAATGCCTCGCTCGTCGAGAATCCACTTGATCAAAGGTGCGATGAAAATTCCGCCAGCAGAGAGGCCGGTAGTTGCGATTGCGATGGCACTCGCCCGTTTGGCGTGAAACCATCGGGTTACCACGGTGGTCACGGGGCCCACCCCCGATGCCGACCAGCCCAGCGCAAAGGTGCCGTACACGACAAAAAGTTGCCAGCGCTCATTGACGAATCGCATACAAAACAACGAACCCGTGGCGACAATCGCACCAGCCACGATCATGATTCGCACATCGCGTTTGGCGATGAACTTGGCAATCGACAAACCCGAGATGCCACCAACAAGAAAAAAGAACGTGGTGGCGAGTGAAATTGACGACACCGACCAGCCCAACTCGCGGCTGAACGCCTGCAGATACACCGCCAACCCATAGAAGCCAACCCCAGAAGAAAACGTGAGCAACGTGAACGACGCGACCAGAATCCAGCGCCCGGGAAACTGCTCGGTGCTGGCGAATACGCCGCGTGTCGTTGTGGAGGTCATCGTTCGCCCGTCATCGTTCGCCCGTCATCGCGCTCTCTATGAGAGCACTTTATTGATGCGCCAGGCGAGTTGGACATCGCGTGCAGTGACCACACCGCCTGCATCGTGCGTGCGCAGCGAAATGTCGACCACATTCCAGCTGTTCGACCAATCGGGGTGATGACCTTCTTCCTCGGCAACGACCGCAACCCGAGTCATGAATGCGAACGCTGCAGCAAAATCGGCGAATTTGAAACTGCGAGACAAACAGTCGTCGACGAGTTGCCAGCCGCTCGGAACCTCGATCACGAGGCTTGAGCGTAGGTCAGTTGAGCGGTGCGTGACATGCCACGCGACTGCCATTTCGTGACGTCAACTCGGGGCGCTGTGTTGAACACTTAGCAGCCAACTCCGAGGTGAGGGTCGAACGAATATGACAACGAGTATGGAATCGACAGCCGGTTGGCGGGCTGGCAGGGCTGGGGAGTTCGCCCTCCAAAACGATGCGCTTACGCACACGCTCAATTTTCGGGTCGGGGATGGGCACAGCCGACAACAATGCCTGCGTGTATGGGTGTTGTGGTCGAGCAAACACTTCTTGAACTGAGCCCGATTCGACGATGCCGCCGAGGTACATGACGGCGATGTCATCAGCTACGTGTTGCACCACGGCAAGATCGTGTGACACGAACAAATACGACAGCTTCAATTTCTCTTGCAACTCGGCCAGCAAGTTCAACACTCCTGCGCGCACGCTCACGTCGAGCGCCGATACGGGCTCGTCGAGTGCGAGTACCTTCGGATTCAGTGCCAGAGCACGCGCGATGGCGATGCGCTGACGTTGACCGCCGGAGAACTCAGAGGGATATCTGCTGGCGTGGTCACGCTGCAGGCCGACGAGCTCGAGCAGTTCCATGACACGACGATTTTGCTCATTTTTCGGAATTTTAAAGTTCTGGAGTGGCTCGGCAATTGCATCACCGATTGGCAAGCGCGGGTCGAGCGAAGCAAAAGGGTCTTGAAAGACGATCTGCAAGTCCCTGCGCATCTCCAGTCGTTGTTTTTTTGAGAGTGCAGCCACGTCGCGACCCAGCACGGTGATGGTGCCCGACTCGGGTGCCACCATGTTCAAGATTTCGAGCAGCGTCGTGGTCTTGCCACAACCCGATTCGCCGACTAGGGCGAGACTGCGACCCTCACGCAGCAGCAAGTCGACGCCGTCGACTGCATATACCGAGCCGATGCGACGACGCAATACGGACCCTCGCATGAGTGGAAAGGTCTTCTTCAGGCTGCGAACTTCGAGGGCCACCGCATCACTCAGTGACTGCGACACAACATGTTGTTTACCCTCTATGAACAACTTCCCCGACGACTGTAACCCGGCGATTTCGGCATGTCTTACACAGGCAATCATCCGTGTCGGCGACAACGACACCAGGGCAGGTATTTGTTCACTGCACTGCGAAGCGGCTGCAGGGCAACGAGGTGCAAATGCACAGCCCGGGGGCAATGCCACTGGTGATGGCGGTGCACCATCGATCGATGTAAGGCGACTTGAGCCAACGGCATCAACACGCGGAATGCTGCGCAACAATCCGATGGTGTACGGCATCGCCGGCATGGCGTACAGCTCTTCAACGTTGCCAACTTCCACTACTTTGCCGGCGTACATAATCGCTACACGGTCAGCAAGGCCAGCAACTACACCAAGGTCGTGCGTAACCAAAACCACCGCGGCGCCGGTCATGTCGCGCGCAGTTTTCAGTACGTCCAAAATCTGCGCCTGCACCGTTACGTCGAGTGCCGTGGTCGGCTCATCGGCCAAAATCACCTTCGGTTGGTTGGCGATGGCAAGCGCAATCATCACACGCTGACGCATACCACCAGAAAATTCGTGCGGATACGACTGCGCACGCTCGTTGGGGCGTGGAATACCGACGATCTCAAGTAGCTCTGCAGCACGCTTGAAAGCTGCTTCTTTTGAAATATCACTATGGATAAGGAGTGCCTCGGCAATTTGCCGACCGATGGTGTGCACGGGGTTCAGAGCCGACAACGGATCTTGAAACACCATTGCGATGTCCTTGCCTCGAAATTTCGACATCGCGTTGTCATCAAGACTGAGCAGATTGACGCCGTTGTAGTTGATCGAACCCGTGATGGTGGCACTCTCGGCAACCAACCCGATCATCGAAAGTGACATCACGGTTTTTCCGGAGCCCGACTCGCCTACGATGCCGAGTACTTCACCCGCTCGAATGTCTAACGACACATTGCGCACAGCTTGAACGGTGCCAGCTTCGCTCGGGAAGGTGACCGACAGGTCACGAATCTCGATCAGATTGCTGCTCATAGCTTCTTGCTCTTTGCAGAACCTGGGTCGAAGGCATCGCGCAAACCGTCGCCGATGAAGCTCACCGACAGCACCGCAAGCACGAGTGAGATTCCGGCAAACATGAACAGCCACGGATACGTGAGTGCCGCGCCCGTACCTTCGGCGATCAGGGTTCCGAGCGACACATCGGGCGCCTGCACACCGAAGCCCAGATAGGAAAGACCCGTTTCACCGAGGATCGCGCCACCGACGTTCAAGGTTGCGGCAATGATGATGATCGACGCCATATTCGGAAGCAGGTGCCGGGCGATGATTTTGTGGGTCGGCACCCCCATGTAACGGGCTGCGCGAACGAAGTCTCGCTCACGCAAACTCATCGCTAAACCACGCACCACGCGGGAGGTGATCATCCAGTCAAAAATAGTGAGACCCACCACGAGCAAGAGCCACGACTTGCCCTGGTAATAGCGCGACAAAATCACGAGCACCAACAATGAAGGAATCACCAGAAGCACATCGACGGCCCACATGATTGACCTGTCGGTACGACCACCGAGATAACCCGCTACCGAGCCGATAAACGCTGACAGGGTGGTGGAAAATATCGCCACAAGTAGCCCAATAATCAACGATTTCTGCAGACCACGCATGGTTTGGGCGAAAACGTCAACACCGATCTGCGTCGTGCCGAACCAATGTTCGCGTGATGGTGCCGTCAGCAAATTATCGAAGTCGCTTTGGTAGTAGTTCCACGATGCGAGATATGGCCCGACGAAGGCCATAAAAAACATGATCGCGATGACGCACAAGCCGAATACCGCGAGTTTGTTGCGCAAAAAGCGTCGACGGAGAAGTGCGCCCCGCGTGAGTCGATCAATCACCAAACCGTCAGTGCCTACTGAAGTGGTCAGCGTCCCGTCAGACATCAGCGTGACCGCACACGGGGATCGAGTGCAACCAGAATAATGTCGGCCAGAAAACCTGAGAACAACACCAAGACCGATGTGAATGTCACTACGGCAGTGACTGCGTTGATGTCGTTCTTAGCGACTGACGCAAGGAACCATTGCCCCATACCAAACCATCCGTAGATGGTCTCGGTGAATGCCGCACCGGCGATCAACAGACCAAAGCCATACGCAAAAAATGTTGCCATCGGCGAAATGGCGACACGTAGACCGTGTCGAAACAGTGACTGACGCTTCGTCAACCCTTTCGCCCGTGCAGTGCGCAGATGGTCACTCGACAACACATCGAGCATTGAATTGCGCTGATAGCGCGAGTAAAACGCAATGCTGCCAAGCGCAATGGACAACGTCGGCAGGATCATGTGTTGCAAGCGATTGACGATGAAGGAAAAATCGCTACCTTCAAAGCCGGCGGAATATTCCCCTTGGGTGAAAAAGAATGTCGAACCAATTGAGTCGTTAAATTTAATTCCACCAAATTTCAAAAGAATGGCGAGCAGGAACACTGGTGTTGAAAGAAGGAAATAAGCGCCAAGACCAAAACCGCGATCGAACAATTTGTACTGGCGTACGGCACTCACCACACCAACAAGCACCCCGAGTGTGGCACCAACGAATGAACCAACCATAAGCAACCGCAGACTCACCCACACCCTGCGGGAAAACTCGGCATTGATGGGGTTGCCATCAAGATCAAGACCAAAGTCGCCACGAATGACATGACTCGACCATGTTGCGTAGCGCGCAAGCAACGGGGTTTCGTCATTGACATTCGAGCGGTCAAGCACAGCGTCGATTGACTCTTTGGGAAGCGGTGGGTTGGACAGGTCGTAATTACCACGCGGGTTGAGGGCAGAGGATGCCAAGAAGTACCCGGCCGTCGAGGCAATGATCACCATCACGAGGGTATTTATGAGACGTTTCACGATAAAGCCAAGCACTCGTTGTTCCCGTTTCCGCCCTCACTGCCCGTCTACTGGGCTTTCACACGATAGTCAGGTTTTGACCGTCAACCACACGGGGGCAAACTAGGGGTAAACAAGGGTTGGACAAGGGGTGGACAATCGGCGAATTGCCACTTAGCCTTATCCAATTGGTTCGATAAGACGGTCACGGGTGACACCGTGGCGTTCGATCGATTCATTCATCAAAACAAACAAAGGGGAGCACGTGAAAGTGAACACACTAAAAAAGATGACGGTCATGGCATTTGCCTTGGCCCTCGTCGCACCGCTCGGCTTGGGCAATCAGGTCAGCGCCAAAGAAGGGGACGCTCGTCAAATCAACGAGAGGTCGATCGACAAACTCAAGGAAGGCGGCACCTTCCGCTTCGTGCAGGTGGACATCTGCCCGAACTTCAACACCAGCGCAATTGAAGGAAACCTCCTCAACTGCAGCCAAGTGATGGGCACCATGTTGCCAGGGTTCATTTATTTCGACAAGGACGCGAAAATCCAAATTGACACCAACTACGCAACGAGCGTCAAAGCCAGCCGCGTCAAGGGCAAGCAAGTCGTCACTTATAATCTCAACCCGAAGGCCTATTGGTCTGATGGCAAGAAGATTGGCCTCGCCGATTTCGTCGGCATGTGGAACGTGCAGAAGGGTGAGGACAAGTCGTTCAAAATCACTTCGTCAGTCGGCTATGAAAAAATCGAGTCGGTCAAGAAGGGTAAAGATGCGAATGAAATCGTCGTTACCTTCAAAGAAATCTATGCCGACTGGCAGCCACTCTTCAGTGGTCTGAAGCCAGCGTCGCTCACCAAGGACGCTGCGACTTTCAACGATGGATGGAAGAACGGTCCGACCGTGACCGCAGGGCCGTTTAAGCCCTCGTCCGGTAAGGGCGCTTCAACATTCGTTGACAAGGTTGGCCGTTTGATTACCGTAGAACGCGATCCGAAGTGGTGGGGGGCCAAGCCCGTACTTGACAAGATCGTCTTCAAGGCTCTGGCCCAGGCTGCACAGATTGCTGCGTTGCTCAACGGCGAGATTGACTACATGGACATTGGCAATGACATCAACGCCCTGAAGCAAGCCCGCGAGAACGCAAAAATCTCCGTGCGTGTTGCCAAGGCGCCGACACACGAGCACTTCACCTTCGGTCTCTTTCAAGACATCACCGGAGATGTGAAGGTTCGTCAGGCCATCATGCTTTCAATTGACCGCCAGGCAATCGCCACGGCAATTCAAGGCATCGTTGACCCGAAGGTCAAGCCAAACAACAACCACGTGTTCCTCGATGGAGTTGCCTGCAACCAGGACAACACTGGAAAACTCGGCAAGCGCGACATTGCGGCAGCTCAAGCACTGCTCACTAGTGCTGGCTGGAGCAAAGGTGCTGATGGTATTTACGCCAAGGGTGGCAAACGCCTCTCCGTGACGCTCAAATACCCGAGCAACAACGACAACCGTCGTGACACCGTGCTGTTGGCCTCGGCCCAGGCCAAGGAAGCCGGCATCGAGCTGGTTCCAACCCTGATTCCGTCTGCCGACTACTTCACCTTGAAGCAAGTCACTGGTGGCCAGTTTGAAATGACGCTCTTCGCATGGTCGGGAACCAACTTCCCAATCTCTTCGGTGAGCAACCTTCATAAACTGGGCACAGCACAAAACTTCGGCAACATCGGCTCGGCCGAAGTTGATGCTTTGTTTGCAAAAGCGAACAGCATCCTCGACCCGAAGAAGCGTTGTGAACTTGCCAATCAAGCTGACAAGCTCCAGTACGAAGCGGTGCACTCCATCACGTTGTTCCAACGCAACAACGTGGTCGGCGTTCCAAAGAATGTCGCCAACTTCGGTGCTTTCGGTTTTACGTCCCTTGATTGGACGACCGTAGGTTTCACGAAGTAACCAGCGATTCACGTCTTAACGACGGGGGCGGTCCGCAAGGGCCGCCCCTTTCGTTTGTGCCCACTTCCCTTTCTACGGGTTGAACGCCTCGTAGCCGTCACGCTCGAGTTGATCGGCCAACTCCGGCCCACCGCTCGCCACGATGCGTCCCTTGGCCAAGATGTGCACGAAGTTGGGTTTCAAGTCGGCAAAGATGCGGCTGTAGTGCGTAATCACCAGCACGCCGAGGTTGCGTTCGTTGGTGAGGTCTTCAACGCGTCGCGCACAGTCGCGCAGTGCATCAATGTCCAAACCCGAATCGAGTTCGTCGAGCACCACGATGCGTGGTTCGAGCACGGCCAGTTGCAGCGTTTCGTTGCGCTTTTTTTCGCCACCCGAAAAGTCGACGTTTACCGCCCGATGAATGAGCGCTTCGTCGAGACCGATGCGAGTGGCCTCGCCGGCGATACGCGCGGTGAGTTTTGCTGGGTCAATCCCTCGTTCGCTCAGTGCTTCGCTGAGTAATTCATCGATTCCGACACCGGGTATCTCAGTCGGGTATTGCATCACGAGGTGCAAACCGGCAAGAGCCCGCTGCCATGTGGGCATCGCCCCGATGTCCCTGTCATTCAGCATGATGCTGCCCTTGGTGACCGTGTAGCCCGGCTTGCCCATGATTGCTGCCGACAGTGTGGATTTACCGGCCCCGTTCGGGCCCATGACGGCATGCACCTCGCCAGAGCGAACGGTGAGGTTGATGCCGTTCAAAATCTGCGTGTCGCCGGCCTTGGCGTGCAGATCGCGAACCTCGAGCGTGTATTTGACGTCGTTGGTCTGCGGTGGGGTCACGATGCGGCCTTGGTGGGCTCGCCCGAGATAAATACATCGTCGCCGCGCACCTCGGCGACAAACACCGGCACGGGTTGGGTGGCCGGCAGCGTGCGAGGCCGACCCGTTTCCAGGTTGAACGCACTGCCATGACGCACACATTCGAGTTCTTTGGTGTCGCAGTTGACATCACCATCAGCCAGCGAAACCTCGGCATGGGTACAGCGATTGCCGATGGCATACACCTTTTGGGCAATGCGCACCACCGCAACGGTGTGGCCACCAACCTCGAACTTCGCAGCAGCGCCGTCGACCAGGTCGCTGAGTGCACAGATGCGCTGCATGGTCATACCTTGGCCCCAATTTTGGTGGGTACGAAGTCGACACCGAGCAATTTGACGCCAACCTTGTCGCGCAAGGTGTCGGGTTGTGCTGCAGCAGGCAAACGGTCGATCACATCGGCGAAGAACCCGAACACCACGAGGCGTTCGGCAATTTCTGGGCGGATGCCGCGGCTTTCCAAATAGAAACGTTGTTCTCCGTCAATCGGCCCGACGGTGCTGGCGTGGCTGCACTTCACATCGTTGGTTTCAATTTCCAGGTTGGGCACGCTTTCGGCCCACGCGCCACTCGACAGGGTGAGATTGCGATTGGTCTGGAACGCCTCGGATTTGTCGGCATTCTCCCGAATTTTGATGAGCCCGGTGTACACGCTCTTCGCCGTGTCGCGCACAGCACCCTTGAACAGCAAGTCGCTGCGCGTGCGCGGTGCGGCGTGGTCTTGCAACGTGCGAAAGTCGTGCATCTGGTTGCCATCGGCGAAATACAAAGCCACTTGTTTGGCAGATGCACCCTTGCCGATAAGACGCACACCGGCGCGCACTCGCGAATAGTCGCCACCCAGCGCCACAGTAGAGGCCGAAACCGTGGCGTCGCGGTCGGCACTCGCCCGCTGATACCCGATCAACCATGTGTTGCGACCCAATTCGTTGATTGCCACATATGTGACCCGTGCCGATTGCGCCGCGCGAATTTTTACCATCGGCACCACCAGTGAGCGACACGAATCGGTCGAAACGAACCGCTCGACGACCACCACTTCGCTGTTTTCGGCCGCGTCAATCTCAAGCGAAGGAAAGCACACCACGCCGGTTGCGTTCACTGTGTGGGTGAGCAGGATTGGATCGCTGACCGTCTGCCCGCGTTGGGTGCTGACCCGAACCACATTGGCATGCGACTCGTGCAGGCTCTCGAACACATCGGGTGCTTCGCTCGAAACATCTGCAAGGGCAATGTGGGACTCGTGGCCTAGAGCACCCACTTCACCGGTAATGGTGGTGTCGGCCAAACCAATTGCATACGAACCGAGGTCAAGTCCGCCGATGCGGCTGTAGCGCCATAGTTCTGCACCAACGGTGGGCAATGTGAGTGCAGCAAGCGACGACATGCGTCTACTTCTTTCGCTTCTTGTTGCGTTTCGACTTCTTCGGCTTACCGCGATCCAGTTCGCTCACCACATCCGAGGCGATTGCGTTGATGATCGCTTCTGCTTCATTCAGAATCGCTGCAGCCGAACCGTCATCAAGGCTCGTTGGCTGCGCGGGTGCCGAACCGGTCACGAGCGTGCCGTGCGTCCAACCCACATCCATCGAACGCCGGTCAAATTTGGGGCAATCCGTCGGGCAGCGCCATGGTGCTTCGGGTGCAAGATCCAATTTGCAGCGCCGAACGGTGTCGCCGCTGTTGTAGGTACGACTTTCAAAATGGCGGCAATCTTTACGCATTGACATGGCAAATGAAACGGTAGTTCGGCTGGGCTGCAAAGGGTTCAGCCCACCGAACCTTCCATTTGCAGTTCAATTAAACGGCTCCACTCGACCGCATATTCCATCGGCAGGGTGCGGGTGACGGGCTCGATGAAACCGTTGACCACCATGCCCATGGCCTGCTCGGGTGTGAGACCGCGACTGGTGAGATAAAACAATTGTTCATCGGCAATCTTGGACACCGTGGCTTCGTGACCGATCTGGGCGTCGCGCTCGCCAACTTCCATATACGGAAAGGTGCGACTTTCGCTGTGTTCATCGAGAATAAGCGCATCACACTGCACGTGGCTCTTGCAGCCGGTGGCACCCTCTTCGACTCGCACCAAACCGCGATACGCGGTGATGCCGCCGTCTTTGCTGATCGACTTGGAAACGATTTTTGACGTGGTCTCTGGTGCAGCGTGCACCATCTTGGCGCCAGCGTCTTGGTGCTGGCCGGCACCCGCATAGGCAACCGACAACACTTCACCCGTGGCTTTGGGGCCAACGAGATACACGCTCGGGTACTTCATCGTGAGCTTCGAACCGATGTTGCCATCGATCCACTCCATGTGGCCTTCGGCTTCGACACGGGCGCGCTTGGTGACCAAGTTGTAGACGTTAGGCGACCAGTTCTGAATCGTGGTGTAGGTGACGTGGGCACTCGGCTTGACGATGATTTCAACCACGGCAGAGTGCAGCGAATTGTTGGTATACACCGGTGCCGAGCAACCTTCGATGTAGTGCACCTTCGAGCCTTCGTCGGCGATAATGAGCGTGCGCTCGAACTGACCGGCGTTTTCTGAGTTGATACGGAAGTACGCCTGCAACGGCATGTCACATTCCACGCCAGGTGGCACATAGATGAACGAGCCACCCGACCACACTGCGGTGTTGAGCGCCGAGAACTTGTTGTCACCCGGCGTGATGATGCTGCCGAAGTATTGCTTCACCAAGTCGGGATACTCGCGCAATGCGGTGTCCATGTCGCAGAACAGAATGCCGAGCTTCTCTAGGTCTTCGCGGTTGCGGTGGAACACCACTTCGCTTTCATACTGAGCGGTGACACCCGCAAGATACTTGCGCTCGGCTTCGGGGATGCCGAGTTTTTCGTAGGTGTTGCGCATCTGCTCGGGCAGGTCTTCCCACTCGCTCACCTGTTCGGTGGCAGGCTTCAGGTAATAAAAGATGTCCTGGAAATCCAGTTCGGGCATGTTGACGGCGAACCACTCGGCCATCGGCTTTTTGTCGAAGGTGGTCAGCGAACGCAGACGCATCTTGCGCATCCACTCGGGCTCGCCCTTCCACCAGGAGATTTGCTCGACAACGCGATCGTTGAGACCCTTTTCTGGAGCAAAGGCATATTCCACCTCGTCGCTCCATCCCAAGGAGTACTTAGAGAGGTCGAGGTCGAAGCTGGTCATGGGGGTATTTCTCCTACGTAGATAGTAACAATTCGGCCACCCAGAACCCCTACCAGTGAGGTGTGGCCTACGGCGCATGGGTACCCCCGAGACGCCACACAGGGCGCATCGGCACATTGGGCGTAGCGTCGTTGCGTTGTATGGAGCGCTTCGGACTCGTCGGGTTACCCAACGCAGGCAAGTCGTCGCTGTACAACGCACTCACCGGTTCGAACGCGCTCGCTGCGCCCTACCCATTTGCCACGAAAGATCCGAACATTGGCATGGCCAAGGTGCTCGACCCGCGACTCGATGCCCTGGCTGCGATGTCGAAGAGCAAGAAAGTGGTCAACGCCACCATCGAGGTGGTCGACATCGGTGGCCTCGTCGAAGGGGCAAGCAAAGGTGAGGGTCTCGGCAACAAGTTTTTGGCGAACATCCGTGAAGTGGATGCGATCGTGTTCGTGCTACGAGCCTTTCAGGATGACGATGTGCCGGGGCCGAGCGACCCGCTCGAGCACCTGCGTGTGGTGGAGCTCGAGTTGGCACTGGCAGATTTGGAAAGTGTCGAAACCAAACTCAGCAAAATGAAAAGGGCCGCGCGAATGGACAACTCTGTTCTCGACGAGCTCGGCGCTCTCGAACGGGCGCAGGTGTTGCTCGCCGAAGGGCGTCCGCTGTATCGCGCCGGCATCAAGGAATCCGATCGCGAACTGTTGGCGCCGCATTTTCTGCTCACCACACGCCGCGTGCTGGCGGTCGTGAATGTGTCCGAAGATGCACTCGACACGATTCCCGCCCAGGTCGCGCGGGTGGCAGCCGAACTGGCGCCGCCAGGGTCGGCCAGTGAAAGTGAGGTCGAAGTACTTGGCATGAGCGTGCAGATCGAAGCCGAAGCAGCACAACTCACGGGTCAAGATCGCATCGACATGCTCGAAGCGCTCGGTTTGGGCGAAGGTGCGCTGCCCCGCCTCGTGCGCTCGGCCTATCACCTACTCGGTTTGCGCACATTTTTTACCACGGGCGACAAAGAGTCGCGTGCGTGGACGTTCAACGCGGGCGCCAAAGCCCCCGAGTGCGCCGGCAAGATTCACACCGATCTGCAACGTGGTTTCATTCGCGCCGACATGATTCATTGCGACGAGTTGCTGGCCCTCGGCTCGTGGTCGAAGGCCCGTGATGTCGGTAAGTTGCGCGTTGAGGGCAAGGACTACGAAGTTGCCGACGGCGACGTGACGGAGATTCGATTCAACGTATGAACCCGACCCAAAGACACTACAGTCAGGGGAGGTTCCATGTTCCCCTCCTCTGACAAAGCGGCGGTTCGAATCGGTAAGAACGTGAGTCTTAACGTAGACCGTCTAATCATGGGTGACGGGGTTCTCATCAAAGACAACGTCGTGATTGAAGGAACCGAAGTGTCCATAGGCGACTACACGGTCATAGGCGAAAATACTGAACTTGTTGCCAAAGACCCATGCCGCATCGGAATGAGCTCATGGATTGGCCGAGACTGCCTTATTGACGCCACGGGCAAGTTGATAATTGGCAATGGCGTTGGAATAGCTGCGGGTTGCCAATTATGGACCCACATGAAATTCGGAGACACCTTACAAGGATTCAGGTGGGAATGGCAGCGAGAACTAATCATCGGCGACGATGTCTATATTGGTGGAAACTCACTTATTGGACCAATCACTGCAGAAAATCGAAGCCTCGCACTCATGGGCTCAGTTGTGACCCATGACATGAGATATAACCGTGTTTACGCCGGTGTTCCCGCAGTCGATATCACCGAGAAGGTTGGCGCTCACTACGAGGAAGTGTCAACTGACCAAAAGTTTCAATTGCTGCTATCCAAACTGAGCGAATTTTCTGCTCGGCATAATCCGCGTGAACAAATTCAAATTGTAAAAGAGTGGCCCACATCGATGGATGACCGAGTTACGTACTTCAACGTGTCAACTCGTGAATACACCAAACGCCTTTCTGAGATAGAAGTAGACTTCATGTTGTATCTTTTAATGCCCATCAAGTTTTTCCCAAAAGAGTTGCCGTGATCGGCAATGAGATTCTCGCATTTGCCAAGGAGTTGTACCCGATTAACCGCAGCCTTACCGGAAGTGGCGTCCGCAAAACCCTTGATTGCATCAAGCAACGACTACCTGAACTTGCCTTACTTGAGGTGCCGTCCGGCTCCAGTGCTTTTGACTGGACAATTCCGGATGAGTGGGATATCTCCGAGGCGTTCATTGAGGACTCAGCTGGACAACGAATCATCGACTTTGCAAATCACAACCTTCACGTTGTTGGGTATTCGGGTCCAGTTGATGTCACGCTCTCGCTCGAGGAACTGGAAGCGCATTTGCATTCAACTCCCGACAAGCCAGATGCAATTCCTTTTGTGACTTCCTATTATGCGGACCGATGGGGGTTCTGCATGACTCATCGCCAGCGGGTCGGACTGGCACAAGGCAACTACCGCGCAGTGATACGTTCACGAAAATTCATGGGCGTAATGAACTTCGCCGAACTTGTAATTCCTGGAACATCAGACAGCGAGGTACTGCTTTCAACATACGTCTGCCATCCGTCAATGGCCAATAATGAGACGTCCGGACCCGCTGTACTCACATTTCTGGGCCGATGGTTGCTGGAACAGCCTCGTCGGTATACCTATCGAATCGTGTTCGCGCCAGAGACAATCGGCGCGATTCACTACATCAGCCAGAATCAAAAGCATCTCAAGCAAAAGGTTGTCGCGGGGTTCAACATTTCGTGTGTCGGCGACGACAGAAACTACTCCTTCGTAGCGTCACGCAAAGGCGCAACTCTCGCAGATCGGATTGCCGAGCACGTACTGCCACAACTTTCGTTTTCGTACGTTAAACACTCGTTTTTGGAAAGACAAAGTGATGAGCGACAATACGGAAGTGTCCTTATTGATCTCCCGTTCGTCGCATTAAGCCGAACCAAGTACGGCTGCTACGACGAATACCACACGTCACTAGATGACTTCAGTGTTGTTACCGCAACAGGCCTCGAAGGAGGCTTCAATATGGTCGCTCAGCGCATCACGGCACTCGAAGCAAACAGAACGCTAGTTGCGACTACTCCTTGCGAGCCCCAGCTTGGAAAGCGCGGTCTCTACCCGACACTCGAAGGAGGGAAGGTCTCAACTTCGGTTGAAGTTCTATTGAACGTGCTTGAGTATTGCGACGGAAGTGAAGACCTCCTGGCAGTCGCCGCAAGATGCAACCTTTCAATCACGGAAGCCGCGCAAGCTGCAAACGTGCTCGAGAGCCACGGACTGCTTCGAGAAATTCCCGCGTCTCTCTGAAATGAACCCGACCAATGCGTGGCTCGTGGCGCAAGGTCGAGTGTTGGCCAGCGCCACCGTTGCCGAATCGCGCCGTGACCGAAGACGTGGGTTGATTGGTGAACCCGACCCGCAATTTGCACTCGTGCTTCCGAATTGCAGATGGGTGCACACGTTCGGATGTCGAAGTGCGCTGGATGTTGCTTATCTGAATGACAAGTCGCAAGTGGTGAAGATGCACCGTCTGGCCCCCAGGCGATTGCCGCTACCAGTGCCAGCGGCGCACACCGTGGTGGAGGCCAAGGCCGGATCGTTCGAACGCTGGGGCCTGCAGGTTGGCCACACGCTGGAAGTGAGACGCGCCAGCGACGCACCGTCAACAACGCGGCACGCATGACCGGCAAGCTCGTGCTCGTGGCCACACCCATCGGCAATTTGTCTGACATCACGGCGCGAGCCGTCGAGGCACTGCGCGAAGCCGATGTGATCTGTTGTGAAGACACGCGCCACTCGAGCAAGTTGCTGCAGCACATCGGCGTGAGCGACAAACCACTGCTCATCGTCAACGAGCACACCGAACACGACTCGCGTGAAAAGATCGTTGCATTGGTTGCCGAGGGCAAGGTTGTCGCTCTCATCACCGATGCAGGGAGCCCCGGCATCAGCGACCCCGGTGAGCGCATCGTGCGTGCCGTCGTTGACGCCGGCGGC
Organism: Bifidobacterium breve; assembly: GCA_945862045.1. GTDB lineage: Bacteria > Actinomycetota > Acidimicrobiia > Acidimicrobiales > Ilumatobacteraceae > F1-60-MAGs027. Next base: position 19,216 of record CAMAWR010000022.1, read on the forward strand.
GTGGTGAGTGCCACGCCCGGGCCGTCGGCGGCGATCATGGCGGTGACACTGAGCGGTTTGCCAGCCGGGCGATTCGTTTTTGAGGGCTTTTTGCCGCGCACCGGCGTGGAACGCAAAGTACGGCTGGAAATGGTCGCCGTTGAAACCCGCACAACCGTGTTGTACGAGGCACCTCATCGACTCCACAAGACGCTTGCCGACCTGGAACTGATGTGCGGGTCGCAGCGACGCATCGCGATTGCCACCGAACTCACCAAGATTCATGAAGACGTGTGGCGCGGCACCTTGCGCGATGCCATAAGACGCCACGCCGATGGTGAACCGCGCGGTGAATTCGTGTTGGTGCTCGATGGTGCAACGCCCGCTGCCCCGCCGACGGACGACGAGATCATCGCTGCACTGCGCGCCGAAATTGCCACGGGCGTTACGCGCAAAGACGCAGCATCGCGTGTATCGGCACGTTTCGGTGTGTCAAAGCGTCACGTGTACGAACTCACACTCAGCCTGGGCTAACGCGTCAGCGCAGCAACAATGCGTCAGCGCGGCAACACAAGAATCCAAATGACCGTTGGTGGAGCGTAGGTTGGAGTGGTGCCAAAGTTCTCGGTGACGACCCCGATTTATTACGTGACGGCCAAACCGCACCTTGGTCACGCCTACACCACCATCGTGACCGACGCCGTATGTCGCTGGCACCGCTTGTGCGGTGACGACGTGCATCTGTTGACCGGCACCGACGAACACGGGCTCAAAGTGCAGCAATACGCCGACGCCGCCGGCAAGACGCCCCGCGAGTTCGTCGACGAGATCGCCCCGCTGTATGCCGACGCCTGGAAGCAGCTCGACGTGAAATACGAGGACTTCATCCGCACCACCGAGGACCGCCACAAACGTGGCGTACACAAATTGCTGCAGGCCTGTTACGACGCGGGCGACATCGAAATTGACGTGTACCGCGGTCACTACTGCGTGGCGTGCGAGGCCTATTACGTCGAAGAAGAACTCGTCGACGGCACCTGCCCAATTCACAAAACCAAGGCCACCTACGTCGAAGAAGAGAACTATTTCTTCCGGTTGTCGCGGTTCGAGCAGCGTTTGCTCGATTGGTACGACCAGCACCCTGACGCAATCGCCCCGAACTTCCGCCGCAACGAAGTGATCGGGTTCATCAAGGGTGGGCTCAACGACTTTTCGGTGAGCCGCAAGACCCTCAAATGGGGCATCCCCCTGCCGTGGGACGACCAACACGTCACCTACGTGTGGTTTGATGCACTCGCCAACTACATCACTGCCCACGGTTACGGCACCAACGACCAGCAATTCGCCGAGCGGTGGCCGGCGGACTGGCACTTCATCGGCAAAGACATCATTCGGTTTCACTGCGTGTATTGGCCGGCAATGCTCATGTCAGCGGGCATTGAACCACCCAAAGGCTGGGCGGTCGGCGGGTTTTTGATGGTCGGTGGCGAAAAGATGTCGAAGACCACGGGCAACGTGGTGAGCCCGCTCGAGCTCATTGACGAGTTCGGTGTTGACGGCTTCCGCTATTACTTATTGGCCGACACGGTCTATGGCAACGACGGCGATTTTTCGTATGAAGGTCTGGTGGCGCGCTACAACTCCGACTTGGCCAACAACCTCGGCAACTTGGCCGCTCGTGTGGCAACCGTGGTCGAAAAAAAATGTGGCGGGCACGGGCCAGCGCCGCGACCCGATTCGCCGCTGGCCCAAGTGGCCGCCGATGTGGTGCGCGATGCAGATGCAGCGTGGCGTGGAGCGCAACCAAGTCGTGCTCTTGAAGCAACATGGAACCTGATTCGTGCCACCAACGCCCATCTCGAGCAACACGAGCCCTGGAAGATGGAACCTAGTGCTGCAGTTGATGCCGTGATGGGCGACGCACTCGAAGCGCTGCGCATCGTGGTGATCTTGGCCAACCCTGCGTTGCCAACCACCTCCCAAGAAATTTGGCGTCGCATCGGCTTGGCGGGGCGCATCGATGAGTGTCGGGTCGGTATCGATACCAAATGGGGTTTGTACCCCGGTGGTCTTGTCGTAGAAAAAGGCGAACCGCTCTTTCCCCGCAAAAAGGTCTGAGCCAAAGTATGAATGACAAAATATGAATGACACCGTGCAATGGGTCGACACGCACTGTCATGTGTACGACGAACGCACACCGGGTGGTGCCGACGCATCGATTGCCAACGCGACTGCCCACGACGTAACCAAGGTGATCGTGATCGGCACCGATGCCAACACGACGCGGCAAGCCCTCGCAATTGCCAGCCGCCACGACAACGTGTGGGCCACGGTTGGCTTGCACCCGCATGATGCCAAGTTGGGTGTCGACACCGTGCTGCCCTTCGTGGATGGGTTGACCGCCGCACAACTCGCCGCACAAAAAATCGTGGCGATCGGCGAATGCGGTCTTGACTTTTACTACGACCACTCCGACCGCACCGTGCAACGAACGGCCTTCGCCCAGCAGATTGCCCTCGCCAAGCATCTCGATTTGACGCTCGTCATTCACAGCCGCAATGCGTGGGCTGACACCTTTGACGTGCTCGACGGTGAGGGCCTGCCCGAACGCGTGGTATTTCATTGCTTTACGGGCGACGAAGCCGAGGCGCGACAAGCTGTGCAACGCGGTGGATGGTTGTCATTTTCTGGCATCGTTACGTTCAACAAAGCCGATGACATCCGTCGTGCAGCAAAATTCTGCCCGACCGACAAACTGCTCACCGAAACCGATGCGCCGTGGCTCACACCGGTTCCGCATCGCGGGAAAGAAAATGAACCCGCCCACGTGCGGTACATCGGTGAATGTTTGGCTGAGACGCGCGGTGAGAACGTGGCAGATATCGCGCAGAGCACCGTGGCTAATGCACATCGGGCGTTCCCTGGTATCGCTCGGTAGCGTAAAAATGTGTTTCTTACTGCTCCTGAACGCCGTCGCCTGACCCTTGTTGGGCTGCTCACCGTTGTGGTCGTACCGACCGTCATCTTCTTCACGGGCGGGGAATCCCAAACCGATGTCGCCACGGTGGCCGTGGCTGGTGTCGACGTCGCGGCAAGCAGTTCTGAGTCAAGCGAACCACCTGCGCCGATCATCCTGTCCGGGCCGACTGGTGCGACGCCCACCGGCACCGCGCCGATCTCGTACCCGAGTGACGACGCAGTACGCCTCACCGGGCCTGCAAGCTTCAGCAGTTTCAATGGGGCCCCGGTCACCGTCTGCAACTGCCCGGAAGCGCCCTACGGTGTGGCGCTGGTGATCAAAAACCTGAACAATGGCCGCTCGATTGCGTGCTCGAATGTGATGATGCCGTCCACCCCCGCCAACGTGACCATCGTGCTGCACACGCAACTGTTCGTCGAACTCTCTGATCTGGTCAACGCGCCGATTCCTGTTTCCATCACCTGGTGACACTCACCCGTTCGCAAACCTCGGAATTGCTCGCCCGCCACGGCTTGGCGCCACGACGTGCGTTCGGACAGAACTTCGTCGTTGAACCCGAAACCGTTCGTCGAATCGCCGCCTTGGCCCGCGTGGCCCCCGGGGATTATGTCGTAGAAATTGGCGCGGGTCTCGGTGCGCTCACCATGGCACTTGCCGAAACTGGCGCCCAGGTTGTCGCCGTCGAGATTGATTCGGGGCTCGTCGAAGTGTTGCGTGAAAATGTGGTTGCGCTCACCAACGTAAAAGTGGTGCACGACGACGCGATGCGTCTCGACTGGAACACCTTGCTGGCCGACGCACCACGCTGGACGGTGGTTGCCAATCTTCCGTACAACGTGGCCACGCCACTGGTTGCCGACTTGCTCGACCAGGTTGCACAGGTGCAACGTTTGTTGGTGATGGTGCAAAGGGAAGTTGCCCAACGACTCGTGGCGCGCCCCGGCAGTGATGCCTTTGGCGCCGTGAGCGTGAAGGTTGGTTACTGGGCCACCGCGCGCATGGTTGGCGAAGTGTCGTCGGCAGTGTTCCTGCCTCGACCACGTGTTTCATCGTCGCTCGTCGAGATCACGCGTCGCGATCAACCAGCGGTGACTGCCCCGTTTGCCGACATGTTCGCGCTCGTTCGGCAGGGGTTTGCGACACGACGCAAAATGTTGCGACGCGCACTCGATGGCGTCGTGATCAACGACGACTTCGTGACCGCCAAGGTCGACCCACAGGCACGCGCCGAGCAATTGGAAATTGACGACTGGTCGCGACTCACGCTGGCCGTCAACGCCCGCCACCGGGCATCCGCATGACACGGGCACCCGCATGACACGCGTCGAAGCACCGGCCAAACTCACGCTGTCGCTGCGTGTGGTCGGTGTGCGCAACGACGGCTTCCATTTGATTGACGCCGACATGGTGAGCCTCGCGCTCTGCGACACCTTGCAGATTGATCCGAATGGCAATGGCATCACGGTGCACGGGCCGTTCGCTGCTGGCGTGCCGACCACGGGCGACAACCTGGTTGCGCAGGCACTGCGTTTGGTCAATCGCACCGCTGGTGTTCTGATCGACAAACAGGTTCCAAGTGGCGGTGGACTGGGTGGCGGTTCATCAGATGCAGCGGCCGTCTTGCGCTGGGCTGGTTTCACCGACCTGGTTGCGGCATCGAGTTTGGGTGCCGACATTCCTTTTTGCATGGTCGGTGGTCGCGCCCGCGTGCGGGGCATCGGGGAAATCGTCGAGCCGCTCACCGCTGATGAACGCAGCGATGAACCAATCGACATCACACTCGTCGTTCCCCCGTTGCAGGTGCCGACCCCGGCGGTGTATCGGGCGTGGGATGAATTATCCGCTCACGCCCAGCGCGGCGACATGAACGACCTTGAGTCGGCAGCAGTGATAGTCGAGCCGCGACTGGCGACGTGGCGTGATCGCATTCGAGAAGCATCCGGGGTCACACCAACGCTGGCAGGCAGTGGCGCCACCTGGTTTTTGCGAGGGCGATTCGAAATTGCTGATGCGCTGGCCGATGCCGCGGTAATTGTCACACGCAGCCGCTGACGCGGGCGGACGGTGAAGTTACTTGCTGTTGCGTTGGTGGCGAGTGCGACGAAGCATCTTCTTGTGCTTCTTCTTGCGCATTCGCTTGCGGCGACGCTTGACGAGTGATCCCATGCGAAGCAAGACGCTACCCTGAAGAACGGCGCAACTGCGCGTCGGGTTCTCTCCGGGGTCGTTCAACGGCAGGACAGCGGGTTTTGGTCCCGCATATAGGGGTTCGAATCCTCTCCCCGGAACCACGCAGCAGGGTCGCAGGGTCGCAGGGTCGCAGGGTCGCAGGGTTGCAGGGTTGCGCGGCTGTCAAATCGGCGGCCCGCTGCCCTGCGTTCTATGCTTGCTCAAAGTGAATAAATCGATCGACAAAGTCACCACCAAGCGGATGGTGCTCTACAGCGGTCGCGCTCATCCGGAACTTGCCCGTGAAGTAGCGAGTCACCTCAACATCTCCCTCGGCGAGGCCGATGTCGTTCAGTTTGCGAACGGCGAAATTCGTCCGCGCTTCGGTGAAAGCATCCGCGGTGGTGACGTGTTCATCATGCAATCACACTTCGGTCATAACGGCCACAGCATCAACGACGCGATCATGGAGCAGCTCATCATGATCGATGCCGCGTACCGTGCGTCGGCAAAGCGTGTTACTGCGGTGTGTCCGTTCTACGGTTACGCGCGCCAAGACCGCAAGGCTGCGGGCCGAGAGCCGATTACGGCCCGCGTGGTTGCCGACATGTTCAAAGCGGCCGGGTCGAAGCGGATGGTGTCGGTCGACTTGCACAGTGGTCAGATTCAGGGTTTCTTTGATGGCCCGGTCGACCATCTCACGGCCATGCCCGTGCTTGAAAAATATCTGCGCGACAACGCGCGCGAAGGCGTGGTCATCGTGTCGCCCGATACGGGCCGGGTGAAGGTTGCTGAACGCTTTGCCCAGCATCTCGCCGACATGAACGCCGATGTCGCCTTCGTGTACAAGCGGCGTGAAAAAAATTCGGTCAATGTGGCGAGCGCCAAGGAAGTCATCGGCGAAGTTGAGGGTCGTTTGTGTGTGCTCACCGACGACATGATCGACACCGCCGGCACCATTACGTCGGCAGCCGAATTGCTCTTGGCGCGTGGCGCCAAAGAGGTGTGGGCCATGGCCACCCACGGTGTGCTTTCTGATCCAGCGATTGAACGACTGAAGAAATCGTCGATCAGCCGTGTGGTGCTCACCAACACCATTCCCTTGGCAAAAGAAAAGCGCATCGACCGCATCGAGGTGCTGTCGGTGGCCAAGATCATCGCCGATGCGTTGGCGGCCGTGTTCGAAGAAACCAGCGTGAGCGAGCTGTTCGGCGGCGAAAACCTCGCCTGACAGGGCCAGCAACCTCGCCCTTAGACTGTTGCAATGTCTACAGCCCTAAAAACCAGCCTCGGCCGCGCGCTCGGTAGTGCCGCTGCCCGTCGCCTTCTCGCCCAAGACCAGATTCCTGCCGTCGTCTACGGACATGGCATGACACCAACCGCCGTCACCGTCGATCGTAAAGATCTGCGTGTCGCACTTTCCGGCCCCGCCGGTCTCAACACCGTGCTCGAACTCCACGTTGGCAACGAAACCTATCCCGCCATCGTCAAAGAAGTGCAGCGCGACCCCGTGAAGCGGATCGTGCGACACATCGACTTCTTGCAGATCAGCCTCACCGAGCTCATCACCGTGCATGTGCCACTGCACGTCAAAGGAATTGCCAAGGCGGTGCTTGCCGATGGTGGTCTCGTCGACCCGGTCGTCAACTCCGTCGATGTGCGTGCCACTGCCGCAAATATTCCGAACGAAATCATCGTGGATGTCACCAACATGACGATGGACAGCGTCGTACGTCTCGGCGATCTGCAAATGCCAGCGGGTGTCTCCATCGTTGGTGACCCCGAGTTCGTGGTCGTCACCGTCGTCACCACCAAGGTCGAAGAAGTTGCCGTGGTTGCCGCACCCGTCGAGGGCGAAGTCGCCGAAGGTGCAGTGCCCGCCGAAGGTGCCGCCGATGGCGCCCCAGCCGATGGCGACGGCGGCAAGCCTGCTGCAGGTGGCAAGCCTGCTGCGGGTGGCAAGCCCACTAAGTAAATCGCGATGCGGTAGTCCGCGATGGCGCTGTTCGGTCGCTCGTCGCGCTCAGAGCG
>CAMAWR010000023.1 GCA_945862045.1 Bifidobacterium breve
CCGACTTGGTGGCGCTCGGCGAAGTGGGGCTGGGTGGCGAGATTCGCCACGTCACCCATCTTGAACGACGCATCATTGAAGCAGAGCGAATGGGCTTCCGGCGGGTGTTGATTCCGGCCAACAGCAAGGCACCAGACCTGCAACGTGCATCACTCCTGCGGGCCGCCACGCTCACTGACGCCATCGCACTCGCCTTCTAAGGTTGCGCCCGTAGTCGCTGCAGTTCCAGACACTGACATCTACATCGTCGATGACAACAGCCCTGATGGCACTGGTCAGCGAGTGCGCGAACATACCGAAATCAACCCGAGAGTGCGTCTCATCTCCTGAGATGGCCCACGTGGCTACGCAGCAGCAAGCCGTGAGGGGTTGGTGCATCTTGCTAATGACGGGTACGAGGTCATCGTCACCAGCGACTGCGACCTATCCCACGATGCACGGGCGATCCCTGTCATGCTGCGGCTCATTGCGGATGGCGCCGATGTGGTGGTCGGCTCGCGCTATGTGCAAGGTGGCGGGGTTCGCAACTGGTCACTCGCGCGGCGCATGCTTTCACGTTGTGGCAACTGGTACACGGCCGTGATGCTTGGGGTAAAGGTACGAGACTGCACTTCTGGGTTTCGTGCCTATCGCAGCGACGTGATTAGCGCCGGAACAATTGCTGGCACTACTTCCAACGGCTACGCCTTCCTCACTGAGGTGCTCTTTCAACTTCGGCGACACGGTGGCTACCGCATTGTGGAAGTGCCGATCATCTATGTCGAACGCACTGCCGGTGAGTCAAAAATGAGTAAGACAATCATCAGTGAATCAATGCGTCGCGTCACGGGGTGGGGTTTCCAGCGACTGCTACGCCGAGGCTGATGTCCTTTGCTTCGTTCGTCGTGTGAGAGGTAATGCCCCTCCCCGACTATGTGTGTTGGCTAATGGTGTAATGCACCAAGAAGTTGCTCTGCCAAACCGAGCCCCAAAAGTTTTGTCCGACAGCAGGACTACACGCCGTACTCGGCGGCATGTGTACTTGTAGCAATAGGCTGAGACGAGGCAAAGTACGTTGTGAAAATGTGCACAGATCAAGAACGAATCGCCAACGATGAATATCTCACAGCGTTGTACGAACGCGCCTATGGTGCTCTCGCCTCGGTAGTCGGGATCGCGCACCCAGACCACACGGTGGAAATCGGCTCAGGTCTGGGTTTGGCCAGCCTTTCTGGCCACCGCTGGTTGCACTCCGATGTGACCGCATCACCGGCACTCGCCGTGCAAAACACTGCCGAACGACTTCCCTTTCAGGACGCTTCGCTCGATGCCCTCATCCTGAAAGATTCGTGGCACCACATTCCGGATATCGAAGGCTTCCTCACCGAAGCTCACCGAGCACTGCGCATTGGTGGAACTATCGCCGTTTTTGACCCCTACTGGGGTGTAGTGGCACGGTGTGTCTACCGTTTTTTACATCAGGAACGATGGGATGCTCGCACCCCGAGTTGGTCGTTCGCCTCAACGAGTCCCTGGGACTCCAATCAGGCACTCACCTACATGATGCTTCGCCGAGACCTCCAGCGCTTCAACGAAGTTTGGGGTAGTCGATTCACTTTGACAGAGCGCAGCCGCCACATCGGACCAAGTTTCCTGCTTTCCGGTGGGGTCTCGCGCCGCACACCAATCAGCGGACGCTTCTTGCGCGCGATGCTCTCCTGGGAAGAACGGCGTGGTTCATGGTTCGACCACTTTCGTTTCTTTCATGTCTTTAGCTTGGTGAAACGATGAGTTTTTTGCGTGACTATCTTCGTCGGGAGCTGCAGCACATCATCGATACTGTCGCCGACCCCACCTCTCGACACACTTTGTCGATCGGCACAAGTGAGCCAGTAATCTCCGCCACGCATACAGTGCTCAGGGGTTCTCCGGATGGCTTTGTGCCAGGCAACGAAGTAGCCCAGCACCTCAGCAGTGCGACAGTGCACGCGGCCCAGACGATCGTGCTGCTTGGAGCATTGAACCGAGTAGATGATGTTTACGCCGCACTTGATGGTGTTGCTCGTACATGGCGGACCGATTCGCGTCTGGTCACTATTTCGTACAACCGTCTGTGGAGGCCCCTCGTACGCAGTATGCGCTTGTTAACCGGTAAAAGTACGCGGCACGAAAACTGGATACCACCTGGTGAACTCGACAACTTGCTTGAGCAAAGCGATTTCGAGATCGTCGAACGACGCTCTGCAGTGCTTCTTCCGTTTCCGATTCTCGGCTGGCTTGTGAATCGCTGGCTGGCACCACTGCCGGTGCTGCGTCTTTTATGCGTATACAACGTTGTTATCGCTCGGCCGCGGCGACAAGCACGTAAAACCGAGCCCTCGGTCAGCGTCATCGTCGCTGCCCGTAATGAAGAGGGCAACATTGCAGATCTCGTACGACGACTGCCGCGACTTTCAGCAAATCAAGAACTCATCTTTGTAGAAGGTGGCTCACGTGATGACACATGGGGGGCAATACAGCGTTCAATTACTCTGTCGAACCCTTCGCAGTCAACGGTGAGCGCATACAAACAAACTGGAAGTGGCAAGGGTGATGCCGTGCGGCTTGGCTTCGCTCGGGCAACAGGAGACATCCTCATTATTCTCGACGCGGATCTTTCCGTACCACCCGAGGAGTTGCCACGTTTCATTCAGCTCCTGCGAGATAATTCTTGTGAGTTTGCCAACGGATCACGACTGGTGTACCCGATGGAAAAACAAGCGATGCAATTTCTCAATCTGATTGGAAATCGGCTCTTTGGTGTCGTGTTTTCCTACCTGCTCGGTCAACCCGTGCGCGACACGCTCTGTGGCACTAAGGCCCTGTGGGCCGCCGATTATCAACGCATCGCTGATCGCCGTGCCCACTTCGGTGACTTTGATCCATTTGGTGACTTTGATTTGTTGTTCGGTGCCGCCCGACTACACCTGCGTATTCGTGATGTGCCCGTGCATTACAAGGAACGTTTCTACGGCGCCACCAATATTTCTCGGTTTCGACATGGGTTACTTTTGTTGCGCATGACACTTGTCGCTGCACGCAAGCTTCGCTTCGTATAGCCGTCCAATAGCCTTATCTTGTGCGTTCGACACCGCAGCCACCCATCGTGCTGCCGGCTGCCAACGAACTGTGTTGGTGTGGGAGCGGTCGCAAATACAAGCGTTGTCACAAACCGCTTGAAGGTCGCGTGTTGCCAGGTGTGGTGAGCCCCATGCGTTTCGTGCCAGACATCATCGTTCGGCCCCCGTATGCGCTGACGGGGCAAGTAAAGCGCTACTCCGAGCCAGCCGTCAAGACACCCGACATCATCGCGCGCATGCGTCGGGCGGGTGCCACCGCAGCCGAGGTGTTGCGCTTGGCCGGCGACATGGTCAAACCCGGCATCACCACCGATGACATCGACATTTATGTGCACGACCTGTGCATTGCCCGCGGCGCCTACCCGAGCCCGCTCAACTACCAGAACTACCCCAAGAGCGTGTGCACGAGCGTGAACGAAGTGATTTGCCACGGCATCCCCGACTCGCGCGAGTTACAAGACGGTGACATCGTGAACCTGGATGTCACCTGCTACATGGACGGTGTGCACGGCGACACGAACGCCACCTTCACCGTTGGAAATGTCAGCGACGAAGATCGTCATCTCATCAAGGTGACCGAGGAGTGCATGTGGCTGGGTATCGAAACGGTCAAACCCAACGCGCCACTTTCTGACATCGGGCGGGCAATTGAAACCCATGCCAAGAAACATCGGATGGGTGTGGTGAAAGCATTCATCGGCCACGGCATCGGTGAACAATTCCACACCGACGTGCAGATTCTGCATTACTACGAGCCGCGCAACAACATGCTCATGCGCCCCGGCATGACCTTCACCATCGAGCCGATGATCACCCTCGGCTCAGACAAGCACCGCATGTGGGACGACGAGTGGACTGCGGTCACCATCGACGGGCAACGCACCGCCCAGTTTGAACACACCGTGCTCGTCACTGACCACGGTTTTGATGTGCTCACGGCGCCGAATGCGGTGTCGTCGCGGTCGCCTTTGGCGCGTTGACCGACCCGCACTAAGGTTCGCCTAGCAACTCCAACCAATGAAGGAGGCGTCATGCCCTTTGCCCATCTGAACGGCCAGAAGATTCATTTCCGCGACAGTGGTGGCCGTGGCCCCGCCGTGGTGCTGGCACACGGTTTTTTGATGGACTGCACGATGTTCGACTCACAAGTTGCAGCGCTCTCCGACAAATTTCGGATCATCACCTGGGACGAACGTGGTTTTGGTGAAACCGAATACGACGGCAAGCCGTTTACCTACTGGGATTCGGCCAACGACTGTTTGGCGCTCATGACCCACCTCGGTGTGGACACCGCAGTTCTTGGCGGCATGTCGCAGGGTGGGTTTCTGTCGCTACGCGCCGCACTGACGGCACCCGAACGAGTGCGTGCTCTCGTATTGATTGACACTGCTTCTGACAATGATGGCCCCGAAGTGCTCGCCGGTTACCGCCAGATGACAGACGCTTGGGTCACTCACGGGCCGTCGGACGACCTGGCCAACATCATCGCCAACATCATTATCGCTGAGCCGACGGAGAATGCGAAGTGGATCGCCAAATGGAAGGCCCGACCAAAAGAATTGATGGTGCACTCATCAGGATGCCTGCTGGACCGCGACGACATCACTGCGCGTATCGGCGAGATTGCCTGCCCGGCACTCATCATTCATGGCACGCACGACACCGCAATTAGCCCCGAACGTGCCGAAGCACTGCGCAAAGGTTTGCGTAACGCCGAAGAAATCGTGTGGGTGCAAGGTGCTGCACACGCATCCAATCTCACCCATCCACACATAGTGAACCCACCGCTTCGAGCATTTTTGGAACGAGTCGCCTAGCGTTGTTGCTGCGTGATTGACAGGGGTGACGTTCCACGCTTCGTGCGTTTTGAGCGCCAAGAGTGGGCCGCATTACGGGCCCAGACGCCACTCAACATCCTCGCCAAAGATATTGAGGCGTTGCGTGGCATCAACGATCAACTTGACCTCGAAGAAGTGACTGCCGTATACCTGCCACTCACACGTTTACTGAACCTCTACGTGTCAGCCACCCAAAACCTGCACCGCGTCTCCACCACCTTTCTCGGCACGATTGCCCCGAAGTTGCCGTACATCATCGGTGTGGCTGGCAGCGTTGCCGTGGGCAAAAGCACATTGGCGCGTTTGTTGCAGGCGTTGCTGTCGCGCTGGCCGGAGCACCCACGGGTGGAACTCGTCACGACCGATGGGTTTTTGTACCCGAACCACGAGCTTGAGGCACGCGGCATCATGAACCGCAAAGGCTTCCCCGAGAGTTACGACACCCGGCGATTGCTTGACTTCCTGCGTGCTGTAAAGAGTGGTGAGACCGAGGTCAACGCGCCCGTCTACAGCCACATCATCTACGACATTCTCCCGGACAAATTCGAGGTGGTGTCCCAACCCGATATTTTGATCTTGGAAGGCCTCAACGTGCTGCAGGTTGACTCGCATGCCAACGAGTTCGTGAGTGACTATTTCGATTTTTCGATTTATCTCGACGCTGACGAATCGTTGATCGAGTCATGGTTCGTAGAGCGCTTTCATGCACTACGACGTACCGTGTTTCAAGACCCGCAAAGTTTCTTTAGGCACTTTGCTGATTTGAGTGACGAACAGGCGACGACCCTGGCCGGTCAAATCTGGGGATCCATCAACGGGCGCAACCTGCGCGAAAACATCGCCCCCACGAAAGGGCGTGCCTCACTGGTGATTGAAAAGGGTGTCGATCATCGTGTGACCGACGTTTTTCTACGCAAGCTCTAGTCACCGAATTAGCGGTGCAGCGAATTCAAATAGTTGTACACCGTGATGCGCGATACACCCATTGCATCAGCCACGTCTTCAACCGCCCGGCGCAGGATGAATGCCCCGCGTTCGTCGAGTAAACGAATCGCCCGCTGCTTCTCGGCACGCGAAAGTAGCGCCAGTTTGGCGCCCAGTTCGCGCTCCACCGACTCGATCAACCGCTCCATCGCGCCATGCAAGGCCGGCAATCGCACACCTGCAACCACCTTGCCCTCCCATACGAGTGGCACGTCGGCCTTGTTCATATCTGCTGTCGACACCAACGAAGCACCAAGGGCGCTCAACAACGGCTGCACCGTATCCAGCAGTGGATGTCGCGGCGTCATGACGTTTGCTGACGTGCCACGCTGACGCTCACAAACGTGGCCCCGTTGGCATAAGCAGCACGCATCATGTCGGCCACGACCGTTGGCATCTGCTCGTCACTCACGACGAAAATTGAGCCGAACGGACCAAAATCAACTGCAATACCGTGGTGCTCCACAGCCGCTACGGCCTGGGTGACATGCGGGCCTGGTTGACCCTCTACGAATGGCTCCACAGTGAATTCAACGACGACTGCCGGCATATGTGCGCCAAGCGTAGACGGTGGGCTGCGACCTACGCTGAGTCGATGGCGCACAACCCCCAGACAGCCGCTGCCCGCGAAGTTCACGGCACCGCAAAAGAATTGGCCGCCCACGTCGACGATCTCTACGACGGTGCGGTGGCCCTACGGCGGCGTTTGCACGAATGGCCCGAGGTAGGCAACCACCTGCCCACTACCCGTGATGCCGTGCTGGCTTCACTCGAAGACCTGCCACTCGACATCACACTGCATGAAACCACGAGTGGCATCGCCGCCCTGCTCACCGGTGGCAAGCCTGGGCCGACGGTGATGTTGCGCGGCGACATGGATGCCCTCCCGATGCCCGAAGACACCGGGCTTGACTTCTCATCACGCACCAAGAACATGATGCACGCCTGTGGGCACGACACGCATACATCGATGCTCGCCACGACGGCACGCTTGCTGGCCGAGCGCAAAGACCAGCTGCCGGGCCGGGTGCTGTTCATGTTTCAGCCAGGCGAGGAGGGGCACCACGGCGCCAAGTTCATGCTCGAAGAGGGCTTGCTCGATGTGCCACCACTTGCCGACGGCAGTGCCTCACCGATTGCTGCGGCATATGCATTGCACATCACCACGTCGATTCCGGCTGGATGGGTCACCGCCAAGGGCGGGCCGATAATGGCGTCATCAGACACGTTCGAAATCGTCGTCAACGGCAAAGGTGGTCATGCGTCTGAACCATTCCGCACCCACGACCCGGTGCCGGTGGCGTGTGAAATCGTGCAGGCGTTGCAGACGATGGTTACCCGGCGCATCCCTGTGTTCGACCCGACGGTGGTCACCGTCACCCAGATTCACACGGGTACGACATCCAACGTGATTCCTGAAACTGCATACATCAACGGCACGATTCGAGCCGTGAGCGAAAACACCCGCAAGAGAGTGCACGAGCACTTACAGCGGGTTGCCGAAGGCATCGCCGCCGCACACGATATGTCGGCAGATGTCAATATCAAGATTGGTTATCCGGTCACCGTCAACGACGGGCCGAGTGCCGACTTTGGTCTGGAGATTGCCGATGCACTGGTCGGCGCCGAGAAATCAGTGCGCTTACCCAACCCGGTGATGGGTGCTGAGGATTTTTCGTACGTGCTGAATCAACTGCCCGGTGCAATGATCTTCATTGGTGGCACCCCTGACGGGGTGAACCCTGCCTCTGCTGCACCGAACCACTCCAACCGGGTGATGTTCGACGAACAGGCGATGAAGACCGGCATTTCGTTGTACGCATCGCTGGCGTTGCGCACGCTCGGTGTTCGTCTCGACTGACCGCAGTATGACCCGCCCGCTTGATGGCATTCGCGTGCTGGATTTCACCCGAGTGCTGTCCGGGCCGCACGCAGCGCGCATGTTGTGCGACTTGGGTGCCGAGGTCATCAAGATCGAGCCTCCCGAGGGCGACCTCACGCGATTTTCCCAACCACGACTGAACTCGCTGGCCACATATTTCATCCAGCAAAACGTCGGCAAACTGAGCATGTCGCTGAACTTCGATGATGCACGTGCCGTTGACATTGCGCGAAAGCTCGTCGCAGTGAGTGATGTAGTGGTCGAGAATTTTCGCCCCGGCGTAATGCAACGCCTCGGTCTCGGCTACGAAACACTTGCTGCAGAAAATGACCGACTCATCTACGCGTCAATCAGTGGTTATGGTGCCACCGGCCCATGGGTGAATCGTCGGGCCTACGCACCGGTCGTGAACGCCGAAGCTGGTCTCACCAAACACCAGGGTGACGTGCGCGGCGGGGTGTATGCCAACGACCCGTTCAGCCACGGCGATGTGTACACCGGAATGGAGGCTGCGGCCGGCATTTTGGCGGCACTCGTGCAACGTGGTCGCACCGGGCGGGGCCAATACCTCGATATTTCGATGGCCGAAACCTTGTTGTACGTCAACGAGCATGCCCACGATCACCTGTGGGAGGGCGAAGTGCCCGCCGACTGGATTCGCTCGTTTCAACCAGCCGATTATCCGGTGCTTACCACGCGCGATGGCAGCATCGTGGTCGTCAGCGGGCATCCTGCGTCAAAAACCAACTTCGGTTGGTTCTGTGCTGCGATGATGCGCGACGACCTACTGAACGATGAACGGTTCGTCGACGTTCCCGCACGGCTGGCGCATCTCGACGGCTTTCATGACATTCTGCGGGCGTGGGCCGCCACGGTCGACAATGCAGATGAAATCGAACGGATTTTCGCCGACCACGGTCTGGCCACCGGCAGGTTGCGCAGCACGGCTGAGATCGCCCAAACTGACTGGGCCAAAGAGCGTGGCGCAATCACCGAAGTGTCGGATCGCGGTGGCGGAACGATTCGCATCCCGCAAAGCCCGTGGAAGTTCAGCGATGCCGATGTGCGTATCCGTGGTATTCCGAAATACCGCGGCGAAGACAACCCTGCGGTGCTGCGTGACCTGCTTGGTCTTGACGACGCAACCATCGCCAAGTTGGCCCACGATGGGGTGACGAGCAGTCACGAGCCGAGCAAAAAGTAATTAACGGCCACTATGGCCGAAGCCACCGCCGCGATCGTTGTCGTCCAACTCGGCAACGGGTGACCATTCCACATTGGCAATCGCCTGCACGATGAGTTGCGCAATGCGATCACCACGCCGCACGTGGTAGTCGTGTTCGGGGTCGTGATTGATCATGATCACCTGCAACTCACCGCGATACGCGGAATCGATGATGCCCGGCGAGTTGACGAGTGACAACCCGTGCTTCAGCGCCAAACCACTGCGTGGAACCACCATGCCCATGTACCCAAGCGGAATCGCCACTGCCACGCCCGTCGGCACCAACATGCGCCCACCGCGAGCGCTGAGCACGGCATCCACCCGTGCATGCAGATCGAGCCCCGCGTCATGCTCATGGGCTTTGACCGGCAACGCCAAACCAGGGTCAAGCAATCGGATGGGTACGACGAGCGATGCAGCCACCCCACGAGATTACGGCCATCGCCGTAGTGTTGCGGAGTGCTCGTTTGGATGGACCTCGAGATGACCGGGCTAGATCCGAATCTCGATGTCATCGTGGAAATTGCCTCACTCATTACCGATGACGACCTCAATATCGTGGCCGAGGGACCCGACTTGGTTATTCACGCCCCCGAGGCGGCCCTTGCAGCAATGGACCCTGTGGTGCTGGCCATGCACACCGAGTCGGGTTTGCTGCCAGCCATTCGTGAGTCGCGCACGACGTTGGCTGAGGCGGGCACGGCAACGTTGGCCTTTATCAAGCAACACGTGCAGCATCCACGCAGCGTGCCGTTATGCGGCAACTCAATCGGCACCGACCGACGATTTCTCGTCAAGTACCTACCCGAGATCGAAAACTATCTGCACTATCGCAGCGTTGACGTATCAAGTGTGAAAGAGCTCGCGCGACGCTGGTACCCCGCGTCAACGATCACCCGTCCGACAAAAACCGGCGCCCATCGTGCACTCAACGACATTCATAACAGCGTCAAAGAATTACGCTTTTATCGGGCATCGTTTTTTGTGCCGTCAACGAGTGGCGATTTGTCGACCACGCCACACGACACTGCCGAATAGGGCCGAACGAACCAGGCTGCGTAGCGCTACCAACACGAACGTCAATACATGCAGTGGATACAGCACCGCACTCACCACACCAAAGTTGCCCACCCGGCGCGCGAGCACGAACATCTGTACGGCCGATAGCGCGCACAACCACACGGAAATGACCGTGCCACCGCACAGCGACACCACCCATGCAATGACGAGCACGCTTGACCAACGTGGAACCGACGCCGCACCGATTGCCGTATTTTTCGTCCAGCCTTCGATGAATTGGCGCAAGCCATTCGCATACATGCGGTACTCGACCTGCGACTCGTGCGCCAGCAACGGAATGGCGAGGGGCATCACGCGTGCAAGAGCGAGATCTTCGACCACCGCCGATCGCACGGATGCGTGTGCATGACCACCACTTCGTAGGTAGGTATCTCGGTGCACCGCCATGAACGGTCCATAGGCAACGCGGCGAGCCTCTGTTTTGGTCGTCACACTCGCCACCATCGACGAAACGACGTTGAACATCATGCTCAGACGTTCGACTCGGGTGACCGTACGGTGGAACGGCAACACACTCACGAGTGCCTGCGGGTGCTGTTGCAGCACGACCATGATGTCGTTCATGGCAGTCGGCCCCAGCCGAACATCTGCAT
The DNA here is from genome assembly GCA_945862045.1 of Bifidobacterium breve. Taxonomy (GTDB): domain Bacteria; phylum Actinomycetota; class Acidimicrobiia; order Acidimicrobiales; family Ilumatobacteraceae; genus F1-60-MAGs027. Next base: position 10,701 of record CAMAWR010000023.1, read on the forward strand.
CGAGGAATACCAAGGCATCATGGGTCGACTGCTGTGCACCCCGCCAACAGGCAAACGACTTGCCGGCCCAACCAGACGGAAGAGCCCCACCACTCACGACAACGACATGGTGATCCTGCGCGATGGCGGCGGTGGCATCGGTTGAATCATCATCGACCACGATCACCTGATCATCGGCGTGCAACACACCGAATAGATTCGGCAGCAGCTCGGCCAGATTGTCAGCTTCATTGCGACACGGGATGATGACACTGACTGGTCGACGTGTTGCCGTCGTACTGGTGGATGTGAGTGACGTGCCTGGCGCATGGGGCAGGTGTCGTGCACGCACAAAGCCCACCCACCCAGCGAACCAACCAACTGCAAAGACCATCGCACTCACCAAACTCGGGGTATCGCGCCAGTCACTCATCATTTAGTCGGTAATGAGTTGTATGAGGGCGGCGGTTTCATTGCCGTCAACGAGACGCAACACGGTGCGATTGCCGAGTTCGTTCACCACGACACGGAGGAGTGCACCTGGTTCGACCGAGCGATGATGCTCCATCGTTGCGTGCAGTGGGGCGCGACGATCTCGATGGCTGCCAAGATACTCCTCCAGCGCCTCCCAGTACACGGCGTTATTGAGATGTCCAATCGCATCAAAGTCGCTGAACCGTAGGGGCTGTGTGAACTCCGCCGATACAGGTGAGTCGGGCAGCAGACTTCGACCGACATGGAGTCGTGCCGAAACTTTCCGGCCCGTTGCTGCCTCCCCGATGCGCCCACGAAAATCCTCGGAAAGTGCCCGCGGCTTCAACGTCTCGAGATCGACACGCACCCACAACGCCGCAGTCTCAATGGCGACTACGTCTGTCGAGATCGCACGTGTACCGCCTCCGGTGACCGTGAGGCGCGTGCGGCGTTCGGCCCAGTGCGAACCGATACCACCACACCAGGTTTCCATCTGGAGATCCTCCAGATATTTCGGAAAATGATGCACCCACATTTCGGTGCGACGCACCACCCAACTATGCGGATCGTCGTACGCACCGTCGATGGAGTCATCGGTAGCAATGTCCTGGAGATATCGAGCCGTTGCATCAAGTCGTAGGCGACCCTTGGGTGTCACGTCACCGAGCCGCACGCGTCGTTCACTCGAATACGTGCGCCCGGCTGTCGGATATGGCGCTGGTGGTGGCACTTGTTGCATATGCGACACCGTGACGACACTACCGACCAACAGTGTCATCGGTAGCCTCCCCTTGTGCGCGTGCGACGACCACTGTTCGTTACATCACTCGTGATTGCACTCGTGGTGGCGGTGGGTGGTGGATGGTTGCTTTCCAACGACCCACGGGACGACTACACGCTGGATGAGACCGTGGGCAGTATCGCACTCAACAAAGTGGCGGAGGGCAAGATGCTCGCCACAGTGCAGTTACAAGACGCCAATGACAATGTGATCTCTACCGAGTTGTGGTTGGGTGAACCGCTCGTGATCAATTTCTGGTTCTCCACATGTGAGCCGTGCCGGCGCGAATTCCCCGTGCTGGTTGCCGCTGACGACCGCTTTCCTGGGATTCGTTTTATCGGTGTCAACCTGAGCGATTCGAGGGCCAGTGCACTGGCATTCATGCAGAAATATGGTGCCACGTTCGATACGTTTTTCGATCGCGACGGTCAACTGACGAATGCAATGGGTGTGGCAACCACACCAGTGACCCTGCTCGTTGACGCTGGTGGGGTCGTACGCCGACAACTCACCGGTGAAATTACCTCCGTCATGCTTGACCGGGCGATCGCGGAGGTTTTCCCAACATGACTGCATTCATCGAGGGAAGTTTTGCCTACTCGCTACTGCTTGGCATGTTGGCCGCCGTGAACCCCTGTGGCTTCGTTTTGTTGCCCACCTACCTGATCGCCTATCTCAGCGTTAGAGATACCGACAACGTTGGGACACGTCTGCGCCGATCGCTCATCGTCGGTGCGTCGGTGTCGCTCGGCTTTTTGGTCGTGTTCTTCATGGTCGGCGCAATCTCACGGCTCTTCTCGAACTGGCTCGCGGCCAATGCCAAGTACGCCGCACTCGTAATCGGCGTTGCACTCATGGCGATGGGGGTGCGCATGCTGTCTGGCTGGCGACCCAAACTGTGGGTGCCCTCGTTGAGTGGTGCATCTCGCCGCGACAGCGTGGTGGGAATGTTTGGTTTTGGTGTCGTGTACGCCGTCGCCTCAATCGGCTGCACGATTGGTCTGCTCACCACGGCAATCATGGGGAGTTTTTCTCGCGACGGTCTTGCCTCGGGTGTCGTCAGTGTGGCGCTCTACGGCCTTGGCATGGGGGTGTTCGTCACCGCCCTCACGACGACACTGGCATTCGCCAAAACTGCACTCGTACGCACGGGTCGCGGAGTGCGCCAGCTGGTGGATCGGCTCTCCAGTGTGCTCGTTTTTGCCACGGGCATTTATCTGTCGTGGTATTGGTACACCGCAATCACCGAACGTACCGATAACGACCGTTTCATTTCTACGCTTGGCAATTGGCAGACGGGTATCGTTTCACGCATTGCTGACACCGGCTCATTGCCCTTGTTGGCGATCTTCGTCGTGATCCTTGGGCTGGCCATTGTGGTTGTGGCTCGACAGCGTAAATCGAGTGTCGTTCCGTCGTCATCGTCATGAATCTGCAGTATCTGCTTGCCCGGCCAGGTGTCGAAGAAGTGCTCGAATTGCGCGGACGCTTCGGGTTCATGGCCTTTCATGGCGGTGCACTCGAGGAACGTACCGACATCGTGGCCCGCAGTGCCGCAGAACGTGCCGGCGCGTCGTATTACGGGGTGCACCAGCCCACCGGCATGCGCGAGCATGTTCCATCGCATCGGTTCACCGCCGACCAGTCACCGTTGTTGGCCGAATATCTCGAACATGTGGAGATCGTCATCACCGTGCACGGGTATGGCCGGCGTGGGCTCTTCACCACCATGTTGCTGGGGGGTAGTAACCGTGAGTTGGCTGCGCACATTGCGCCATGTTTACGCAACGCACTTCCCGCCTATCTTGTTGAAGACGACATCGAACGCATACCGAAGGAATTGCGCGGTTTGCATCCGAGCAATCCGGTGAACTCCACACGCAATGGTGGAGTGCAACTTGAATTACCGCCCCGGGTACGGGGCACCAGCCCGTTGTGGTGGGACTGGGAGAGCCCCGAGCCCACCCCACACACCGCAGCACTCATCGACGGTCTTGTTGAAGCTGCAACATCGTGGCGGCTGACTGCCTGAAGCAGCCTCGCTCGCACCGCACCAGTGCATCACGGGGCGAGTCGGTTGATGACCCAGCCATCCGCTGATTGCGAGTAACGAAACCGGTCGTGCAAACGACTCGGGCGGCCTTGCCAAAACTCCCACTCCGTTGGCGTCATCAACCAGCCACCCCAAAACGGAGGGCGTGCGACTGGCCCTTCGCCGAATTGCCCCCGCACCTCAGCCAAGCGGACCTCCAGTACGGCGCGATCAGCGATGACTTCTGATTGGGGCGAAGTCCACGCCCCGAGTTGGGATTCACGCGGCCGTGAAGCAAAGTAGTCGTCACTCTCGTGTTCACTGAGGCGCTCGACTTCACCCCGCACTCGCACCTGCCGATGAAGGTCGAGCCAGGCGAATGTGCCCGATACACAGGGTGCGCCGGCCACCTCACGGCTCTTCGTACTGGTGTAGTTGGTGAAGTACGTGATGCCACGCGCATCAGCACCGCGGGCCAACACCACTCGGGCATTGGGTCTACCTAGGTGATCAACGGTAGAGAGGGTGAATGCGTTCGGCTCGGCGACACCAGCCGCGAGTGCTTCGTCATACCACTGTGAGAATTGCCGGGTCGGGTCTGCGGCAAGGTCTGCACGGTCAAGGCCGGCTGTTTCATACTGCACCCGACGATCGCGCAGGCTCATCGTTGCTTATCCCATGCTTTGACGACAGGAATGACGGTGGCACCACGCATGTACGGATGAAGCACAGCAGGAATGGCGACCGAGCCATCTGCATTACGGAAGTTCTCCAAGATCGCCGCCCAGACGCGAGGTACGGCGAGTGCCGATGCATTCAGCGTGTGCACGAATTCGGTCCCCTTCTTGCCCTCACGACGGAAGCGAATCTCCCCGCGTCGTGCCTGATAGTCACTGAACCAACTGATGGAACTGACCTCCAACCATTGATCGCACCCGGGGGCATACACCTCGACGTCGTAACTGCGGTAATGGCTTTGGCCAAGATCACCCGTGCAGATTTCCAGCACTCGGTACGGCATACCCAACGCCGCGATGGTGCCCGTGACCCGTTCCACGAATTCGTCCAACATTCCAGCCGCAGTTTCCGGGGTGGTCACCGCAAAGATTTCCACCTTGTCGAACTCATGGCTGCGCAACATGCCACGGGTGTCGCGACCCGCCGAACCCGCTTCACGGCGAAAGCAGGGCGAAAATGCCATGTAGCGCACGGGCAACGCTGCTTCTTCGAGAATTTCACCCGCATGCATCGACGTGAGCGGTACTTCGGCAGTTGGGATAGCCCACAGGTCATCGCGACCGATGTTGTATGCGTCATCGGCAAATTTTGGCAATTGTCCCGTCACGGTGAGGGTGTGCGACGTGACCAACGATGGCGGACGAATCTCCTCATACGCATCGGCATGGCGATCGAGCGCAAATTGACACAAGGCACGGGCCATCGTCGCACCCAGACCACGTTGCATGGTGAACATCGCACCCGACACCTTGACCGCCCGTTCGGCATCCAGAATGCCGAGTGCAGCCCCCGTCTCCCAATGTGGCACCCGCTGATGTGTGGCAAATTCCTTGGGCATCTGTGCAGGCCCACGCACGACCTTGTTGTCGTCGCTCGTCATGCCCTCGACCACATCCGGGTGGGGCAGGTTGGGAATCTGCAACAAAATGTCGCGCAGCGTCGACTCAACTTCGACAAACTCACCGTCCAGCACCTTTTCGCGTTCGCCGAGTGCCCGACTCTCGGTCATGAGGGGCTCAGCATCCTGCTTGTCGCGCCGCAGCATCCCGACCTGTTTTGACAGGTCGTTGATGCGGCCACGGGCAGCATCACGTTCGGCAACGATGTCACGCAGGCGCACATCCAGCCGCATGGCATGGTCAAGTTGCTCAATGCATTCGGGCTTGGAGCGCCGCGCCAACGCCGAGCGCACTGCGTCGGGCTGCGAACGCAACAACCGGACATCTATCACGCCTGCCAAGGCTAGTGCTGTGGTGCAGTCAGGGTGTTTGATGTCTACTGTATTTGTGGTGAATCAAATGCGAAACGACAATGCGTTGGAAGTCACGAACCTCGTTATTCGTTATGGCGATGTGACGGCCGTTGATTCAATCTCATTCAACGCGCGATACGGCGAAGTCACTGCCGTGCTGGGGCGCAACGGTGCCGGTAAAACATCCACCTTGGAATCATGTGAGGGTGTACGCCGACCGACTGAAGGTGTGATTCGCGTGCTGGGTGCCGATATTGCAACCGCCAGCAATGCCCTTCGAGCGCGTCTCGGTGTGATGTTGCAAGACGGTGGTATCGCACCCAACGCTCGGGTGCGGTCGCTTGTTCATCACTACTGCACGTTGCATGGGCGCGGTGGTGACGCCGACGGCATCATCACCAAGGTTGGTTTGACCGAACGCACATCTTCTACTTGGCGCAGGCTCTCCGGGGGTGAGCGCCAGCGATTTTCCTTGGCACTCGCACTTGCCGCCCAACCCGATATCGCATTTCTTGACGAACCGACGGCCGGCGTCGACCTTGATGGGCGCGAAATGATCCGGGGCATCATCACCGATCTCGTACACCGAGGCTGCGGTGTCGTGCTGGCGACCCACGATTTGGATGAAGCCGAACGTGTCGCGCATCGCGCAGTGGTGCTGCATCACGGCAGGGTGGTGTTGAACGACACCATTGAAGCGCTGTGTTCCAACGGCCGACGACTCGAAGATGTCGTACGTGAGGTCACCAGATGAAACTGGTCGTCGCCCAGTGGCGAATGGAACTCACCAACCTCGTTCGCAACTACGAACAGTTGCTCCTCATCCTGGTGATACCAGTCGGGGTGCTCGTTTTTTTTGGCAACGTCGACGTGCTCCCAGAGAGCATGAACCTCTCCCGACTCGTTTCGTCGGTGCTGACGCTCTCGCTCATGTCGACGGCAATGGTCAGCACGGGTATCTCCACCGGGTTTGAACGCTCGTATCACGTGCTCAAGCGTCTCGGAGTTTCTCCCCTGGGTCGCACGCGTCTCATCTGGGCCAAGGCTGGTTCAGTCACCGTGGTCGAACTGATGCAAGTGCTCGTGCTCGTCATCATCGCCACCATCCTCGGATGGTCGGCGACCGATGCGTCGTGGTGGCGAGTGGCCAGTGCCCTCGTGCTGGGTACCGCAGCATTCGCCGGAATCGGGCTCAGTCTGGCTGGGCGTTTGCGTGCCGAGGCAAATCTTGCCGCACAAAACGGTTTGTATCTCGTGCTGCTCTCGATTGGCGGGGTCATCGTGCCCGTCAGCGAACTGCCCGCGCGTCTCGGCAACGTGGCACAGTACCTGCCTTCCGGCGCACTCGCCGAGGTGATGTACGCCTCGCTCGGCGGCGAATCCGATTCGTCACTCGGCGCGTGGATTGTGCTCGCGGTGTGGGCAGTCGTGGCACCGTTCGTGGCGGGTCGACTGTTTCGCTTTGACGGCTGACGAGCAGCCCCGCGCTAGCGGGTTGACTATCCCTCGCGCGTAGGTTCTGGTGCTGCCGGCACACGCTCAAATTCGCGTGCCACCTCGTCATAGGTGAGTGGTGACTCCGGCATGCGACGGTAACTCTGCTGCTGGCCGTAGCCGCCCATGAAGCGCTTGAACCACAGGAAAACGATGATGCTCCAGAGGAAGATCGAGCCGCCAAGTTTCATGACTGCACCAGCGAGTTGCTGATCGGTCGTCACCGACATTCCCCAGACCCGAACTGCGATGTCGTACTGCTTGTACACCACGCCTTCGGCGAAGGTGAGCCACGCGGCGGGCACCGTCGGCACCACCGACATCAGGAACAAATACACCATGCGACCGCCGTAGCCGATGCGCATCGAATGATCGGGGGCCACGACGGGTGTCCACATGAAGAACGACGCAGCCACGACAGAAACATGCAGCGAATAATGCAGGACTGGGTTTGACACGCTTTGATTCACGAGGTTTGGAATGTGTATCACCATCACCATGACGTTGAACAACACACCGGCAATGACGGGCTTGGTGAGCCAACGAATTACTCTCCCCGCGCGCTGTGCCCCGATAATTGCCCGAAACAGCCACGCCGGGGTGGCCAATAGCACGAGCGGTGGCAAAAAGTACGACAGCGTCATGTGTTGAAACATGTGCACTGAATATAAATATTCCTCACTGATGTCATGAACCGGCCAATCGCTTGCCAACCACAGCACGCCTACCGCGCCGGCAAACAGCCACATCTGGCGGTGGGTGAGGATCGGTTCACCTGCACGTACCTCTGGGCTTTGTGGCCCAATGACACGAATCGCATACCACCACGCACCAATGATGAACACCACGAGCACCCACACTTCGGGATGGGCCTGAAACCGCCAAGGGCTGATCAGCACGTCACCAGCACCAGCAGCGATGATTGGCAGCGTCGACATCAGGTACTCAGCGCAGGAAGAAGTGGAAGGTGGACAACGCCGCGACGTACACCCCGACCGCCAGCAACAGGCCGCTGTAGAACAACCAGCTGAAGATTTTGTTGTCAAACCGCAAATGCATGAAGAAACTCACGACCATGACGAACTTGACCACCATCATGACGATGAGGGAGGGCAAGAACAACGGACCGAAATCGACGTAATACGTCGAGACCTCGAGTGCGGTTATTGCAGCCAAGATGAGCGCCACGACAATGTATCCGCGCGTGGACATGCCGTGTTCCTGCTCGGTCTCGAGGTGGGTGCCCTCAATCGTTTCGGTCGTCATCACATCAGACCGGGATGAGATACACGAGGGTGAAGATGATGATCCAGACGATGTCGACGAAGTGCCAATACAAGCCGATCATCTCGACTGTTTCCGACTTGCTCCCGGGCACGCTGCTGCGCTTGTTGATCGCCACGAGAGCCAGCAACATGATGATGCCGACCGTGACGTGCACGCCGTGAAACCCGGTGAGTGTGTAGAAGCTTGAGCCGAACAAGCTGGTGGAAAAGCCGAGACCTTCGTTGTAAAAAGCGGTGAATTCGTACACCTGGCCACCGACGAAGGTTGCCCCGAGTAGCGCCGTGGTCGTGAGCCACAGATTGATACCGCGATCATCCTTCTTCTGCGCTGCCGACACTGCCAGCACCATCGTGAGCGAACTCATCAACAGAACGAAACTGCTGACCGAGGTAAATGGGATGTCATAGATTTGTTCGGGTGTTGGGCCGTCAGACACGCGACCGCGGTACAGCATGTAGGTGGAAATCAAACCACCGAACAGCAGGCACTCCGAGCCCAAAAACAGCCACATGCCGAGCTTCACATTAGAAAGCCCGGTGCTACTGACGTGCGCGTCGTGCGTGGTGGTCTCAGCCATGCGTGGTGCTTACGGCGTGGCCATTGGTTGACGGGGTGTCAAAATCACTGGCTACTGCGGTCGCAGGCTCGAGTGCCCAACCGTAGATGGCGTACAACATGATGAACCCACCCACGATCGCCACCATCGTCGAGTAGATGACGCCGAGCGCCACGACCGGCAAACCGACAGCCAATACGAGCGGCCAATACGACGGTGATGGCATGTGGATGTGCGGATCGGCGTTGCGCTCGAGTTCAGCCAGCACCTGTTCGGCTGTGGCGACTTCGCGCATCGTGTGGGTGACGGGGTCTTCTTCGTACTTGCGATGGAAGAATTCATCGAGGTGGTCGACTTTGGGAATTGAGTCGAAGTTGTGTTCCTTCGGTGGGTTGGATGTCATCCACTCGAGGCTGCGGGCATTCCATGGGTCGAGCGGTGCGCGCACTTTGCTGCGTGCTGTAACCACGATGTTGATGAGGAAGAACAGGATGCCGACTGCGAGTACGAGCGAGCCGATTGATGCCACCAGGTTCCAGAACGCAATGTTGAAGAAACCCTCACCGGCGCGCGCTTCGGTCCACTGGTACATACGACGTGGTTGCCCCTGCAGGCCGAGGATGTGCATCGGCCCGAAGGTCAGGTTCATCCCAATGACCATGAACCAGAAGTTCAATGAGCCAAGTCGCTCGTTGAGCAACTTGCCGAACATCTTAGGCCACCAGTAATAAAAGCCCGCGAACAGCCCGAACACCGAACCGCCGAAGAGCACGTAGTGGAAGTGCGCGACGATGTAATACGTATCGGTTTGCTGGGTGTCGCTCGGCGCAACGGAGTGCGTCACACCCGACAGGCCACCAATGGTGAACAGCAGGATGAGCCCGACTGCAAATTTCATCGCGGTACTGAACACCAACTTGCCACCCCACATGGTGAGGGTCCAGTTGATGATTTTGACACCCGTTGGAACGGCGATGGCCATCGTGGCCACTGAGAACACAGCCACCGACACCGGGCCAAGGCCCGAGGCGAACATGTGGTGGGCCCACACGCCCCAGCCGACGAAGCCGATTGCTGCACCGGAAAACACCACGAACGGGTAGCCAAACAGCGGCTTGCGACTGAATACGGGAAGCACTTCAGAGACGATGCCGAACGACGGCAGAATCAACACGTAGACCTCCGGATGGCCGAAAATCCAGAACAAGTGCTGCCACAACAACGGGTCTGCCCCGGCAGCGACGTCGAAGAATTGCGCCCCGAAACTGCGTTGGAAGGTGAGCAAGAACAAAGCGACGGTGATCACCGGGATCGCGAAGAGCAAGAGGAACTGCACGACCGTGACCAGCCAGGTGAACACCGGCATCTTCATGAGTGACATTCCGGGCGCCCGCATGTTCAGCACGGTCACGATCAAATTGATTGCACCAGTGAGTGACGCGATGCCGGCGATTTGCAAACCGAGGGCCCAAAAGTCGATGCCGTTACTGGGCGAAAAGACCGGACCAGAGTTCGGGGCGTACATGAACCAACCGCCATCGGCGGCACCACCCAAGAACCAGGCGAGATTGATGACAATGCCGCCGCCGAGAAAACACCAGAAGCCGAATGCATTGATACGCGGGAAGGCCACATCGCGCGCCCCGATTTGTAGCGGTATGAAATAGTTGGCAAAGCCGGCAGCCATCGGCATCACGAACAAAAACACCATCGTGGTGGCGTGCATCGTGAACATCTGGTTGTACAAGTCGGCGTTCAGCACTTTGCCCTCGGGGGCGGCCAGCTGCAGACGGATGAGCACGGCTTCAAGACCACCGACGATAAAAAAGAAGAGGGCGGTGGCACCGTACATCAACCCGATTTTTTTGTGGTCGACGGTGAACAGCCACGATTTCCAACCGGTCGATGCGACTGGACGCTTCAATGCCCCGAACGTGCGCGATGGGGTGATGGCTGGTGGCGCTGCCGGCAGCGCCGGAATGTCGAGTACCGGTGTCGGACGTTCGATGATGGCCATGGTTCTCTCCTATTTGAGCGTAAGTAGGTATGCAACAAGTTTGTCGATGTCCGATTCACTGAGGCCAAGGTTTGGCATCCCGCGGTACTTGCCATTCGTGTCGGCAAGCAGGGCAGGGTTGGCGTACATCGGCTTGACTTCTGGTGCATTGCGTAACCAGGCCCGCAGATCATTGACGTTGAGACACGATTCATCGACACCGCTGAGATACTTCTGCCCGAATGCTGCGCTTTCGGCACGCCATACGTCGTCACGGCACGCATCGCGCAACAGGTTGAACATCGCACCAGCGAAGGTGTTGCGCGTCATCAGCTTGGTGAGGTTCGGCGCGGCGCCCGACCATACGTTTTCGTCGGGTGCAGCGATTGCCAACGAACCGTCAGCGCGCTTGAGACCCGAAACTTGATGGCAGCGCACACATTGGTTGAGGAATACTGACTCACCCTCTTTGGCCAGTGTGCCCTCAGCTGGTGCTCGATATGCCGCTTGTTGGTTGGCCACCCACTTCGCAAAATCCGCATCAGAAAGTGCGACCGCCTCCATTCGCATGTTGGCGTGCGACAAACCGCAGAACTCGGTGCACTGACCGGCATAGATACCCGGGGCATCGGCTTGCAGCCGGAGTGTGTGCACGCGGCCCGGCACGGCGTCACGTTTGCCGTTCAATGCGGGGATCCAGTACGAGTGAATCACGTCGCGACTCGTTTCACGCAACAGCACCTTGGTGCCGATCGGCAGCACCAACTGACCGGAACTGATGATGGGTTGTGTGATACCCCACTCGTTTTGCACCGGATAGTCGTATTCCCACCACCACTGCTGACCGGTCACATTGATGACGAGTTGGGTGTCGTCGGTGCGCGCCAAATCGAAGATCACACGGAACGTGAACACACCGACCACGGCAAGAATCAGTGCCGGAATGACGGTGAGCGAGACCTCGAGGGCAGGTCTACCGTGAGTCTGTTCGGGGATTGGCTGACCGCGATCTTTGTAGCGCCAGATCGCGAAGCCGACGGCAGCCGCAACGATCATGCCAATGATTCCTGCAACCGCAAACACCGGCTGTTGCAGGTCGTCGATCATTTTTGCGTTCGGGCCCTTGGGCTGCCAAGTGTCTTGGGGGGCGTTCGTTGCACACGAGGCGAGCAAAAGCAACGAGCCGCTTGCTGCGAGCGCCCGTGGACCCAAATACCGCGACGTGAGACGACGCACTTTCATCAAGATGACGCTAAGGGGAATGCCCGTTCTGGGAAGAGACCAACGACGGTGATTCACGGCACGAGCACTTCGATGGATTGACCCGCAACCCCAGGCACCGTCAGGGTAAAGGGCTCATTTTGGGCGATTGAAGGCTTGTTGTACTTGATCGTGAGGGCCTGCTCGGCGCCCTTTGGAATGAGTTGTGTGCAGGTCTCATTCTTGCCCGAATGATCGGCTTGCTCACCGTCAGATTCAGCAGCTGGCGCACCAGCCATCGCGCTTCCAAGCGAAGCCACCAGCCGGCGTTCGGTGGGGTCAAAGTTGCGGAAGATGAAGGTAACGGGGTTGGCCCGTGAAGCAGTAATGAGTTGTTGGGGTGTATTGAAACCAACCATGATCGCCGAGAGCTTGCCGTCGCGCAACTCGACGATTGCTGCGGCATTACTCC
>CAMAWR010000024.1 GCA_945862045.1 Bifidobacterium breve
AAAGCGGCTGCTCGATCGTTATTCGCGACTCGAATGTGAGTCGCGAACACGTGCAGTTGCGTCGCCGGCCACACGGCTGGACCGTGCGCGATATCGGCAGCACCAACGGCACCAAACTCAACGGCGTGCGAGTCGAGGGTGAGCAAACGCTGGCCAATGGCGACATCATCATGCTCGGTGCAATCAAGGTGACATTCGAGATTTCGTGAGCATCACGGCACTGGTGGCGTTGTCATGAAACTCGTCTGGGGGGCGGCGTCGCATGTCGGCATGCTGCGACAACAAAACGAGGATGCCTTCATCGCCGAAGCGAACGTGTTCGCAGTTGCCGATGGCATGGGCGGCCACAATGCAGGCGAAGTGGCGAGCGCACTCGCCATCGCCGGATTACAACAGGCAGCCAACGTCGGTTTCATCAGTGCTGCGTCATTGGTGACGGCCATCAACGGTGCCAACGAAACGATTCACCAGGCCAGTGGTGGGCCGACCGAACACCGCGGGATGGGCACGACACTCACAGCGCTCGTGCCACTGCCTGATACCGACGGTGAACCACCCCGAGTCGTCGTGGCCAACGTCGGTGACTCGCGGGCCTATCTTTGGCGGGACAACGAGTTGAAACAGGTGAGTGCCGACCACTCATACGTGCAGGAGCTGCTGAGCGAGGGCCTGATCACTGCGGCTGAAGCACGCACGCATCCTCGCCGCAACATCGTGACCCGCGCCCTTGGCATCGAGGGCGACGTCAATGCTGATTCTTGGGTTTTGCCGATGGTGGTCGGTGATCGGTACGTGTTGTGCAGCGATGGCCTGGTGGACGAAGTGGACGACGATCAGATCGCCCTCATCCTGCGTTCACAGGTACATCCACAGGGTGCAGCCAACCAGCTCGTGCAAGTGGCGAACGACAACGGTGGACGCGACAACATCACGGTTGTTGTCGTTGACATCATCGACGAGATATCGGTGGTTGCACCGGTCGTCGAACCACAGACCCCGAGCACGCCGCGGCAGTTTCGTGTTCGCCTGGTCGTCGCAGCCGCCGTCATCATCGTGATGACCGCCGGCACCATCACGGCGGTTGGTTCGTACGCCCGTGGCGGATACTTCGTCGGCTTCGATGGTCGTGGCGACGACGCACAGCTCGTGGTGTTCAAGGGCCGCACCAGACAGATTCTGTGGTTCAACCCAACCGTGCAATTTGACAGTGGTGTGCAGCGGCAAAATGTATTTCCTGCCCTTGCCGACGACATTGATGACACGCCTTCCTATGAATCACTAGAAAAAGCCACGGCCTACGTGAGCTCCATTCGGGGCGTCGTCGACGAACAAAATTCGACAGAGAAGACCAGCGGATGACCGAACCTGTCGTCATCAACGCTCGCTACGAACTAGGTCGGCGCATCGGGCGGGGCGGTATGGCGGAGGTGTTCGTGGCCCGCGATCGTTTGCTCGATCGCCCGGTGGCGGTAAAGATCCTCTTTTCTGAGTATGCCAAAGACCCATTATTCGTTGAGCGGTTCCGCCGTGAGGCAATGTCAGCGGCGTCGCTGAACCACCCCAACATCGTCGGCGTCTACGACTGGGGCCAGGTCGACACCACCTACTACATCGCGATGGAATACGTGCAGGGTCGCACGCTGGCCGACATTCTGCAGAAGCACGAACGGTTGAGCGTGCTCCAAGCCTGCGATATTGCACTGGACATTGCCGCTGCACTTTCATCGGCGCACGCGGCGGGTGTCGCACATCGCGACATCAAACCGGCGAACGTGATCGTGAGTGCAACCGGACATGTGAAGGTGGCCGACTTCGGCATTGCTCGTGCGATAGGTGCTGGCGTTGAGCAGGGGCTCACGCAAACGGGCGCAGTAATGGGAACTGCAACCTATTTCTCACCCGAGCAAGCCCAGGGGGCCCAGCCCGATCCGCGCTCGGATCTGTATTCGCTTGGCGTGATCATGTACGAGATGTTGGCCGGTGAGCCGCCCTTCACGGGTGAGAATGCGATCGCCATCGCCTATAAACAGGTACATGATGCGCCGGTGTTGCTGCGCACGAACAATCCGGAGGTTTCTCCCGCTTTCGCGGCAATCGTGATGAAATGTTTGGCAAAGGATCCCGACCGTCGCTATCCAACTGCGCTGGCGCTGGCCGATGACTTACGGCGCTTCGTCGATGGCAACGAAGTGTTTGCCCTGCTCGCCGAAAAATCGGCGACTGCCGAGGCTGGCTCGACCACCCAGATGCCGATCGTTGGCGCCGAACGCCATGACCAAGCGCTTGACGATCAGCCGACCACCTTGCTTCCCGCCACGGGCGGCGGTCGATTCCCCGCTGGCACGTCGCGCGGTGGTGACTATCCGCCGTACGACGAAATCACGCCCCGACGAACTGCCGCCTGGATCTTTGGCTCGGTCATCTCGGTGATCGCACTGATTGCCGTAGCCATTTTGGGCTTTCGTGCGTTCACCGATGAAAATGCCGGTGCCAACATCGCGGTGCCGAACGTGCTTGGGCTGAGCATCGAGGCTGCAAAAAGCCTCATTATTGACCTCGGCCTGACCCCAATCGAAGACCCGAAGGTTCGCGAAAATATCAGCAACGACGTCGTGTATGAACAATCCCCCGCCCCCGACACCATGGCTCGCCAAGGTGAAAACGTGGTGCTGGTGTACAACCCCGGCTTTGTGCCTGTCATCATTCCCAACCTCATCGGTCTCTCTGTACAAGAAGCGTCCAATGTGCTGAAACAAGTCGGGTTGCGTCTCGTTGTCGACAAGTTCGTTGCGTCAACCGACATTCCCGCGAACCAAATCCTGCTGCAGACACCGACCGCCGGGCTCGGCGCTCGTCCGAACTCGGTCGTGACGGTCGATGTTTCGGGTGGTACCAACACCGTTCGTATCCCCGATGTGATCGGGGACGAACAAGGAGCGGCCACGAAACTGCTTTCGGCAGCCCCCCTCAACTTCATCATCACGGTGGTCGTCGCATCGAGTGATGTGATTGAAGCGGGTCGGGTCATTCGCACCGACCCACTCGGCGATACTGCGGTGGCCCCGGGCAGCACGATCACGGTGTATGTCTCAACCGGCAAAACGCTGGTCAGCACGCCGAACGTGGTGGGTTTGGATCAGTCGGCAGCGACAGCCCAGCTGACGGCACTCGGTCTCTTCGTTACGACCATCGAACAATCATTGCCCGCTGGTGATCCGACGAACGGCAAGGTGGTCGCCCAAAGCATTGCGGGTGGAACGAACGTCGAACCAGGTAGCGCAGTCACCATCACGGTCGGACGCTCCGACACGACAAGCACCATTCCATAAATTGACCCTTGACTACAGCGGGTGTTGGAGAAAATTTCGTAACATAACGTGGCCATGTTCGGTGAGAATGCTCTCCGGGTGGAATTGCACTCCCTCGATTGCGTGCTCACGATGACGCACACCCATGATCACACCATCGGCGGTGCTTGCGCTGACGACGAGTTCTGGCGGTAGCGAGGCGGGGTCGATGACGAGTGAGTGATACCGAGTTGCTTCGAGTGGCGACGTCAACGATGCGAATACACCGAGACCGTCGTGCGTTACCGGTGATGTTTTCCCGTGCCGCAGCTCGGGGGCCCCGACGATGCTGGCCCCGAATACATGGCCGATTGCTTGATGTCCGAGACAGACACCCAAAATTGGGACACGTCCGGCAGCTGCACGGATGAGCGCGCATGAAATACCAGCGTCTTGCGGTCGGCCGGGGCCAGGTGAAATGACGATGGCATCACACTCGAGCGCCAGGAGCTCGTCGGGTGTTTGCTCATCGTTACGAACCACGATGGGTTCGCTGCCAAGTTCGCCGAGGTACTGCACGAGGTTGTAGACGAAACTGTCGTAGTTGTCGACCACGAGCACTCGCTGTACAGCCATGGGTTCAGCCTGCCAATGTTTCTGTGCAGATACACGCCGTCAAACCCTCTACACTAAGAAGTCGCATGGCACCAAAGAAACGACACACGGGCGGGCGCACCACACCCCCAGCCACCACGCGCTACACACCACCGATCTCGGTCACCATGAAGGAAAGTGCCCATTGGGTGCCGATTCTCATGTTCGTGTTACTCGGGGTCGGCGCACTCGTCATCTTGTTTTATTACCTCGGATTTGTACCGGGTGGACGCTCGAACTGGTATCTCTTTGCCGGGCTGACGATGGTGCTGGGTGGCCTCTTCACCGCCACGAAATACCGCTGAACATCCCAAGCTCGGTAGCACCGTCATCATTCCTTGGGAATGACGACATCCATATCTTCGAGGCAGTGTCGTGGGGGCGGCGGTTGCTCGTCGGGCGCCATCGTAAGTCGCAGCTCGACACCGCACACCGAACAGCGATAGCGAAGGTTGATGCGTCGCATCTCGCCGGTAGGCGGTGGCGCAGGCAGCGTGCTGGTCATACTGCGCAACATGCCGAGGCCAACTTTCCAAATCAGGCGCAGCAGTACTAGGCCCAACCCCACCCAGACAATCGTGCCGAACACCCGGTGCCGGCGAAATCTAGAGACGTTCGATGATGAACGCGTTGGCCAAGCCGCCACCCTCACACATCGTCTGCAAACCATAGCGACCACCGGTGCGCTCAAGTTCGTTGAGCAGCGTGCAGGTAAGCCGTGCGCCTGAAGCACCGAGTGGATGACCGAGTGCAATTGCACCACCATTGACGTTGACCTTTTCCATGTCTGGGTGCAGCTCCTTCGCCCAAGCAAGAACGACTGCGGCGAACGCCTCGTTGATTTCGACGAGGTCAATGTCATCCATCGTGAGGTTCGCCCGCTCCAACACTTTCTTGGTGGCTGGGATTGGCGCGGTCAACATGTACCGCGGGCTCTCGGCGGCGAGTGCGAAACTCACGAATCGCGCACGGGGCCGCAAACCAAGTTGCTTTGCCTTTGCTTCGCTCATGATGAGCAATGCAGCAGACCCGTCGGTGATTTGTGACGAGTTACCCGCTGTGACACGACCACCTTCTTCGATCGGGCGGAATGCTGGCTTCAACGACGCCAGCTTCTCCAGTGACGATTCGCGGATTCCTTCATCGGTGTTCATCAGCACACCCTCGGCGTCGAGCACCGGCACGATTTCATTCTGGTAACGACCTTCTCGGGTCGCTCGGGCGGCATACTGTTGCGAACGCAGACCGAACGCATCGAGGTCTTCGCGGGACAACTTCCATTTCTCGGCGATCAGTTCGGCCGACACACCTTGATTCACGAGGCCACCTTCTGCCTTGTAGCGCTCCTGCACTCGCGCCCCCATCGGATAGCCGAACTTGCCCTCGGCGATTGACGCACCCATCGGCACGCGGGACATCACCTCGACGCCGTTGGCGACGACGGCGTCGTAGGCACCAGCGATGACACCTTGTGCAGCGAAGTGGGCTGCTTGCTGACTCGAACCACATTGACGATCGACAGTGGTGCCTGGCACCGACTCGGGCCAACCTGCGGCCAGCACGGCGTTGCGGGCGATGTTCAAACTTTGTTCGCCTACTTGCATCACGCAACCCATGACGACGTCGTCGATCATGGCGGGGTCGATGTCGTTGCGGGTGGTGAGTGCGCTGAGCATCTCGGCGGCGAGATCGACCGGGTGCCAATTCTTCAAACGACCGTTGCGCTTACCGAGCGGGCTACGAACGGCATCAACGATGACTGCGGTATACATAAATGCTCCTTTTGGTGGTGCCATCAGTATTACAGAACACACGGCAGAATCAGCCAGCGGGAACAATGATGGGCAGGATGTGGGGAATGACAGCACGATTCGACGTGAACTGTGATCTGGGTGAGACCCCGCTGCCTTGGCTAGGCAGCCACGAACCAGAACTGATGTCTCTTATCACTAGCGCCAATGTTGCGTGCGGCGGCCATGCCGGTGACGCCGAGTCGATGCGCGCCGTGTGTGTAGCCGCAGTGCAACACGGGGTGGCGGTGGGAGCACAGGTGTCATACCCTGATCGGCCGAACTTTGGCCGGGTTGTACTTGACATGCATGCTGCAGCACTCGACGAATCGTTGGAGCAACAGTTGCTCGAGCTCGCAGAAATTGCCCGAGCTGCCGGCACGCGGGTGTCGTACGTCAAACCCCACGGGGCGTTGTACAACACCGTGGTCACCCACGATGCTCATGCCCGTGTCGTGGTCGACCTTGCAGCGCGCCATGGGCTTGCGCTGTTTGGTTTGGCCGGATCAAACACCGACACTCTTGCCCAACAATGCGCCGTGCGATTCGTCGGCGAATGGTTTGCTGATCGTGGTTATCTACAAAGCGGGCACCTCGCACCTCGTTCACGTAGTGATGCACTCATCACCCTGCCCGGCGAGATCCACCGACGCGTGGTTCGGCTCGTACGGGAAGGTGTGGTCGACACCGTTGACGGTGCAGCGATCACGATCACTGCGGCCACGATGTGCGTTCATAGCGACACCCCGGGTGCAGCGGATCTTTTGCGGGCGGTGCGAACTGCACTCGGTGAAACTGGGGTGATCGTTCGTGCCCCCTGAATCACCGCGCGTCGTTGCGTACGGATATGCAGCGAGCATCATTGACGGCCTCGGTGCAGGAGTTGCTGCAGCACTGCGCGACTCGGTGGTGCACGCCTGTGCCGCCGAGCAGCTGGTGGTCACCGATGTGGTAGTCGGAGCCCGCAGTGTCGTGGTGACGCACGACAGCACTGCCGCACCGGCGATTCGGGAGATTCTGCAGCACCTCAGCACACACTTTGCGACGCACTCGATACCAACGAATGGCCCAATGATCGAAATCGCCGTTCGGTATGACGGTGACGATCTGCATGACGTTGCCGAACATTGTGGGCTCAGTGTGAACGACGTAGTTGCCTTGCACAGTGCCGCTGCGTACGTGGTGGAGTTCTGTGGTTTTTCGCCGGGGTTTGCCTATCTTGCCGGTCTCCCCACCTCGCTACATCTGCCGCGGCGCGCAACACCACGGCCCCGTGTGCCGCGTGGTGCTGTGGCGATCGCCGCCACCTACTCCGCGGTGTATCCGCGCGAGTCACCGGGCGGCTGGCACCTCATCGGCACGACCACACACGAACTCTGGGACATCGCCCGCACTCCACCAGCCGCACTCGCGCCTGGTACGTCGGTGCGTTTCGTGCAAATGCCATGACGATGATCGTCGAACGGGTCGGGTTGACGACCGTGCAGGACTTTGGTCGCAGTGGCTGGGCACACATTGGCGTTCCTCATTCGGGGGCTGCCGACCGCACCTCGTTCCTCCTGGCCAATCGATTGGCAGGAAATGCGCCGAATGCAGCAATGTTCGAGACCAGTGGTGGCATTGCACTCCGGATGCTCGCCGACACGGCAGTCGTCATTACTGGTGCCGATTGTGACGCCACGATCGACGACCGACCACTTTCTCGCTGCAAAGCGACACGTGTTCGTGCTGGCCAGCTGGTGCACATTTACCGAGTGCACACCGGGGTGCGCTCCTATGTTGCTTTTGCCGGCGGCATCGGCGCACCCCATCAACTCGGTTCACTCTCCCACGACACGTTGAGCGATATCGCACCACTACGACTGACGGTAGGCACAACGATCACCCTCGGGGTCACGCACCACGCGTCGAGCAGTCTTGATATATCGGTCAATCCACGATCTTCCGCCCGCCTCGGCCTCATCCGTGGACCGCACTACGACCTGTTCGACATCAAATTTCTGGAGCAACTCGTGCACCAACCATGGCGGGTATCGAGCGAAAGCAGTCGCATTGGCATCCGCCTACGGGGTGCTCCACTTCCCCACGGTGAATGGCACGAGTTACCCTCGTTTCCGCTGGTGCGTGGTGCCGTGCAAATCACACCCGGGGGCGAGCTCGTCGTCATGCTGGCCGATCACCCCACGACTGGTGGATACCCCGTCATCGGTGTGCTCGCCACGGCCGACGTCGATGATGTGGCGCAACGCCCCGCTGAACACACCGTGGCATGGAGTTGGATCGCGCGCTGACTGTCAATACGACCGTCAATACAGCTTGTTTTCGAACGTACTGACGCACTTCACTGCGTGGAGACGATGGGACTCGAACCCACGACCCCCTGCTTGCAAAGCAGGTGCTCTAGCCAGCTGAGCTACGTCCCCGTAACGAGACACTTGATGCTAGGGGTGCGATTCGTACTCTTGACGTTCTGCTGTGGCGCGATCATCCTGCATCAACTTTGGTGATGGCAGGTTTGCGTCGAGCAACTTGGTCATGCCAAGGTGGCGCGGGATACACGGCTCGTTGACCCCCCAAACGCCCCTTGCGATCGTCACATCCGACTTTCATCTGCGGGAATACGTAGCACTCATCCTGAGTGATTTTCGCAATTAAAAACTGTGAGAGTGCGAGGTTCACGCAGGGGGTCATGGGTAGCCTCGCTTCGTGACACCCACGACCGACCTCGTTTACGCATACCGCATCATGCGGTTGCCGTTATTGGATGCCGGCGGTGCCCCAATTGGCAAAATTGACGACATCGTCGTTGTGCCCGGGCGTGGCACGGAGGCCCCCAGGGTGCTCGGTTTTGTTGCCACCAGCCAACGCCGTCGCATCTTTGTGTCGGCTGCACGAGTGGCCTCCCTCGACAACACCGGTGTGCGGCAAAAGAGTTACGACGTCGACCTCAACCCGTTTCGTCCACGGGAGGGTGAGCGTCTGCTCTCTGCTGATGTGTTCGACAAGAAACACGGTGAGGAAACCATCGTTGACGTGGCACTACAACATCAAGGTGGCCACAACCCCGCATGGTGTGTCACGAAGGTGCGTCTGGCAAAACGTGGAACGTTGCTTGCCCGTCCGACCTTCCGTCTCGTTGATTGGCACGAGCTTGCCGTGTTCTTTGCTGCCTCAACGCCGATCGCAGCTGAGGCGGCACGTCTGCGCAACATGCACCCGAGTGACGTTGCCACATTCATCGCGTCGCTACCGATGGAGCAACGGCGCACCATCGCTGCTGCAATGGATGACGAGCGACTCGCTGATGTACTGGAAGAACTTCCCGAGGATGAACAGCTGCGTTTGATCGAAGGTCTTGACCTCGACCGGTTGAACAGCGTGTTCGATGAAATGGAGTTCGACGATCTTGCCGACTTGCTCGCCAAGATGGGTACCGAACAACGCACCCAGGTGCTCGAGTCAATGGATGAAGATGACGCCGACACGATGCGGCAACTACTTTCCTGGCCGGACCACACTGCAGGCGCGCTCATGACGCCCGAGGTCATCGTGTTATCGCCGGAAGCAACCGTCGCCGAGGCACTCGCCCATGTACGCGACCCTGAACGCCATGTGTCGATCGCGGCCCAGGTATTCGTTACCCATGGCCCACACCAGCCCCCCACCGGTGGCTACATGGGTGTCGTGCATTTTCAGCGGCTGCTGCGCGAGCCACCACAGACCAAACTGAAGGACTGCCTGCAGCATGAGGCGACGATTCCTCCGACGATGAGCGAACGCGATGTCATGATTCGACTGGCGACGTACAACCTGCTATCGGTTGCCGTCGTAGACGCGGGCAACCATCTCCTTGGCGCAATTACGGTGGATGACGTGCTCGATCGCGCACTGCCGTCTGACTGGCGTCAACAACACATCACCTCATCTGGTGGAGGCCATCCAGCAGGACACAGCGCACCATGAAGCGCCGTGAAGACCTCGCCAACCCCCGTTATCGACGCAAATTAAATGTGTCCTATGAAGCGGGTGCATTTGGGCGTTTCTCGGAGGCCATCGCCCGCAATCTCGGGACCGCACGATTCCTCGTCGTGCAAACGTTCTTGGTCATGGTCTGGATAGCCATCAACGTGCTCTCCGTCGCGCTGCGCTGGGACCCATACCCGTTCATCTTGTTGAACCTCATGTTTTCGGTGCAGGCGGCGTATGCGGCACCGCTCATCCTGCTTGCTCAGAATCGCCAGGAGGACCGTGATCGCCACGCCCTGGAAAATGATCGGGCTATCGCCACACGTACCCAAGAAAATGCTGAATACTTGGCCCGTGAATTGGCCGCCGTGCGTCTTGCATTGTCGAACACGGTGACGACGACCGAATTGCGCGAGTCGTTCGATGCGCTCAGTGAGCGGATGGAACAACTGTTGGAGCCGCGTGCGTCACAGCCAGCACCGAGCGCACCGCCTGCGCAGTCGCGGCACTGAACTCCCGCGGCTTGTCGACATTCACGAAGTGGTCGCCATCGAGCGGCACGACGTGAGCGTGGGTAAGGTCGGCTAACGCCTGTTGTTTTCGGGGTGGCACCAACTGATCATTGCGGGTGAGCACGACAATTGCAGGAATACCGAGTACACCAGCCCATGGGCGGGCATCGAACTTGGAGATTGCGCGACCCGCTTGCGCCATATGCCATTGATCGTTACGACGCCATTCGGCCAGCATCCACCCGATGTGACGATGCAGTGGATGTTGGCGTGTCATCCGGCGAGCAACGATCATCCGCGCCGTACTTGGACGAATGAACTGTCGTGTGACTGGCCCGAGTGCACGTGAGACGTACCAGCGCAGGCGCTCGCGTACCGTTGCGCACCACTCCAGCGCGGTGGCCTGCAGCACCAGACCCGTCACCAGTTGCGGGTGTCGACGCGCCAGCAACATTGCGATTGGTCCGCCCATCGAGTAACCAACGGCGACCACCTTCGTGACACCCAGTTGCGCACAGACCCCCGCTGCGTCGTCGGCACAATCCTCGAGGGTGAATTTGATATCGGGGCGTAAGCCGCGCCCGTGGCCGCGGTGATCGATGCCGATGACCGACGCGAATTCACCGAGTTCGTGGTACGCCGTGAAAAAATTGAGGTCACTCGAAGCGGTCCAGCCGTGCAACAGCAACACCGCCGGTGCCTGCGGGTCGGTGTGTGCGCTGTGGCGCACGAAGAAATCGCCGCGGCCGGGCACCGACACCATGAGCGCCGGCGGTAGAGGTGGAGGATCAATGTCGAATCGGTTTGCCACGAGTTCGCAACCTATCTGGAAATCAACGCAGGCCTGCCTAGTGGGATGATGTGCCAACAAACTCGCTGAGTCGCACACCAGCAGTTGCAACGTCGTGCAGCATCACATCATTCGGTGATTCATCGTCTCCAATCACACGCACGCCACTGGCAAAGCCTCCGGCGATCACACTGCGAGCAGCTGCCGCCGCGACTGCACTGGCCAGGTTCGCGATGCGATCGGCCGCCCCGATCACCTCCGTATGACGCGCTTCATCACGCCAGCCGCGCACCTCCACGCGAAGGGCCCCCATGCCACCTTCGGAGTGTGGCGGGGTGAGCATCGGCAGCCGCGCCGTGATTCTGTCGCGTCGCGTCGCCGACATCCGCACCGTTATTCGAGCTAGATCGACGAAACCATGATGCAACACGATGGGGTCGGCGAGCTCGGCACGATAACAATCGCGTGGTCCGATCGGATCGGGAAACCAACACAACTCTCGACCACTGCCTGCTGGTCGACGCAGCCAATCACCGTCATGCCACCCGATGGATTGGCGAGCCAGTGCGCGGTGATGCTGTTGGGCGCAGGCCGGGCCAGCTGTTCCGTGTACCGCCACATGTACTTCATCGATTGCATCGAATCGTTTCGACAACGAGCGAACCAGCAGGCCCGACAAGCCGGGTGATGCGCTCGCACCCACCACAAGTGTCTGACGGGCCTGGCGCGCGATGGCGTCAAGATCCAGCAGTGCCCGCGCGTCGTCCACATCGTCGCTACACGACACCACGCTCACACCTGCTTCAAGCAAACGACGCGCCGCCTTGGCGTGCGGCGCGGGGCCCGCGAGCACCACCACATTGGTGGCAAACATCTCCGTTGCGGGCACTGCCGATACTTTGTGTGCATCACCCGAGAAACGCTCGACAAGTCGATGGGCGGCGACTGGATTCGTGTCATTCAGATACAGGTGCACCTGGCCACTCGCCATCAGCTGCTCAACCACCCTCGATCCGACGAGCCCCGCTCCGATGACGCCGATCATGCGAATATCATTTCGGGGGCGAGTACGTTCGCCAACCACCCTGTTTCGTGGTGACTTTGGCCTTGCTACTACCTCCGAAGCGCAGGATGCCGACGACGGCCGACGCCACGGACAATACGAGGAGCAGGCGGCGGAAGAGTTTCATCGTCCTATTTTCGTGGGGCTAACAAGAATCGAACTTGTGACCTCATCCTTATCAGGGATGCGCTCTAACCAACTGAGCTATAGCCCCTTATCGGGACTTTCATCCTAAGGGGTTATTCATCGGGGGAACCAAGCACCACTTCTTCTTCCAGCACCGTCACACGCACACCACCGACCAACTCGGTAATGAGGTTGAACATCACCGCACCAATGACCCAGATTGCGGTGCCAAGGATTGCAGAAAGCAGACCGAAGGCAACGAAGTTGGAAAATAATGCCGAACCATCGAACGAAAACGTCTCCCAACCAAATGACTCGAAGAAGTTTTCGATATTGTCAATCGTGCCGGTGGTATTGGCGACACTCCACAGCAGCGCCACCGCAATCAACACCACCAGGAAAAGAACCAGATGGAATACGACCCCCACCTTGAACACGCTCCAGACGTCGATGTCGCGCACCACGCGAGTGACACGACGCATTCGCGGGCGACCACTGTCCCGAGTCGCGTGTGATGAAGCTGATGTGTCGCTCATTGACCGCTCTCAAGTGTACGACGATGCAGGGTTGCCGTCGCTCGAGCGGCAACGCCGTTCCTGGTGATACGTACCGTGATGGTGTCGGCGACGGTGATCACTGAATGGTCGGTGATGTCGTGATCGGCAATCACAGTGCTCGTGTCACGCTGCTGGGCGATTGCCAACGCCAGGGCCTCGGCGGCAATCGTTGCTCGTTGCGAATCAACCATTCGTGTGCTGGTGTGCGATAGGGCAACTAATACCAGCGACGAGACGGCAATAATCGCAACGGCCAACGGCGTGGCCGACCCACGATGGTGGCGAATCTTGTGGTGCAAGCGAGTCGCGCTGTGTGAAATGATCAGGCTTCGTCGGCGGTGAAGATCGGCGCGACTGATGCGACGACCTGACCGGCTTCGAGCGTCATCACGCGAACACCAGTGGCCGCCCGGCCCTGGCTGGAAATTTCGCGCACGGGCATTCGGATGGTGGTGCCACCAGAGGCCACCACGACGATTTCATCTTCGAGACCAACCATGAATGCCGCGACGACGCGACCCTTCTTGCCGGTGAGTTTGATGCCAATCATGCCCATGCCACCACGACCCTTGCGCGCAAAATGGGAGATCTGTGTGCGTTTGCCGTAACCCGACTCCGTCACCATCAAAATCGACGACTCGTCACTCGCCACGTCAACCGAGACCACCTCGTCGGCACCACGCATCTTCATGCCGCGTACGCCCGCTGCCGAGCGACCCATCGCTCGCACCAACTTTTCACTGAAACGAATCGTCTGTCCACCACGGGACACCATGAAGACGTCGTCGGTTCCGTCGGTTTCGATTACGCGGACCAGTTCGTCTTTCGGTCGTAATTTCAGTGCGATCAAGCCATCACGACGACTTGAGTCGTATTCGTTGAATTTCGTCTTTTTGATCTGACCTTGTTTGGTCACGAACAACAAGTTGCGCTCACCCGGGAACTCACGGGTGTCGATGATCGCCTGGATGGTTTCACCTTGTTGCAATGGGAGCAGGTTGACGATCGGAATGCCCTTGGCCGTGCGCTCGCGCTCGGGCACTTCGAGTGCGCGCAGACGATACACCCGCCCACGATTCGAAAAACAGAGTAGGTAGGCGTGGGCCGTCGTAAAGATCACGTGGCGCACGATGTCGTCGCTCTTCATGCGCGCGCCCGTTACACCGCGACCCCCCCGACCCTGGGTACGGAACGAATCGGCCGACACCGCCTTGATGTACTGCTCCTGGGTCATCACAATGACGAGTTCTTTGTCTTCGACGAGGTCTTCTACACCCATCTCCGTGACGTCGGCGGTGATCTGACAGACGCGTGGCGTTGCGAACGTTTCTTTCACTTTGCTCAGTTCACCGGAGATGACGGTACGCAGGATCTTGTCGTCCCCCAGGATCGCCGTGAGCTCTTTGATCTTGGCCCGAATATCTTTTTGTTCGGCTTCCAAATCGATGCGGGACAACTTGGTGAGCTGACGTAGCTGCATGTCGAGGATGTCGATGGCCTGACGTTCACTGAAATCGAATTTTTTGCCCATCAAAGCGGCTTTGGCGGTATTTGCATCGTCGCTGGCACGAATCACCTTGATGATTTCGTCGATGACATTGAGCGCCTTGAGGCGACCCTCGAGGATGTGATTGCGTTCCTTGGCCTTGTCGAGTCGGTATTGGCTGCGGCGGGTGATGACCTCGATCTGGTGCGCGATGTATCCGACGATTGCGTCGCGCAGGTTGAGCGTGCGCGGCACGCCGTCGACAAGCGCCACCATGTTGACCGGGAACTGGCTTTGTAGCTGGGTGTTCTTGAACAAGTTGTTCATCACCACATTGGCATTCGCGTCGCGTTTCAGGGTGATGATGAGGTTGGTTTTGCCACCCGCTGAGTTGTCGTTGACATCGGCAATGCCGTCGAGACCGTCGTTGTCGACGAGTTCCTGGATGCGACCGGCGATCGCCGAGCAACTCGCCTGGTACGGCAACTCGGTGACCAGGATCTGCATTTGACCACGTTTGCCTTCTTCGATCGACACCTTGGCCCGCATCTTGATGCTGCCGCGTCCGGTCTTGTAGGCCTCGGTGAGACCCTCGCGACCGAGAATCAATCCACCGGTCGGAAAATCGGGACCTTTGACGAACTTCATCAGGTCTTTGACGGTCGCATCCGGGTTGTTCACCAGGTGCAGGGTTGCATCGATGATCTCACCGAGGTTGTGCGGCGGAATACTCGTCGCCATGCCCACCGCAATGCCCTGTGAACCATTGACGAGCAAATTCGGGAACCGCGCGGGCAGCACCGTCGGCTCTTCGGTGGTGCCGTCGTAGTTCGGCATCAAGTCGACGGTGTTTTCCTCGATATCGGCGAGCAGTTGCATCGCCAACGGATGCAGACGCGCCTCGGTATAGCGGCTGGCGGCCGGGCCGAAATCGGGTGACCCGTAGTTTCCGTGGAAGTCGATGAGCGGATGACGGAGCGAAAATGGCTGCGCCATGCGCACGAGCGCGTCGTAAATCGCACTATCGCCGTGCGGGTGATAGCGCGCCATCGTGTCGCCGGTGACGCGCGCGCACTTCACGTAGGGCCGGTCGGGGCGGAAACCTTGCTGATCCATGTCCCAGATGATGCGACGGTGCACGGGTTTCAAGCCGTCACGAACGTCAGGCAGTGCGCGCGCCACGATCGTGTTGATCGCATAGTCAAGGAACGACCGTTCCATTTCTGCCTTCAATTGCACCGGCTGCACCGAATCACCGCTCGACAGTGGCAAGCGTGACGAACCGTCTCCGTCACCTGCGCCGCCTTTGCCACCGGCCGCCTTCGGCACTGCGCTGGGTTTCTTTTTGGCCATGATCGATGACCCTAGAAGTCCAGGTTGCGCACGTCGCGCGCGTTGCTGGTGATGAATTCCTTGCGAACCTCGACGTCATCCCCCATGAGGGTGCTCATCATATTTTCTGCCTCGGCGGCTTCGTCGACGTTGATTTGCAGCAGCGTGCGGGTGTCGACGCCCATCGTCGTGCCTTTGAGTTCTTGCCAATCCATCTCGCCGAGACCCTTCAGGCGTTGGAATTCTTTTTTATGATTGGGGTGTTCCTTCAGAAATGCGGCCTTGGCTGCTTCGTCTTTGAGGTAGGTTTTTTCTTTGCCGATCTCGGTGGAAAACAATGGCGGTTGGGCGATGTAGATGTAGCCACTTTCAACCATCGGGCGCATCTGGCGATAGAAAAACGTGAGCAACAGCGTGCGGATGTGGCTGCCGTCGACATCCGCGTCGGCGAGGATGATCACTTTGTGGTACCTGGCTTTTTCAACGTTAAATTCGTCGTTGCCGACACCGCCACCGATTGCAGTGATGAGGGCCTGAATTTCGTTGTTCTTCAACATTTTGTCAAGCCGAGCACGCTCTACGTTCAGAATCTTGCCGCGGATCGGGAGGATGGCCTGCGTGCGGGGGTCGCGCGCATCGACCGCCGTGCCACCAGCCGAATCACCTTCGACGATGAAAATCTCACTCTCGGCTGGGTCACCACTCCCGCAGTCTTTCAACTTGTCGGGCATTCCCGCCCCGGAGAGCGCAGTTTTACGACGAATCGCGTTTCGCGCATTCTTGGCGGCGATTCGCGCTTGTGCCGCCGCCACCGCTTTTTTTACCACACGGTTGGCCTCGGTCGGGTTTTCTTGCAGCCACTCCTCGAGTTTGGTGTTGGTTTCTTTTTGTACGAAAGAACGCATCGACACATTGCCGAGTTTGGCCTTTGTCTGACCCTCGAACTGTGGTTCACGCAACTTCACTGAAATGACGGCGGTGAGACCCTCACGGATGTCTTCGCCGAGCAAGTTCTCGTCCTTTTCCTTCAACGTGCCTGCCGCACGGGCGTACTTGTTCACCACCGAGGTGAGCGCCGTCTTGAACCCCTCCACGTGCATCCCACCCTCGACGGTGGAAATGCCGTTGGCATAACCGTAAATCCCCTCGTAGTACCCGGTGTTCCATTGCAGCGCAATATCGACGGTTTGGTCGTCTTCACTGG
Organism: Bifidobacterium breve; assembly: GCA_945862045.1. Taxonomy (GTDB): domain Bacteria; phylum Actinomycetota; class Acidimicrobiia; order Acidimicrobiales; family Ilumatobacteraceae; genus F1-60-MAGs027. Next base: position 16,768 of record CAMAWR010000024.1, read on the forward strand.
CCTCGTAATGGCCGACCTTGGTGAACAACGCCTCCCGTGATTGGTTGAGGTGCTTCACGAAATCGACAATGCCACCCTTGTATTGAAAACTGACCTTGTGTGCTTTGTCGCCCCGCTCGTCGACGAACGCCACCTCCAAGTTTTTGTTGAGGAAGGCAATCGTCTGCAGACGTTCGGTCACCGTGCGCGCGACGAATTCGGTGCCTTCGGCCTGGAAGATTTCTGGGTCGGGCCAAAAACAAATCGATGTGCCGCTGGCCGACTTGGCTGGTGATGTTCCGACTTTTTGGAGTTTGCCCTTCGGTTTGCCACCATTGATGAACTCCTGACGGAAGTGTGTGCCACCACGATGCACTTCAGCCACGACGCGCGCAGATAATGCATTGACGACGCTCACCCCAACACCGTGCAAGCCGCCTGACACCTTGTAGCCCTCACCGCCGAACTTGCCGCCGGCGTGCAATACGGTGAGCACCACTTCAAGTGCGCTCTTGCCTTTGTGCGGGCCCGCCGGGTACGGGTCAACGGGAATGCCGCGACCGTTGTCCACCACTTCACACGAACCGTCCTCGTGCAACGTAACGGTGATTTTGTTGCAGAACCCGGCCATTGCTTCATCGACGGAGTTGTCGACGACCTCCCACACGAGGTGGTGTAGACCGGTCAAACCAGTCGAGCCGATGTACATGCCCGGGCGTTTGCGTACGGGATCGAGACCCTCCAACACCTGAATATCTTTGGCGCCGTAACTTGCTGAACCTTTGCGAGTGGTGCCCTCGGTGGCGTCACTGGGGGTATTTACCGCCATCTGATACTCCCGCTGAGCGGTTCGTCCAGAGAGTGAAGTTGGTACATAAAGAGCCTCGTTATTCTACCTTTTTGCGGGGTTGAAATCGGGTAACCAGACGTCGAAATAGGCCGTATTCATCGGCGTTTTACCCGCACTTCGAGTGACGTGACGGGCGTCGTTGTGAGTTGCGATATTTTTTCACACAACGCCGCTGAAAGGAAGCGCATTTCGGTCGCCCAGTGCGGGTCGTCAACCTCGACGATGAGTGTGGCGTGATCGAGTTTCACGGGTTGCACGTGGGCTGCAACCGTCTCGCCGACGAGTTCGTTCCACGCGCCAAAAACACCCTTCAGGCTCTCTGCGTCGTCGGAGCCGAGCGACGCCAACAAACGTGTGAGTTGGCCTTGCAAGGTGACCGATGGTGGCAGGTGGTCGGGGGAATTGGGGTTCATTGTTGGACCTGTGTGACGGGGGTGATCGTTCCGGCTTCTACATGTAACCAGTGGGTGATGCGCGGTGACGGGGGCAATGGGTGGGCACTCGTAACCAACACCTGGTGATACGGCAACATGGCGAGTAAACGTTCGAAGACTGCCGCTGCCCGCTTGTTGTCCAGAGCCGACAGCACATCATCAAGCACGACCACCGGTGGGCTACCCCATCGCTGGGTTACTACCTGGTGCACGGCCATGCGCAAGGCGATACCAAGTGAGTGTTGTTCACCGTGTGAGCCCTGGGTGCGCGATGCAAGATCGTCGAGTTTGACCACGAGGTCGTCACGGTGTGGCCCGACGGTGGTGGTTCCACGTCGTAGATCGTCATCGCGCGCCGCTGCTAGCGCCACGGCAAGACCACCACTACGCCATGGTGCTTCATAGGCGATGTTCACGCCACGATCATCGCCGGCCAACGCGCAGTACGACGACTGCACGAATGGCACCATCTGGACGACAAGTTCGGCACGCGCCAGCCCGACTTCATCGCCGACCGTGGCAAGTTTTTCGTCCCACGCGTCGAGCGCCGACAGTACCGATGATGTCGCTCGATACCCGGCATCTTTCAACAACGCATTGCGCTGGCGCAACACCCGCTCGAGCTCGCTCACCAGATCGTGGCGTGATGGCTCGAGCGCCACCACTGCGTCGTCGAGCAGCGCACGACGCTCGACTGCCCCACCTTGCACGAGGTCACGATCATCAGGCATGAATACCGTCGTGCGCAGAACACCGAGCAGGTCACGCGTCCGCGTGACACGTTTGCGGTTCACCTGGGCCACCGAGCGACCAGTCGACTTGAATTCGATTTCGACCAGGAATTCTCGCTCGTCGTCATGGGTGATATCGGCGCGCAGGATGGCCCGTGTCGCCCCCCTGCTGACCACCGCCTCGTTGGGCACACCGCGAAATGACTTCATGGTGGACAGCACTACGAGTGCCTCCACCAGGTTTGTTTTGCCTTGGGCGTTGTCACCGATCAGCGCATGAACGCCCGCGCCGAGATCGAGCTGCAATGTGGAGTAATTACGAAAATCGGCGAGCTGCAGTGAGCGAACGATCACGACGTGAGGCGTTGCGGCATCACCAAGTACAGGTATCCGTCGTTGGTGGAGCCACGCAACACGGCTGGCTTGATCGGATCGCTTGATTCAATTGTGATCGTCTCGCCGTTGCATGCTTCGATGCCTTGCATCAAATAATCCGGGTTGAATCCGATGGTGATGTCGGGGCCTTTGTAATCGGCGTCGAGTTCTTCGATGGTCTCACCGGTGTCATTGGTTTGCACCGACAACTTGAGCAAACCACTGGATTGCGTGAGGCGTACCGGAATCGTGTCGCGGGCAAATACTTTTGAACGCCGAACGGCATCGAGCAGCGCGTCGCGGTTGACCCCGAGTTTGTTCGGGTACGAAGGTTGAATCAATTGTTTGTAGTTGGGAAACTGCACGGCCAACAGCGAGGTCGACAAGGTGGTGTTGCCCACGCTGAACGTTGCCCGGTCGGCCGCCAATCGGTACGACATGGTGTCATGGTCTTTAACGAGCCGCAGCAACTCACCAAGTGCGCGGGCTGGAATGATGACCGTGCTTTCGCCGGCGAGCGACGTGCCAGCAATCTGGCGCACTGCCAGTCGGTAGCTATCGGTGGCCACGAACGTCAGACCCTCTGCCTGATTGCTGATCAACACCCCGGTCAATGCGAGACGGCTCAAATCGGAGCTGGCAGCACGCACCACCTGGCGCAATGCTTCACCGAATACGGGGGCCGACACCGTGCCCTCGGCGGCGCTGGCATGGATGATCTTCGGGAAATCGGTGGCTGAGTAACACATCACCGACGAGCGGTTGCGGGCGGCCTCCACCACGAGTGCTTCACCCTCGGTGGCTACCTGAACTTTGCCGTCGGGCAGGCCCCGCACCAAGTCGGTAAGCACTCGGGCGCTCGGCACGGCAACACCATCTTTTTGCCCGCCGACGGTGAGTGTCGCCTGGATGGAAATTTCTTTGTCCGTGCACGACATGGTGAGCGTCTCACCTGACACCACCAGCTCGATACCCGCCAATGCCGGCATGGCACTGGTGCGGGCAGTTGCCAGGCGCGTCACATCACCCAGCGCCTCGTTGAATTCTTCTCGTTCAACACGAAATTTCATGACTGGTGCCTTGCTGTGTAGATGGCGGGGTACTTACAACGGTCGGGCGTATAAAGGTTGGTAATAGTAATAAGTGCTGTGGATTGTGGATAAGGTGACGTGCCCCAGCGTAGACAAGCGGTGCAGCGTGCACAGGGAGTGCTCGACCCTCCACACCTTGCAGGTGTGTAGTTCGAGTGCTCTGGACAACTCCGGGGTTGTGAACAGTTTGAACACACGTCGTCCACGCCATATACACAAGGGCGGCGATCGTCATGAAATTTTGAACATGCGCAGCAGTTCATTGACCTGGTCGAACACCTGCTGGCGATCCTTCATCACATGCTGGGTTTTTTCAACGGCATGAATCACCGTGGTGTGGTCGCGCCCGCCGAACAATCGGGCGATTGCCGGATAGGACAGGTCGGTGAGTTCGCGCACGACGTACATGGCGGTCTGACGAGCCGTTACGAGCGGCCGTTGCCGGCTGCGACCACAGATCGCTTCGACGCTCACCCCGAGGTACTCACAAATTTCGTTCAATAACTGCTCGGACGACCGTTGTTTGCCGACACGCCGCGTTACCAGATCAACGAGCAGTTGGCGGGCCAAATCGACGTCGATACGCGTCCGGTTGAGCGATGCGTAAGCCGCCACACGTACCAACGCACCTTCAAGTTCGCGAATGTTGGTGGTCACGCTCGAGGCGATGAATTCCAGCACATCTGGCGCAGCATCAAGCTGTTCGCGTTCAGCCTTGTTGCGCAGGATTGCGAGGCGAGTTTCAACATCGGGTGGCTGGATATCGGTAATGAGACCCCAACGGAAACGCCCGCGCAGCCGGTCCTCGAGCGTCGGGATGGCGTCGGGAACGCGGTCACTTGAGATGACGATTTGCTTGTTCGAGCCGTGCAGCGAGTTGAAGGTGTGGAAGAACTCCTCCTGCAGGCCCTCTTTGCCCTCGATGAATTGGATGTCATCCACCAACAACACGTCAACTTCGCGATAGCGCCGTTTGAAGGCACTGATGGTGTTGTTGCGAATTCCGTCGACGTATTCGTTGAGGAATGTTTCTGACGACACATAACGCACCTCGTAATTCGGGTAGTGCTCATGCACGTACGAACCGATGGCGTGGAGCAGATGGGTTTTACCGAGGCCAGCCGAGCCATAGATGAAGAGCGGGTTGTAGGAACGCCCGGGCGTTTCAGCCACACGTTGTGCGGCGGCGAGCGCGAACTGGTTGGAGGCACCTCTGACAAAAGTGTCAAAGGTGTAGCGCGGGTTGAGACCAACTGCGGCACCCCGACCCGTGCGAATCGAGACCGGTGGCTGGTTGCTGGTTGGTGCAATGAGCGACGAGGCGTAAGCCGCGGCGGGTTCGGCTGGTGCTGCTGGCAGCGCGCGTACGTCGACGGTCAGATTATGGGCTGCCCCGCCCGCTTCATTCAGTGCATCACGCACCAGCGACATGTAGCGAGTCATCACCCGGTCACGCACGAATGCATTCGGCACATGCAATTTGAGGCTCATCGTGCCACCAAATTTGGTGGGCTCGTGCTCTACGACGATGTCGCTGAAAGTTGAGAACCAAACAGCTTCCGACACCTGGGCGCGCAACACCGTAGCGGCACGTTCCCACAGCTCGTTTGGATTGTCCGGCGTCGTGTCGTTGATCGTTGCGCTCATGTTGTTCCTCTTTCATCCACAGGAATCTCACATGGTGTGGAGAATCCCAGTCGTGTAACTTTCAGATGTCGTCTTTCGGTATGGCCCGCTCGGGTGGGGTGAGGGAAAGTAGCACGTTTTCCACAGGGGTCAAAATGACGAATAACACGATGGGGGTTTGTGTACGTGTAAACAAGTTCGCCCGTTTGCCTATCGGCGTTGTGAGCGTTCCATCGTTGCCCTAGCCTGAGAGATGTTGCTTCCGAATGCCTTGAAAGTGACGTCAGGAGAGAGGCGTGAAACGTACATTTCAACCCAGTAAGCGTCGTCGTGCAAAAAAACATGGTTTTCGCAAGCGAATGAAGACCAGGTCTGGTCGAGCCATCTTGAAGTCGCGACGCTCCAAGGGTCGCGCCCGTTTGTCGGCGTGATCAACCGCATTTCTCGACGCCTCGGTTTTGCCCGTTTTCAGGGTATTCGGCCGTCTCGCGACGGGTCGCTCACGGTTCGCGTCGTGCTTGACCCCGCCGCCGACGGGGTGTGTGTCGCGTTTTCGACACCTCGGCGAATCGGGTCGGCGGTCGTGCGTAACCGGCTTCGTCGTCAGGCCCGCGAACTCATGCGCGAACGCTCACC
>CAMAWR010000025.1 GCA_945862045.1 Bifidobacterium breve
TGCTTCGCCGAGGGCGGCTGTGACGGCGAGCAGTGCCAGCCACCAGACCTGATTGCGGTTGCCCGCCGGTATTGCCGTATCGATGATCGTGCGAAACACGAAGGGAGGCACGAGCGCGACGAGCGCCGAGGCGATGATGGCGATGAGGAAGATGGCGATCGTGCGGCGGTAGGGGCGGGCGAACTCGCCAACTCGCCGGAGGGTGTCGCGCTCCAATGAGTGCCCGGAAACGGCCGCTGCGTTGCGGGGAATGAGCGCATGGGGATGCATCTGCACGCGGCGAACGATAGCGACGCAGCGTCGCGGAAACTGGGCAGCTGCGGACCTCGTTCGGTGACATGGGGTGGGGGGGTACGGGGTGGGGGGTACGGGCTGCGGGGTACGGGCTGCGGGGTACGGGGTGGGGGCTCAGTCCTTGATGTGGGTCATGGTGGTTGACAGTGGGGCAAAGTGGGGGCTAGGGTTCGTGGCGGTGGGGAAACCCACCACGGAATCCGAGCAATCGGATGGGAGGCAGGAGCGCGACATGTTCGTAGGTGTTCACGAACGACAACTTGACCCGAAAGGTCGTGTTGCCTTGCCCGCCGCGTTTCGCCCGCGTCTTGAGCCTCGTTGCTACCTTGCCCTCGGCGCTGACAAGTGTGTCGACATCCTCACGGCTGAGGCGTTCGAACAAGTGGCCAACGACATGATGGAAAAAGTTCGTCGCGGCGAAGTCGATCGCACCCAACAACGTGCACTGGCCGCCAGTGCAGTGGAGGTCACGATCGATGCCCAAGGCCGCATCAACATCGACGAAAAGTTGCGCGCGTACGCCGGTCTCACGTTGGACTCCAAAGTCGTCATCAGCGGGTCGTTCGACCGTTGCGAAATCTGGGATCCGACGCGTCATCAACGTGTCAGCGATGCAGGCACCGCCCAGATGGCCGGCGGTGCGTCGTGAATCACATCGACCAACGAAAGGAGTTCCGAGGAACGCTTCGACTTGACCACTGGTCACGTTGAAGTTCCGCTCATCAGCAGTCTCCCGGTCAGCAAAGATGGACAGCTCCAACTCCGCCCGCTGTCTGCCTCGCTATCCGGGGAGAAATCCCGGAGGCACATGTTGGCCGGGGGGCTGCTGATGAGCGGGACTCACGAACCAGTGATGCTCACCGAAATCGTCGAATTGTTTGTGCCGATTCCCAACGGAGTGTTGCTTGATGCAACGCTCGGGATGGCCGGACACGCAACGGCGATTCTGCGGCGACATCAGGGTCTGCAGGTAGTGGGAATCGACCGAGACATGATGGCAATCACCCACGCCCACGCGACCAAAGCCACGCTCGGGGCCACCGACGCGGCGCGGTTCGGTGCGGTGCACGCCCGCTTCGACGGTGCCGTCGATGCGTTGCGCAATTTGGGCATCGAGCACCTGTCTGGTGCCCTGTTCGACCTCGGTGTGTCTTCTCCGCAACTGGACATCGCCGAACGTGGCTTTTCATATCGCAATGACGCCCCGCTCGATATGCGCATGGATCGCAGCGAGGGTGTTTCGGCCTGGCACGTGGTGAATGAATATGACGCCGGCACCATCACCGATATTTTGCAGCGCAACGCCGACGAGCGTTTCGCCAAGCGCATCGCCCAGGCGATCGTTGCCGCACGCCCGATTGCCACCACCACCCAACTGGCCGCGGTGGTCACTGCAGCGATCCCGGCCGCGACACGTCGCACGGGCGGGCACCCCGCCAAGCGCACCTTCCAGGCGATCCGCATCGAGGTGAATGCCGAACTTGATATTTTGCCGAACGCGTTGCGCGACGTGATGTCGTTGATCGTGCCCGGCGGCCGTATTGCGGTGTTGGCGTACCACAGCGGTGAAGACCGCATCGTGAAGCAGATCTTGCGCGATGCCGAAACCGACACGACGCGCCCCAACATCGCCACCCCCTTCGCCCATCCGTCACGCACGGCTCCCCGTGCGTGGCAAAAAGTGCGGGTGGCGAAACAGCCGGGTGCCGATGAGCAAGCGCGCAACCCACGCGCGTCGTCGGCACGTTTGCGAGTGATGGAACGTTGTGCGGTGGCTGCATGACGGCATCGGCGACCGCCCGCGCTCGTGCCCGTCGGGAACTGCGCCCCACCGCGGAAGCGTCGATGTCGCGAGTTGCACGACCCAAATCTGAATCAGCACCGCGACGACGCGGGACAGGGTCAGCACCACACTTGCGCGTCGTGCCCCAGCCGGCGGCGCGCAGTCGTACGACGTCGCGGGCGACCCTCGTCGTCATGATGCTCGCCGTGTTCACCATTGCAGTCATCGTCTTTCAGGCCACCATCGCCGAACAGCAGTTGCGTCTCGATGCGCTGACCACCGATCTGCGGTTGGCCGAGGTGCATCACGACTATCTGCGCCAGGAGCGGGCGGAATTGCTCTCGCCAAGCCGGCTGCGAGAAGAAGCGGTGATGATGGGGATGTACCAGGGTTTGAGCACCAAGTTTGCGGCGGTGCCAGCCGAAATCGTCGCTGACGTGATGGCCAGCACGGCCAAGATGAATCCGTTGTTCGCTGACCCACCACCAGCAGTTGCATCCGCAGGTGCGATTGCCCAGACGGAACCGAGCGGGGCAGGCCAACCATGAGCGACACGGCCCCGATTCGCCGGTCACAACGCCCCACGCGCCGCGCCCATGAACCGCGTCGCGCACCTGAACCGCGTCGCACACAAGGGGTGGGCGACTTTTTTGGTGCGATCTCCAGCTATGGCGTCACCAAGATGACCGACAACATCCATGCCGGGGTCATGCGCAAACGCATCTCGGCGATGTTCATGGTTATCTTCGTCGTGCTGGCGTTGGTGTACCTGCGGGTGCTGGTGCTGCAAACTTGGAAGGCCAGCGAGTATCGCGGGTTGAGTGTCGAACAACGCACACGCTCGCAAGTGATTCGGGCCGAACGTGGCACGATCTACGACCGCGAAGGTGCCGAATTGGCGATTCCCGTGCCGACACGAACGGTGTTCGCCGACCCACGCGAAGTAACCGACCCGATCACAACCGCCCGAGCGCTGGCGATGGTGCTGCAACTCACGCCCGCGGAAGAAATTGACCTCGCGGCCCGTCTGCAAAACAAGAACTCGAGTTTCACCTACATCGTGCGGCAGGTCGACACGGCAATCGCCAAAGCGGTGCTCGACCTTGACCTGCCAGGGGTCGCGACCTATCGCGAAGAAGGCCGTGTACTGACCACCGAAGGTATGCGCCCGATCATCGGTCGCACCGACCTTGACGGTGTCGGCATCGGTGGCATCGAGCTGCAGTACAACGACTTGCTGACGGGCGTCGACGGCAAACTTGAGCGCGAAGTCAACAGTCGCAACCAGAGCATCTCATCGGCCGAGAGCGACTACGTGCCGGCGGTGCGGGGCCAAAATCTCGTCACCAGCATTCACCGCACGCTGCAGTTCCAGGTTGACGGCATTCTGCAACAGCAGGTGGAGCGCATTCTGGCGCGCAGTGGCACCGCCATCGTGATGCACACCCAGACTGGGGAGATTTATGCGATGTCGAACGTGCGTCGAAACGACGATGGTACCTACTCGAACAATTCGGGCAACATCGCGGCGGTCGAAGCCCACGAGCCTGGTTCGGTCGCCAAGGTGTTCAGTGTGGCGGCGGCGATCGAGGATGGCACGGTGACCCCGCAGTCGGTGTTCAAGGTGCCGGGCAAACAGGTATTCAATGACGGCACAAAGTGGCGACAAGAAATCAAGGACGCCTACCCGCACGGGCTTGAAGAGATGAACGTGCGCAAGATTCTCGTTGACTCCTCCAACCTCGGCACCGTGCAAATTTCCAAGACACTGAGTCTCGAGCGCAACCGGCAATGGCTCTCGGCCTTCGGCTTCGGTGAAAGGACTTCGCTGCAGTTCCCGGGTGAGACCAAGGGTTTGTTGAAGTTGGCACGCAATTGGCAAGGTACCGAAACGGTGACGTTCGCCTATGGGTACGGCTATGCGACCACTGCGTTACAGCTCGTGTCGGCCGTCAACGTGGTCGCCAATGATGGTGTGTACATCGGGCCGAAACTCGTCACCGCAACGGTGAGTGAAGCAGGGGTGAGCACACCGACGGCTGCGACACCGACGCGTCGTGTGATTTCGAGTGCCACGGCGTCGACGATGCGCGGTCTCATGACCGACGTGGTGTGTTACGGCACCGCCCAACTCGCCAAACTGCAGGGAATGTCGGTGGCGGGCAAGACCGGCACCGGTTACATCCGTCAGGACAATGGCACGTATATAAAGGACGACGGCTCGCGCGCCTACTTCGCCTCGTTCGTCGGCTTCTTGCCGGCCAACAAGCCGCAGTTCACGGTGTTGGTATCAATTGACGAACCCGACCCGAGTTCACGCGATCGCTTCGGTGGCACCGCTGCAGCACCCGTGTTCTCCCGCATCGGGCAGGTGATCGTGAACGAACTCGACTTGCGACCTGAACCAGGTGACACGGGCTGCGTCGGTCCGCGACCCGCCGAACTCGGACCAAGTCACTAAGCGCATGCTCACCCTGGGCGGGCTTCTCGCACGAGTGGGCACCGATCACGCCTCGACGCCCACTTTGCGCATCGAAGGTGCCGTCGGCGCAACCATCAGCGACGTGACCAACGACAGTCGTGCGGTGCGCGATGGTTCGCTGTTTTGTTGCGTGCGTGGTGAGCAATACGACGGGCACGATTTTGCGCGTGACGCCATCGGGCGTGGTGCCACCGCACTGCTGGTCGACCATCATCTCGATGTCGATGTTCCCCAGATCATCGCCGATGAAACACGACGAACGATGGGCCATCTCGCTGCGGCATTCCATGATCACCCGAGTCGCACGATCACGGTCGTGGGTGTCACCGGCACCAACGGCAAAACCACGACAGCCGCGATGCTCGGGGCGATTCTCGCCCAGGCCGGTCGCCGCACCACCGTGCTCGGCACCTTGTCGGGTGCGCGCACCACACCTGAGGCACCCGAGTTGCAGCGCACCTTGGCCGATGAGCGCAGCAAGGGCACGAGTGCCGTGGTGCTGGAGGTGTCATCACACGCACTCGCACTCCAGCGTGTGGCTGGTCTGCAATTCGCCGCGACGGTGTTCACCAATCTTGGTCATGACCATCTCGACTTTCACGGCACGCACGACGCGTACTTTGCCGCAAAGGCCAGCTTGTTCTCGGACGAGTACACCAAACGTGGTGTGATCAATCGTGATGATGCCTACGGTCGCCAGATCGCTGCCGATACGAACGTCACCGTGACTACGTACGGTCGTCTTGATGCAACAGACATCGTGGTTGATGCGACCGGGAGCTCTTTTTCGTGGAGGGGTGCACGAATTCGCTGCACGATTGGGGGAGACTTCAACGTGCTCAATGCGTTGGCTGCCGCGACCACCGCAGCCGACATCGGTGTTGCGGTGGGTGACATTGCGGCGGGTCTCGGCAACCTGCCCCAGATTCCTGGACGCTTCGAAAATGTCAATGCGCAGGGCAACTTTGCCGTGCTCGTGGATTATGCGCACACGCCAGAAGCACTGTGCAATGTCATTGCTGCGGCCCGGGCAGTGGCGAGCAACCGCGTCATCATCGTGTTCGGTTGTGGCGGCGATCGCGATCCGAACAAGCGCCCGGACATGGGTGCTGCCGCCTGTGGTGCCGACCGTGTCATCGTCACGAGCGACAACCCGCGCCACGAACAACCCCAGACGATCATCGCTGCCATCGTCGCCGGCATACCGCAGGCCGATCGCGCCAAGTTGACGATCGAAGTCGACCGTCGTCGGGCGATCGAGATCGCCTGCACGGAGGTGGCGCCCGGCGACGTCGTGGTCATCGCCGGTCGCGGACACGAAAGCCTGCAGTCGGTCGAGGGGCGGGACATCGTGTTCAACGATGCCGATGTTGCGCGCAGTGTGTTGGGTGGCCAACGATGATCGCCATCCTCATGGCGAGCGCCATTTCGATCGTTTCGTCGATCATCTGCACGCGGGTGCTGATCGGGTTCTTCATGCGCCTCGGGAAAGGTCAGCCCATTTTGGGTGCGCAAGACCGTGGCCCGTCCCATCACATGCACAAGCAGGGCACTCCGACGATGGGAGGAATCGCGATCTTGTTCTCGGCGTGGCTCGGTTGGCTGATTCCCCATGCCCGTGAAGGTCTCGTCTTTTCCGACCAAGTGCTCATCATGTGGCTGGCGATCGTGGTGCTGGCGGGTATCGGCTTTCTTGACGACTATCTCAAGGTTCGTCGTCAACACAATCGCGGCATCTTCTGGAAGAAAAAAGGGTGGATCACGTTCGGCATCGTGGTGTCGTTGATGTGGCTGCTCGCGTCACGAACGGGGGTGAGCCAGACCATTTCATTCACCCGCGCCGAGGTGCCGGGTTGGGATGTGAGCACCCCGGTGTGGATCATCTGGACGGCACTCATGGTCTGGGCAACGACGAATGCGGTCAACGTCACCGACGGTTTGGATGGGCTCGCCGCAGGGTCGGCGTTGTTCGGCTTCGGCGCGTTCGGGCTCATTGCCTACTTTGCGTTCCGCAATTCGGAGATTTACTCGTCGATGGTGAATCCGCTCGACCTAGCGGTGCTTGCCGCGGCGATGGCGGGGGCCTGTGCTGGTTTCCTCTGGTGGAATGCCGCACCCGCGCGCATCATGATGGGCGATGTCGGTGCACTCGGCATTGGTGCTGCACTCGGACTGCTGGCCGTCACCACCAACACGCACTTTTTGTTGCCGATCATCTGCGGTATCAATGTGATGGAAGCGGGGTCGGTCGCCGTGCAGATGGGCGTGTTCAAGGCCAGCGGTCGCAAGAAGCGGCTGTTCAAGATGTCGCCCATCCATCACCACTTCGAATTGTCGGGCTGGCCTGAGACGACGGTGATCATCCGTTTTTGGCTGCTGGCGGCATTGTGCGTGGCCGCCGGTGTGGCGCTCTTCGTCGCCGACTTCACCAACGAGATTCGTCTCATCGGGGATGCGGTGTTGTGATGACGCACATGGCACGAGTGCGGGTGTCGTCGTGACCACGCTCGTGTACGGGCTAGCCGTCGCCGGTCGCAGCACTGCCAGTTTCCTTGCGTCGACGGGCACGTCGTTGGTGCTGGCCGACGACCGCGTGTCAGGTGACAACGTTGCATTCGCCGAGAGCCTCGGTGCTGAATTGTTGGAAGGCCCCGATGCGGCCATGGCGTGCGCCCGACGCATGGGGGAGTTCGCCCAGGTGGTGCCCAGCCCCGGGGTGCCCGAGTCGCATCCGATAATTACGAGCGCACTGCGTGCCCATGTCGAACTCGTCTCAGAAATCGAGTTGGCGTATCGCCACGAACAAGCCGGTGGTAAACCACGACCGATCGTTGCGATCACGGGCACCGACGGCAAAACCACCACCACGTTGATGGCTGCGGCGATGATGTCGGCATCGGGTCGCCGAGCGGCGGCAGTTGGCAACACCGAAACACCCTGGATCGAGGCGCTCGACGAGGCACATGATGCATACGCGGTCGAATGTTCGAGTTTTCGTCTGCACTACACGCGCGATTTCCGCGCCGAGGCCGCCACCTGGCTGAATCTGGCCCCCGACCATCTGGATTGGCATCGCGATCTTGACTCGTATCGGGTGGCCAAGGAACGTATCTGGGCTGCTGCACGCGCCAGCGATGTGGTGGTTGCGCCGGTGCGAAATGCCGTGATCATGCAAAGTGCGCAAAGCGGTGCGGCGCGAGTCGTCACCTTCGGAATGGACGGCGCCGACTATCGGGTGGAAACGGGGGCACTCGTTGGTCCGCTCGGACACATCGTGGACATCGGGCAACTCGGTCGCTCGTTGCCGCACGACCTTACGAATGCATTGGCGGCCAGCGCCCTCGTGCTTGAGTCGGGGCTCGGCACCGTCGAGGGTGTCGCCACTGCACTGGAGCGCTACCGCCACGCACCACACCGAATTCAATTCGTCGCCGAGATTGCCGGTGTGTCGTACTACAACGACAGCAAGGCAACGAGTCCGCATGCCGCACAGGCTGCGCTGACTTCGTTCGAGCACATCGTGCTGATTGCCGGCGGCAAGAACAAGGGTCTCGACCTGTCGTCGATGGCCAGTCAGCCCCAGCGCATGCGGGCCGTGGTCGCCACAGGTCATTCGGCGGCGCTGGTCGAAGCGGCATTTGCCGGCGTGTGCACCGTGCTGCGTGCCGACTCGATGCAAGACGCCGTGTGCGCAGCAGAGCGCGTCGCCAAGGCGGGCGATGTGGTGCTGCTCTCGCCTGGATGTACGAGTTATGACTGGTACTCGAATTACGCCGAGCGCGGCGACGACTTTACGCATTGTGTCAAAGCACTCACGAAGGAGAACCACGCATGACCGCAGTCAACGTAGAAGACACGGGCGGGTACGCAGTGCCATCGTTGCGTGAACGTCGCAAGGCTGCACTGGCTGGGCGGCGGATCACTGGTGCAAACGTCGGAGCCGACGCTGAAGCAGGCCGTTTCTTCTACGCGATCTTGCTCACCGTCACGGTGTTGGTTGCGCTGGGTCTGGTGATGGTGCTTTCGGCGTCATCGATCGTGTCGGTGAACACCGGTGGCTCGGCCTTCACGATGTTCTTGAAGCAGCTGATGTGGGCATTTTTCGGGCTCATCGTCGCGGTGGGCACCTATCGCATGCCGTACCAAGCGTGGCAAAAACTCAACAAGCCGATACTCATCGTCGTGTTGGCACTCAACCTACTGCCTTTCACACCGTTGGGCATCACCGTCAACGGCGCCCATGCCTGGGTGGAGATAGGGCCGGCACGTTTTCAACCGTCGGAATTGTTGAAGTTCGCGCTCATTATCTATCTGACCAACACGCTTGGTCGCCGTCAGCGTGAACTCACGGATTTCAAACGCACGTTCCGCCCGGCGATCTTGGCTTGGGGCGTCGCTGCTGGCATCGCAATGCTGCAACGAGACCTCGGTGCTGCGATCGTGCTTTCGGCTATTGCCTTCACCGTGTTATACATGGCCGGAAGTCCGGTGCGCTGGATCATGGCGAGTGCATTGGGCGCCATGGTGTTGGGAGTTAGTTATGTCATGACTTCGTCAACCGGTATCAGTCGTTGGACGGCGTTCCTTGATATCGAGGGCAACCGCGAGCACACGGGCTATCAGGTGTGGCAATCGATGCTCAGCATCTCCAACGGTGGAATGCTCGGTGTCGGGCCTGGGGCGGGCACGAGTAAATGGGGATATGTGCCGTTGGCCCACAGCGACTTCATCTTCACGGTGATCGCCGAAGAGTTCGGTGTCGTCGGATCCACGGTGGTGATCGGTGGCTTCTTTGCATTGACATTGCTCGGCTTCGTCGTAGCGATGCGGGCGCCCGATTATTCGGGTGCATTGTTGGCAGCGGGCATCACCGTATGGTTTGCGGTGCAGGCAATCATCAACATCGGTGGTGTCGTCGGCATCATGCCGGTCACGGGGCTCACACTCCCACTTATTTCGTACGGCGGAAGTTCGCTCTTGATCACACTCGGTGCCGCTGGTTTGCTCTTGAACATCGCGCGAAAGGTGCTGTAACGCTCGAGTGCGTGAACGGCGCACGGTAGAGTTCGGCTCAGTCTTGTGACGACAACCGGGAATCTTTCGTCGCCGACAGTGTTCGCCGTCATTGCGGGTGGCGGAACGGCCGGGCACATCATTCCGGCGTTGGCGATTGCCGAGCAACTTGTCGAGCGCGGACGCTCACCACGTTCGGTGGCGTTCGTGGCCTCGCGACGCCCGAGCGACGAACGTCTGCTCGTCGATACCGAATATCCGCGACTGTTGCTGAACGTCGATGGGCTGCAACGAAGTTTCGCACCGCGCGCCGTCTGGCGCACGATGATGGCGCTGCCAAAACTGGTGATCGCCACCGCCCGCGTCACCAGACAGTTTCGTCGGTGGCAACCCCGGGTCGTCGTGAGCGTGGGTGGCTTTGCCAGTGAGCCGGCAGTTCGTGCCGCCCGAGCGCTGCGCATTCCGGTGGTCGTCGTGAGTTACGACCAGCACCCCGGGTTGGCAACTCGCCGTCAGGCCAAACATGCCGATGCGGTAGCGGTGGCATTCGCCGATTCGTCACTGCCAGGGGCCAGACATACGGGGGCCCCGGTGCGCGCCAGCGTGCGGGGCATGTCGCGCGACACGCCCGATGGTGGTGCGGCGCGGGCCAGGGCTGCCGACATGTTCGGTATCGATGCGTCACGGCGAATCATCGTGGTGATGGGCGGCTCGCTCGGCTCGCAAATAGTCAACGATGCGATCGAACGCTTCGTCATTGACAATGCTGCCCGCACCGATCTGGCGATCGTGCACCTCGCTGGTGAGCGGTACATGTCGACTGCATTCGTGGCGCCGGGTGCAGCCGGTTTGCACTACGTGCGTCGGGCCAGCCATACGAACATGGCTGAGGTGTGGCAGATCGCTGACATCACGGTCTGTCGCGCGGGTGCGAGCACCGTCGCTGAACTCGTCACGGTGGGGTCCGCGGCAATCGTGATTCCGTGGGCCCAGGCGGCCGATGACCATCAACGACTGAATGCTCGCTGGTTGAGCAATGCAGGTGCCGCGGTGATGCTCGAAGAGTCTGAGCTGGCCGCCAAGTTCAACGACGAGCTGCACAAGGTGATCAACGACGCGGTGTTGCGCGATCGCCTGGCTGAAAAGTCGCACGCCCTTGGTTCGCTGAATCGTTCGTCAACGATCGGGTCGGTCATCGAATCGGTGGCCCGCTGACATGGCAACCCACGCGCCACGACGCATTCATATAGTCGGGGTCGGTGGCCCGGGCACCAGTGCCATCGCCATCATCCTGCGGGAGATGGGTTGCGACGTGTCGGGCAGTGACGTGCGCGAGTCGCCAACACTCGATCGTCTGCGCGCCGTCGGTGTGCGCGTCAATGTGCCGCATGATGCGCAAGCCATAAACGGGTGCGAAGTGGTCGCCCACTCCACAGCGATACGGGACACCAACATCGAGTTGGTGGCGGCCCGTGACGCCAACATGGCCGTGTGGTCGAGGTCGGCGACATTGGCGTGGATTGCCGAACAGACACGCACCGTCGCGGTGGCCGGCACCCACGGCAAGACGACGACGACGACACTGCTCACGCTGATGTTGCGTGCTGCCGGACGCGACCCCGGATATCTCATCGGGGCTGACGTGCCGCAGTTGCGCCACAGTGCCCACTGGGGCAGTGATGTGTTCGTGGTTGAAGCCGACGAAAGCGACTCGAGTCATCGGGCGATCGCGCCGCAGTCGACGATTCTGACGAACGTCGACATCGACCATCTCGACGAGCATGGTTCATTCGCCGGCATTGTCGCATCGTTCGACGCGTACCTGGCCGCCATCAAGGGTGTCAAGGTGGTGTGCGCCGACGATCTCGCTGCCGTGCAGTTGGCACGACGACACGGTGCCATTACCTACGGTGTGGGCGACCCGGTCACGGGTGCCGCCGCCGATGGTGGTTCGGTCGATGTGCGGGCCACCGACGTGCGATTCGTTTCGGGGGGTGCCCAGTTCACGGTCGTGTCGCGGCACGGGCCCATCGACATGAATGTGCCCTTGCGTGGCGAACACAACGTACGCAACTGCCTGGCTGCGTTCACGATGGCGGTCGAACTGGGTGTGACGCCGCAGGTGGCGGCCGATGCGTTGCGCGATTTTCGGGGTGTGCAGCGACGCTTTGAGGTGCGTGCGACGCACGGTGGGGCAACGTTCGTCGATGACTACGCCCATTTGCCGGCAGAGATTGCCGCAGTGCTCGGGGCGGTGCGAGCCGACAACACGCACTGGCGCCGTGTCGTGGCGGTGTTTCAGCCCAATCGGTTCAACCGCATGGCGGTGATGTCCGATGCCTATCGTGATGCCTTCGTCGCTGCTGACGTCGTGGTCGTCACCGACATCTATGCGTCGGGTACCGACCGGATTGCCGGTGTCTCAGGCCAGCTCGTGGTCGATGCCGTACGTGCGGCACATCCCGCGGCCCGAGTGGAGTGGCGGGCGAGCCGCAACGAACTCGTCGACTTCGTGGCGCGCGAGGTGCGTGATGGTGATGTGTGTATTTCCATGGGTTGCGGTGACATCGAGACCTTGCCCGACGAAGTAGTGGCGCGTCGGCGAGAATTGGCACATGGCCGCTGACGACACCGACACGTATGCGCGTCAGTTGCGGGCCCTCGATCGACTCAGTATTTTGCTCGGTGCGCGGGCCCAACGCGACGTAGCGCTCGCGC
Source organism: Bifidobacterium breve (assembly GCA_945862045.1). GTDB lineage: Bacteria > Actinomycetota > Acidimicrobiia > Acidimicrobiales > Ilumatobacteraceae > F1-60-MAGs027. The sequence continues at coordinate 12,291 of CAMAWR010000025.1, forward strand.
CGTACACCACGTACAAAGTCGGCGGTCCGGCCGGCTTGTTCATGAAGGCGCGATCAATCGACGATTTGCACGCAGTCAGCAATGCGTTGCGCGAACAGCGAGTGCCGCTGTTGGTCGTCGGTCGGGGTAGCAACGTGTTGGTGTCCGACGATGGCTTTGCGGGCTTGGTCGTCATGCTCGGTGACTTTGCCGAAGAGATCGTCTGGCCACAGCAACCCGGGGCGCCGCGCGTTGTGGCAGGTGGAGCAGTACCGCTACCAGTACTAGCCCGCCAGAGTGCCGCCCGTGGGCTCACCGGTTTTGAGTGGGGTGTCGGGGTGCCTGGCTCGGTGGGTGGTGCGGTTCGCATGAACGCCGGTGGGCACGGCTCGGACATGGCCTCCAGTTTGGAATCGGCAAAGATCTTCCACCTCGGCAACGGCATCATCGCCAACGTGCAGGCCGAGGACCTCGGCTTGCATTTTCGCGGGAGCGACCTGCAGCCGTATCACGTGGTGCTCTCTGCGTCATTCGCCCTGTCCTGGGGGGATCACGTCGCCAGCGACGCCGAAATATCCGAGATCGTGCGTTGGCGTCGCGAACATCAGCCGGGCGGTCAGAACGCCGGTTCGGTGTTCGTGAATCCTCAACCGGGTGGTGGCTCGGCGGGGGCGATCATCGATCGGGCGGGTCTGCGCGGGCTACGCGTCGGAAGTGCCCAGGTATCGGACAAGCACGCCAATTTCATTCAGGTTGATGTAGGTGGAAGTGCACAAGACGTCGCCGATCTCATGGCTGAGGTGCGCGAACGAGTGCAAGAAGAGCTGGGTATTCATTTGCACAGCGAGGTGCGACTCGTCGGTTTCGATGCCGAAGTTGCCGCCGACGCCGGCGCACAACTCGGTGATGCCGTCAGCGGCACCACGCGCGATGACGGCAGCAGTGCCGACCGCAACGCGATTGATGGTCGCCGACCAGTGACCGCCCTTGACGCACTGTTCGGCCCGCTGGCTGGCGACGTCACCCTGAGTGCAGTCACCATCGCCCCGCCGATGCCCGAAGACGCCGTCGCTGAATTGCACGAATTGTTCGGTGACACGGGCGCGATATCACGACCTGACGACACGCCAGCCGAGATACTCGACGAAACATTTGACGAGACACCAGCCGAGACACCCGTTGCCGGCGTGGTCGACATTTCGTCGGCACTCCATGCACGTGCCGTCGAAGATGTGGCAGCCGGACGACCAATCGTCATCGATGACGACGAACACTTGCTACCACATGAACGCCGTGAAGGTTCGGCCGTGGTGACCACTTCGTTTTCCGTCGACCCAACGAGCCCCTTCGCCGACTCGCGCACGGCGTTCGGCGACACAGCAACGCTCGGCGATGTGATCGTCGATGATCGCATCGGTCGTCGCGCATGGTGGAAGCGCTGGCCACGTTGGCGCTTGTCACCGCTCGCCGGCTTCGGCATCCTCATCGGGTTGTTCTCGCTCGTGCTCGTGGTGATGGCGTCACCGCTGTTTGCCGTTCGCCGAATTGAAATCACCGGTGTGACCTACACCGACCCTTTGTTGTTGGACAACGTCAGCAAGTCGTTGCGAGGGGCAAGCGTGTTCACCGCCGATCTTGACGGCGCGCAGCGTCGCTTGGAGGGTGACCCGTGGGTGCAGCGGGCGCGACTCAACTGGTACCTGCCGAGTCGCGTCGTGATTGAAATCGATGAACGAGTCGCCGTCGCCTGGTTCGTCGGTGTCGACAATCGTGCCCGGGTGCTGGATTTCGACGGCCGCGTGCTCGCCGTGCTGGAAGGCCAACCCACCCAATTCATGAAGATCGAGGGTGTCGGGCCGAACCTGCCACCCGGCACCGTGCCGTCGTTGGTCTATCAGGCCGCGGCACAACTCGCGATTTCGCTTCCGGCCAGCCTGGCGCCGCAGGTGCAGCACCTCAACGTGAATGGCCCCGAGGCGTTGGGGTTCACGCTCAAAACGGGCACGATCGTCACCCTCGGTGCACCAGTCGACGTGCGTAACAAGCTCATTCAGGTGGTCACCCTGCTCACCCGACAAGACCCGCAGTTCATCGCCGCCATCGACGTGTCGGCTGGACAACCAATTGTCACGAACGGCTAGTGTGCCTGTAGTGAAGGTTGAGCCTCATGCTCAACTTGGGGGTCAGACGAAATATGCCAAGTAACTCGCAAAATTCGCCAATCGCGGTGATCAAAGTGGTCGGTATCGGTGGTGGCGGGGTCAACGCCGTCAATCGCATGATCGACGCCGGATTGCGCGGGGTTGATTTCATCGCCATCAACACCGATGCCCAGGCACTCATCATGAGCGACGCCAGTCACAAAATCGACATCGGTCGTGAACTGACCCGCGGGCTCGGTGCAGGCAGTGACCCAGAAATCGGTCGTGAAGCCGCCGAGGCACATCGCGACGAGATTCAAGAGCATCTCGCCGGTGCCGACATGGTGTTCATCACCGCTGGTGAAGGCGGCGGAACTGGTACAGGTGCCGCACCTGTCATTGCCGAGATCGCCAAGGCTGAAGGTGCACTCACCATCGCCATCGTCACACGACCATTCAATTTCGAAGGCCGTCGTCGTTCGGTGCAGGCCGATCAGGGCATCGCGAAATTGAAGGACAAAGTCGACACGCTGATCGTCATCCCCAACGAGCGGTTGCTCTCCATCGCCACCGATAAAACGACGCTGCTTGATGCGTTCAAGAAAGCCGACGAAGTATTGATGCAAGGTGTCTCAGGTATCACCGGCATCATCACCACGCCGGGCCTCATCAACACCGACTTCGCCGACGTAAAGACGATCCTTGCCAACGCGGGCTCATCGCTGATGGGAATCGGTGTGGCGAGCGGTGACAAGCGTGCCGCCAACGCCGCCATCGCCGCCATCACGTCGCCGATGCTGGAAGCGGCCATCGAAGGTGCCCGTGGCATCTTGCTCAACGTGGCTGGTCCGTCGGACATGAGCCTCTTTGAGTTGAACGAGGCCGCCGAAACCGTGCAGCGCGTCGCGCACCAGGATGCCAACATCATCCTGGGCACCGTCATCGACGACGACCTCGGTGACGAAGTTCGGGTCACCGTCATTGCGTCGGGTTTCGAACGCTGGGATTCATCGGCTGGTCGCATCGCGACGCGCGGCGACGGCACTGCCACGCGCGGCGACGCACGCCCCGAGACCGGCAAGGGCAGTTCGCGTTTGCGGGAAATTTTCGGTACGAGTGACGCCGGCGATGACGACCTCGACATTCCCGATTTCTTGAAGTAGCCGCAGAACGTTGAGCGAGCCAGCGGTCGTACAGCGGCTCGCCGAGCTTCGTCAACTCATTGCCCGCCACGCCACGCGTGGCCCCGTCGCCATTTGCGCGGTCACAAAAGGTTTTAGTGCCGATGTCGTGCGGGCGGCGGAAGAACTCGGGTGTGACGCCGTGGGGGAGAACTACGCCCAAGAAGCGATCAGCAAGATCGCCGCGGTGGGTGACGCTCATCCGCCCGTGCATTTCATCGGGCGGTTGCAATCCAACAAGGTGCGCTCGCTCGTGGCGGTGGTGGCGGTGTGGCAGAGCGTCGATCGAGCGTCGCTGGTCGATGAAATCGCCAAGCGGGCCCCCGGGGCGCGCATTTTCGTGCAGGTCAACGCCACCGACGAGGTCGACAAAGGTGGGTGTGCACTCAGCGACACTGCCGCACTCGTCGCCCGGGCGCAAACAGCGGGGCTGCGCGTCGAGGGGCTCATGACCGTGGGCCCGACCGAGCCCGACCCCGACCGCACCCGCTCTGCATTCGTGGCAGTCCGCCAGATGGCCGACGACCTTGGCCTCACGGGCTGCTCGATGGGAATGTCGGGCGACCTTGCAGTCGCGCTAGCCGCAGGCAGCACGATGGTGCGGGTCGGCACGGCACTATTCGGCGAGCGTCCAGCAGCAGCCCAGAAACCTGAGGTAATCTGACGCCATGTCAATGTTCCGTCGGGCAATGGAGTATCTCGGGCTCGGCGCCGATGATGCCTACGACGACAGTGACCAATCGGTGCGCGCGCGTCGGCCAGCTAGCGGGCGACCGGGGTCGGCAAACAGCAATTACGACGATTACGACGACTATGACACTCGTGACGGTCGTGACAATGACGAAGGTGACGACGAGGCTGATGATGACGAGTTCGAAGCGCCAGCAAGGTCGCCGCGTGCCACGCAGGCGCCACGCGCCACGCGCAAGCGCGATGATTCTGGCGTCACCGTGCGCGGCTCGGTTGGTCAGCCACAGAAAAACGTGAAGTCACTCGACCACACCGCCGTTGAACCAGTCACGCTCAAGCCAACGTCGTTTACCCACTGCAAAGAAATCGGCGAGCGATACAAGAGCGGCCAACCAGTAATCATGAACATGATCAGTACGGAGCCCGAAGAAGCACGTCGCATCATCGACTTTGCATCGGGACTCACCTTCGCCCTCAACGGCACACTCGAGCGCATCTCGCGCGGTGTCTTTCGTCTCACCCCCAACGGTGTGCGAATTCCCCGCGACTAAGCGGCGTTACCATCACGGCATCGCCATGTTGAATGAAAGAGGAACCCGTTCATGATTTCTGGAATCATCTCCCTGTACACCTTCGTGATTTTTGCGCGAATCATCGTCAGCTGGTTTCCGGTCAATCCGAGTGGGCCGTTCGCGTCGGTCAACCGTGTGCTGTTTCAGGTCACCGAGCCGCTGCTCGGACCGGCGCGACGAATCATCCCGAAGATCGGACCGATCGATATCTCGCCCATCGCCGTGGTGTTTGCCCTCGGTTTCGTGCAGCGATTGCTGGCGTCTGCGGGTTTGTGAGTAGCGCCACGTAATGGCCGGCTCCTATCCCAACGTTTCGGCACAGCCGAACCTGCCGCAACTCGAAGAAAAAATCCTGGCGTTCTGGGCCGCCGACCGAACCTTCGAAGCGTCGGTTGAGCAGCACTCAGGCAATGGCGACGGCGCGAGTGGTGGTGGCGCAGCCGAGGGTGAATTCGTGTTTTATGACGGGCCACCGTTTGCGAACGGCCTGCCGCACTACGGACATTTGTTGACCGGCTTCGTCAAGGATGCCGTACCGCGATACCGCACGATGAGCGGCAAGCGCGTCGAGCGACGGTTCGGCTGGGATTGTCACGGGTTGCCCGCCGAAGCCGAGGCCGAACGACAACTCGGCATCTCGGGTCGCCAAGCCATCACCGATTTCGGCATTGCGAAGTTCAACGATTACTGCCACCAGTCGGTGCTGCAATACACGAGTGACTGGCGTCGATACGTCACGCGTCAAGCCCGCTGGGTGGACTTCGACAACGACTACAAGACACTCGACTTGCCGTACATGGAAAGCGTCATGTGGGCGTTCAAAACGCTGTGGGACAAGGGTCTGATTTATGAGGGCTTCCGCGTGTTGCCCTATTCGTGGATGCTCGAAACCCCGTTGTCGAATTCCGAGACGCGTCTCGACGACGCCTACAAGATGGTGCAAGATCCCGCACTCACCGTTGGCTTCCTGCTCGCAACGGGGGAGCGACTGCTTGCCTGGACGACGACGCCCTGGACGTTGCCATCCAATTTGGCGCTCGCCGTTGCGCCCCATGTCGACTATGGCGTGTACGAACTGCGCGGCACGCGGTATGTGCTGGCACTTGCCCGACGCGAGTCGTACGAACGCGAACTCGCAGGTGCCGAACAGGTCGGCACATTGCGGGGCAGTGATTTGGTCGGCCGCAGCTACCAACCGCTCCTGCCCTATTTCGCCGAGCGCGCGAGCGTCGGGGCATTCCGCGTGTTGGCCGGTGACTTCGTCACGACCGAGGATGGCACCGGTGTCGTGCACATCGCACCGGGGTTCGGTGAGGACGACCAGCGGGTGTGTGCCGATGCCGGCATCGAACTGGTCGTGCCCGTCGACTCGTGCGGTAAGTTCACGAGCGAAGTCACCGACTTCGCGGGCCTCCAGGTGTTCGACGCGAATCCACTCGTGATCAAGAAACTCAAGGAAGCAGGCGTGGTGTTGCGCCACGAAACGTACGACCACTCGTATCCACACTGCTGGCGCACGGGTACACCACTCATCTATCGGGCGGTCAGCTCGTGGTTCGTCAACGTGACGGCGATCAAGGAACGTATGGTGGCGCTCAACCAGCAGATCATCTGGGTGCCCGACCACATTCGTGACGGCAGTTTCGGTAAATGGCTGGAGAATGCCCGCGATTGGACGATCAGCCGCAACCGTTTCTGGGGCTCGCCGATCCCGGTGTGGCGCAGCGACAACCCCGATTACCCGCGCATCGATGTGTACGGCAGCGTCGCTGACCTCGAACGGGATTTCGGTGGGCAAGTACGCGAACTGCATCGCCCGGCCATCGACGACCTGGTGCGTGCGAACCCCGACGACCCGACCGGCAAGTCGATGATGCGGCGTGTGCCGGAGGTGCTCGACTGCTGGTTTGAGAGTGGGTCGATGCCCTTCGCCCAGGTGCACTATCCGTTTGAAAATCGGGAGTGGTTCGACAGCCACCATCCCGGTGATTTCATCGTCGAATACATCGGGCAAACCCGGGGTTGGTTTTACACGCTGCATGTGCTGGCCACGGCGTTGTTCGATCGCCCCGCCTTCAAGAGTTGTGTGAGCCACGGCATCGTGCTGGGTGACGACGGACAGAAGATGTCGAAGAGCCAGCGCAACTATGCCGACCCGATGCAGGTGTTCGACACCTACGGCGCCGACGCCATGCGTTGGTACCTGCTGTCATCGTCAATCTTGCGCGGTGCCGATTTCTCGGTCACCGAAGTGGGCATCCGGGACACGGTGCGTCAAACGATCCTGCCACTGTGGAACTCGTGGTATTTCTTGTCGCTCTATGCCAACGCCGGCAACGTGCGTGGAACGTTCGACACCTCGAGCCAGAACGTGCTGGACCGCTACATCGTCGCCAAGGCTCGCCTGCTGGTGGAGGCATCAACGACGGCCTTCGAGTGCAACGACCTGTTCGATGCTTGCGCCCAGGTGCGGGAGTTTTTGGATGTGCTCACCAACTGGTACATCCGTCGTAGTCGCGACCGCTTCTGGAAAGCCGATCAAGCGGCCGTCAACACGCTGCACAGCGTGCTCACCATCGTGTGCCGGGTGGCTGCCCCACTCCTGCCCCTCACGACCGACGAGCTGTACCGCGGGCTGACCGGCGAGCGCAGCGTGCACTTGACCTCGTGGCCGACGACCGAGGGTCTTGGTGCCGCCGACGCACTCGTCGAGGCAATGGACTTGGCCCGCGATGTTTGTTCGGCGACATTGTCGTTGCGCAAGGCGCACCAGTTGCGGGTGCGCCAGCCCCTGGCATCACTCGTCGTGGCCAGTTCGCGGGCGGCTGCCCTCGCCGATTTTGTCGACGTGATCAAAGACGAGGTCAACGTGCGCGCCGTGGTGTTGAGCACGAATGTCGACGAACATGCGCGACGCGAACTCGTGGTCACACCGGCGGCACTGGGCCCGCGACTGGGGGCCGATACGCAAAAGGTGATTCGGGCAGTGAAACAGGGTGACTGGTCGATTGACGGACCCCGAGTCGTTGCCGGTGGGTTCGAGTTGCGCGAAGGCGAATATTCCCTCACCCTGGTGGCCACTGGTGCCGGAGAGCGGGGCAGCACGACGCTGGCTGACGGCTCGGGCATCGTCGTGCTCGATCTGGCGCTGGACGACGACCTGCGACGCGAAGGTGTCGCGCGTGACGTGATTCGTCTCGTGCAGCAGGCACGACGTGACGCCGACTTGCACGTGTCTGATCGCATCCGACTCACCCTCGGGGCACCTGACGATGTCGCGGCGGCGGTACACGTCCACGCAGAGATGGTAAAAAATGAGACGCTGACGCGGGAGTTGATCATTACGACCGTTGAGTTGGCTGGCGTTGCGGCGAACAACACGTTGGATGACGTGGCGCTGTTCGTCGGGGTGGAGCGGCTACCCTGACGGGTTCATGAACGTCAAAGCCCGTCGCCAAGCCGCGCAAAAAAAGAAGGCCCTCGCCAAAAAACAAGCAGCAGCGAAAAAGGCGTTAATCAAGCGCAAAATGCAGGCCAAAAGGTTGGCCCTGCAGAAGCAGGCAGCCACCAAGCGCCGCAACCTCGAAGAACTGCGTCGTCGCAAGGCCAAACGGGCGTTGGATGAAAAGCGTCGAAAAATCGCCAAACGAAAAACCGAGCTGGCCAAGCGCAGTGCCCGCCAGAAAGCCGAAGCACTTCGTCGCAAGCTGGCAATGAAACGTAGAGTTGATGAGCGCCAGCGTAAACAAGCCCGTCTCGCCGCCGAGCGCAAGCGCAAGCAGGACCGTAGAGAGGTCGAGCAGGCCCGCAAGCGTGCCGCCAGGGAAAAACTTGCGTTACGCAACCGTCTCGCCAAAGAAAAGCTGGTCGAGAAACGTCGTCGCGATCTTGAACGTCAGGTGGCACTCGAGGAGCGCAAACGCGAGCAGGCCCGCAAGCGTGCAGTCATCGACGAAGACCGTCGCGAAAAACAACGTGAGCGTGACAAAGTCACCAAGGCGAAGGATGCCGAACGCCAAATCCGCGAGTCTGAGCGGGCCCGCATTCGTACGTTGCGCGACGAAGAAGAGGATCGAATCCGGGCCCAGCAAGCAAAGGCAATGGCCAAGCCGGTCAAGCCGCCGATCATCAAGTCTGAATCGATCAACGGCATCACACCGACCCAAGACTTCGATATTGCGTTCTTGCAGGTGCAAAAAGAATCGCTCCTCCAGAAG
>CAMAWR010000026.1 GCA_945862045.1 Bifidobacterium breve
AAGCGCGCGCACTGTAAAAATATTTTTGGAGGCTCCTACGTAGTAGGAGCCTCCAAGTTGGGAAGGTAGTTGCAATTGTGAACACCGGTACCGCATAGTGCTGCTCCATGTTCAACAATTCACCCGATACCCCAGACAACGTCAATGAACCCACCCCCCGCCGATCGCATCGTTGGCAGTGCCCCGAATGCACCAACGGCATCACATTGCACGTTCGAGTTGATGAACCCCCGGTTTGTCACGGCAGAACGAGCCATAGTCGCCGCCAGATCCACATGAAACGCCAAAAGAAAGGCAACCAGCAATGAGCGAATCCTCTCCAGTTCGCAAGTATTACTCCGCCCAAGAGATCTCCGATCTCATGTGCGAATTCGGGGCCGATCCCGCGCTTGTGATCCAAGACGCAGACATTGTCATGATCGAACTGTCGCGGGGCGACGACTCACTCCAGTTGGATTTCGGTCCACCCTGTGAGTTCTACGACAGTCTGCTCTGTCGTTACTGGGTGTTTGTTCCCAGCGCTCCGCATCGAGCATGCAATCGCTGGAACGAGTTCCCAATCTTCGGCACATTCTCCGTGGTGTATGACGAAAACGACACCCCGGTGAAAACTGAGTGTGGGTTTGGGATACGCAGCGTGCTTGAGGTGCGCTTTGATCGCTGCAAGTCGGAGATGGATCTCGTCACGCAGATCCTGATGTTCTGGTTCGGCCTCAGGGTCATGCAGGAACTGGTGGTGTCGGGCCACACTGACTTTACGACGTTGAGTCACATGCTCGCGCCCGGTGACTTCAACCGCTGGTGGTACGGCGAGGAGTGAACGTCACTCGGGGCGGTTGTGGCCGCGACGCACTTGGCCCTGCAGCAGCGACAACGCGAACAACCCGCCGACCAGCCACCATTGGTATTGGTCGACGAAGTCGAGGAACGACCGAATCTCGGATTCAAATACGCGGCCCAACACTCGCAGTACCCACAACTTGATCGCGATGCCGATGGAAACGAAGATCAAAAAACTGCGGGCTTTCATGCCGCGATGCCCGACCAGCAAACACACCACGTTGCTGCCCGGGAAGATCACGACGGCCCACACACCCAACTTGTCGACGGCACGCTCGAGCCACAGATAAATACGTGGCGGTTCACCGTTCGGGCCTTGCAGCCACTGCACTGCTTTGTGACCGAAGAAGCGTCCGCAGAAATACAGTGCGATTGCGGCAGCGAGCACACGGAGAAAGCCGATCAGCACGAAGGGAAGCAGGTCGATGTACGGCACCGACCCAAACAGGTTGCGGTTGCGAGACGACAACAGCAACACCAGTTCTGGTCGCTCATCAACGAGCGCAGGACCGATGTTCGACCCGATCGTGCCCAAGACGAACAAGCCCGCCGTTCCAGCCAACACCGCGCGGCGTACAAGTGGGGTGGGCACACCCGAACGGTAGTAGGGCTGGCTGCACACCGTGGCGACTCGCCTGTGTACAGTTCGGTACGGCGAAGGGGGCCACATGAAGGGTTTAATGCAGCCGACACAACTCACGCTCGTGCATTTGTTTGAACGAGCAGAGCGATACGGCCGGGACAAGCGCATCATCACGGCAACCGCCACCGCAAAAGTCAGCACGACGTACGGCGCCTGGGCCGAACGCACCCGTCTGTTGGGCGGGGTGCTCGACATCTTGAAGATTTCAAAATTCGGTCGAGTGGCAACGTTGGCGTGGAACTCAGCCCGACACCTGGAGCTGTACTTCGCCGCACCGTGCTCGAACCGCGTGCTGCACCCGTTGAACTTTCGTTTGTTCCCTGAGCAAGTCACCTACATCGTCAATCATGCGCAAGACGAGGTTATTTTTTGTGACACATCACTCTGGGTGATTCTCGAGCCGCTCATGTCGACCTTCACCACGGTGAAGCACCTGGTGTTCATGAATGACGGCAAAGGCGAGGCGCCAGCGAGCGTGCCCGGCGTGCAGGTTTATGAATACGAATCGCTGTTGCAACAAGCCAAGGCGGCCGAATGGAATGTCACCGACGAAAATCAGGCGGCCAGCATGTGTTACACAAGTGGAACCACCGGCAACCCCAAGGGTGTCGTCTACTCGCACCGCTCGACGTTTTTGCACACGATGGCCGAGATGCTCGCCGACTCGCTCGGGGTCCGCGAATCCGACACCATATTGCCGGTCGTGCCAATGTTCCACGTAAATGCTTGGGGTCTCACGCATGCTGCAACGGCATGCGGCGCCAACCTGGTTATGCCGGGCCCCGACTTGTCGGGCAAGGCAATCGCTGACCACATCGTGAACGAAAAAGTCACCGTCGCTGCCGGCGTACCCACCATCTGGATGGCGGTACTCCCCGAACTGAAGGGTCGTGACACATCGTCGCTGCGCGCCGTCGTGTGCGGTGGTGCTGCAGTACCCAAGGCCCTCAGCGAGGCTTATCGCGAACAAATTGGTCTGCCAATCCTGCAGGCATGGGGCATGACTGAGACTTCACCAATCTCTGCGGTATGCACGCTGAACACCGCCGAGCAACAACTACCGGTCGAAGAACAAGCCGAGATTCGCACGACCGTTGGTCGTATCGTGCTCGGCGTCGACTTTCGTGTGGTGGAACCCGATACCACCACGATGGTGGCGTGGGATGGCGAAACGAGTGGCGAGTTGCAGTGTGCGGGGCCGTGGATTGCCAGTTCGTACTACAACGACTCGCGGTCGGCAGAAAGTTTCACGAAGGATGGCTGGTTGCGCACCGGTGACGTGGCGGTCGTCGACTCGGTCGGGCGCATCCGTTTGGTGGACCGCACCAAGGACCTCATCAAGTCGGGTGGCGAATGGATCTCGTCGGTGGAAATCGAGAACGAGTTGATGTCGCATCCGAAGGTCAAAGAGGCCGCCGTCGTTGGCGTGCCCCACCCGAAATGGTCGGAGCGCCCGCTCGCCTGTGTGGTGCCCAAGGATGGTGAAACGATCACCAAAGAGGAAATCATCGCCTTCCTTACCCCGAAGCTGGCCAAGTGGCAGATCCCTGATGACGTGGTCTTTATCGATCAGGTGCCCAAAACCTCGGTGGGCAAGTTCTCCAAAAAGACCCTGCGTGATCGCTTCGCGGACTACAAACTGCCGAGCGCATAAACCGCCACAGCGGCTGCGAGAAATAGCCACATCACACTTGCCGAGTAGTCGTGCGTAAACGTGTGGTCCCTGTTCGGGGACACACATCCACGACCGAAAGGCATTCCCATGACCACAGCATTCTTGAAAGACATCACCGCCCTCAAACCTGGCGTCCCGGTCACGCGCGGAGGCATCACGATGATTCCAATTTTCGCTCCAGCGGGCCGTACCTCCAAGATCAAGATGGCAGGCGACGAGCTCGTGGTGTCAGAACTCGAAACACCCACCGTGCCGCAACTACAGGTGCACAACCCCACGCCACACGATTTGTTGATCCCCGCTGGGCGGATTCTGAGCGGTGGTCGTCAAACACGTGTTGTAAACGTGTCGATCGTGGTTGCCGCAGGCACCAAGATGGTCATCCCCGTGTCGTGCGTGGAAGCCGGCCGTTGGTCGGGTCGCTCGCGTTTTGCCAACTCGGGGCGTGTGGCGTCGCGTCGCATGCGTGTCGCAAAACAGCGCAGTGTGAAAAACAACATCGATCAATACAAGAGCAAGGCGTCGGCACAAGGCGAAGTGTGGAACACGATCGCCTATGAGCTCAACTCACGTGGAGTGCACGCCGAAGCCAGCCTGTTTCTCGGTGTAGACGAAGATCTCGACCGTCGCTCGGATCGCATCGCAGTTGTCAACCAGTTCCTGACTGACGGCATTCAACCCGGTCAAGTGGGTGTTGCAATTGCACACGGTGACAAGATCTTGGGCGTCGAAGTGTTCCCAAGCACCGAGGCACTCGAAGTGTCGTGGGAGGCGATCGTGCGTGCCGCAGTGATTGATGCCGACGAGTTCAGCACCCCGGGTGTGACCATTGATGCAGCAAGTGGCATTGCAGCGCTCGAGAAATTCCTCGCTGCCGTTGCAGCGACCGAAGGTACGCTCTCGGATGGCGTTGGTCGCGGCACCGAATTGCACGTCGAGACCGCGGCCTACGTGGCGCACGGTCTGACCGTCGACGGCGAATTGGTGTACTGCAACGCATTCGCGTCCTGATCGCTTGGTTTGGCTGGGCGCTCACCCCACTGCCATACTGACGAGGTCGGTTCTACCGATGGCAGGCTCCTCGGTGTCTCTCCGCCGAGCACCGGGGGTCTGCGTTGGTTACTATCAGGAGGCACATGAAAATCTTCCCAGGCCTGACTTTCTCATGGAAGCGGGCGCTCGGTGTGACTGCGGCGAAACGCAAGATTTCGCGTGCGACGGGTGTGCCCCTCACGCGGCAGGGCCGACGCTCGAAACTCGGTAAGTGGATGGGAATGAAATAGTGCAACAACACAACCTGGGAGGTCGTTGACCGATGTTCATGAAATGGCTGTTTCCCGCGCCAAAGTTGAGCCCCAAGGATGCCGCAATCGGCGGTGTCAGTGCGCTGATCGCAATTGCGATCACCTATTGGGCAAGTGATCAAGTGTTCGACCTCGAGCAGGCACCAATTTTGGCCCTGGCGATGGGCGCGTCGGCAATCATCATTTTTATGACACCACGCGGGCCGATGGCCCAACCCGGACCGGTGCTCTTGGCGCACACGATCGGTGCAACGGTGGGTGTGACCAGTGCCAAACTTGTTGACAACCTGACGCTCGCAGCCGGCATCGCCGTTGCCGTCACCGCGTTGATCATCACCACGCTTGGCTGCACGCATCCACCGAGTGGTGGCACCGCAATTGGCGCCGTGATCGGTGGTGCGAAAATTACTGAACTCGGCTACGAATATGTTTGGCGCCCCGTGTTGTTCAATGCGGTGTTGCTCGTGGTGTTGGCAATCGTGCTGAACGCGCCGTTCGCTGCCCGTCGCTATCCACTGCCTTTCACCAAGTCGGTCTAGTGGCTCCGCGCGTTGCGCTGGTTACTGGTTGCGGCTCTTCAACGGGCATCGGCTTTGCCACCGCCCGGCGTCTGCTTGCTGCCGGGTGCTCCGTAGTAGTCACGAGCACCACCGACCGAATCCACCAACGAGTAGGCGAGCTGGCAACCGACCCTCAGGCTGTCTTGGGCCTGGTTGCTGACCTCACCCTTGAGTCGGCAGTCGACTCGGTGATCGCACAAGCCACTGCCAGGTTCGGTCACATCAATGTGCTGGTCAACAATGCGGGAATGGTCACGGTTGGCAACGAGTTGTTCAATGCGTCGCTCGGCGACACGACCCTGCAGCAGTGGAATGACTCACTCGCGCGCAATCTGACCTCATGTTTTTTGGTGACGCGGCGAGTGCTCGGAACGTTGCCCGATGGTCGCACCGTGATGCCTGATGGCGGCCGCATCGTCAACGTGGCGAGCACCACCGGGGCACTGCAGGCTGGCATCGGTGACGTCGGTTACAACGCCGCTAAAGCGGGCATGATCGGCCTCACCCGGGCGGTCGCGCTCGAAGTTGCCCGCCGCAACATCATGGTCAACGCGGTGGCACCAGGTTGGATTGCCACCGGCTCCCAGACACCAGCCGAAGCGAATGCCGGGGCAGTGTCACCCCTCGGGCGTTCGGGCACGCCCGATGAGGTTGCGGCCATGATCGAGTTTTTATGTGGTCGTGATGCCTCGTACATAACCGGGCAAATGTTCGTGGTGGACGGCGGGGATGCACTGCCCGAAGACCGCACGTGGAGACCGCGTTAATCCGCCGCGTTAGTCAGGGCATCACACGACGCAAGAACTGGCGTGTTCGTTCGTCGCTCGGTGAGTCGAACATCTGCAGTGGTGAGCCGATTTCGGCAACCGAGCCTGAGTGCAAGAAGCACACGCGGTCGGAAATCTCGCGGGCGAAACCCATCTCGTGGGTGGCGATGAGCAGAGTGATGCCACTGCCTTTCAATTCACGCACGACATCCAGCACCTCGCCGACGAGTTCGGGGTCGAGTGCCGAGGTGATCTCATCCAGCAACAGCACCTCGGGCCGCATCGCCAGGGCCCGAATGATCGCCACTCGTTGTTGCTGGCCACCCGACAACTGGTCGGGGTACACGTCGGCTTTTTCGGAAAGCCCGAATCGCCGCAGCAAGCCACTGGCGTGCGCGTTGGCGTCATCGTGTGACTGACCGAGCACCTTGGTGAGTGACAGCGTGATGTTTCGAATCACCGACATGTGCGGAAACAAGTTGAAACTCTGAAATACGATGCCGACACGACGGCGAACGGGGTTTGGGTCGCGACCGATCGCAGAGATTTCGTCACCATCCAACAACACGGCACCATCATCGATGTGCTCGAGCAAGTTGACACAGCGAAGCAGCGTGGTCTTGCCGCTGCCGCTTGGCCCGATGAGGGACACCACCTCGCCCGTGGCGACATCCAGCGACAGATTGTGTAGCACGGTGTTGCTGCCGAACGATTTGGTGATGCCTCGCAGGCTCACCTTGGGGGTGCTCGCGGCCGACCCCGCGTGATTCGTCACGCCGCCACCCGCGTGCCACTCGTCCGGCGCCGCTCGCGCTGCCACAGGTAGTCGGTGAGTCGGGTGAGTGGAATCGTCACCGACAAAAAGATCAGCGCCGCCACCACGAACGGAGTGAAGTTCGCAAACTTCGACTTATCGATACCGGCCTGTCGCAAGATTTCAATCGGGCCGATGAGCGAAACGAGTGCCACATCTTTTTGCAGCGACACCAAGTCGTTCAGCAGTGGTGGCACGACCCGGCGAATCGCCTGTGGCAGCACCACATGGCGCATGGTCTGCGTGCTCGACAACCCGAGTGAGCGGGCCGCGGCCCGTTGACTTTCGTGCACGCTGTCGATGCCGGCGCGAAAGACTTCTGCTACGTAACCCGAATACGTCATGGCGAGGGCGACTGAACCCCACAACAAAGGGGAGTTGAACGGCCGGGCGATGCCCAGGCCTGGCACGCCAAAGCCAACGAGATAGATCCACAAAATCACGGGTACGCCACGCATGACGTCGGTGTACGCAGCAGCGAGGGCCCGGATGGGGAACAGGGCTGGTGATCGCGAATTGCGGGCCAGGGCAATCAGAAGCGCGAGGGCAAAGATTGCCGGTGTCGTCCAGGCAAAAATTTTTACGTCCAGCCAGAAGGCATCGATCAAACGTGGAAATGAATCGCCCATCTGGTCGACGTCGAAGAACGACTGCTTGACGCGATCCCAGCGCGGCATCCGCGGTACGAGCACAAGGACAGCGACCAGCACCACGAGGGTGCTGGTCGCTGCGATGAGCGAACTACGGCGCCGTTGCTGGCGCTCGTGCTGCTGTCGTTGCGTCAGTCGAGGCTGATGACCGGTGCGCCGGTGTAATCCGCGAGCCACGTCTCTTCGATGCTCATCAACTCGTAGGTGAGGTCTCGCATGCGAGAGAGCGCCACATTCACGCACTCAACGAGCGGGTTGTCGAGGTCAAATACCATGCCGAAATCGTCGCCTGGGGCGACGTCGCTCAGCGGGAATTGTCCGACCACTTTTGAGCCCTCGATCTCTACGGCACTGATGTACAGCGCGGTTGGCAGGTCAACGACAATTGCGTCAATCTGCTTGGCTTCGAGTGCTGCCTTTGCGCCGGCGTTGTCGTCATAGGCGAACGGCGCGGCATCCGGCTGAATCACGCTGGTGATGAACTCGAGGCTCGTCGTGCCGGCTTGTGCACCGAACTTGAGACCCTTCAGTTCGCTCACCGACGTTGCGGTGGCCGCTGCTGAATCGCCGAACGCGACAAGCGCCTGGTTGGTGGAGTAGTACGGGTCGCTGAACGAGACGGTTGCCTTGCGCTCGTCGGTGATCGAGTACTGCTGCAGGTTGAAGTCGAAGTTCTTGGCACCTGGCTGAATGGCTTCGTCAAAGCTGGTACGAACCCACACGATGTTTTCGTCGCTGAAGCCCATTTCGCCGGCCACTCCGTAGGCAATAGCGGCCTCGAATCCTTCTTTACTTTCTGGCGCATCGCCAACGACCCACGGTTCGTAGGCCGGGTTGCCAGTGGCAATGGTGAGTTTGCCCTCGGTCAGTGTTTTGCCGGTGGTGCATTCGTTGCCCGTGCCGCTGACCGTTTCTGCTGCCTCTTCGGTGGTCTCTTCAGCTGCTTCGTTGCTGCCGCCGCAGGCCGCTAGACCGACAATCGCAACCGCGCCGAGTGCGATAAGACGACGGCGAAGTGATCGCTGTTTCATGTGGTGCTCCCCTTGATGATGATGATGATGATGATGCATCGTTGCGACTGCAACGATGCATCAAACAGTAGTCCGAAAACGCGCCTAGGTTGGCGTAGTGCGAATGAGCCGATTTGTCGTTGTGGGGTTGGTGGCCGGGCTGCTCTCGGGCATGTTCGGCGTTGGCGGCGGCATCTTGATTGTTCCTGGTCTGATGTGGTTGACGTCCATGGAGCAGAAACGCGCGCACGGTACGTCACTTGCCGCAGTGCTGCCGATTGCATTGTGTGGTCTCGTTACCTACATCGCCAACGATCACGTGAATGTCGGTGCTGTCGTGACATTGACGGCTGGCTCGTTGGTTGGGACCGTGTTGGGTACCGCGTGGTTGGCCCGCGCACCCAAGCGCCTGCTGTCGCTCGTGTTCTCCGGAGTGCTCACTCTTTCCGCGGCTCGACTTGTGTTCGAACTTGACACAGCGACGCAGCATGCCCTTACCCTCGGCTCGGGGGCCGTGCTCGTGACAACAGGGGTGATCGCCGGGGTGCTGGCTGGGCTGCTGGGGGTTGGTGGTGGGGTCATCATGGTGCCGGTGATGATGCTGGTGCTCGGCTTGTCACCCGTCGTCGCCAAGGGCACCTCACTGGCCGTCATTGTGCCAACAGCAATTATCGGCACGTGGCGCAACCGTCGCAACCTCCATGTGGACATGCGCGCGGCTGGCGCCGTGGGGCTCTCGGGGGCGGGATGTGCCGTGGTTGGTGCCTTCATTGCCGAACGTCTGCCCGACCGGGCTTCCAACCTGCTCTTTGCGTCGTTGCTCTTGTTTTTGGCCGGCCGACTTGCAATGAGACAAAAAACGTCTTAGTGTCTCAGGTGATGTCAGTCACAGATAACAGCCTCAACGACGCGATCCTTGACGCCACCAAATCGGCGATCGAGCGCTGGGGCGTTGCGCGGCTCACCATCAACGATGTGTGTGATGAAGCACAAGTTTCGCGCGCCACGTTGTATCGCACGTTTCCGGGCGGAAAAGAAGTGCTGCTCGAGGCCTTGCGTGTTCGCGAACTGGAATTGTTCTTCACCACATTGCGCGCCAACGCTGAAGGCGAAACCACGCTTGAAGACACCATCGTGCGCTGTATGGTCGTGGCCACGAGCGAATTGGGTAACGATGCCCATCTTGCCTTGATGCTGGCTGCTGAACCTGGTGACGTGCTTACGCAACTCACCGTGCAGGGTGTGCCGCGTATCGTGCGGGTTGCCACTGCCTATCTCACGCCGTTGCTCGAGCCGTATCTGTCACGCAAGGCTGCTGGCGAGCTCGTCGAAGTGCTCGCGCGACTCGTGATCAGCTATTTCTTGGCACCAAGTTCGCAGTATGACTTCACCAATGAAACCCAAACACGCGCGTTCGTAAGAGCACACCTGCGATTCACACAAGGAGCAATGCAATGACCATCACCAGCGAAGAAAACCAGACCATCATCGGTCGCGCGTCGATCAACGACATCGAGGCGATTCTCGATACGCCATTGGTCGACCCGAACGAAGTCGAGCACATCGTAAAGAACAATGCCGACACCGTCTTTACGTGGGACTACTCGTTGGCCCGCCCGCAATTGCGCAAGTTGTACGAAAAGGCCAAGACGGGTCAGTGGAATGGCACCACCGACCTGCCATGGGATCTGAATGTCGACGTCGAAAAGACCGTGGCTGAAGACCAGGCTCTCATCGGCAACGGCATCGACCCCAACTGGTACGCCGACACACCACTTGCCAAATGGGGCGACAAAGAGTGGCTCGAGTTCGGCATCCAAAGCCGCAAGTGGTCGTTGTCGCAGTTCCTGCACGGCGAGCAGGGTGCACTCATCTGCACATCCAAAATCGTCGAAACCGTGCCGTGGTACGACGCCAAGTTGTACGCCAGCACCCAAGTGGTTGACGAAGCACGTCACGTCGAGGTGTTTGCCCGCTACCTGGATGAAAAACTCGGTGGTGGCTACCCGATTAATGCACACCTTGAGATGTTGCTTGATGACGTCATCAAAGACTCCCGCTGGGACTTCACGTACCTCGGTATGCAGATCATGGTGGAGGGCCTCGCCCTCGCTGCGTTCGGCTACCTGCACCAGTTGACCAACGAGCCGTTGCTCAAGAAACTGTTGCGTTACGTGATGAGCGACGAAGCCCGTCACGTGGCCTTCGGTGTGCTCAGTCTCAAAGAGGTGTACGACGGCATGTCTGACTCAGAAATGAAGGACCGCCAAGAGTTCGCCTACGAGGCCAGCATCCGCATGCGTGACCGCTTCTTGCAACAAGAGGTTTGGCGCTACATGGGTGTCGACCCGAAGGTGGTCATCCCACTGATGGTCAACGACCCGGGTCGCAAAATCTTCCAGCAATTGTTGTTCGCCAAGATCGTGCCGAACTGCAAGAAACTGGGCCTGCTCGACCGCAACGACAAGTGGCTGCGTCACCGTTTCGAAGAAATG
This sequence comes from Bifidobacterium breve, assembly GCA_945862045.1. GTDB lineage: Bacteria > Actinomycetota > Acidimicrobiia > Acidimicrobiales > Ilumatobacteraceae > F1-60-MAGs027. Next base: position 10,759 of record CAMAWR010000026.1, read on the forward strand.
GGCGTCATCCAGTTCGAAGACCTGGAAAACACCGGCGAAGAGTACCTGTCGTTCGAACTCGGCCAAGAGGTTGCTACACCGGCTCACTGAGCCGGGCATCAATGTCTGCGCACTAACCTTTGCGCATGCCGCAATTCGGTCAGGTGCTCACCGCAATGGTGACGCCGTTCAACAGCGATGGGTCACTCAACATCGACAGTGCGGTGCGCTTGGCGCGTTGGCTGCAAGACAACGGCAACGACGGCCTCGTGCTGGCGGGCACGACGGGCGAATCATCCACGCTCACCGACGACGAAAAGCTCTCGTTGTTCGCAGCGGTGGCGAAAGCGGTAACGATCCCGGTCATTGCCGGCACGGGCTCGAACGACACCGCGCACTCGGTGCACCTCACGAAACAGGCCTCGAAACTCGGTGTGGCGGGCATTCTCGCGGTGTGCCCGTATTACAACCGCCCCTCGCAGGCGGGAATCGATGCCCACATTCGCGCGATGTGTGGCGCCACCACCTTGCCCGTGGTGATCTACGACATTCCGGTGCGCACGGGCCGCAAAATCAACACGGCAACGCTTGCCAAACTGGCCAACGACGTAAAAAATGTGGCCGGTGTGAAGGACGCTGCGGGCAATCCGGCCGAAAGTGCACGACTCATGACCATGGTGCCGTCATCGTTCGAACTGATTTCTGGCGACGACGGCCTTACGTTGCCGCTCATGGCGGTGGGTTGCACTGCCGTGATCGGTGTGGCAACACATTGGAGTGGTGTTGACCATCAAGAGATGTTTGCGAAATGGAACGCAGGCGACGCCGCCGGCGCACGCAAAGTGAACGCGCGACTCACCGAAAGTTTTGCATTCGAAACGGGTGATGACAACCCCAACCCGCTACCCACCAAGGTGATGATGAATCACCTCGGGCTGGATGTAGGCGAAGCACGTTTGCCGATGGGCCCACCGCCGAGTGGTCTGGCGGAACGTGCCGTCGCGGTGATGGCGAATCTCGTTGCTGCCCGCGCCGGCTAATCCCCAAGCATCACGCCCGCCGCGGGTACTTTATAGAGATGGCGTCCAAGGCTCAAAAACGCGCTCCACGCGCTCGCACCCATGCCGAGGTTGATCCTGAGGTGAAGTTTCGGGTGGTGCAGGGTGAGCCGGTACTGAAGCCCATTTTGGCGGAGCGGGCCGGGGAATTGATGGGGATGTTCTTCATGGTGCTGGGCGTGCTCTTGTCGCTTTCGGTGTATGTGAGCGTCGTCGGCCCCGTCGGTCGAGGCCTTGACACCTCGCTGCGCTGGACTGTTGGCCTCGGGCGTTTCGTGTTGCCGCTCATCTGTCTGGGGCTCGGCATGGCGTTGCTGAAGCGTGTGAGTATCGAGCACCGTGTGCGCTTGACGTTTGGGTGGCTCGTAGTGTGCGTGGCATTGCTTGGTGTGATGCATGTGTTCTTGGCGGCGAGCGAGCTTGAAGTTTCACTCGGTGCACTTGAGGGCGCCGGGGGATGGCTGGGCTGGCTCGTTGGCGAGCCGCTCGAGTCGTCGTTGTCGCCCGTCGGTGCTGTAGTCATCCTGGCGCCAACGATTGTGCTTGGTCTGATGTTGGCATCAGGCAAGTCGTTGCCGGACCTTGCGCGGTCGATTAGAGATGTGTCTGGCAAACTCAGCGGCGCCGCCCGGCGTTACCGCGAGGGTGGCGTCACCCCATTCGATGCCGAACGAGAGGGTGGAGTCATCGCAGGCATCGATGATTTAGATACTGCACGCCGCGAACACGAAGAAGCTGCGGCGCGTGACGCCGTGTATGACCGAGCCCGCGATGGCGACTTTGATGACGGCGATGTGGGTGACGAGCCCGACCAGGAGCACGAATCACGCCCGCGCAAGACCCGCCTGCGAGTGGTGAGACCCAAGCCTGAACCCGCATCGAAGCCCACGAAGGGCCAGCAGCAGCAAATACCCCTCGGCCCAGCCGCTGCGCCATCGTCATGGGATCTGCCACCGCTCGACATGTTGGCGCTCACCAGCAACAAACGCGCGAACGAAGACGCCGTGGCCGAACGGGGCGATGCCCTCGTGGCGGCGTTGTTGTCGCATGGCGTCGACACCAAATTGGTGGGCTTCACCCGCGGCCCGACCGTTACCCGTTACGAACTCGAGCTGGGTGAGGGCATCAAGGTTGCACGCCTCACGTCGTTGTCGAGAGATATCGCCTACGCCATGGCGGCAGTCGATGTGCGTATTCTGGCCCCGATTCCGGGTCGCTCGGCGATCGGTATCGAAGTTCCGAACGATGCGCGTGATTTGGTGTCACTCGGCGACTTGCTTACCGCGCCCGAATCAAAGTCGGCGCAGCACCCGCTTGAAGTGGCGATCGGCAAAGACATCGCTGGCCGCCCGGTGTTTCTGAATATTTCGACGACACCACACCTACTGATTGCCGGTGCCACTGGTGCCGGCAAATCGAGCGTGCTCAACTGCATGATTACGTCAATCCTCATGCGCACCACACCCGATCAGGTGAGGATGATTTTGATCGACCCGAAACAAGTGGAGATGGGTCAATACGCAGGTTTGCCGCACTTGTTGACCCAGCCCGTCACCGCGCCGAAGAAAGCGGCGAATGCACTTGGTTGGGCAGTCAAGGAAATGGAGCGTCGCTACGACGTGCTCGTCGAGGCTGGTTTCCGTGACATCAGTGGTTTCAACGCCGCTTACGACCGCGGTGAACTCAACTCGGGTGACAGCACGGCCGCCATTGCGACGAAGAAGTTCGATCGGCTGCCCTTCATCGTGGTGGTGGTTGACGAGTTGAACGACCTCATGATGGTGGCGGCGCGTGACGTGGAGGAATGCATCACCCGCATCGCCCAGAAAGCGCGCGCCGTTGGTATTCACCTCATCGTGGCGACACAGCGCCCGAGCGTCAACGTGATCACCGGTGTGATCAAGGCCAACATCCCAGCCCGTATGGCCTTTGCCGTGTCGAGCCTCACGGATAGTCGCGTCATTTTGGACCAACCGGGTGCCGAGAAGTTGGTGGGCAAGGGTGACTTGTTGATGTTGCCCGGCAACACCAGCGTGGCCCAGCGTGTGCAATCGGCATGGGTGGGCGAAAGCGAAGTGCGCAACATCACCGCTTACTGGAAGCGCCAGTCGCCCGAGGTTGCCTATGTGTCGGGCATCGAAGGTGGCACAACGGGTACTGGTGTTGGTGAATTGCCAGGTGGCACGACCGGTGACGAAGAAGACGACGTGCTCTTGAGGCACGCCATCGACCTCATCGTGCGCACGCAACTCGGATCAACTTCAATGTTGCAGCGCAAGTTGAAGATTGGCTTTGCGCGTGCGGGACGCTTGATGGATTTGCTCGAGCAGCGGGGCATCGTCGGCCCAAGCGAAGGCTCGAAGCCCCGCGAAGTCCTGATGTTGCTCGAAGAATGGGAAACAATCCAAGGCAGCTAGCACGAAGGGTTTTAAATCAGCACAATTTCTGCACTTCCTGCTTGGCAGTATCCAATCAAGGTGAAAATACCGGATTCGACGAGCACCGAAGTTGCATCAGGATGAACTGCCGCGAGTAGGCCCCCAGAGGTTTGCGGATCCATCACCAATGCCACAAACTCATCGCGGATGTCGGGAGAAGAAAATTGTTTGACATAGCCACGGTTCTTTGGGTCTGCTCCTGTGCGGTGACCCGTTTGAGATATGCGGAGAGCGCCGTCGTAAAGTGGCAATAGCGAGGTATCAATGATGATTTGTAGGTCGGAACGTTCTGCCATTTCCCACGCATGCCCGGCAAGACCAAAACCAGTCACATCAGTGACGGCATGCACGGTGGCTCCTGCTGTTCGCAAGGCTGCTGCTGCTGCCTGATTGGTCTTGCGCATACCCAAAATCGCGCCTGCAATTTCATTTTTATCGCCAGCGCTCGTGATGAGACCAGTACCAAGTGCTTTTGAGAGCAGAAGCATGTCACCACATTTAGCTCCACCCTTTCGAAAAACCCTTTCAGGATGGACGACACCTTGAACAGCTAATCCAAAGATAGGTTCAGGATTCTGGATCGTATGACCACCCGCAATGACTCCACCCATTGAAGTAACGGTTCGGGATGCCGCATTAAAAATTTCAATGATTGTCGATTGTGGGAAATCCTCGGGAAAGCCTGCGACATTGACCGCGAGGCGAATTTCGCCACCCATGGCAAATATGTCACTACAGGCATTAGCGGCTGCAATCGTTCCGTAATCATCTGCATCATCGACTAGCGGAGGGAAAAAATCGACGGTACTAACTAGGGCAATTTCTGGTGTCAGCAACAAGACCGCTGCGTCGTCGAATGGGGCGAGACCGACGAGTAGCTCTGCTGAATGGCTTGTTTCAACATTTTGGAGTAGGTCCGACAGGAGACTCGCACCAATTTTTGCTGCGCAACCACCACATGTGGTCCATTCGGTAAGTCGCACCGGATTTTCCGGCCATGATTCTTTGGCGGTCATGGTCTGAGATTAGTACTTGTTTCTGAAGTTAAGTAGCCTGCTAAAAAATGGAAAAACACCTACGACCCACCTCGATAGATGTGCTGGCTCGTCAGCTATCGCAGATTCATGCGCTTCCTCATGCCGTGTTGGTTGATTGCGCACGAGCAGCCGTCGAGCTCAATCAGCACGACACGTTTGGGGCCGCGAGTTTGCTTGCGGCTGACTTTGCGGGCCATTTACTTGGTGATGTTGTAAATGCGACGGGAGTTCTCTTGCACACTAATTTGGGTCGTGCGCCGAGGGCGTATGACGCGGAGCGCACTGCGCATTTCCGCGCAGTCAATGTGGAATTTGACCTTGATGAGGGTCGTCGCAGCTCCCGACATGAATCCATCTCTTCGCTGCTGCGGCTACTTATTAATGCAGAATCGGCGCTGGTGGTAAACAACAATGCGGCAGCAGTCATGCTCGTGGCTTCTGCTTTGGCTCACGGACGAGGCATCGCTGTATCACGCGGGGAAAGTGTCGAGATTGGTGGCGGATTCCGAATCCCCGAGGTCATTGAGCAATCGGGTGCGAACCTCGTCGATGTTGGAACTACGAACAAAACTTACCGAAGTGATTTCCAAAAAGCCATAGAAAACTCCGATGTTGCATTGATCATGAGTATTCACTCCTCGAATTTCGAACTATCTGGCTTCGTCCATCGTCCGACCACGGCTGAATTGTCGACCCTTGATTGTCCGCTGGTGGTTGACATTGGATCGGGACTATTAGACAACACCTGTCCGTGGCTCACCACGCAGGGAATCTCGGTGCCACCGTGGCTGGGTGGTGAACCTGCTGCCCGACAAGCCTTGGCAGACGGTGCCGCAGTGGTCACTTTTTCTGGTGACAAGCTGCTGGGCGGTCCACAATGCGGCATCATTGCCGGACGGCGTGCATTAGTTGATCAATGCGCCAAGCATCCGCTCATGCGAGCCGTGCGTCCTGGTACCGACATAATGATGGATATTCAGTCCACTTTGCTGTCCTACCTGACACGCGAAGCAATTCGTAAAATTCCGTTTTGGAGTATGGTGGCGGAGACCGAAGAAAATCTCTATCGACGCGCAGTGGAAGTCGTGCGGAACGCCGAAATCGGCTTCGTAGAAAAGGTCGAGTCGATTCCAGGTGCGGGGTCTGCACCATCGGCTCGAATCAGCTCCTGGGCAGTCGTTCTCGAGGGTGATTTTGCTGCACTGCTGCGTCATAACAATCCACCAATAATCGCTCGGTTGGATCGAGATAGGACTATTTGTGATCTTCGTTCTATCGCACGTGAGGACGATGCAGTGCTCGCGTGCGCCATTCGAACAATTTTGAACTAGGCGTCATGGCGATTATTGCAACGGCTGGACACGTTGACCACGGCAAGTCTTCACTAGTTGCAGCATTAACTGGTACCGACCCTGACAGGTTGCCCGACGAAAAACGCCGGGGTATGACCCTGGATCTTGGGTTTGCATTTCGGTCAATGGGAGATTCACAGTCTCTGGAATTTGTCGACGTTCCCGGTCATGAGGATCTTGTTCGCACGATGATCGGGGGAGTCTGGTCTGCGAATGTGCTCTTACTGGTTGTCGATGTTGTCGAGGGGGTAATGCCGCAGACACTTGAACATTTATTAATTGCTGAGCTACTTGGTATCCAGGAAATAGTTGTCGCACTCAACAAAATTGACCTCCTACATTTCGGTCGATTGAGCAAGGAAGGTGAGCTACGCGATGTGTTCGCCAGTTTGGGGTGGGCGAGATGTACCTTCGTCAGAACATCGGCGATTACCGGTGAAGGAGTTGCCGAGCTCGTAACGGTGCTTGAGCGGTTGGCGTCACTACGCGTGGTGCCAACCAAAGACGGGTACCAGTCAAGATCTCGTCTGTTCGTCGACAGAGTTTTCGTGCGTCTTGGAGTTGGAACGGTTGTGACAGGAACCCTCACAGATGGTCCGCTGTATGCAGGTTTGGAACTGTGTGTGATTCGTGATCGGCAAAAGGTTCGAGTTCGCGAGATTCAGCACCAGGGTAAGTCAGTGTCATCACTCGGGCCCGGCCACCGATGCGCCATCAATTTGACAAGCGCCGACACGCTGGACTTGCGACGTGGTGATGAACTTGTGATCGAGCAGGATTGGTGGCCAACCAAAGCGTTTGGTGTCGAAATCAAGGTCACACCCGAAGCGCAAGGAGGCATCGGGTTTCGTGGAAGCAACCTTTTCTGTATTGCGACCAACTCGACGTCCTGCCGAGTGCTTCCTGATGGACTGGCAGAAATTGCACCTGGTATGACTGCCCGAGCAACCATCGAAATTGAGGAGCCTCTCGCGTTGAAGCCTGGCGACCGCTTCATTCTGCGGGATTCTGGTCGAAATGCCACCGTCGCGGGCGGCATCGTTCGTATCATTGATCCACCTGAGCCGCCATGGTGCACCGTGCAGGAGTATCTGAGGCGAGTGGGCCGTAATCCACCTTCGGCAATTGGCGACGTATTCATTTCCACTACTGAGCTCGCACAGATTCAGACCAAAATTGGGAGTCTCTTGGATTCCGAAGGGTCTCTCGGCCTTGCTTCGCTTTCGCAGATAGATCGGGCCGTGCTCGGCACGATGTCGAACATAACCACTGAACAGGATGAGGTTCGACGAACGGGTGAAAAGAACTCGAAAGAGTCGGCACTTTTGCTGTACGTCCGGAGCGCTGGCGCGACGGGAGTCCCCTCAGCATCAATCGACCGTAGTATCGCGCGTCGTTTGGTGAACCGTGGCGCTTTTGTGGAATGCGGCGGTCTTACATTCGAACGAGAATTTCTGTACGGGTTGAGTCCAGTCATCATCGAACTACTCGATCTGCACTCTGATGGCTTCAGTGTTTCACACCTTCGTGAACGATTGGAAATCACCCGAAAATTCGCTGTGCCTCTCGCCGAAGCCCTGGATCATGTACGAATGACCCGTCGAGTTGCTGATTTTCGTGTTGCTGGAGTGATGCTCAACTTGACGTCGCGACTTGAACGAGGCATTGATTGATACAGATATGGCGTTGGAGAACTTTTGTTTGGCGGAGGTGGACGGGAATCGAACCCGCCGAACAACTTCGTTGTCCCAGCCGTTTTGAAGACGGTGGAGCCCACCAGGTACTCGAACACCTCCAAGCGGACTCTAATGGGTGCCCCAACTCTCGTAGCCTTACGGCGTGGCTTCCCGCTTTTACATCGAAACACTGGGCTGCCCCAAAAATGAAGTCGACTCCGAGAAACTGATTGGCACGTTGCTGGCGCAGGGCTTGGTGGCCACCGACGATGAATCACAGGCCGATGTGGTGGTGGTCAACACCTGTGCCTTCATCGAAGATGCCCGCAAGGAAAGCATCGACACGATTTTGGCGTTGAGCGAGCGCCGCAAGCAGGGTGCACGACTGGTGGTCACCGGCTGCATGGCCGAGCGTTACGGTGACGAGTTGCGTGCCAATCTGCCCGAAGCCGACCAGATCGCCGGGTTTGGCGTGGCGATCGAAACCGGTGTCGTAAGTGCCACCACCGTCACGCTCGGCAAAAAACCGTCACTCGCCGTCACCGCCCAGGCCGTGCCGTCGTTCGACTTACTCAACTTGCCACGCCCCGCATCGCGCACACCGTGGGCGTACGTGAAAATTGCGGAGGGCTGTGATCGCAGTTGTGGCTTTTGTGCGATTCCGTCGTTTCGTGGCCCGCAACGTAGTCGCGATGTAGACAGCATCCTGCGCGAAGTTGATGAACTGCAGGCCAAAGAAATAGTGCTCGTCGCCCAGGATTTGGCGAGCTACGGCAAAGATCGCCCCGACGAACTCGGCGCCGGGTCCATCGTCAACCTCGTGCGCCAGGTGTCGGCCAAGGTGCCGCGCACACGACTGTTGTATTTGTATCCAAGCGACCTGAGTGACGAATTGATTGATGCAATTCTTGATAGTGGCGTGCCGTACTTTGACTTGTCGTTGCAGCATGTCGCCAAGGCGCACCTGCGGCGTATGCGGCGTTGGGGGGACGGTGAGCGATTCTTGCAACGCATCGCCGATATTCGTGGCCGTGCGGCGCAGGCCACTTTTCGCAGCAACTTCATCGTTGGTTACCCGGGTGAAACCGAGGATGACCACGACCAGTTGCTCTCGTTCGTGCGTGAAGCATCGCTCGACTGGTGTGGCTTCTTTGAATACAGCCCCGAAGAGGGCACCTACGCGCTCGGCTTGCCCGACCAGGTGCCAGCCGGGCTCGTGCATGACCGCATCGCAGAGTTGCGCGAGCTGCAGGATGCGATCACCGCCGCCAAGCGCGACGAACTCATCGATCACACCCTGGAGGTGCTGGTGGACGAACCTGGCGTTGGTCGCAGTCACCATGAGGCACCGCAAATCGACGGCATCATTCGGGTGCCGAGCAACTTGCCGACGGGGAGTTTCGCCACGTTAAAGATCGTGGATGCGCACGGCCCCGACCTCGTGGCGCAAGGGGCCGACGTTGGCGGTTGACCCCAGTGCACTCGTCACATGGGCCAACGCGGTCACGGTTGGTCGTCTAGTGGTGTCGCCACTGCTGTTCACCGTGATTCCCGTTGCGCCAGGCGGTTCATGGGTGGCACTCGCTGCATGGTTCGTGCTGTGTGCCAGCGATGGCTTCGACGGCTTTTTGGCACGACGCCACGGCATCACGCGGTCGGGTGCATTCCTTGACCCACTGGCCGACAAA
>CAMAWR010000027.1 GCA_945862045.1 Bifidobacterium breve
TGTGGCCGTGACGATTTCGCGGGTTTCGGCGACCTCGGTGGCAGTCACACTGTCACTCTTGGTGAGCACAACGACGGGTCGCGCCCCTGAGTCGAAGGCCAATACCAACTCTCGTTCAAGCCGGCGTTGATTCGGCGGGGTGTCCAGGCCATGGACGAGGAATACGACATCGATGTTTGCGGCGATCGTTTGGGCTTCGAAACGCAAACTGTCAGACGACGCGCGACGCACCAACCGTGACTGACGGGGTATCACCACCACAATTCGTTCGAGATCGTCGGCGACCATAATCCAGTCACCGACAGCGACATCAGCGCCGATATTTCGCACACGACATTCGCGCAACAGTTGTTCTTCTGGCGCATCGCCGACGATTACACAGAGAAATGTGCTCCAGCCGCGATCAATCCGCTTCACCCGACCGATGAGTTGTCCGGCGCTCGGTGTGCACAATTTGTCGAGTGCGCGCGCAAAAGTTTCGTTCCATCCGAGTTCGCTCAAAGCGTTACGCACTATGACTTTCACGATACAGAGTTGCGAAAGTCACATTTGGGTGCTTGACTGCCGCACTTCCATGTCTTACAACAGAATACTGCCGCATGTCACGACCACTTGTCATCGTTGAGTCCCCCGCCAAGGCGAAAACCATCGCCAAGTTGCTGGGTGACAAATACGTTGTCCTCGCGTCCGTCGGACACATCGCCGATCTTCCAAAATCCGGTCTGCAGGTGGATGTCGAGAACGACTTCGCTCCCACCTACGAACTCACCGAACGCGGAACGAAGGTGCTGCGCGAATTGAAGGCCGCGCTCAAGACGGCAACCGAGTTGTATCTCGCCACCGACGAAGACCGTGAGGGTGAGGCCATTTCGTACCACCTCGTGCGATACCTCAAACCAAAGGTTCCCGTCAAGCGAATGGTGTTCCATGAAATCACACGTAGTGCAATCGACGAGGCGGTGCGCAACACCCGTGACATAGATCAGCAACTCGTCGACGCTGCCGAGGCGCGGCGTGTGCTCGACCGACTCTTTGGTTACACGCTGTCACCAATTTTGTGGCGCAAGGTCAACCGTGGGCTGTCTGCCGGCCGCGTGCAAAGCCCCGCCATTCGGCTGGTCGTTGAACGCGAGCAAGAACGAATGGACTTCGTTCTTGCCGATTATTGGGACCTCGCCGCCATCGCCGCCACTACACCGTCATTCAAGGCGGTCCTGTCGGCGCTCAACGGCATGCGAGTGGCCTCGGGTCGGGACTTCGACAGCAAAGGTGTCGCCAAAGATGGTGTAGCGGTCATCAGCAAAGACCGCGCCGATGAGCTCACCACGGCACTGCGAGGCAGCGATCTTGACGTTCGTTCGATTGACGAAAAGCCGTACCGCAAGTCGCCGAAGGCCCCATTCATTACCAGCTCCTTGCAACAAGAAGCAGGCAACAAACTGCGCCTCAGTGCCGGCGAGGTCATGCGCATTGCCCAGGGCTTGTACGAATCTGGATTCATTACATATATGCGCACCGACAACGTCGGCCTCAGCGAAGATGCCGTTGCTGCCGTGCGCAGCGAAATCACCACTATCTACGGGGCGGCATTCGTGCCAGCCGAGCCACGTACCTACAAATCGAAGGTTAAAAACGCCCAGGAAGCCCACGAGGCCATCCGCCCCACTCTGCCGCTGCGTTCACCCGACAGCCTGCGCAGCGAACTGAACTCGACCGAATTAAACGTGTACCGACTCATCTGGCAACGCACACTCGGGTCGCAGATGGCTGACGCCAATGGCACCACGCTCACCTTGCGTCTTGCAGCGCAAGCCGATACCACCGAAATCGCCGATTGCGAGTTCAGCGCCAGTGGCACGACGATCACCTTCCCGGGGTACCGAGCCGTGTACGAAGAACTTGACGAAGACAAAAGTGAAGATGATGCTGAGGCAATTTTGCCGGTACTCAAGGTTGGTGACAAAGTCTCGGTTGCCGAACTCACCGCGGTTGGTCACACGACAACGCCACCAGCTCGATTTACCGAGCCGACACTCGTGAAGAAACTTGAAGAGCTCGGCATTGGCCGACCGTCGACCTACGCCAGCATCCTCAAGGTGATCGTTGACCGCGGATACGTCTGGAAGAAAGGTCAAGCACTCGTACCAAGTTGGACTGCGTTCGCCGTCGTACGACTGCTCACCCAGCATTTCTCGAGCATCATTGACGACAAGTTCACAGCAATTGTCGAAGAAAAGCTGGATGAAATCGCCCGTGGTGAACGCGGCCGTGCCCTGTGGCTGCGCGAGTTCTATTTCGGCAATGGCAAAGATCTGCCGGGTATCTTTCCCGTCACCGAAGCAGCCAAAGACTCCATTGACGCACGCGAGATCAACGCCTTTATCGTCGGGCGCCACCCAGTGACTGGTGACATGATCGAAGCACGACCCGGTAAATACGGGCCATACGTGCGATCAGGCGAACGCACCGCGAGCGTGCCCGAAGATCTGACCCCAGAAGATCTCACCGTCAGCAAGGCAGTCGAACTTCTCGATGCCCCGAGCAACGACGAGCCGATCGGTCAATTGAACGACGTACCGGTGTACGTGAAGTCGGGTCGGTATGGCCCGTACATCCAACTCGGTGATCGCAGCGACGACAAAGAAGCACCGCTACCCAAGACTGCATCACTTTTCCCGGAGATGAAGCCAGCAGAAGTCACGATGGAAGTTGCCACCAAGTTGTTGTCGCTGCCCAGAATCATCGGGGCTGATCCCAGCGACGGCATCGAAATCACCGCCCAGAGTGGTCGTTACGGCCCGTACATCACCAAAATAAAAGACAGCCGCACACTCACATCGCATGACGAGATTTTTACAATCACGGTGGACAAAGCGCTGATGCTGCTCGCTGAGCCACGCAAGTTCGGACGACGTGGGCCAGCAAAGCCACCACTCCGCGAATTCGGTAACGATCCGAACTCCACCCGACCCGTCGTCGCCAAAGATGGCAAGTTCGGCACATACATCACCGATGGTGAAACGAATGCAAGTCTCACGCGTGGTGATCGACTCGAACACATGAGCCCTGAGCGTGCGTTCGAACTCTTGGCAGCGCGGCGTGCCAATCCACCGCAGCCAAAGACCAAGCGGGTCGCCAAGCCAAAGGTTGCAAAGAAACCACCGGCGAAGAAGAAGCTCAAAAAGACTGACTGAACACGTCGCACCCACGCCCTAGCGTGAGGTCGATGCCGGGGCGATACATTGCGTTCGAAGGTGTCGAGGGCTGCGGAAAGTCAACGCACGTTAAACGGCTCGCCACCCACCTTGATGCACTCATCACCCGCGAGCCAGGCGGCACGGTCGTCGGCACGATGTTGCGCGAAATTTTGACCAACCCGGCCAATACTCAGCTCTCCCCACACGCCGAGGCGTTGCTCATGGCCGCCGACCGCGCGCAGCATCTGCGTGAATTGGTCGTTCCCGCACTGGCAGCGGGCAGGCACGTCGTGAGTGACCGCAGCGTGTATTCGTCGCTGGCCTACCAGGGTTATGGACGGGGGCTGGACCTTGCCGAATTACGCCGACTCAACGACTTTGCGATCGGTTCACGGTGGCCTGATCTCGTCGTATACATACGTGTCGACCTCGCTGCAGTTCGTCGACGGCTCGCCAAGCGTGACACCGACCGCTTCGAACGCGCGGATGACGACTTTTTCACCCGCGCCATCCACGGCTTCGAGGAACTCGCCCAACAAGAACCCAATCGCTGGTTGATCATCGACGGAACACCTCCGAAAGACGAACTTGAACTCATCATCCGTCGGGCGGTAACAGAACGGCTGGGTGTATGACGAGCGTCTGGGATGCTGTCGTCGGCCAGACATCGGCCGTCGCCCAGCTTCGACTGCTTGCCGAACGGCCGACACACGCTTTCCTCTTCGTTGGCCCCGAAGGTGCGGGCAAAGAAACAGCGGCTCGGGCCTTTGCGGCACGCCTCGTCACAGGTTCGCACGACGCCACATCGCGAGTCGCCGACCTGATCATGCGGGGCGGGTTCGTCGACGTCACCGAAATAATCCGTGAAGGTGCAGCAGTCGCCAGCGACGAAGCACAGGCCATCGTGCAACAGTCGGTTCTGACACCGACCGAGGCCGACCTGCGTGTGGTGATCGTGCACGAAGTTCATCTCATGCACGAAAATGCTGCAGCACGACTACTGAAGACGTTTGAAGAACCCAACGACCGGTTGATATTCATCTTGCTGACCGAACAATTACTGCCAACGCTTGAGACCATTGCATCACGATGTGTCATCGTCAATCTGCCGGCACTCAACGCCAGCATCATCGCCGAGCAGCTCGGTCGCGAGGGCATCGGCCTGGAGATAGCGACACGAGCAGCACGCTCTGCCGGCGGCAGCCTTGATCGAGCGCGCATCCTGGTTACCGATACCGCACTTGCTCAACGTCAAGCTGCATTCGCTGAAGTGCCCTACCAACTCGACGGAAGTGGTGCAGCGGTGGCGCGGGTTGCCGAATCGGTGAGTGCGCTCATCGAGCGCGCGGCAGAGCCGCTGCTGGCCAAACATGAAGCCGAGCTGGCGGCACTCGAAGACCGGGTGAAGCTCGTGGGCGAACGTGGCAGTGGTCGCCGACTGCTGGCCGAGGCGCACAAGCGTCAACTTCGAAAGTTCAAAACCGATGAGCTAAGAGAGGGGCTTTCGTTGATTGCCGCTGAATACCACAAGGTAATCACGAGCCTGCAGGCCAGTGTTGACCCGACGTTGTACGGGCACGCCATCCACGATGTTCACGATGCCATGTCGGGTCTCTCACTGAATGTCAACGAAACACTCTTGCTCCATGCATTGTTCGCTAAATGCCCGTCACTGCAGATGATCGCAGGACGCCGCGACCTCATTGAAGCATGACATGAAGGTTGGGCTGCTCGTCGTTGCCTACGAGGCGAGCGCGACACTCGAAGCGGTACTCCATCGCATCCCCGACGAAGTCCGCTCAGCGCTCAGCGTGATTCTTGTTTGCGACGACGCCAGTACCGACGACACATTTCAAGTCGGTATGCGCATGAAGCAGGCCCGACCAGACCTACCGCTTGAAGTCATTCGTCGCCCCGTCAACCTGGGCTATGGCGGAAACCAAAAGGCCGGCTACCACTGGATGATCGACCACGGGGTGGATGTGGTCGTTCTCTTGCACGGTGACGGCCAATACGCACCCGAGTTTTTGCCACAGATGCTGCAGCCAATCGTCTCAGGTCAGGCCGACGTGGTATTCGGCTCGCGAATGCTCGAACGAGGTGCCGCCCTGCGCGGAGGAATGCCGAAGTACAAATTCGCCGGCAACAAGATTCTCACCTTCCTGCAAAATCGTCTGGCTGGCGTTCGGCTGAGCGAATGGCACAGCGGATACAGGGCGTACTCGGTGCGGTCGCTCGCTGGTGTTGGCTTTGAACTCAACGCCGATTACTACGACTTTGACACACAAATCATCCTGCAGATGGTTGCAACTCGCCAGCGAATCGTCGAGATACCCATCCCCACTTTTTACGGTGACGAACTCTCCCGCGTCAACGGCATCAGATACGCATGGCGTATTCTCAGGCACACGCTGCAATGGAAACTTTCGCGATAATCCCCAACCTTCTACGCCGCCGACCCGAGTTGGTGGTGGCGGCGCTGGCAGCCATGCCCAGCCTCGTTGGCAATCGCAGTGGCATCGGGCTGAGTTGGGACTCAACTGATTACATCGCGGTTGGTTTGAGCATGTCGGCGGGGCGTGGTGCACTCGACGTCACGGGCGCTCCGACCGTGATACGACCACCCGGGCTTTCTGCATTCGTCACACTTGGCGACTGGCTCAGTATTTCACCGGATATCTCCCTGCGCGGCGTCAATGCAATTTCCATGATGCTGATCGTCTGGTGCACCCACCGCCTGCTCTCACGCGCCGCCGTTCGCCCGACTGCAAAGTGGATTGGCGTCATGCTGGTGGCACTCAGCCCGATGTTGCTTGATATATCCACCATGGCGTGGTCTGAGCCACTATTTCTCGCACTCATCTTGTTGGCACTCGTTATCGCCACCCGTGAGCGAGCGTGGCCGTGGGACCTCACATTAATCGTCGTATTTACTGCGATGTTTTTTGTTCGTTACGTGGGGCCGTTCTATGCGGCACCAATCGCCTTGGTTGCCGCCGTCGTTCAAATGCGCACGTCAGGCGTCGTGCTGGCCTTGTTTCGTTCCGGAACCTCCCTCGCCGTTTCGATGGTGCTGCCGTGGCTATGGCTCATGCGCAACAAAGATTTGACTGGCTACCTCACGGGCTACCGAGAGGCAGGTGGCGGCACACTGCTTGACCCGTTGAAGACCTTCACCGGCACCTTGGGAAGTTGGCTGCTGGCCCGACCACCACTCGGCGGTGACGGCGGCATCTATCTCAACTGGAGCGACTTTTCTGGATACATGAAGGCAGCTGGCGTCGTGGTGTGGGTGCTCCTCGCGCTGCTCATGACCTCATATTTTCTCCGCCCACGGCAAACAACTCGTGGGGCAACAACGATCATGGCGGCGTGCCTGCTGCTCTTCGTCAGCTACGGCGGGTTCTCGATCTATCGATTCGTGTACCACGAAATGGGCCCCCTTGATTCGCGAATGATGAGTGGCCTCTATGTGCCGCTCATCCTGATGTTGGTTATTGCCCTCGATACAAGTGTTCGTCGAATCGCAGCTACCACTCAGCGACATTTCTTGTCGATCGGGGTTCTCGCTGTGCTCCCCATGTTGGTGGTGCCCACGTGGCACGCGGTTGCGACGCTCGGCAACACTGTTTCATACGGGGGCACTGGGCGTTATTGGGGGACTGAATTTCATCGAACGGTACCCATTCACGAATTTGCAGCATCGCTGCCCAGTGATGCTGCCATTTATAGCAACGAGCCCCAAAGTCTGTTTGCTGCCACGTTCCACTGGCCGATTCGTAACCAGTACATGTATCAAATTCCGTACGACCTGCCCTGCGATCAGCGTTACTTTGTGTGGTTCAATCAGTCGTTCTTGCCCGATGGCAAACCGGTTGGCGGAGTGGTGGTGTACGAGGATTCGTGGGGACAGGTGATCGATCTTGACGCCTGCGACACCGACATCAACCGCTTTTGGCCATAAAAGCAAGCGGTAGCGTTGAGGCTCGCGCCCGAGTGGCTCAGTGGTAGAGCAACGCACTCGTAATGCGTAGGTCGCGGGTTCGATTCCCGCCTCGGGCTCTGTATTAGTTGATTTGGTAGCGAATTTCGATGGTGACGGTCACTTCTTGAGTGCCTAAATCAATCACTGTCGAAGCATCTTCCGTCATCGCGTCGGCTCTGGCGCCGACCATGACATTTGTTGGGGCTGAGATTTCGGTGAGATACACCACTTCGCCGAGTTCAGCACCGAGCAGGTCGGCATATTCCTGTGCTTTGGCTTGTGCTTTATCCACTGCATTTTTGCGCGCGGCGACAGTTCCTGCCGTTGCATCATCCACTACCGGGTAAGTCGCATTGATCGACACATTCGCATCACCAGCAACTACCGCCTCAACGACCGCACCGGCATCATCAGCTTGACGAATCAACACGTCAAACGTTTGTGATGCCCGATACCCGACAAGTTTTTGACCTTCGGCTTCGGTATAGCTGTACTCGGGATTCACCGACAACGTTTGTGATGCAATATCAGCGGTATCAATATCAAAATCTTTCAAGGCATTGCGCACTTTTTCGGCTGAGACCGACGCTTGAGCGAGTGCCTCATCACCGGTTGGTGCAACGGCGCTCACGGTCAACGACAGCCGTACTGCATCGGGCACTACGTCGGCCGTGCCAGTTGCCTGCACGGTGATGCCCTGCGCCAACCCGTTCTCCCCGATGTTGACGGTGTCGCCACAGGCGACAAGCACGAATGCACTCACGAACAAAACTGCGGTTGCACATATTTTTCGCATATAGTCACCCTACCGAAGTACACTTTGAAGTCATGTTGGCAGCAGTTCCGTGGCATTGGTGGCTTGGTGCGGGTTTGCTCGCTGCTGGGCTCGGTGCAATCGTGATGCTGATTGCCGGTTACCTGAAGGCAGTCGAAGCCAAGAAACACCCCACTCGCGCGCAACGTCGCGCGCAAGACCAGTCACAATAAATTCGAGGGCTGATGACCGCCCTGCGCACCGCACTCTTTTCGTCGCCATTCACCACTGGCCTTTTGGCCCGTTCACATTTTGCCCATCAGGCCCATCTGCATTGCGCAGTATCAGGCGGTGGTGATTCACTCACGCTGCTGTGTTTGGCGGTACGCACCGAACAACCTGTCACTGCTTGGCATGTCGACCATGCGTTGCGCTCGAATTCAGCAGATGAAGTGGACTTCGTGCGACGCATCGCCACAGACCTCGGGGCCGACTTTGAGTCGCGAACCGTGCACATTGCGCAAGGATCGAACCTTGAAGCGCGGGCCCGCGATGCCCGCTACGGCGTGCTGCCACCCGATGTGCTGACCGGTCATACCGCAGACGATCAGGCAGAAACGGTGCTCATCAACCTGTTGCGTGGCTCAGGCACCGCCGGGCTGGCTGGTATGCGCCATGATCGTCGTCCACTACTCGGGCTTCGTCGCAGTGAGACACACGCACTGTGCGACGAACTTGGCATTTCTCCGTTGCATGACCCGATGAATGATGACGACCGTTTTCAGCGGGTGCGGGTTCGTGATGAACTCCTGCCACTGCTTGGCAACATCTCCAAGCGCGACATCGTCGACGTGCTGGCCCGTCAAGCCAAGGTGTTGCGTGATGATGAAGACATGCTCGAAGAACTTGCAGCAATGATTGATCCGACTGATGCAAAGGCACTCAGTGCTGCGCCGATCGCGCTCGCCCGACGAGCGGTTCGCCAATGGCTCTCCAATCCCAAGCCGCCCGATTTGGCGACGGTTGAACGCGTGCTTGCGGTCGCCCATGGTGACGCCACCGCCTGTGACGTCGGCGCAGGCCGTGAAGTGCGTCGCAGCCATCAGCGGCTGGGTATTCGCTTCAACCACATGCTGTAACCTGTTAGTTCAATGTCTCAGAAACTTCGCGGCAAGTGGGCCCTCGGTATTCAGCCACGTGATCTCATTTGGATTATCAAGGATCAGCTGGCAATTTGTGAACGCCCAGGCGGTTACGGGGCCAGTCACCGCAAAGTCCGTCGCCAAGAAGAGGTCATCTGGCTGCGCGAGAACGACTTTCACTGCATCGTCAACATCAGTAGCGCCCCCCACAATCTGCACACCTACGACGAGCTCGGCATGCCCCATCGACACCTGCCGCTACTTACCAGCGACAATATCGATGACTGGTGTCGAGTGTTTTTTACTGAGCTCAATAGTTTGCTCTCGTCAGGTACTCGCACGATCGTGCACGTTGAGGAAGTTGGTGACCAACTCGTCAGCATCATGGGGGCCTATCTGCGTTGGCTCGGTGTCGTGAAAGAGCCAACCGACGCCGTCACACTCATTGAACGTCTCACTAATCGTGCGCTTGAGCCTGCATCACGGTCGCTGATCTTCCGTGTGCACGAACTACGTCATGAGTAGCGTTCGCTAGGTTCCCAGACCTTCACTATTCTGAACGTGTGTCACAACAGCGGCTGCTGATAACCGGGATCGGTAGCGAACTCGGTTCGCTCGCGGCGTCACTTCTCGAGCAGAATCCGCAATTTACCGACATCGTCGGTATCGATGTACACCCGCCACGCCGACGACTTCGTCGCACAACGTATATTCGCGTTGAGCACGATGAGTCAGCCGAGTTCGTTCAGCGCATCGTGTCGCACCGCCCCGATGTCATTGTGCATCTCGGCGTATGGGAACCGCACGGTCGGCTGGCCACCAATCAGGCCCGTGTCGCCACCGGAAATTATGCCAATGCGCTGTGCACCGCGCTCACGCAACTCGACGGGCTTTCCCGTCTGGTGATTCGTTCGGGTCTTGAGGTGTACGGCATGACGCACGGTCTGAGCCCTGATGAAAATACCGTGGTCGCGCCGAGCTCTACTTACGGGCACATGCTTGCCGAACTTGAAGCGACAACTGCCGTTGCCGCACCCGCCACCGCCACCATCACGACACTGCGGTTTGCCTCGGTGATCGGTGCCCATGTGCCAAGCCCACTCGGTCGGCTGCTGCGCCTCCCCGTCATACCATTTGATCCGCTATCACGCGCCGTGTTTCAGGTGCTCGGTGACGACGATGCTGCTCGTGCCGTCGTGCACGCCGCCACCCACGGCCACCACGGGGTCGTGAACATTGCAGCGCAAGAGCCGGTCACCGTTGCTGCAGCCGCACGACAGGGTCGCCGACTCGTCGCACCGGTCGTGCCAAACACCTGGACGATTGCCGCGCAACTCACCGCACTGGCTGGCGCACCACTCCCAGACCATGTCATCGAGTTGCTGCGCCATGGTCGTACTGCCATCACGTGTATCGACGACGCCGGATACCGACCGACACAAACCACCAGCGATGTCATCGCCGATTTGTTTTCGTGGCCATCCGTGGTTCGGGTCGCACCAAACCGGCGCACCGAGCGGGTCGCCTGATGCCCTTTCTTCAACGACCCGATGGTGTGCGCCTGCACACGCAGGTGACCGGTCGCTCCGACGCCGCACCGGTGCTGCTGATCCAAGGCTTGGGCATGAACAAAAATGGTTGGGTATTGCAACGGTTTGCGATGGCGACGAAATTTCGTACGATCACATTCGACAATCGTGGTGCGGGACGAAGCACGATTCCTAGCCAACCATTCACGCTTCAAGACATGGCTGATGATGCCGTTGCGGTGCTCGACCACCACGGGGTTGCCAGTGCACACGTCGTTGGCGCGTCGATGGGTGGGGCGATCGCCCAAATTCTGGCGGTGAAATATCCGGAGCGCGTTCGGTCACTCACGTTGGCGTGTACGGCTTGTCGCAACATGCCATGGCGGTCGGACCTGCTACGAAGTTGGGCGGATACCGCCAACGTGCGTGGCGTGCGGCAGTGGGCCGACGAGTCGGCACGCTGGATGATCGGGCCGCGGTCATTTCGTCGACTCGCACCGGCGCTCGGCTGGCTTGGGCCACTCGCGACTTTTCGCCCGTCACAAGGTTTCGGCCAGCAGGTTGCCGCGATTCTCGACACTGATGACACGCTTGTTGCCGAATTGTCCCGCATCACCGTTCCCACACTCGTTGTGGTCGGTAACCAGGATATTTTGACACCACGTGCCGACAGCGAAGAGATTGCCGAGCGCATACCGCACGCCGAACTTGTCGTCATTTCAGGTGCGGCACACGGTTTGATGATCGAGCATGCATCGACTTTCAATCAAATCGTCCTCGATTTCATTGAACGCGCCGAGCTCTCGAGTGGGCCGCCAGCCAAGGCAAGTTGACAACGATGCAGGTGGTTGTCGTTGGTGCCGGGCTTAGTGGTCTTACCGTTGCTCGTCGCATCACTGATGCCGGCCACGACGTCATCGTGCTGGACAAGGGTCGTTCCAGTGGCGGCCGATGTGCAACGCGGCGAATCGGTGATGCCGTGCTCGACCACGGTGCCCAGTTCTTCACCGTGCGCAGCGATGAGTTTGCCACCACTGTCGATGAATGGCTGCGGGCAGGTGTGGCCCGCGAATGGTGTCGTGGGTTTGGCGCTGGTGACGGCCACCCTCGCTACTGCGGCACGAACGGCATGACCACGATCACCAAACACATGACCGAGGGTCTTGCCGTGCGCTACTCACAAATGGTGTTCAACATCGAGAAAAATAATCGTGGGTGGTGGGTGCATTTGGACGACGGCACACACCTTGCTGCAGATCAGGTAGTGGTCACCTGCCCGGTACCGCAATCAATGGCGTTGCTCGTCAACACCGACCTGCAGGTGCCCGATGGTATTCGCAACATTGAATACGACAGGACGATTGCCGCCCTCGTCGTGGTCAATGGCGTCACCAATGTGCCCGTTCCTGGTGCCGTGCAGAACGGCGATGCAACCTTTTCAATCGTCGTCGACAACCAACTGAAAGGGGTGAGCCCCATACGAGCACTCACGCTGCATTGCAACGCCGCATTCAGCGAGGAGCACTGGTCGAACGACCTGGCAGTCACCCACGAGCGTGTCATGTCCCTTGCCCAGAGTTGGATCGGCGATGCGACCGTTGTCGAGCATCAGCCGAAGCGCTGGCGCTTGGCGACACCACGCACCACATGGCACGAACGCTGTTGGGCACACGACGGCATCGTGTTGGCAGGTGACGCATTCGCCGGACCACGCATCGAGGGCGCAGTGCTTTCGGGCATGGCAGCCGCAGCGCAGGTGCTCGGTTAACTACACGTTGACGAGTGATTCAAGCAGTGCACGCGGTGCACGGCGCAGTGCATCAGTTGCGGCACCCGCCGGCAACTTCGCACACTCAGCTTCAGCAAGGGCAACATAGTTGTGTGCCGAATCGAGTGCAGCGGCCAAACCGCCACCATTGCGAACGATCTTGAGTGCCTTCGTGCGCTCTTTTGCCGTCAACGGTGAGCCCAGCATGTCGTACAGTTCGCGAGACTCGGCCGTGTCGGCGGCGAGCGTCAACAACACCGGCAGGGTGTACACACCCTCTTCCATATCATGGCCTGCTGGTTTGCCGAGTTGTTCGTCGGATGCCACAACGTCCAGCACATCATCCACGATTTGAAACACCATTCCGTACGCGTCGGCGATGTTGGTGATCGTGTCGGTAGTGGTGCGCGAGTGGCCGGCAATCAGCGAGCCGATACGCGCCGAGGTGGCAAACAGCGAAGCGGTCTTGCCCTGAATGCTGACGAGGTATGACGGCACGGTTCGACCCCGGTTGTAGGTGTGTCGCAACTCTTCGACTTGTCCTTCGCACAGACGACCAATCGTTCGTGCCAACAAACCCGACACTTCGTTGCCGAGTGATGCAGCAATTTCCGATGCCCGAGCCAGCAGAAAATCGCCCGCCACGATGGCCTGTAGGTTGCCCCATTTGGCGTTGACGGTTTCTACTCCACGGCGCATGGTGCTTTCGTCCATGACGTCGTCGTGGTACAACGACCCGAGGTGCACGAGTTCGCAGGCGATTGCACCTTGGACCACGTCGACCGACACCAGACTGTCCGTTCCAATTTGGGCTGCCGCAAGTGCCAGTACCGGACGCAGACGCTTGCCACCAGCGACGATGAGGTGCGAGGCAATCTCTGTGAGGTAGGCATCAGAAGTCTGCACCGAAGCACGCAATGCCGCCTCGACGCGATCGCGATCAGCCGCCATCAAAGGCAAATCGAACAGTGGAGTAGTTGAATTCACTACGTAAGGTTATGCGAGCGGCATTGCCCCGGTGGTGCTCAGCACACTGTCGTGCCATCGGCAGCCTTGACAGAGGTCACAAAAGCCCACAGGTTGTGCGTGACCTTTATGCGGGTCGTTGTGTGACCTCGTCACATGAACCGACGTAATGGCGAGGGTACACTTTTTACCACGTCCTCCAGTATCACCAACCAGCAAGGCGGTAAGAGCAGTGTTTGAACGTTTCACCGACAGGGCCCGCCGTGTGGTCGTGTTGGCTCAAGAAGAAGCGCGCCTGCTCAATCATTCGTACATCGGAACCGAACACATCCTGCTCGGTCTCATTCATGAAGGCGAAGGAGTGGCCGCCAAGGCACTCGAAGCCCTCAACATCTCGCTCGAGGCAGTTCGCGCCCAGGTCGAAGAAATCATCGGGCAAGGTGGCTCGTCACCATCGGGTCATATTCCCTTCACGCCGCGCGCCAAAAAAGTGCTCGAGTTGTCACTGCGTGAGGCCCTGCAATTGGGCCACAATTACATCGGTACCGAGCACATCCTGCTCGGTCTCATTCGTGAGGGCGAAGGTGTCGCTGCCCAAGTACTCGTCAAACTTGGGGCTGATCTTTCGCGTGTGCGCCAGCAGGTCATCCAATTGCTCAGCGGTTACGAAGGTGCCAGCGGCGAAGGTAAGGGGGAGCCGGTCGGCGCCAAGGAAGCGCCCAGCGAAAAAGGTGGCAGCCAGATTCTCGACCAATTCGGTCGCAACCTCACCCAGCTTGCTCGCGACAAAAAACTCGACCCCGTCATCGGGCGTCAACGCGAAATGGAACGCGTCATGCAAATTCTTTCGCGTCGTACCAAGAACAACCCCGTGCTCATCGGCGAACCAGGTGTCGGTAAAACCGCCATCGTCGAAGGTCTGGCCCAGCTCATCGTTTCCAACGAGGTACCCGAGACCCTGACCGGTAAGCAGCTCTACACCCTCGATCTTGGGGCACTCGTGGCCGGTAGCCGTTATCGCGGTGACTTCGAAGAGCGTTTGAAGAAGGTGCTGAAAGAAATTCGCACACGTGGCGACATCATTCTTTTCATCGACGAGATCCACACATTGGTCGGTGCTGGTGCCGCTGAGGGCGCCATCGATGCTGCTTCAATCCTGAAGCCGATGCTCGCGCGTGGTGAACTACAAACCATTGGCGCAACGACACTCGACGAGTTCCGCAAGCATTTCGAAAAAGATGCCGCCCTCGAGCGGCGCTTCCAGCCGGTCAAGGTCGACGAACCATCCGTCGCACACACGATCGAAATTTTGAAGGGCATTCGTGACAAGTACGAGAGCCACCACCGTGTCACGATCACCGATCAGGCACTTGTCGCTGCAGCCAACATGGCCGACCGTTATATTTCCGACCGTTTTCTGCCAGACAAGGCAATCGACCTCATCGACGAAGCCGGCAGTCGTTTGCGCATCAAGCGCATGAAGACCCCACCAGACCTGAAGGATGTCGAGAACAAGATCAAGGATGTTCAGGCCGCCAAGAAAAAGGCCGTCGAAGACCAACGCTTCGAAGAGGCAGGTCGCTTGCGTGATCAGGAACGAACCTTGCTCGACGAGCGGGCCCAAAAAGAAGCCGACGTCAAGGCCCAGGGCTTCAACTTGTACGACGAAGTCAACGAAGAAGCAATCGCCGAGGTGCTGAGCGTCTGGACGGGTATCCCCGTCTACAAGCTCACCGAAGAAGAGACGGCGAAATTGCTCAACATGGAAGCCGAGTTGCACAAGCGCGTCATCGGCCAAGAAAACGCCATCAAAGCGGTGAGCCAGAGCATTCGTCGTACCCGCGCGGGCCTCAAAGACCCGAAGCGCCCGAGTGGTTCGTTCATCTTCTTGGGCCCGACGGGCGTGGGCAAAACTGAACTGGCAAAGACCCTTGCGCAGTTCCTGTTCGGCGATGAAGATGCGCTGATTTCCCTCGACATGAGTGAATACATGGAGAAGCACACCGTCAGCCGCCTCGTCGGCTCTCCTCCGGGCTACGTCGGATACGACGAGGGCGGTCAACTCACCGAAGCGGTGCGTCGTAAGCCATTCTCGGTGGTGCTCTTTGACGAGATCGAAAAGGCCCACAGTGACGTTTTCAATACCTTGCTGCAGATTCTTGAAGAGGGCCGTCTGACCGACGCCCAAGGCCGCACAACCGACTTCCGCAACACCGTCATCATCATGACCTCCAACCTTGGTACGCAAGATCTGCGCAAGGCCAATGTCGGCTTCGGTAAGAACGACGAAGCGATGTCGTACGTGCGGATGCAAAACAAAGTGAACGAGGCGCTGAAGGTGCACTTCCGACCGGAGTTCTTGAACCGCATCGACGAAGTCATCGTCTTCCACGAACACACCCAAGAAGCGGTCGTGTCGATGGTGGATCTCATGAGCAAGCGTCTGGTGGGCCAACTCGAGGGTCTTGGGTTGGGTCTTGAACTCACCGAACCAGCAAAAGTTTTGCTCGCCAAGCGGGGCTACGACCCACAACTCGGTGCTCGACCATTGCGTCGTGCACTGCAGCGCATGATTGAAGATCCGCTGTCGGAGCGTTTGCTCAACAAACAGTTCATCGCCGGCGAAATCGTAGTGGTGGGTGTCGAAGACGACCCCGAAAATCCGGGCGAACAGCGGGTCACGTTCACGGCCGTCGAGGGTTTCAAGCCACCTGTCGGTGTCGATCTCGCAGGGGCGGGCGAAGGTGGCAACGCCACCAGCGAGTGAGCGTGCCCGACGGACTTGTCCGTCGCATCGTTGTAATCTCGAGTGCAGTCCTTTTTGTATTCGTCGTCTCGGCGTGTCAAGTTGATTTGTCAACCACCGTCAACTTGGCTGGAAACGGCAGCGGAACGATCACAGTTACTGCAACTGCGGACGCAGCGGCCGTGCGCGCAGCCCCCGAGTTGGCGACATCACTCAATCTCGACGATCTTGTTGCAGCTGGCTGGACGGTTGAGACGCAGAGCCCATCAACAGACGGTGGCCTGACGATCGCCCTGCAACACGCATTCGCCCAACCCGATGAAGCAACGGTGTTGTTATCACAACTCTCGGGCCAACGCGGACCACTTCAGGCAGTCACACTCACCCGCACCGGCAACCTGAATGACGCCGTGTATCAATTCAACGGTGTTGGTGGTCTTCCCGATGGCTTGGCTGGCTTTGCCGACGCTGCAGCACTCACCGCTCTTGGCAGTGCCCCTTTTGCCGCAGCCCTTGCCCAAAGCGGTGGTGCACTCAGTGATGCGCTCGCCATCTCATTCGTTCTCACCATGCCTGGCGAGCCCCTCGATTCCACCGCAGCGATTACCCCGCGACAAGGCGACGATACATCCACTACGTTCACCTGGAGCATCCCAGTTGACGCGACTGAAAACATGCTCGAAGCCACAACGCGCGATCGGGACGTGCCGGCGATGGTGGCGTGGTACGGCGCCCGTGTCTTGTTACTGATCTTGGCATTGTTGGTGGTTGGCGCCGTGGTGTACATCGCCACCATCGTGTACCGCCGGACTCGGCCGACACCCGCATCGTAGAGTTGGCGCGTGCCACGCCTTCGTACCGTCTACATCTGTTCAGCCTGTATGACAGAACACCCCAAATGGAATGGCCAATGCACCGTCTGTGGCGCGTGGAACACGATGGTGGAAGACGTCGTAGGTGGTGACTCGCCAGTCGTGTCGAAGACCGTTGCAATCAGCCGCTCGTTGAATTCTGCGAATGAGCCACTTCCAATCGGCAGCGTTGCCCACACCTCGGCTGCTGCCACACCCACCGGCATAGGTGAGTTCGACCGCGTCCTTGACGGGGGTCTCGTGCCGGGCTCGGTCACACTGGTGAGTGGCGAACCAGGCATCGGCAAATCCACGTTGCTGTTGCAGATCATTGGATCGTGGTCGGGCACTGCGCTGTATGTGAGTGCCGAAGAAAGTGCACAGCAGGTGCGGTTGCGCGCCGATCGCATCGGCGTGAAGGGTGACAGCACCTACCTCGTATCGGCGATGTCGATTGGTGACATCGTGTCGGCGATTGACAAAGTCAAACCGTCACTCGTCGTCGTCGACAGTGTGCAAACCATCGCTGACGAAGGTGTCGAATCAGCACCCGGGTCAGTCACCCAAGTGCGTGAGTGCACGTTTCGACTCGTACAAGAGGCCAAGGCCCGCAACGTCGCCATTATTCTGGTCGGACACGTCACCAAAGATGGCAATATTGCTGGGCCGCGCTTGCTTGAACACGTCGTAGACACCGTCATTTCCTTCGAGGGTGATCGGCTCCACGCATTGCGAATGGTTCGTGCCGTAAAGCATCGCTTCGGCACCACGAATGAACTCGGGCTCTTTGAAATGACCGAGCAGGGTCTCATTGGTGTGCCCGATGCGAGCAACATGTTGCTGGCCGATCGTCAGCACGGGGTTGCTGGCTCGGTCGTCGTGCCAACCATCGACGGCCAACGACCGCTGCTCGTCGAGGTGCAGGCACTCACGATTCAGGTGGCGACTGGGATGACACCGCGCCGCAGTGCACAAGGTGTCGAGTCGTCGCGACTTGCGATGTTGCTCGCCGTGCTCGAGCGGCGGGCTCGAATACCGTTTGCCTCACTGGAGGTATATGCATCCGTCGTCGGTGGGGTTCGGCTGAGTGATCCAGGCAGTGACCTCGCACTTTGTCTGGCCTTGGCATCAGCCGCACTCGATAAACCAGTGCATGCCGACTTGGTGGCGCTCGGCGAAGTGGGGCTGGGTGGCGAGATTCGCCACGTCACCCATCTTGAACGACGCATCATTGAAGCAGAGCGAATGGGCTTCCGGCGGGTGTTGATTCCGGCCAACAGCAAGGCACCAGACCTGCAACGTGCA
>CAMAWR010000028.1 GCA_945862045.1 Bifidobacterium breve
CGACCAAACTGCGTGGTCTTGCCGACGCTGCAGCCGCGATCGGTATCGAACGTTTCGTGTTGGATGACGGTTGGTTTGGTGCGCGACGCAGTGATCGTGCCGGTTTGGGCGATTGGGTGGTGTCACCAGAGGTGTACCCCGAGGGCCTCACACCACTGATCGCTCATGTGACTTCACTCGGGATGGATTTCGGCATCTGGGTGGAGCCCGAGATGGTGAACCCCGATAGCGATCTGGTGCGTTCGCACCCCGACTGGGTGTTGCACGCTGTTGGCCACGAACCGCTGTTGGCCCGTCACCAATTGCTGCTCGATCTCACCAATGAATCTGCATTTCAGCACGTGTTCGCACAACTCGATGCGTTGTTGCGCGACCACGACATTGCCTTCGTGAAGTGGGACATGAATCGTCCGCTCATTCATGCCACTGCCGCGGATGGTGCGGCGGGAGCACATCGACAAACGCTGGCGTTCTACCGACTCGTCGACGAGCTGCGCACAGCCCACCCGCCGGTCGAGTTCGAATCATGTGCATCGGGCGGTGGTCGAATCGATCACGAGGTGCTCTCCCGCATGGTGCGTGTGTGGACGAGTGACTGCAACGACCCGCTGGAACGTCAACGCATCCAGCGCGGTGTCGGCATGTGGGTACCGAATGAGATGTTGGGTATGCACGTTGGCGCACGTCGTGCGCACACCACGGGGCGCTCGCACAGCATCGAGCTGCGCACGCTCACCGCATTGTTCGGTTGGTTGGGTGTCGAGTGTGACCCACGTAAACTTGCCGAGCAAGAACAGCGGGTACTACGTGACGTGATCGCGTTGCACAAACAACACCGCGCACTCCTGCACGGCGGTGACGCGGTGCGCTTTGACCTTGCCGACGACACCGCCCTGGCCCACGGCGTGTATGCGGTGGATCGCAGCGAAGCATTGGTGTCGTATCTCCAGATGACCACCTCACCCTGGCTGGTGGCACCGCGTTGGCAAATTCCCGGGCTTGACCCCGAGCGCACGTACACCGTGACGCACCTGGCACTTGGTCACCTCGGCGGCGTTGGTCGCTCGTTGCCCGACTGGATGACCACACCCGTTGCCTGCACGGGTCGAGATCTTGCGGTGATTGGTCTGCAACCACCGAGCTTGTGGCCCGAGACGGGCATGCTCGTGCATCTGCGCTCGTAGCATTTGACCTCGTGCCTGAGGCAATTTCACGCGAGACCGTGGAGAAGGTGGCGCGCTTAGCACGACTTGCTCTAAACGACGCCGAGGTCACCCGCATGACGCAGCAGTTGGCTGGCATGCTCGAGCATTTCCGTGATGTCGATGCCCTCGACTTGTCGAACGTCGAACCATTGAACCAGCCCATCCCGTTGACCAACGTCCTGCGCGACGATGTGGTGGCGCCATCACTTGATCGTGACGAAGTGCTGGCCTCGGCACCAGCGGCCCAAGACGGCCGCTTTCGTGTGCCACCGATCGTCGGGTTCGAAGAATGAGCCCGTCACGTCGAACCGTCGTCGACGTTGCCTCGGCCGTTGC
Organism: Bifidobacterium breve; assembly: GCA_945862045.1. GTDB lineage: Bacteria > Actinomycetota > Acidimicrobiia > Acidimicrobiales > Ilumatobacteraceae > F1-60-MAGs027. Next base: position 1,542 of record CAMAWR010000028.1, read on the forward strand.
CAACGGTTCTCTGTCAGCCGTGGCAGTGCTCGAGGAGAATCTTGCAGCAATCACCGCTCGTGAAACAGAAATTCATGCATTCAACCTCGTGACAGTCGATCAAGCACGCGAGCGTGCCACACAAATCGACACCGATGTGCGGGCTGGTAAAACAGTCGGTCGTCTGGCCGGTGTGACCATTGCATTGAAAGACAACATGTGCACACGCGGCGTCGAGACGACCTGCTCGTCAAAAATTCTTGCCGGATGGAAACCGCCGTACGACGCCACCGTGGTGCGTCGCCTGGCCGACGAAGGTGCCGTGTTCGTGGGCAAGACGAATCTCGACGAGTTTGCGATGGGTTCGAGCACCGAAAATTCGGCGTTCGGCCCGACACGCAACCCACTCGACACATCCCGCGTGCCGGGCGGTTCAAGTGGCGGAAGTGCCGCGGCAGTCGCCGCTGGTTTTGCCACCGCATCGCTAGGCAGCGACACGGGCGGCAGCATTCGTCAACCTGCGGCATTGTGCGGTTTGGTCGGCGTGAAACCCACCTATGGAATGGTGTCACGTCAGGGTTTGGTTGCCTTCGGCAGCAGTCTCGACCAGATTGGCCCGATCACCACCACGGTTGCCGACGCTGCGTTACTGATGGAAGTGATCGCCGGTCATGACCCACTTGACTCCACTTCGTTGCCGCAACCAGCACCCTCGTTGGCCGGTGAATTGGGCAAAGGTGTGCAGGGAATGCGCATCGGTCGCATCACCGACATGCCCGCAGGTTCGTCACCCGACGTGCTGGCGCAGTTGGAAGCCGCATTCGATGCACTGCGCAATGCAGGCGCCACCGTGGTGGATGTGCGGATGCCATCGATGTTGTACGGCTTGACGGCGTACTACTTGGTTGCGCCAGCCGAAGCAAGCAGCAACTTGGCGCGTTTCGATGGTGTGCGTTTCGGTGTGCGTGTCGACGCCAAAGACGTGAACTCGATGTACGGCGCAACGCGTGCTGCCGGCTTCGGTGACGAAGTGAAACGTCGCATCATGCTTGGCACCTATGCATTGTCGGCGGGCTACTACGACGCGTATTACGGCAAGGCGCTCAAGGTGCGTAGGTTGATCGCCGACGACTTCGCCACGGCGTATGCCAAATGTGATGTAATCCTCACACCGACTTCACCCACGGTGGCGTTCAAGTTCGGTGACAAAACCAGCAACCCACTGGCGATGTACCTCTGCGACGTGTTCACGATCCCCACCAATCTGGCCGGGCATGCAGCCATGAGCGTGCCATTTGGAACCGGCGAAGCAGGGTTGCCGGTCGGTGTCCAAATTTTGGCACCCGCACTCGGTGAAGCACCGATGTTCCGAGTGGCTGGCGAATTGGAGCGTGCCCGATGACCGATCGATCAGTCGCAGCTTCTTCGGTGAACCTGTCGTCGATCGTTGCTACTGCCGAGCAGCTCATCGATGGCTGGGAGCTCGTCGTTGGTCTTGAAGTGCACGTTGAGTTGGCGACCAAAACGAAGTTATTCAGTGCCAGCGCCAACCGGTTCGGCGACGAGCCCAACACCCACATCGACCCGGTCACGCTGGGCTTACCGGGTGCCCTGCCCGTGCTCAACCGTCAAGCAGTGGAGTTGGCGATGCGGATCGGGTTGGCACTCAACTGTCGTGTGCAGCCGTGTACGTTTCATCGCAAGAACTATTTTTATCCCGACTTGTCGAAGGCGTATCAAATCAGTCAGTACGACCAGCCCCTGAATGTCGATGGTTACCTCATGTTGCCCGCTGATGTGCGCGTCGGCATCGAGCGTGCGCACCTCGAAGAAGACACCGGTAAGTCAACGCATGCCGGCGGTACTGCGGGTCGGATTCAGGGCAGTGACTACTCGCTGATCGACTTCAATCGTGCCGGTGTGCCGTTGGTAGAGATCGTTTCACGTCCTGACATTCGCACCAGTGAGCAAGCCAAACAGTATGTGGGCGAGTTGCGGGCGATCTTGCTGGCGATCGGCGCAAGTGACGCCAAAATGGAGGAGGGCTCGATGCGCTGCGACGTGAATGTGTCGGTGCACAAACCGGGTACGCCATTCGGTACTCGCTGTGAAATCAAGAACGTGAACTCAATTCGTTCGGTGGGTCGGGCCATCGACTACGAGGCACGTCGGCAAATCGACCTCATTTCAAGTGGTGGTGTGGTCAAACAACAAACGCTGCACTGGGACGACTCTGTCGGGCGCACCAATGTGTTGCGCACCAAGGAAGATGCCGACGATTATCGATATTTTCTTGAACCCGACTTGGTGCCCCTGGCGCCCGACGCAGCATGGATCGAACGTGTTCGCGTAGCGCTGCCGTCGTTGCCTGCTGCGCGGCGTGAAGCATTGGCGAAACTCACGGGTCAATCCAAAGCAAGTGAGGCAGTCGCGATCATCGTCGAGCGTGGCCAAGATGCATTCATCGGCGAGGTGGCTCAAGTTGGTGGCGATGCCGCACGCGCACTGATTTATGTGCAACAAGCATTCGCCGAAGAGCCAGCTGTGCCGCGGGTGCCGGCCGGTGATGTCGCTGCCCTGAGTCTCATGGAAAGAAATGCCAAGGTCACGTCCACACAGGCAAAAACCTTGCTCGCCGAACTTGTTGCCAATGGCGGTGGGGACGTGCTGGCCATGACCAAAGCCAAAGGTTTTGAGGCGATGGATATGAATGCCCTGGAGGCGTTTGTTGATCAGGCGATTGCCGCCGATCCCGAGGCGTGGGCCAGCTATCAAGCGGGCGAACACAAGGCGATTGGTGCGCTGGTGGGGGCTGTGATGAAGTTGTCCAAGGGCCAGGCCGATGGAAAAGCCGTCACGGCGCTGCTGCAGGCCAAGGCCACCGTGAGGTGACATTTGTTAGGTTAGCCTAACATTTGGCCATGGGTTCTTCTTTCCTCATCACACTGCGCGAAGGACTTGAAGCTTCGCTGATTCTCGCCATCCTGCTGACCTATCTGAAAAAAACGGATCGTTGGGCCGATGCGCGATACGTGTGGACGGGCACCGTTGCAGCAATCGGATTATGTCTCGTGGCTGGCATCATCATTTTCGTTGCACTCGACGGACTGAACGGAAAGGTCGAATACGCAGTCGAAGGTTTCATCGCCCTGATTGCGACGGGCGTGCTCACGCACATGATCTTTTGGATGCGCTCGCATGCCCGCACCCTGGGCAAAGAATTGCGTGACAAAGTTGATGCATCAGCAGCGCCGGCGTTGGCCATCATCGCTTTCATGGCGGTGGCCCGCGAAGGTCTCGAGACGGTGTTGTTCCTTTTGTCGGCTGAGACGGCGAGTGCAGCCGGAAGTGACGTGGTGATCGGTGGGTTGATCGGCCTCGCCTTGGCAATCGTCGTCGGTGTGGCTGTGTATCGCAGCGGCAACCGCCTGAACCTGCGCACATTCTTCAATGTCACTGCCGTGCTGTTGCTGTTGTTCGCGGCGGGTCTGGCCGGCAAAGCCGTGCACGAATTGCGTTTGCTCATCTCTTGGGAGGCCGGCTGGCTGGTCTCATCGGCATGGACGCTGGAAAGTGGCGTGTTTGCCTCCGGCACGTTCTATGATTTCATGAAGGGGTTGTTTGGATGGCACAAGAGCCCCGAGAACATTCGGGTGATTGCATATTTCGCATATCTGATTCCTGTTTTGGCGGTGTATCGCCAGGGTGGCTCACGCCCACCGTCACCCACCACGGATGCGAAAAAAGTTGCGCAAGTAGCCTGAAAATATGACTCCGCGCTCCGAAACGCGCGTTGATATCAAGCCCCGTAGTCGCGACGTCACCGACGGTCTGCAAAAAGCTGCGTCGCGCGCCATGTTGCGCGCTGTCGGATTGGGTGACGACGACTGGGAAAAGCCGCAGATTGGTATCGCCTCGGCGTGGAACGAAGTCACCCCGTGCAATATGTCGTTGCGTCGCCTCGCCGAGCAATCCAAAGTAGGTGTGCGGGCGGCAGGTGGCGTAGCACTCGAGTTCGGCACCATCACGGTGAGCGACGGCATCAGCATGGGCCACGAAGGCATGCGGGCATCGCTGGTTAGTCGTGAAGTCATCTGTGACAGCGTCGAAGTGGTGGTGCACGCCGAACGTTTCGACGGTTTCATCGGGCTCGCCGGCTGCGACAAGAGCATTCCCGCCATGTTGATGGCCGCTGCACGTCTGAACCTGCCGAGCGTGTTCGTCTACAACGGCTCCACATTGCCGGGCGTGCACAAAGGCAAGAACATCGATATCACCACGGTGTTTGAAGCCATCGGTGCATGTGCCGCCGGCACGATGACACGCGAAGAGGTCGACGACATCGAGCGCGCAGCTTGCCCGGGTGAGGGTGCGTGTGGCGGCATGTTTACCGCCAACACGATGTCGAGCATTGCCGAAGCACTCGGTATGAGTTTGCCTGGCACCGCCTCGCCACCGGCAATCGATGCACGCCGTGACGTCGACGCTCGTCGTGCGGGTGAAGCGGTGGTCAACTTGTTGCGCCTTGGCATCTATCCGCGTGACATCATGACTAAGAAAGCGTTTGAGAACGCGATCGCGGTCGTGAACGCACTCGGTGGAAGCACCAACGCAGTGCTGCACCTGTTGGCAATCGCCAACGAGGCCGGTGTTGCTTTGTCGCTCGATGATTTCAATCGCATCGCGGACAAAGTTCCACACATTGCCGACACCAAACCAGGTGGCAAATACCACATGACCGACATCGATCGCATTGGTGGTGTGCCGGTGGTGTTGAAGCATCTGCTCGACGCCGGATTGTTGCATGGTGACGTGCTCACGTGCACCGGTAAGACAATGGCGGAAAATCTTGCTGACCTGAACCCACCGGCGCCGGATGGCGATGTGGTGCATCCGTTGTCGAACCCGATTCATGCCGCAGGTGGGCTCAACATTCTGATGGGTTCACTGGCGCCGAATGGGTCAGTGGTCAAGGTTGCAGGTTTGTCGAAAGATCAGATGACATTCGACGGTTTGGCCCGCGTGTTCGACGGCGAAGACGGCGCCATGGCGGCAATCATGGCCGGCGACATCAAGCCCGGCACCGTGCTTGTGATCCGCTACGAAGGCCCCAAGGGTGGCCCGGGAATGCGTGAGATGTTGGCAATCACTGCTGCACTCAAGGGCGCCGGTCGTGGCGCCGACTGCGCATTGATCACCGATGGGCGATTCAGCGGCGGCACGTGGGGTTTTTGTATCGGTCACGTGGCGCCCGAAGCTGCCGATGGTGGGCCAATTGCGTTCGTGCGCGACGGCGATCGCATCCGGGTTGATGTGCCGAGCAAACGGCTGGATTTGCAGGTTGACGAAGCCACGCTCATGGAACGTCGTCGCGGCTGGAAGCCCAACCCGCCGCGTTACACGAGTGGTGTGCTCGCCAAATATGCACGACTCGTGCAAGGTGCCGAAACTGGTGCCATCACCAACATCATTGTGTAACGAGATCTAGCGCTTGATGCGCTTGGGCAGGCGAGTGCCGACGAGCAGCAAGCCGAGTACGACGGTTGCCACGATCACGAACGGCAAGGCAATACCGTCACCAAACACGAAACGGCGAATGCCCAAGCCGATGGCCACCGTCACGACCCATAACACCACGCCCACCGCGAGTGAACGCGGCGCACGCCACACTTTTGCGCCAATCCATGCGCCGACGAGGGCGATCAGAAAGGGTGCAGCAGTACGCAGGATGCCGACGGCATTCGTCGATTGGTCGTGGTTGCGTCGCCCGATGATGACGAAGAGCAGCACGCAAACGGCATCAAGCATGAAGCGCAGCGTTGCAATACGACGCGCAACGTTCACTTGTTACACCTCGTCGTAGTACTCGCGACCCAGGTGGGTGATCTGTTCTTCGCCCATCATCCAGCGCAGCGTGTTCTTCAACTTGGTGAGCTGAATGAACAAGTCGTGCTCGGCATACAGACCGTCGGCCACTTGCGGGCTCTTGTAATAGAACGACAACCACTCTTGAATGCCGCCGAGCCCGGCACGCTGGGCCAGGTCGGTGAAGAGCACCAGGTCGAGTGCCAGTGGCGCAGCCAAAATCGAGTCGCGACACAAAAAGTTGACCTTGATCTGCATCGGATAGTTGAGCCACCCGAAGATGTCGATGTTGTCCCAACCCTCCTTGTTGTCACCTCGTGGGGGGTAGTAGTTGATGCTCACCTTGTGGAACACCTTGCCGTACAACTCTGGATACTTGTCGGGCTGCAGGATGTTCTCTAGCACGCCGAGCTTTGATTCTTCTTTGGTCTTGAAGTTTTCGGGGTCGTCGAGCACTTCACCGTCGCGGTTGCCGAGGATGTTGGTGGAATACCAACCCGACAAGCCGAGCATGCGCGCTTTCAACATTGGTGCGATCACGGTCTTCACCATCGTTTGGCCGGTCTTGAAGTCTTTGCCGCTGATGGCGACGCCACGCTTGGTGGCGAGGTCACGCAATACAGGGGTATCGACTGCGAGGTTCGGCGCACCGTTGGCGAACGGAACGCCTTCAAGAATCGCCGCGTACGCGTACAACATCGAGGGTGCGATCGTCGGGTCGTTGGCATCGATGGCTTTCTCGAAACTTTCCAGGTCGCGATGGGCGGGGCCCGGCTCGATGAACTTTTCGGTCGAAGCACACCAGATCATGACGATGCGTTCGACCTTCTTTTCATCACGGAAGCGATGAATGTCTTCACGAATCGAGTTCAACATTGCGCGCTTGTTGATGGTGCCAACCGTGTGATCAGCACTGATGTTCTTCACGTACTCGCGATCGAATGCTGCCTTCATCGGGCGAATCGAACGCAACGTGTCGGCGATCGCCTCGATGTGTCGCGGGCCTTCAAGTACACCGGCGCGTTGCGCGGCAACATAGGCATCATCCGGAAATGGGTCCCAGGCGCCCCACTCGATGTCTTCCAACTTGGCGAGCGGCACGAAATCTTTGATCAAAGGTGAGCGATTGTCGGTGCGCTTACCGAGGCGAATCGAGCCCATCTGTGCCAGTGAACCAACCGGCGTGGCCATGCCACGTTTGGTGAGTTCAACACCAGCGATCAAGGTGCTGGATACGGCGCCAAGCCCAACGGTGAGCACACCCAACTTGCCCGTTGCGGGTGCGATCGTGCGGGGTGAACCAGAGGAAGTGGGTGACATCAGTGCTCCTTCGCGCGGCGCGCGGCTTACTTAGCCTATGCGCGTCGGCGCAATAGCGTGAAAGCAATGATTGATGCTCAGCGCACCGCCGGTGGGGCGTTGGTACTTGACGGCAATGCTCTGCGTGACCGAATGGTGACTGAGGTGCGACGTGAAGTGGGCGAACTATCGAGTGTGCCGTGCCTTGCCACGGTGCTGATCGGCCAGGACGGCCCATCACAGGTGTATGTGCGCAACAAACACCGCCAGGCGCAGTTGGCGGGCATGATGAGCCGCAACGAAACCCTGCCACACGACGTGTCGCAGGTTGATGCCGAGGATCTTGTGCGCCGGTTGGCGAGCGACCCTGCGGTGAGTGGCATCATCGTGCAGCAACCAGTGCCCATCCATCTGGATGGCGAAAAACTATTGGCGTTGATCCCGGTCGACAAAGACGTCGATGGTTTGACCACTGCTTCGATGGGTCGATTAATGCGCGGGGTGGATTCGCTGGTGCCCTGCACACCACTCGGTGTGCTGCGCCTGTTGCAGTATTACGGCGCTCAAACTGTTGGCAAGCGTGCGGTGGTGGTTGGTCGTTCGCATCTGGTGGGCTTGCCACTTGCGGTGCTGCTGGCGCGTAAAGGCATCGACGCCACCGTTACGTTGGCCCACAGCCGCACCGACGACTTGGTGGCCGTGTGCCGTGCTGCCGACATTCTTGTTTCGGCAACTGGTCAGGCTCGCAGCATTGGCACCGAACATGTGAAGCCCGGTGCATGGGTGATCGACGTTGGCATCTCACGCGGCGAGAGCGGCATCGTTGGCGATGTTGATTTTGCTGCGGTGCAGGCAGTGGCGGGGGCGATCACACCGATGCCCGGTGGCACCGGGCCGATGACGGTGGCATGTTTGATACAGAACACACTCACCGCATGGCATCTGCAGCACTAGCACTGCAGCACTAGTGCGTTACGGGTTACGGGTGATGAAGTCGTGCACCACCTTCGCCAGGTCTGCACCCGCATCTTCCTGCAGGAAGTGTCCGGCATTCACGATGGTGGTATGTGGTTGGCCGTTGGTGCCTGGCACTCGGTTGTGAAACCCGCGGTCGCCACCTTTGGTGACTGCATCTGAATCGCTGAATGCGGTGAGCACGGGTTTGGTGAACGTAGCCAAGATTTCCCACGCTGCTTGGTTGGCTGCCGATGATGGGTCGTCGAGGCTGATGGGTACCAACGTGGGAAATACGCGCGCGCCGGCTTTGTAACTTTCGTCGGGAAACGGTGCGTTGTACGCCGCCACCACTTCGGGCGCGAGTGGTTTGCGGGCACAGCCACCTTCGACGATGCGGCCAACCGGGAATTCGGGAACCTCTTGGCTGAACTTGCGCCAGGCCATGAATGCTTCGCTGGGTGGTCGGTCACCAATCGGCAAAAACGTGTTGGCGACCACCAGTCGATCAAAGCGTTCCGGAAACTTGGCCAGTAGCCGCAGCCCGATGAGCCCGCCCCAGTCTTGGCACACGAGCGTGAGACCACGGAGGTCGTTGGCGACGAGCCATTGACTCATCCAGTTGACATGGCGTTCGTAGGTGTAGTCGGCCACAGCAGTGGGTTTGTCGCTGCGACCAAAGCCGATGAGGTCTGGTGCGATTACGCGATGGCCGGCAGCCTCGAAGATGGGCATCATCGTGCGATAGAGGTACGACCAACTTGGTTCGCCGTGCATGCACAACACGGTGGTGGCGGCGTCGCGCGGGCCAGTGTCGTAGTGCGCAATCCGCAAGGTGTGTTCGTCTTGTGTTACATCGGTGTAAGTCGGGCTATATGACCAATCGGGCAGGTTGACGAATCGTTCATCGGGTGTGCGCAGAATGTGCATGACGCACACCGTAGCGAGTGCTGACCGCCTGCGTCTGGTTGGAGAACAGAAATTACATCAATGTATGTTTCGCAAATGCGAACATTATGAAAACAACATCATCTGGGTATGGCAGAAGTGTCCCATTGACATCTACCTTTGGCGGTTATGTCAACACGAAACCGCACACTCATTGTCCTCACGACAATCGTCGCAATGTCGGGAATCTTCTCGGTACATCGCGTAGTTGCAGATTCGTCTGGCACGTCGGCGACCCAGGCGGATGGGTCGCCGACTCAGATCGCAGCATTGGCCAGGTATCTTGCCGCGGGCGACGCACACACCTGCGGGGTGCTCAACGGGGGTGAGTTGAAGTGCTTTGGGGTAAATACCGCTGGGCAAATTGGTTCGGGTGGCACCGTGGCACTCGGTGACGCTGCCGGTGAAATGGACGACGCACTGGTAGCGGTCAACCTCGGAGCTGGTCGCAGCGTGCGTGCGGTGTCGGCCGGCAGTGTGCACACCTGTGCGTTGCTTGACAACGATGCAGTCAAGTGTTGGGGGGCCTACGACGATGGCCAACTTGGTTTGGGCGACATCGATGCGCGTGGCGATGCTGCGGGCGAAATGGGCGATGCGTTGCCCGCGGTCTCGCTGGGGCTTGCTGCTGGCGTGCGAGTCGTGGCCATTGCTGCTGGTGACGCCCACACCTGTGTGGTGTTGTCGAGTGGCGCCGTGAAGTGCTGGGGTGCTGGCGCCAATGGTCGATTGGGTAGCGGGAATGAGCATTCGCGCGGTGATAACGCTGGCGAGATGGGTGCGTCGTTGCCGACTATCGATGTTGGCGCCGGTCGCACAGCCAAAGCGATCAGTGTTGGGGCTGCGCACACGTGTGTGATTCGCGACCTGAATGATGTGGTGTGTTGAGGTGTTGGTGCCACTGGGCGCCTCGGTACTGGCGCTGAAGATGACATTGGTGACGGCGGCGGCGAAATGGGTGCTGCCCTCACGGCGGTGCCGCTGGGGGCCGGTCGCACGGCAGTGGCGTTGAATGCCGGTGCTGCCCACACCTGTGTGGTGCTCGACAACAGCACGGTGAAGTGCTGGGGCAGTGGCGCAAGTGGACGGCTCGGTACTGGCGACACGATGAGTCGCGGCGATCAACCTGATGAACTCGGCGACAACTTGGCTGCTATCGCCCTTGGCGCAAGCCGCACTGCCCGCGCGGTGGTGGCGGGGGTGGCCCACACGTGTGCCGTGCTTGACACGCTGGCCCTCAAATGTTTTGGTCTTGGTTCAAGTGGTCGTCTCGGCTCGGGCAGCACCAGCACGCTTGGTGATGGCCCGAACGAGATGGGTGACAACCTCACATCGGTGCATCTTGGAACCGATCGCCGTGTGATGTCGCTCACCGAACCTGGCCGTGCCGGTACACCAACCGGCACGGCTGGGGACGGGACGGTGTCGCTCACCTGGGCCGCACCTGCCAGCAATGGTGGCAGTGCAGTCACCGACTAAATCGTGGAGTATTCGAGTAACGACGCCACGTGGAGCACGTTCGCCGACGGCACTTCAGCACTCACCTCGGCAACGGTGACGGGGTTGGCCAACACCACGACATATCGCTTTCGGGTCATGGCACGCAACGATGTGGCCGACGGCGTGGTGTCGACGTCAAGTGCAACGGTGACACCAGCCGCGCCGACCACGACGACGACGACAACACCAACGACCACGACACCAACGACCACGACAACGACACCAACGAACACGACTGTCGCACCAGTGGTGCGGTCACTCGTGTTGACCCCGTTCCCACCACTCACCACATCGCTTTCTGCGGCACAACGCCGTCAGGTGAATACATTTGCTGGTGCACTGAAGCCGAGCGACACCATTTCGTGCGTGGGTGGTGCTGGCGTCGGGCCGGTGAAACTGTTGCGCAATCTTGCACGACTGCGCGCCACTGCCACCTGTCAACTCCTTGCCAAGCGAGTGCCTGGCGTACGAATTGCAGTGAGCATTGCGCTGAGAGGTGAAATTCAGGTGGCGCAACCTGCGGCCCAGGCCCAATTGGACACCTCGACCGTGCTGCAGGTGGCGGCCAGCGACCTCTCGCGACGGGTGCTCGTCATTGCGCGATCTGGTTGAGGTTGTGAACTGTCGCAATCCGCTGGCAGACTGAAAACACTATGAAACACCGACGCAGCACGCTGGTCGCCCTCGTAGTACTTGTTTAAGCGCCCGTCTACATATACGGGCGCTACCTCCCTCAAAAGGGGAGGTTTTTTTATACCTAAAAACACGGAAACCCGAATCCACAGCGAGAATTGAGAAAGAGACCTCCATGAAAGAAAAACTCACCGGGGCACAAGCCCTCATTCGCGCCCTCGAGCACGAAAACGTGGATGTCATTTTCGGTTTGCCAGGCGGCTGCATTTTGCCGGCTTATGACCCACTTATCGAGTCAAAAATTCGCCACATCCTCGTGCGCCACGAACAAGGTGCCGGCCACATGGCCGAAGGTTATGCCCACGTCACTGGTCGACCAGGTGTGGCCATGGTGACGAGCGGCCCGGCGGCCACCAATTTGGTCACGCCGCTGTGCGACGCATATATGGACTCGATCCCGATGGTCGGGATCACTGGTCAGGTGCCCACCGCCGCAATCGGCACCGACGCGTTTCAAGAGTGCGACACCGTGGGCATCACCCGCAGCATCACCAAACACAACGAGTTGGTGATGAGCGCTCAAGATTTGCCGATGGTAGTGCGCCAAGCGTTCTACATTGCCACCACCGGTCGCCCTGGCCCGACGCTCATCGATATTCCCAAAGATGTTTTGCAAAACGAAATGGATTGGTATTGGCCGAGCGACGACGAGGTGCGCGACAGTCTGCCTGGCTACCGCCCCAATGTAAAAGGCCATACGAAGATGATCCAAGAAGCCGCGCGCATGATTTTGGCCGCGCGGCAACCGGTGTTGTACGTGGGTGGCGGTGTGTTGAAAGCGCGCGCTGCGGGCGTGTTGCGCGAACTCGCCGAACTCACCCAAATTCCTGTTGTCACCACGCTCATGGCGCGCGGGGCCTTCCCCGACTCGCACCCATTGTGTTTGGGAATGCCCGGCATGCACGGCACCGCAACTGCCGTGACGGCGATGCAAAAAGCCGACCTGCTGATCGCGCTCGGCTCTCGTTTCGACGACCGTGTCACGGGCAAGGTGTCGGGGTTTGCGCCAGATGCAAAAATCATCCACGTCGACATCGACCCCGCTGAGCAGGGCAAGGTACGTCGCCCCGATGTGCCGATCGTCGGCGACTGTCGACTGGTGATCGAAGAAATGCTGAAGGCCATCAACGACCTGCTGCAGTCAGGCGAGACTCAGGCCGATGTCGGCCCCTGGCGCAGTCGCGTGAGTGGCTGGCGCGAACAGTTTCCGCTGGCTTACGATCAAAGCGAGCCGGGTGCGGCGCTCAAGCCGCAATTTTGCCTAGAAAAACTTCGTGACGGCGCACCGGAAGGCACCATCGTGGTGTCGGGCGTCGGTCAACATCAAATGTGGACCAGCCAATACTGGAACTTCGAAGAGCCCTACACCTGGGTGAATTCCGGCGGGTTGGGCACCATGGGTTTCGCCGTGCCGGCAGCAATCGGTGCCAAAGTGGGGCGCCCCGACAAAACGGTGTGGGCCGTCGACGGTGACGGTTGCTTCCAGATGACCGCGCAAGAACTCGTCACTGCGTCGCTTGAGAGAATCCCGGTGAAAATCGCCATTCTCAACAACTCGTACCTCGGCATGGTGCGTCAGTGGCAAGAGATGTTCTACGGCGAGCGCTTCAGCGAAGTGAACCTCTCTGGCACCCTGCCAGATTTCGTGAAGTGGGCTGAAGCCATGGGTTGTGTGGGTATTCGCGTTGACGACTCACAAGAGGTCGAATCAGCAATCGACAAGGCAAACTCCATCAACGACCGCCCAGTGGTCGTCGACTTCCGTGTGGCCGAAGATGAAAAAGTGTTTCCAATGGTTCCGTCCGGCAAGAGCAATGACGACATCTTGTTGCACCACTCGCAGGATTCCCGCCGGGAGTTCTTGAGGTGAGCGGCAGCAACCCCTACGGCCAAGATTCGCAGCACCACGTGCTGTCGGTGTTGGTGCAAAACCGCCCTGGCGTATTGGCGCGAGTATCGGCACTGTTTGCCCGGCGTGGCTACAATATTTTTTCACTTGCCGTTGCCCCCACCGAACACCCTGACTACAGCCGTATCACCATCGTGGTGGATCTAGCGAGTGCGCCACTTGAGCAGATGACAAAACAGTTGTTCAAGCTCATCGACGTGGTGCGAATCAGCGAACTCGACCCACGCTTTTCGGTGGAGCGCGAGCTGATCATGGTCACGGTGAAGGCAACGGCTGAACAGCGCAGTCAAATTGTGGAGCTCACGAATATTTTTGAAGCCCGAATCTTGTCGGTGGGCATTGAAGCACTCACGGTGAGCCTTGATGGCAGCCCGAGTGCAATCGACGACTTTATGAAGGCACTCCACCAGTACGGTATTGTCGAATCGCAGCGCACTGGTCTGGTGGCGCTGCCTAAACTCGACCGCGCAGCACCGTCGGCAACATCATCTGCAACATCGTCAAATGCAACTCATTCATCCCAAGGAAAGGCAAGATAATGGCCGCAAATGTGTACTACGACAAAGATGCCGACATCTCGATTATTCGCAGCAAAAAAGTGGCAATCATCGGTTATG
>CAMAWR010000029.1 GCA_945862045.1 Bifidobacterium breve
GAACACCATTCGCTTGACGGGAACCTTTGGTTTGAGGTATCGCACGAGGTGGTACGAAATGGCCTCACCCTCACGGTCTTCGTCGGTGGCGAGATACAACTCGGTTGCCGTCTTGAGTGCGGCCTTCAATTCGCGCAGCACCTTCGTTCCACGTTCGGTGAGTTCGTAGGTGGGAGCGAAGTCGTTCTCCACATCCACCTGCAGACCAGATTTTGGAAGATCAGCGATGTGTCCGACGGATGCGAGGACAACGTATTTGTCACCCAGCAACTTGGCGATGGTTTTCGCCTTAGCGGGGGACTCAACGATGACAAGTGGTCGTGACATGCGGCAGTATTCTGTTGTAAGACATTGAAGTCGGGCAGTCAAGCACCCAAATGTGATTTTTGCAACTCTGTATCGTGAAAGTCATAGTGCGTAACGCTTTGAGCGAACTCGGATGGAACGAAACTTTTGCGCGCGCACTCGACAAATTGTGCACACCGAGCGCCGGCCAACTCATCGGTCGGGTGAAGCGGATCGACCGTGGTTGGAGCACATTTCTCTGTGTGATCGTCGGTGATGCGCCAGAAGAACAACAGTTGCGCGAATGTCGAGTGCGAAATATCGGCGCTGATGTCGCTGTCGGTGACTGGATTATGGTCGCCGACGATCTCGAACGAATCGTGGTGGTGATACCCCGTCAGTCACGGTTGGTGCGTCGCGCGTCGTCTGACAGTCTGCGTTTTGAGGCCCAAACGATCGCCGCAAACATCGATGTCGTATTCCTCGTCCATGGCCTGGACACCCCGCCGAATGAACGCCGGCTTGAACGAGAGTTGGTATTGGCCTTCGACTCAGGGGCGCGACCCGTCGTTGTGCTCACCAAGAGTGACAGTGTGACTGCCACCGAGGTCGCCGAAACCCGCGAAATCGTCACGGCCACATCGCTCGGCGTTCCGGTTCATGTCGTAAGCAGCCTGACGGGTGATGGATTGCAGGTGTTGCGTGATTACACGCGCGGTGGTGCGACCATCGCGGTGCTCGGCGCCAGCGGCGTTGGCAAATCCACCTTGGTGAACGCCCTCACCGGCACCGACTCACAGCCAACCGGTGAAATTCGCGAGGGTGACAAGCGGGGCCGCCACACCACTACCGCCGTCGACCTCGTTCGCTTACCCAAAGCAGGCTGGTTGATCGATACACCTGGTGTTCGCGCGGTGAGTTTGTGGACCAGCGGTCACGGCATCGAGCGGGCGTTTGCTGACATTTTTTCGCTGGCTGAACAGTGCAAGTTTCGTGACTGCAAACACGAAACAGAACCACGTTGTGCGGTGCAGGCAGCCATCACATCGGGGCAGATCGACACCGCGCGGCTTGACAGCATGGCGCGCCTCGTTGCCGAAGAAGCAGCCCTCGAAGACGAACAGAAACGTGGCGAGCGCAACAGGTAGGCCCTGTCAGTTGATGTTTATAGCGTGCCGAGGCGCAGCTGTTTGATCACGTCCTTGGCCCGCTTGCGGACCGCATCACCATCTTTGAGATTCTGTGCGGCGCGCACCGGTATCGACATGCGCGGATTCTTCGCAAAGCGTTTGCCATGACGCAACATGAAGTCCCAGTACAACGTGGTGAATGGGCATGCGTCATCACCGACACGCTTGGTGCGGTCATAGGCACAACCCTTGCAGTAGTTGCTCATCCGGTCGATGTATGCGCCACCAGCGGCGTACGGCTTGGTGGCCATCTTTCCGCCATCAGCGAACAGCGACATGCCGATCACGTTGGGCACCATCACCCACTCCGCTGAGTCGACGAACGACTCCCACATCCAGCGCATGAATTGCTGGGGGTTGATACCGGCAATGAGCGCCAGGTTGCCGAGCACCATGAGTCGCGGAATGTGATGGGCCCAGCCGCGTGCCTGCACGTCGCTCAAGATGCCCGACACGCAACGCATTTGCGTGGGGGCGGCCCCGGTGAAGAGTGGTGGCAAGTCAAGCTGTGCATCGAGCACATTGAGCGAGGCGTACTCAGGCATCCAGCGCCAATACAAGTTCCAGACGTATTCACGCCAGCCAATGATCTGGCGGATGAATCCCTCTGCTGAATTGATTGGAACACGTCCGGCGCGAAACTCTTTCTCGACGCGGTCACAGACCTCACCGGGCAGCAGCAAACCGAGGTTGAGGTATGGCGAGAGCACCGAATGTGCAAGGTGCCAGTTGTCGGCGATCATCGCATCTTCGTGCGGCCCGAACATCGGCAGCACTCGCTTGATGAAGAAATCAAGACGCTCGAGAGCACCGGCACGTGTGGTGGCCCACACGTCTATCGGCACCGGCCAACGATCATGCTTATCTTTCGGTGGACGCTCGCGGTTCTGCTCGTCGTAATTCCACTCCCCACCCTGGGGTTCGTCGCCGTCCATGAGATAGTCGAGCCGACGACGTTGCCAGCGATAGAAGTCCTCCATTTTGAACGACTTGCGGGTATCTGCCCATGTCGCAAACTCGTCGGGGTGGGTCAAAAATTGATTGCTGCGTACGACGTTGCAGCCGAGTTCCTCGACAAGTTGCCGTGCGGTGAACGAATTCGGTTCGGTGACGGTGATTTGTGTCGGTGAATGAGCGGCACGGTGGGCCTTGACGGCTGCGCGCATTGACGTGGCATGTTGGTGGTCGACTTTGAAGCCGGCGTCACGGAGTTCACTGGCAAACGCCTCGATTGCCCGGGTGTACAGCGTGACGCGGGCAGGGTGCCACGGTCGCGAACTGATTTTGTCCTTGGCCGTGATGAGCAGAATGCGATGGTTTTTAGGATTTGCAGTTGCCATCGCACCGATCGCGCGGTTGAGCTGGTCGCCAAAGACCCAAATTGTTTCACGTGGCGGCATCGGGCTGACGCTACCCGTCGTCAATGTCGTATTCCGTAGCGAAGGTAGCGATACCTACCACATACGGGGTACTGCCGAGCCAACGCAATGAGCTTGCCAACATCGAGGCGCGGGGTACCAGACGTACCTGCACGGTCACCACATCGTCGTGCACACGAAGTTGCCACCGTGCATCACTGCGATCGGCATTATCGACGGTGTCGGTGATGACCGCCCGTGCCTCGACCTGGTTGATTGACTGACTCGCCTGGCGTGCAGCGTCACGTGCGAGTACATCGACGAGTAATTGATCGCGCACGATTGCCACCACATCAAACAGTGCGACAATCAGCAGAACAAAGAGCGGCAATATCAGCGCAAACTCGACGGCTGCCTGCCCAACGTCGGTCGCCTGGCCCAGGCGCTGTCGGCGACACCGAAGTCGTCGCCCAGATAGGTTCACTCGCCGATCGTCTCGGCACGATTGAGCACATTTGACAGCACATTGTCGAACAATTCACCGATTCGACCCGCACCACCACCGTCAGTGGCCCAGGCAACCACGAGCAGAGCAATGACCGCTGCGCCGATTAACACGAGTGCATATTCGGTCGTGGCCTGACCGGGGTCGGTACGCATCATGGAGTGTTGTTTCATCATCAGGTTCCTTTCGGTGGTTACTGTGGGTCAAAACTGACCGATGACAACTGGCTGGCAAGAAGCGGCACCACGGCGAGCAGCACGTACGCCGGCAGGATGCAACCGACGAGTGGCAGGGTCAGACGAATCGGCAGTGCACGAATACGGGCATCAGCATCACGCCGGCGTTGGGCATGTGCGTCGGTGGCGAGTCGTTCAAAGAGTTCGCGTGGTGGCAGACCGTCACGTTCGGTGTCGATGAGGGCGTCAATCAGCGACTGTGCACGCAACCCAAATTTGTGTCGATGGGCCGTCAACACATCAACGAACCGGCCACCGTTGTGCACCTGCGTGGCAACCTGCCGTGCTGCAGTGCCGAGATCACCTGATACGGCCTGACTGGCATTGATGAAGGCCAGCGCCGGTGGTTGACCAGAACGGAGGTGGACGGCGACCACATCCACGAAATCCGGAATATCTGATTCGACCCGTGCAGCGCTGGCGGTCAGTCGTTGTACCCAGCGTCGACCGATCCATTGCAACGTGAAACCAAGCACCAGACACACCGCACCGATTACAGAAGTGAAAAATTCACGCGCACCCGCATCACGCAGGATGAGCCACGTGGCCAATAACACCGGCACCCAGGTGAGTACGGCGATCGACGCCTTGGTGTGGGCAACCGCAGTCTGTGATTCGGCGGTGATCGCAGCGGTGACGCGCAAGGTGCGTGCCGCAGTTTCCACGGCGTGCACGCCATCACCACCCTCCCCAGCCACGGCAATGGCCCGTAAGGCGAGCTGATCGACGCCGGGCGATGCGGGCAGTGGGCCGCTTGTTTTGAATCGGCTGCGGATTACGTCGCTGAGCAGATGTCCTTCACGACTGGCGTCGACCAACCATGACCATTCCACGATGCCGTGACGCCCGATTGCGGTGATCACCGCAGCGTGTACCGACGAGCCAAGCCGCAATTCGCGACCGATGGCATCGAGTGTGTCGGCATGTCGTTCCCCGTCAGATCGAATGGTTACCTTTCGTCGCAGCACACGATGACGAAATGCCGGTCGTCGCAATTCGGGCTGTTTGAACCGCCGTCGTACGAGCCGGCGAAAGAGGGAGGGCTCAACGACATGACGGGCGAAGATCGTGGCGGTCGCTGCACAGGCAGAGGTACCGATAAGTACGTAGATCACGCCCGACCGCGCGAGAGTCGCGCCGTTGTTGCACCTGTCGTCCAGATCGTCTTAGTGCCGAGCACGTCAGGACGCATTGACACCTCGGTGATCTCGCTCACGCGGCGGTGCCCATTCGGTGAACGCTCAACATGGATGATGACGTCGACGGCGGCTTGGAGGTGTTCGCGTACTGCCGCAAGTGGCCACTGTGGTGCGGCCTGCAATACCATCGACTCGATTCGCCGAAGCGCATCGTCGGATGAGTTGGCATGACACGTCGCAAGTGAACCGTGGTGACCGGTATTCATCGCCGTCAACATGTCGAGTGCTTCACTGCCCCGTACCTCGCCGAGCACGAACCGGTCGGGCCGCATGCGTAACGCGCTACGCAACAAGGTCGAAAGGCTGACCTCGAGTGATCCGTCATAGGTGGCGGGCCGCGCCTCGAAGCGCAGCACATGTTCGGTCTGTAACCGCAATTCGGCAATGTCCTCTACGGTGATCACCCGCTCGCCTCGGGTGACGCTGCCGCACAACGCGTTGAGCAAGGTGGTTTTACCGCTTGATGCAGCACCCGCCACGACGATATTGCAACGCTGGAACACGATGTCCCGCAGTAGTTCGGCAACATCGTCACCGCCGAAGGCCGACAGTGGCAGATCACGTACATGAAATCGGCGGATGCTGAGACAGGGGCCGTCGACGGCAACTGGCGGGATCACGATGCAGACCCGCGAACCGTCAGATAGTCGGGCATCGACGACGGGTGATGATTGATCGACGCGACGCCCGATCGGCAGGAGGATGCGTTCGATGATGCGCGAAAGTTCGCCGGGCGGCAGCATGCCGACATGTTCGACGCCACCTTCACGCTCTATCCAAATTTCTCGGCCACCATTGACCATGATCTCCCGCACGAGCGGGTCGGCAAACCAGCGCGCGAGTGCCGATGAACGTGACCAGTCACCGATCGGCGCCGTTGCACGATGATCGGACGAAACTGATTTCGTGTGTGGCGGTCGAATCAGTGGTACGACACTCACAACAGCACACCCAATTCGTCGGCCAGCTGCTTCGGGAGGCGCGTGGCGAGTAACCCGGCGTCCACACTGCGGGCGACGCCGTCAGCCACGGTGATTTCGGCAACCACGGGCGAGCCCACCACCGACTGCACATCCCGTGCGGTGAGCGCCCGACCCTGTTCTTTGATCAAGACCACACCACCGGGTCGCTCGTCGAGTCGGGCGGCACGCCGCAACGCCAGATAACACGGCCGCACGACCAGCCAATCTGCTTGGGCTGCCTGGCGCACCGAGTTGGGTGGCTGCAGGAGCCCGAAATCGACGACGACTGAGCCATCCGGGAGCGAAGCGAGCAGGTCGTCGAGTGCGTCGGTGTCAAACGAGGTGGCTGAGCCAGCAGGAATCACCTGGAGTTGTGATGTAGCGGCAATACGCAGGTCAAGGAGATCCTGTCGTTCTCGACGCGACTGTGACAACCAGTCGCGGATGCCGGTTCCTGCTGGCTCCACCATGCCGAGTACGGACGGCACATCACCGCCCAAGTCGATGATCGTCGCCGTACCGTGCCGTTGGGCAAGTGAGAGGGCGAGCGCTGAGGCAAACACTGTCGTGCCACTTCCGCCTTTGACCGACCAACATGCGTACATCGTGCCGACCCCTCTGGGTGGTGACTTGCACCCATCGAGATGTGTGTCGCCGCCATCGAAACGGGAAGAAATGTTTTGCTAGGCGGGCAGTGCGGCAAGGCCAACTGCAATTGCCGCAGCAAGACGAGCATTGTTTTCTGCGAGCGCCAGGTTGGCGCGCACCGCCGCACCCGCCGTATCGGCGGCAATCGCAGCCAGCACCATGGGGGTGACGGCGGGCCCAGACACCCCATGGGTATGGGCAGCGGCAAGTGCGCGCTCGATCGCCGAGTTCATGACACCAGCATCAACGGCGTAGGCCACCGGCACGGGCGTACACACCAACATGCCTCCGCCGAAGTCAAGTCGCGTGCGTGCAATTCGGGCCAGCACACCGATGTCGTCGATGCGATGCTGCAATGCGATGCCACTCGACACGACGGTGAATGCCGGAAAATCATCGCACTGATAGCCGACGACGGGAACGCCCAGAGTTTCGAGCATCTCGAGGGTGCGGGGAAGATCCAGGAATGATTTGGCACCAGCCGACACGGTGACCACGGGATGACGGGCGATTGCGGGCAGGTCGGCACTCACGTCACCATGAAGCTCAGCACCACGATGCACACCACCGATACCACCGGTGGCGAACACGTTGATGCCTGCCCGTGCCGCCAAGGCAAGCGATGCCGACACCGTGGTTGCGCCGGAGCCCCATCGTTCGCCGATGGCAACCGGCAAATCTCGTTCGGCGACTTTGCGAGCCGCGCCAAGAATACGTTCGTGCTCGGCCTCGATGAGACCAACTCGTGCGACCCCGTCAAGCACGGCAGTAATCGCTGGCACCGCACCAAGCGCTCGCACCGCTGCCAAACAACGATCGAGTGCTTCACGGTTTGACGGGGAAGGCAAACCAAGATGAGAAAAGATGGTCGACTCGAGCGCCACCACCGCCCGCTTCCCGGCGAGCGCGGTGGTGACTTCGCCAGAAACGTTCAGGTCAATCATTCGTCCTCCAGCGTGGCACCGGCACGAACGATGACGCGGCTGGCAATCGCCTGGGCCTGGCTGACACATTCGGCCACCGATTCTTGATGGGCAAGAGCGAGCATGAATGCCGCGGCAAAGGCGTCTCCCGCACCGGTGCCATCGATAACGGTGTCGACGGCTGTGACGGCAAATTCAGACGTTGAGCCGTCTTCGTTGAACACCTGCACGGGCTGTGCGCCGTCTTTTACCACCACACGCCGCGCGTGACAACGTTGCGTGGTCGTTACACCGACCGCCTGTGCCTCGGCACGTGTACAAAAAAGAACGTCGGGTTCCAAAGACGACAGCAATGCTCGTACCGCTGCCGCACCGAGATGCTCGATTACGGTTACCGACGACAGGTCGATCGACACGACTATCCCACGAGACTTTGCCGTGCGCACCAGACGGTGTGCAGCACCGGCGATCGGTTCATGCGAAAATGAATACAGCGGCACATGCAAGGTGGTTACGCCACCGAGCCATTCGTCATCGTGGGCTGATAACGATGTTGCATCGCCCCGGTCGGTGAGCATCGTGCGCTCTCCGTCGGCGGTAGCCATGACGACGATCGAACCCGTCCGTCCGCGACGCTCGCCACAAACCTCGACGTGGTGCTCCTCGAGTTGGGCAATGAGTGAGTCGCCAAGTGGGTCGGCACCGACGCAACCGATGAATCGCGCACGACCACTCAACTTGGCGGCAAAGTAAGAAACATTCGCCGCACTTCCACCGCGACGCCGCACGATCGTGGCGGGCGTGTCGCTGTCGCGGCGCACGACATCGTGCAATTGCACGACGACATCTTCAATCAGGTCACCAACCGCGCACAGCACGGCGGCCTCGTACTACACCGAGAGCAGGTCGCGGGCGCCCGTGTCGCTTGACGGGTGGCGCAGTTTGCTCATCGCCCGTGCCTCAATTTGGCGGATGCGCTCACGTGTGAGGTTGAACGCCTCACCAACTTCTTCGAGTGTGCGCGGCTCGCCACGATCGAGACCGAAACGCAACGCCAAGATCTCGCGTTCACGTGGGTCGAGCGGGGCCAGTAGACGATTGATTTCTTCGGGCAACATCGCCGTAGCGGCCACCTCGAATGGCGATTCGACCGAACGATCTTCGACCACGTCACCAAGTTCGGCATCACCGTCTTCACGCAATGGCTCACTCAGTGAGAGTGGCTCGTTGGCGAAACGGAGTGCCTCGGTGACCTTGTCTTCGGGCATTTCGACTTCGGCAGACAATTCCGCAAGCGTGGCGGGGCGACCAAATTTCAACTCGAGGCGTGAGCGCGCTTTTTGGAGGCGGGCAAGGGTGTCACCAGCATGAACTGGCAGACGGATGGTGCGACCCGTGTTCGCGATGCCACGGGTGATGGCCTGGCGAATCCACCATGTGGCGTAGGTGGAGAATTTGAATCCTTTGCGCCAATCAAACTTTTCGACGGCGTGCATGAGGCCGAGGTTGCCCTCTTGAATGAGGTCGAGCAGTGGTAAACCCGAAGCCTGATATTTTTTGGCAATCGATACCACGAGACGCAGGTTTGACTGCACGAATTGGCGTTCGGCGCGCGTGCCGAAACGTTGAGCCTTGCGCAGTTCACGCTTGCGTGGCGCACCCATGCGGCTCGAATTCTCCAACTGCTTTTCGGCAGCTTTGCCTTCTTCGATTTCTTTGGCGAGACGAACTTCGTCGTCTTTGGTGAGGAGGACGTATTGGCCAATGTCGGTGAGATAGAGACGGACTAGATCTTCGTCGTCTCGATCGATGCGATCTTTGGCCATTTAGTGCCCCCACGAAGTATGTAGAACCGAATATGACAATCGCGCCCGAGTGGGGCGCGAACTCGCTCAACGATACCGACCACCTCCAAATCCACAACCTCGATTGAGGGGATTCTTTGCCGGCGGGAGTCGAAATTACACGGTGACCATCTCGACAAAAAAGGGCGTGTATTTCGGTTCGCTGTTCCTTACTATGGGAGTGATGTCTAATCCCATCCTCAATGACTCCCGGTTGAACAAACTTCGCGACCAACATGCCGGTGAGGCCGGTTGGGGAGTCGCCACTGGTCAACCAATCGCCACTGGTCAACCAGCCAACACATGGGCACCACCAATGACCGACGGCCCGATCTCGCAGCATCATGCCGGAATGATGACCGTGAGTGGTGCAGCGAGTGCGAGCATGGTGCTCTTTGCACTGTTGTTGATGTCGGCGGCGGTTGGCTGGATCGCTGTTGCCGAACCCCAGCCGGGGGTGTTGGCGTTCCCACCGATGGCGCTCGTCGGCGCGCTCGTCGGCTTCGTCGCGGTGATTATCACGGTGTTCAAACCCATGACCTCCCACATCTTGGGCCCGGTCTACGCCGTCGGTCAGGGGCTTTTTGTTGGTGCTTTGTCCAAAATGTTCGATGCCACCTATTCGGGCATCGTGGTGCAGGCCGTGGGCACGACGCTGGCAGTTTTTGGTGTGATGCTGTTTTTGTATCGCACACGCATCTTGCGGGTGACGAACAAGTTCCGTCGCATCGTCATCGGGGCCACCCTCGGGGTGATGGTGTTTTATCTTGCATCATTCGTCTTCAGCATGTTCGGCGCCAACATCTCGTTCTTGTCCAGCAGCAGTGGCCTGGGGATTCTCTTCAGCCTCTTTGTCGCCGGATTGGCAGCCTTCAACTTGGCGTTGGATTTTGACTTCATCGAGCGAGGCGCGGCAATGGGTCTGCCACGGCGCATGGAATGGTTTGCTGCGCTCGGACTCTTGGTCACCTTGGTGTGGTTGTACCTCGAGGTGTTGCGACTGCTCACCAAATTGCGCGATCGCTAGACGCCCTGCGTGGCCGAGGCGCTGCCACGCGAGGAAGCCACCCGTTGGTTGCTCCTGCATTCTGACGAACGACAACGTTGTTGGTGGTGCGGGCACGACCCGCTGTATGTCGCCTATCACGATCGTGAATGGGGCCGACCCGTTCATGACGACACACGCTTGTTCGAAAAGATTTGCCTTGAGGGATTTCAGGCCGGTCTCAGTTGGCTCACCATCTTGCGCAAGCGTGAGCAGTTTCGGCAGGCCTTCGCAGGTTTTGAGATAGTCCGCGTCGCAGCCTTTGGCTCAACCGACATCGAACGATTGCTCACCGATGCAGGCATCGTTCGTCATCGCGGCAAGATCGCATCGGTCATCAACAATGCCCAGCGCTATGCAGAACTAGTAAATGAATTTGGGTCACTCGACGCTTTCGTATGGGGCTTTGTCACGAGCGACCGAGAAGGTGATCGAGCAACACCACCAGGCATTCCCACCCATACGCCGGCGTCAACACGGCTAGCGAAAGAATTGAAGCAACGCGGCTGGACATTCGTCGGCCCAACCACCATGTACGCCCTCCTGCAGTCAGTTGGCGTGGTGAACGATCACCTCAATGGTTGCTGGGCGTATCGAGACGTTCAAGCATGAGTTCGACTTCGGCGAGTTCGACCTCGGTTGCATCAAGGTCGAGCGGTGTTTCGTTTTGGTTGTCGACGTTGCTCATCCGATCCCAGCGTAGGTGACTTTGTTGTGCAATTTGAGCACCGCTAGCGTGACTCGCCATGCCTACACAATTTCCGCCGTTCGACGGCTCTGCACCAAAACAACAACGATTCGCCGAACCACCAGAGATGGGTGTTGATGCAGCCAAGCGATACACCGCCACGATGAGCACCACTCTCGGCGAACTCGTGATTTCACTTGATCCGATTGCTGCCCCACGCACCGTGAACAACTTCGTGTTCTTGGCGCTGAACCACTATTACGACGGCGTCATCTTTCATCGCATCATCAAAGATTTCATGTGCCAGGGCGGCGACCCAGAGGGCAGGGGTACGGGTGGTCCGGGCTATAAGTTCGGTGACGAACTACCCAAGCGTGGCCAATACAAAATCGGCTCGCTGGCCATGGCCAATGCCGGCCCGAACACGAACGGATCACAATTCTTCATCGTGAGCGGCCCCAACGGCTGCCAGTTGCCACCGCAGTATTCATTGTTCGGCCAGGTGGTGAAGGGGCTCGACGTCGTCGAGAAAATGCAGAGTGTTGCAACGGGCCCAGGTGATCGCCCGGAGACACCCGTGGTGATCAACTCCGTCATCATCACCGTCGCCGAATAGTCACAAGTGGCGGCTCCACTGATTGCCGTGGCGGGCCGCACCGGTGCGCCAAGCAAGGTCTCGCGCGACGAAGTGGCATTTGCCGGCAAGCGCTACCTGAATTCGCTCCTGCGGGCGGGCGGCGAGCCGATCGTGGTTGCACCACAGATGTTTCGTACTAACGGGGCAGCAGAGCTCATGCAGCGGTTTGATGCACTCGTGTTGATGGGTGGCCCTGATGTCGACCCATCGTTGTACGGGCAAACCGCTTCGTCGCACGTCTATGGCGTTTCACCAGAGCAAGATCAATTTGAAACAGCAATGTTGCATGGTGCGTTGACCCACGGGTTGCCCGTGCTGGCGGTCTGTCGTGGCATGCAGCTGGCGAATGTGGTGCTCGGTGGCACTCTCGTGCAACATCTCGGTAGTTTGCCGAATGCTGCATCCCTTGTTGCGCATGCACCAGGTGAATTTCCGGTGGGTGCCGAATTCGTAGTGCATGACGTGGAACTCACGTCAGCATCGTGGTTGGCAAGAGCAACAGGGTCACGTCGCGTACGAGGTGCATCGTTTCATCACCAAGGCATTGATGTGTTGGCACCAGGGTTCAATGCCGTTGGCCATGCGTCCGACGGTTTGCTGGAGGCAATCGAACACGAAGAGCACCGCATTGTTGGCGTGCAGTGGCACCCGGAAGATACGTCTGCTGATGACGCAGCCCAACAGGGCATTTACGACGCGTTTGTCGAGTGGTCGCGCACCAACTAAGGCGTGATGCGTTGGGGCATTGCCCAGCGCACCACTCTGGTGATTACATCGCCAAGTGGTCGTAACGCAAGCCGTTCGGTCACTGGCAAATATGGCAACCCGAGGTGTGGGCGCGACCAACGTGGCAATGTGGAAATTGTTGCCGCGACCAAGAGCGAGTAGGCGGCACGAGCGACGAGTGGAAGTGGTGGCTCAAGCAACAGGTAACGCATCACATCGCGCGACTCTTTTGATGCCCGTATTTCACCGCGATACGACGAGATCTGATCACGCAGGGCCCGTGCCGATTCGGGTGGCGCAGTCACACCAAGCTTGCGGGCAATGAATGCCGTGTCTTGTACGTATCCGTCGCAACCTGCCTCATCCAGGGGGAATTCACCAAACCGCTGATGGGCGGTGAGAAAACTGTCGATTTCGATGATGTGCACCCAGCGCAACAAATGTGGATCACGCGCGGAGTACGCGCGCCCGTCGCTGGCGACGCCGACGACTCGTTCGTGCACACGATTGATGACGTCGATGCTGCGTTGAGCTTCTGATGCAGGGCCAAAGGACGTTGCAGCAAGAAAATCAGCAGTGCGTTGCAGTCGTCCCCATGGATCGTTGCGGAAATCAGAATGTTGGGCAACACCAGCCATCGCCAAGGGGTGCAGTGACTGCACGAGTAGAGCACGCAAGCCACCGATGAACATCGCTGCGTCGGAATGCACGCGACGAATTGGTCGGTCATCGGCAAACCAACGCGGTGCCGTCGGGTCCATCAGTTGAAGCATTCGCTGTTCGCCGTCGGGGCCGGCGACCCGATCGCGCAGGGCCTTGGTCAACGAGTCGCGCACGGTCGTGATTGCACTATCGATGGCAGAGCGGTCGAGGTTCACCCTTTCATCGTGCCATCACATAGTGCAGACAGCGTCACGATGCGGTTCGGTACCCTGACAGATGTGGCACAAACCCCGTCAACCAACGATTCGATGCCACGCTGGGTGCCACGGGCCATCTTTTTGCTGTGGTTGGGGTTCCTCAGCACTTTCCTCGTGCGCGAGCTCTGGGATCGGCTGTTTGGTTTCGTCCTGCTGCTGATTATTTCGGTCTTTTTGGCATTTGCCATCGAGCCCGGCACGAATCGGTTGGCGCGTGGCGGCATGCGTCGTGGCGCAGCGACCGGTCTGATTTTGGCTGCGGTTGCCGTAGTTGTCATCGCTTTTGTTGCGGTGATGGGTGCACTGGTTGCTGATCAAGCCAGTGAACTTGCCGATAATCGTGATCAATACGTCACTGATGTCGTGAGTTTTGCGAACGACAATTTCGGGTTAAATCTTGATGCTGTGGAAATCATTGACTCGATCGATGATCCGAATGGCCCAGTGCGAGAATTTCTCAACTCGCAGACCGACCGTGCGGTGAAACTCGGTGTAACGGCTTTCGGTACCTTGTTCCAGGCGTTCTCGATTCTGTTGTTTACGTTCTATTTGGCAGCCGACGGGCCGCGGTTGCGACGCACGATCTGCAGTTGGTTGCGTCCGCAGCGGCAACGAGTCGTGCTCCAGGTGTGGGAACTTGCCGTCGAAAAGACGGGTGGGTATCTCTCGTCCCGTGCGATTTTGGCGGTGGTCTCATCGTTCCTGCATTGGATCGCCTTTCAAGCCATTGGCACACCTGCGCCAGTGGCCTTGGCGTTGTGGGTCGGTGTCATTTCGCAGTTCTTGCCGGTGATTGGTATTTATGTGGCAGGTATCTTGCCACTGCTACTCACGGCAATCGATTCACCAATCAAGGGCTTGTTCGTACTCGGCTTCATCGTCGTGTATCAGCAGATCGAAAACTTCCTCATTGCGCCGAAAATCACCGCCCAAACCATGCAGCTCCATGCCGGGGTGGCATTTGCCTCGGCAATAATCGGCGGTGCCGTGCTCGGCCCGACGGGGGCAATTCTCGGGTTGCCCGCTGCGGCGGTGATTCAAGGAGTGTTGAGTTCTGTCGGCAATCGTTATGAGGTCGTCGATGAAGCGGATGGTGACACCGAATGATGCGTCTCGTCAGCGTCGTCAGTCTGACTCTCTCCGCCTACAACATCGCTCCTGTCAATCCTCCTGCCGAATCTCAAAGCACAGTTGACACATCGCAACATGTTGAGGTGGTCATCGGGCTCTCAGTAGAGAAAAGACCGATCATTGCGCGACGTTATGGTGCACCGGATGGAAAGCCAGTCCTTGCGGTCGGGTCGATACACGGAAATGAGCAATCCGGGATTGCAATCGTGAGAGCACTGGCTCGCAGCCCGGTGCCGGACGGCTATGTGTTGTGGGTGATCGAAGATGTCAATCCGGATGGTGGAACTAGGAGGAGTCGCCAAAACTCCCGTGGCGTAGACCTCAATCGCAACTTTCCCATCATGTGGAAGAAGAATCAGTGCCCGTCAAAATATTGTTCGGGTAAGGCTCCAGTGTCCGAACCAGAGACGGTCGCACTCATCGGTTTCCTGGAATCCAAGCAACCCTCAATGACCATCTTCTACCATTCCGTTGGGGACTTTGTTGATGTACCGTCAAAGGGTTTGGAAAATAGGAAAGTTGGGCGAGCCTATGCAGCACGTGCATCGATTCCACTGCGGACCGCGGACTGCGGCAGCGGTGGCTGCACAGGCACCGCGACAATGTTTACCAATTATGCAATTGCCTGGGGATCGGCCTTTGTTGTGGAGTTACCCTGTGATAACAGGTGCCTCACGGTGGCCACAATCAAGCGACATCAGTCGGCGTTCTGGTATGCGGCTCGCTTCTCGGAATCCCGATCTTCGTAATGGGCATGAATCAGCATCTCGTCTGCGGCACGCACCGCAGCCTTCGATCACGAAAATGGCAGCGACAGTTGGCGACGGTTGCAGTACTTGGCTTTGGATTCAGTTGTTTCCCAGCGGGAGTGAGTCTCGCCGACCTTCACGCAACGAGTGAAGCAGCCAGTGACACGGACGCCGGCTCAAGTGAGACAACACCGGAGGGAGTCGATACGACAGGGCCCCCGGCCAAGACC
>CAMAWR010000030.1 GCA_945862045.1 Bifidobacterium breve
GGTGCAGGCAAGACCACGCTGCTGCACGTGATTGCGGGGCTGGTGCCAACGCGCAGTGGCACCGTCGGGCTGGGCACCCGCAAGGTGGGCCTCGTGTTCCAGGAGGCGTTTTTGTTCGCCGAATCCTTGCGCTACAACCTCACGCTCGGCTCCGAAGTTTCCGACACGATGATTCGTCGAGCGCTCAAACTTGCAGCGGCTGACGAGTTCGTTGACGAACTCGGGCTCGGGCTTGATACCGAGTTGGGCGAACGTGGCGTCAGCCTGAGTGGTGGCCAGCGCCAACGCCTCGCCTTGGCGCGGGCCTTGGCGATGGGGAGTGAACTGTTGTTGCTCGATGACACAACATCGGCCCTCGATCCTGCAACCGAGGCCACCGTGCTGAGGAACCTGCAGTCACTGCACGACCAGATGACCACGATCGTCGTTGCGTCACGGCCGTCAACCATCGGGCTGGCCGACGAAGTGACCTTCATGTCGCATGGGCGAATCGTTGCAATAGGAAAACATGACCAACTCATGCAAACCAGTGCCGACTACCGCGAATTGATCACCGCATTTGAACACGATCGGCAAATACCAACCGAAACCGTGCCACGATGACGATGATCGACGACATCACCGAAGGTGTACGCCGACGTGGTGCCGTCGACACCATCCGGCAAGGTATAGCGCAAGCCCCCGCGCTCGGTAAGGGGCTGGCTTTCACGTTCGTGCTGGCCGTTGTGGGTGCGGTGGGTCGAGTGACGATTCCGGTGCTGATGCAGCAGTCCATCGACAAAGGTTTTGTCGGAGGTGAAATCCGTACGGGATTCATCGTTCGACTTGCTCTGTTCGCGGCCGGTGTGGTGGTGCTTGGGGCAATCAGCCAGCGCACTGCGGTGTATCGGATTGGTGTTGCTGCCGAGGCTGGTTTGTACGGTTTGCGCGTGCGGTTGTTCGACCATATTCATCGGTTGAGCCTGGCCGACCACAATGTCGAGCGACGTGGGGCACTCGTTGGCCGAGTGACGAGTGACATCGAAACCCTCACCACCTTTTTTGCCTGGGGTGGTTTGGCATGGATGCTCGATTTGTCTCTCATGTTCGTCGTCGCCTGTGTGATGCTTGCCTACGACTGGGTGTTGGCAGTGGTTGCATTCCTGGTCGTTGCACCGTTGATCATCGTGTTGCGGCTCGTGCAACGCCGCTTGGTGCGGGCCTACGACCGGGTGCGTGAAGGCAACGGCTCCATGCTTTCGTCAATCAGTGAAACGGTTTCGGGCGTCGAAACGCTGCAGGCTTACGACGCCGTCGAGCCGGCTCTAGCCCGCGTCAAACAAGCGACCGAGAAGCGCTCCAAGTCGTCGATCCGTGCCGGAATCATCGGTGCGTTCTTGTTTCCGTCCGGCGAGGTGTTCAGTGTGTTCACGGTGGTGACCGTCGTCGGTATCGGTATCTGGCGCGGCGAGTCGGCTGGCCTCACGGCCGGTTCGCTCGTGGGGTTCATGTTCCTGACGTATCGATTCTTAGAACCGATCGCTGAATTCACCGAGGTGATCGATCAAACACAAACGGCAGTCGCCGGCTTGCGCCGGGTGCTCGGAATCTTGGACACACCGATCGGCCCGCCACCCGCCACCAATCCCGTGGCACTTCCGGCCGGCAGACTCGGCGTCTCGTTGCATGAGGTTACTTTTGCCTACGCACCCCGCGAGGAGGAATCGGCACCGACGAATGTGCTGTCGTTGCTGAGCATCGCGATACCAGCAGGCCAACAT
Organism: Bifidobacterium breve; assembly: GCA_945862045.1. Taxonomy (GTDB): domain Bacteria; phylum Actinomycetota; class Acidimicrobiia; order Acidimicrobiales; family Ilumatobacteraceae; genus F1-60-MAGs027. The sequence continues at coordinate 1,761 of CAMAWR010000030.1, forward strand.
GTGGCGTTGGTGGGTGAGTCTGGTTCGGGCAAGACCACGATTGCCCGATTGATCGCCCGTCTCGCTGATCCGACTGCCGGACGAGTGACGATCGGGGCGGTCAACCTCAAACATGTCGCCAACGAAGATTTACGGGCCCGACTCACGGTCGTGCCCCAAGAACCATTTTTATTCGCCGACACGATCGCTTTCAACCTGCGTTTCGCCAAGCCTGCCGCGACGGATGCCGAACTTGCAGAAGCAGTGCGGCGACTCGAACTCGACGACTGGGTGGCGGGTCTGGCGAATGGTCTCGACACTGCCGTCGGTCAGCGCGGACAATCCCTGTCGGCGGGTGAGCGTCAAATCGTCGCACTCTTACGGGCCTCGCTCGTGAACCCAGACGTGCTGATACTTGATGAGGCCACGTCATCGGTCGATGCGCTCAATGAGGTTCGTTTGGTGCGAGCCCTGCGAAAATTGGCGCACGGCCGCACCACCATTTCAATTGCGCATCGATTGTCGACTGCCTCGCGCGCCGATCGCGTGTTGGTGCTGAATGCGGGTCGGGTGGTCAGTGATGGTTCGCATGACGCGCTGATGGCCGAGGGTGGCGAATATCGACGAATGTACGATTCGTGGCTGGCGGCAACCAACACATGAGGAAAACTTCGGCCATCCGAGTAACTGCCAGTCTCGTCTTTGCCATCAGCGTGGTGGCGTGTGGCAGTGACACACCGGCGCAGGCCTGCGCCCAAGGACCACTGTTTGCGAGTGCCCGCCAGCGAGCTGAACGTGCAGTGAGCGAACTTGACGGCACAACCTCGATCGAGTTGGAAGAATCGGTGATCGCCATTGCTGATCGTGTCGCTTTGATGCGTGAGGTATCACCCCGTTCGCTGCGCGACCCGCTGGGCGTTCTGCTCGCGGCCTACGGACAACTGGTTGTCGCACTCAACGACACTGGCTGGGATCCCGCGTCGGCTACCAACGATCCTCGCGTAATGTCCGCTCGGGCGGCCTTCGCCGAGGAGTCGGTGGCCGCAGCCCGCACCGCAGTCGAAGATTTCTTGGCCGATCAGTGTGAGCTCGCCCGTGGGGCATCCGACCCGAATTTCGCGCTCACCGGCACGACGTTGCCGCTTCCTGAAGGCTCCGAAGAACCGAGCCGTGATGCCACGGAAGACGATGGCGCCACCGCATCTGAACTGCAGTCATTTGGTTTTGCGATCGGCGATACGTACGGGGTGGTGCTCGACGCGACGCAGGCCGAGTGCATTGCGCGTGCACTTGGTGTGACGTACGTTGACGGCAGTGACAGCGACATCGATGATGATGAATTCTTGGCGACGGTCAGCGCAGCGTTCGTGCAATGTGGTGTTACTACACCACCGACGACCGCACCTGACAACTAGTATCTCCACGTGTTTATCACCCTCATTCGGCACGCCGAACCCGAATGGGTGCGCGATGGCCTGAGCCAGGACAATCCGCCGCTCACGGCACGCGGTCACCGTCAGGCCCACAAACTCGCCGATCGCCTCGAGCAAGAACACTTCGACCATGTGTACGTATCGCCGCTGCTGCGAACCCGCCAGACCGCCGCCCCAATACTTGACGCTCAGCGACGTGGCGAAGTCATCGAGCCGTGGTTGGAAGAAATCCGCAGTCCAATCTGGCAGGGCAGTCCCGGCGAAAAAGCCGAGGCGGCATACCGTGAAGAACGTCGTCGTCCGGCTGCCGAACGGTGGAAGGGTTTGCCCGGAGGTGAATCGGTGCGGGACTTCACCGATCGCATCCATCTCGGGGCCAACCAGTTTCTTGCCGAGCGTGGCATCTTTCGAATCGAACATGATTTGCCCGTCTGGCACATCGAAGAACCCGGTGATCGTCTGGCCTTCATCGCCCATGCGGGAACGAACAGTGTGTTCATCTGCCATCTTCTCGGTCTGGCGCCCACACCTTGGGAGTGGGAACGATTCGTGATCGGTCATGCAACAATCAGCCGACTGGAAGCCTTGACCCTCGGCGATGGCTTCACGTTCAGCCTGACGCGCCTCGCGGACAACTCACACCTTGAGAGTTCCGACCACACGTACTAATTGGTTTTGTCGGCGCGTCACCTCAGGACGACGTGGTTCTCACATCGCATCGCCCTGAGGCGCTCGCCCGTTCCCTCACTTGCGTGAGGATGCCGAAGATGTCGTTTTTGGGTTTATGGCTGGGCAATCGGTTCGGTGATGTGGCAGGCGTTCACGGCGGCCACCACTGGTGTCGGGTCGATTGGTGCACCACCACGAGGATGCACCTCAAAGTGCAGGTGCGGCGTGCCGGTGTTGCCCGTGGCACCGTTGGTGCCAAGAATCTGCCCGGCTTTGACCACGGTGCCGGCAACGATGTTCGGCGCAATGGTGTCGAGGTGGGCGTAAAAAAAGTAGGTGCCGTCCGCCATCGTAAGTCGCACGCCGTTACCAGTCAGACCGGCATTGATGTAGACCTTGGTGATCGTTCCGTCCACGACTGCATAGATCAGATTGCCCAGTGGTGCGATGATGTCGACACCTTCATGGGCGCGACTGCCGCGGGCTTCCTGCCAGGTGTTGGTGAATGAGCATTGACCTTGCACCGGGAACACCTTGATTGACGGAATTCCGAGGGACTCCAGTGACGGAATCAGACCAAGGGCCTGCGCAGTGGGGAAGTCGACGGCTTGTGACTGGTGCAAACCGCGACTGGCTTGGAAATTGCCGAGGGCGATCGAAGTTGCTACGCCGAACACACCGTCGGCACCGCCCTTCACTTCGACACCGTTATTGACGAGGGTCTGTTGCACGAGTTGCACGGCTTCGCTGCGTTGACCGCGCGAGGGCAGTGCATTGACGTCGAGCTGTGTGGCCGTCGGCACGGCTGCAGTCACGACTACTGGCGCGACGACTGCAACGACGGCGGGGGACGACGGTGTGGCGAAAGCTGGCTTGGTGGCTGGCTTGGTGGCTGGCGCAACAACGATCACCGGTGGTGCGACATCGAGCAGACCCAACGAAAAAGCTGTGGCGTGATCGAGCGTCTTGCTGACGGGCAAACCCTTGCGGCTTTGGTAGGTGCCGAGCGCGATAGTTGTGGCTGCACCATAGGTTGCATCAGCGCCACCCTTGACGGTGACCCCGTTGTTGATCAGCGCCTGTTGCACCGACCACACGGCGTCACCCGTGCTGCCTATTTGTGGCAGTGTCTCTGGTGTCAGACGGGCAACGGTAAGCAGGCCCAGAAAGCGGGCAGTCGAGTCATCAACACTGCCGGTGACCTTCAGACCGACGGCTTTTTGCACGTTGCGCAACGTGGCCTTGGTGCGTGCCGAGAACACTCCGTCGACCCCACCTTTGAGGGTGAAGCCGCGCACGATCATGGCTTGCTGCAAACGTACGACAGCGTCGCTCTGTTCGTTGAGAACCGGGTAGCCAGAGGTGGTTGCCGTGCTGGTGACCTGAGCGGGGATTTTGGCCTGGGCGGGCGAGCCGATGCCCTGGGCGCTGAGGCTGACGATGATGCTGGCGGCGATTGCGGTGAGAACCATTGGTAGTGCTCCTTGGTGAGATCCGCACAAAGGAACGGCACCCGGCACCCAAACTTGAGGGAAATCTCACGCAAACGGCTAGTATGACTACGCTGAGTGGTTACAAAGTGCCCGCAGTGGGGTTATGGCAACGCTGGGTGACCAAGTGGACTCCGTGCAGTGAAGATGCGCAGCGCGCGGTCATGTCCCTACGCCACGGCGGTTAGTCGAGTACCTCATACCGCCGGGCGGCGAGCAGCCAGCCAAGCGCTGTGCGCTCGTAGCGGTCGTGCAGGGTGGCGATGCGTGACCCAAGTGCGCCGTTGCGGCGCTGGAATCGCTCGGTCACGGTAATGCGGCCGGTCGCGGTGCCCGATGGTTCGTCGGCCAAAAATACCACCAACTCTGGGCTTTGCAGGGTCCAGCGGTCGCTGACGAAGTGCTTGGCGAACACATCGATGAGTTGTTCGGTGCCTTTGGCGCTCGAACCATCAGGCATGACGATTTCTGCCATCGGTGTCAACTGTGCGATCCAGGTCGCCCCGTCGCCCCGCAATTGCGCGTCAGCCACGAGGCTGATCAGCTGGCGCAGTGCTGCATCGGTGATGGCGGTTGGTGGTGAGCCAATCGCGGGGGTGGTGTTGTGCATCGGGGTGCGAACCGAAGTTGTTCGAGTGCTGCGTTTGCCGTCCCGAATGTCGTCAGGCGATAGGCCCGTTTCGAAGGCCGCCATGGTGCGCAGCGTGCGCATCAACTCCTTACGTTTCACTACACCTTCGTGGGCCGCAAACTGCACTGCCAGGCCGTCGATGAGAGCGGTGATTCGCATGGCAGAAATGCGGGGTTGGTCGCAGTTGAATTCGCCCGTTTCGTTGCCGCGCCGCAGAACACGCTCGAGGAACCCGATCGATTGCTCGTCCAGCTGCTGACTGATGCTCTTCATGAGCGGGTTGCGCAGTGCCTCACCCCAGGCATCAATCCACAGCATCCACTCGACGTCGTCGCTGCCTTCTGGCACGTAGCTTTCGATGAGCCGCCAGAGCTGTGCCGTCGCCGACTGTCCAAGCTCGATGTCGCGCTCCATTTCCGAGAGATCTTTGCGTGCGTAGTACTCGAACGCCGCTGCCAGCAGCGCTTCTTTGCTGTCGAAGTGATAGTGAATGAGGCTGTTGGATACGTTCAGGCGTTTGGCCACATCGGCAATCCGCGTGCCGGCAAAGCCACGTTGAATGACCACTGCGCAGGTGGCTTCGAGGATCTCCACCCGACGTGCTTCAACGGCATATTTCTTCACGAGGTGACATTACTCACCGAAACGGCGCGGTCCACATTGCCGATGTTGCGCGGGGCGTTGCGTAGCGTTTGACCGTATGCACGTCGCCACGCCCATCGCTGAGCGTCGCGGGCTTTCTGCATCGTCGTATCGGGTGATTGCTTGGCTGGCATTCGCGTCGTTGTACATCATCATCGTGACCGGGGCCCTCGTGCGTCTGACGGGCTCAGGGCTGGGCTGCGTCGATTGGCCCGCTTGCAACGAACAGCAGTTCGTCGACGTCTCGACACCGCACGCCGCCATCGAACAGGTCAATCGACTGTTCACTGGGGTCGTTGCAGCAAGTGTCATCGCCGCCATGCTTGCCGCTTTTGCGGTTCGCCCCCGTGATCGACGGATGATTCGTCTGGCATTCCTATTGGTCGTCGGCGTGGTCGGCCAAGTAGTGCTCGGTGGCATCGTCGTGCTGACTGGGTTGCATCCGCTTTCGAACATGGCGCACTTCTTGCTGTCGATCGTGCTCATGACCTGGGCGTACTGGCTTGTTGCACCAACCCTGCCGCGTGACCAGCACACCGGTGAACGCAACCCTTGGCGAAACTTGCTGCCCGTGCGCAGTTGGTCTTTGCACCAAAGCAATCGTCTCGTCACCCTCGGCCGGGTCGTCATCGTGCTGACGGCTGTTGCGATCGTGACCGGAACCGTCGTGACCGGCTCCGGACCGCATGCCGGAGACGAGTCTTCGCAGCGATTCGATTATGCAATGAGGGCAGTAGCCAAGGTGCACGGGGCATCGGTGATTGCCACCGTTGCAGTCACCCTGTGTCTCGGGCTGGTGCTGCGACAAGCAGGCGCGGGTCGCAAGTTGCAAAACACCTTCGAGGCCTTTTTGTTCCTCGCGGTGCTGCAAGGTGGCCTCGGCTACCTGCAGTACTTCACCGGCGTGCCAGTGCTGCTCGTTGCTACCCACGTGACGTTCAGCGTGGCGGTCTGGCTCGGTGCGCTGCACCTGTTGCGTGCCATCCCACGCCCACTTGACTACGAAACGACTGGCCCTGTGGCACACTAGATAAATGCCAGCAAGCAGACGTTGGGCGCGCGCCTCTGGCGCCATCGGTCTTGCCATTGGGCTCGGAGTACTGGCGGGCAATGGGCAGGCACAGGCGCAAGTTTCCGATGATCTCGGGGTGATCGGAACCCTGCAATACTCCGACGCGACCGGCGCCAAGGTCTTCGTGGCGGGTGTGGAACTTTCCATCGCCGATGTCGGCGGTGCCACATCCGACAAGGATGGGTTTTTTCGTATTTCCGTCCCTGTTCCGGGTGAGTATTCGATCACCTTGAACACGGCAACGTTGCCGGCGGGTGTCACCCTCAAAGACCCCGAGCGGGCGAACCTAGTTGCCTTGGTGAGCGAAAACGCCGATCAGCGCGTGATCTTTCCGTTGATCACCGCCGACAGTGTCGTCAGCGTGAGTGAGGGCAACTTTTCGGTTCGCCGAGTCAGTCAGTTGACGCTCGAAGGGCTCAAACTCGGGCTCTATCTCGCCATGGCTGCCATCGGGCTTTCGTTGATTTTCGGCACGACAGGTTTGGTGAATTTCGCCCACGCTGAACTCATCACCTGGGGAACGCTGATGGCGTACTTTTTCAATATTTACGGGTTGGTCGGAACCTTCGGCTTTTTCTCGGTGTTGCCGCCACCGTTCGGCGGGGGAGTCAACTTCATCGTGGCGACCTTACTGGCCACGATCATGGGGGGCGTGCTCGGCTTCGTGCTCAATCGGGTGATTTTTCGTCCATCGCGAGCATCGGGCGTTTCACTGCTGGCCCAGATGGTGATGACCATCGGTCTGTCAATTTTGTTGAGGTATCTCTTCGTCTATTTCTTCGGCAGCCGCTACCGCGTCTACAACGAATATGCCTCACAACGCGCCAACAAGTTCTGGGGTATCGAACTCACCAGCCGTGATGCGGTGGCGATGGTGGTGTCAATCATCATCCTGATCGCCGTTGGAATCGGTCTCACCCGCACCCGTACCGGGCGCGCCATGCGCGCCGTATCGGACAATCGTGATCTCGCCGAATCGTCGGGAATCAACGTTGAACGGGTCATTTCTCAGGTATGGATTTTCGGCGGGGCGCTGGCTGCACTGTCAGGCACGTTCTTTGGTTTCGACACCGTCAAGTGGGACATCGGCGCGCGTATTCTGCTGCTCGTGTTTGCCGCGGTCACACTTGGCGGGCTCGGCACCTCGTTCGGTGCTTTGGTGGGTGCCCTCATCGTGGGGGTGGCGATCAACTGGTCGACACTCGTGATTGACACCGAATTGAAGAATATGACCGCCCTCATCGTGTTGATTTTGGCCCTGCTGCTTCGCCCGCAGGGCATCCTCGGTAAGAAACAAAGGATTGGCTGAGCATGGACTGGGGTTTCATCCTTGAACGGTCGTTCTCGGCGATGATCGGGCCTGAGGTCGTGGTGTATGCGCTGGCTGCCGTCGGGCTCAACGTGCATTTCGGCTACACCGGGTTGATGAATTTCGGCCAGGTTGGTTTCATGGCGGCGGGGGCGTACGGCGTCGGTGTCTCGGTGTTTTGGCTGGGCTGGAACTTCTGGATTGGCATCGTCTTTGCTTTTGTATACGCCGGAGTCCTTGCCTTGCTGCTCGGTCTGCCGACCCTGCGACTGCGCGCCGACTATTTGTCGTTGGTCACCATCGCGGCATCCGAGACGATTCGCCTGCTGGCCCGTTCACGAGTCATGCAGCCCATCACCGGTGGTGTCGAGGGTGTCAACCAATTCGCCGGGCCGTTCTATGACCTCAGCCCGTTTGAACTCGGCAAGTTCTATTCGTTCGGCCCGTTCAAGTACCTGGGGCGTGACGTCTGGGTGTTGCTCGTCGGTTGGACGTTGCTGATCTTGATCACCCTCATGGTTCGCCAACTCATGGGTTCGCCATGGGGTCGCACCTTGCGCGCGATTCGCGAAGACGAGGATGCCGCGCGGGCACTCGGTAAGAACGTCTACTTCTATAAAATGCAGTCGCTCATGTTCGGTGGAATGATCGGGGCAGTGGCCGGTGTGTTGCAGGTAATCCAAAAATCCTCGGTCCAGGCCGACACGTTTAACCCGGTGATCACGTTCACGATTTGGACCATATTGATCATCGGTGGCCCGGGTCGGGTCTGGTCGCCGATCGTCGGTGCCTCGATTTACTGGACCTTGATCGTGTTCGTTGAAAATACGCTGCGCCAGTTGCCGCCCGGATTGCGGGCCACCTTGGAAGATTCCATCCAGCTCTCGGATTTCAACATCGCGATGTTGCGCTTCATCTTGGTGGGTGGAGGCTTGCTGCTGCTGGCCCGCTTCCGGCCACAGGGCATCTTTGGTTCGCGCGAGGAGATGGCCCTTGACCGCCGCTGAGCAGCCAATTCTCACCGCACGGGGGGTCGTCAAAACCTTCGGTGGTCTGCGTGCCGTTGATGTCGACCAACTCGAGATTCAGCGCAACAAAATCACGGCCCTCATCGGCCCCAATGGTGCGGGCAAGACGACGTTTTTCAATCTGCTCACCGGTTTTGATCAGGTCGACTCGGGCGAAATCACCTTCGACGGTGCCGTCATCACCGGCACGGCACCCCACCGACTTGCTGCCAAGGGAATGGTGCGAACGTTTCAGCTCACCAAGGCACTCGCCAAGTTGTCGACCATCGAGAACATGAAACTGGGGGCGCTTGATCAGCGCGGTGAAAAGTTCTGGGCGGCACTGCTCCCTTCTTCGTGGACCAAACAAGAGCAAGCCATCGAAGCACGCGCCGACGCGATTTTGCGACGCTTCAACCTCACCGCGATGCGTGATGAGTACGCAGGCACGATGTCGGGTGGCCAGCGCAAACTGCTGGAGATGGCCCGCGCGCTCATGACCGACCCGCGCCTGGTGATGCTCGACGAACCGATGGCTGGTGTCAACCCGGCGTTGGCACAGAGCCTGCTGGAGCTCATCAAGTTGCTGCCCGGCGAGGGTCGCACGGTCATCTTCGTGGAGCACAACATGGATGTCGTGCAGGAGATCGCCGATTGGGTGATCGTGATGGCCGAAGGCCGAATCATCGCGCAGGGAACACCGACGGAGGTGAAGTCGAACAAGGCCGTGATCGACGCATATCTTGGCGCCCATCACGGCGAAGATCTCTCCCAGGTGGATCTGACATGACGACGGAGATCCTGCTCGAAGCCAAGGAGTTGACCGCCGGCTACACACCCGGGGTGCCGATCCTCAACAAATGCTCGCTGACGCTTGCCCGCGGGGAGATCGTCGGCATCATCGGCCCGAACGGGGCCGGCAAGAGCACCCTGCTCAAGTCACTCTTCGGGTTGTTGTCGGTGCAATCGGGCTCGATCACCCATCGTGGGGAATCCATCGTCGGTCTACAAGCCCACGAACTGGTCGAACGGGGTATCGGGTACGTACCGCAACGTGACAACGTGTTTCCGTCACTCACCATCATGGAAAATCTGGAGATGGGCATCTATCTCAAGCCGAAACAATTTCGGGAGCGGGCCGAATTCGTACAGAACATGTTTCCGCGTCTGGCTGAGCGCCGCACCCAGCGGGCTGGCTCATTATCCGGCGGCGAACGTCAGATGTTGGCGATGGGCCGGGCACTCATGATGAACCCTGAAGTCATCCTGCTCGACGAGCCGTCAGCGGGTCTGTCGCCGGTGTTGCAAGACCAGGTGTTCGTGCGCACCCGCGAAATCAACAAAGCGGGCGTGTCGGTCGTGATGGTCGAGCAGAACGCCAGACGTTGTCTGCAGATCTGCAATCGCGGTTATGTGCTTGACCAAGGCACCAATGCCTACACCGACACGGGGGACAAGCTGCTGCACGACCCGAAGGTGATTGCGCTGTACCTCGGTACACTTGCGTCGTAACGCTGAGCGTCGATACAAAAGAAAAGCCCCGCCCGGTTTCCCGGGCGGGGCCTTCTTTACTCTTAGACGAACTCAGCTTGCGAAGACGTACTTGTCAAGCGTGTTGTCTGCACCGGCCGCACCGTAAGTGATGATGCGGAACGAGGCAGCTGCTGGTTCACCGGCTTCGACGAACTCGTATGGTCCACCAAGACCATCAAAGTCGATGTCGGTGCCTGCCTGAACGAGCGGGAGGCACGTTGCAAAGTCAGTGCACTTCTCGCCGTCTTTGGTGACGCCGTTGATCTGCGCGCCGATCGAGATGCCGTCGGCACAACCGGCGATTTCAGCAGCAAGTGCCGAGATCACGATTGCATCGTAGGACTCTGCGCCGTAGTCGTACACGCCATCAACGCCTGCGGCGTCGAGACGAGCGACGAAGTCGCTGATCGAAGTGAGGTCAACCGATGGGGTGGTGCCCTTCATGCCGGCCAGGATGGAGACATCCGAGACCAACTTGTCGAGACCGGCAATGTTGCCGTCCACTCCGTACACCTTCTTGGCCGTTGGGCCAACGCCACGCTCGTGCATGGTGTTGAGGATTGGGCCAGTTTCTGCGAAACCGACGATCACGATTGCGTCTGGGTTAGCAGCTACAACCTTGTCGACTTCTGCATCAAAGGCTTCAGTTCCTTCGGCGTATTCGATGAACTCTGGAACGGTTCCACCGGCAGCTTCAAAGTTTGCCTTGAAAGCTTCGGCAAGACCGACACCGTAGGCATCGTTGCGATAGAGCACGGCTGCGGATGCAGAACCTTCCTCAATGACGAGGTTGGCCAACACGCGACCCTGCAGCAAGTCTGAAGGAGCCGTACGGAAGTACAGGCCCTTGTCTTCGTACGTGGTGAGGGTTGGCGATGTGTTGGCAGGTGAAAACTGCACGACACCAGCCGAGGTGATCTTGTCGATCACGGTCAGCGAAACGCCTGACGATGCTGCACCAAGGATGACCTGGGCGCCGGCTGCAAGCAGACGGTCGACTTCGGTGTTGGCGGTGTCAGTGGTCGCGTCGCCTGAATCACCCTGGTTGATGACAACTGGGTTACCAAGCACACCACCGGCTGCGTTGATGTCTTCTACTGCGAAGTTCGATGCCGCAATTTCTGGCGGCGCGAGGAACGCGAGTGAACCGGTCACCGGAAGGATTGTTCCGATGTTGAGGGTGTCCACTGCACAGTCCGTTTCGACGGCCTCTTCAGTTACTTCCTCTGCCGCTTCGTCGTCGCTACCGCAGGCTGCGAGCACGAGTGCTCCCGCTGCAAGCAGCGCGCCGAAACGACGCATGTTGCTTTTCTTCATTGTTCTCCCCCTAGGAGTTGGACGGCATCTGACCGTCCGTATTAGGTCCCCTCAGGCTACAAGCCACGATGAGGCTTAGTGTGCCGCAGCCGCCTTGCTGAGGCGGTCACGAAGGGCGTATCCGAGACCCTCGGCACGCGGCAAAAGCACGTGAACAGTCGACACATCGGCATCATCAAAGGCCCGCAAACTGGCGTACAGCCCATGCGCGGCCTGCACCGGGTCGCTCGCACAGTCCAACACGGGAAACCCGTCAGTGGGCACCTCGGATGCCTGTTCGTGGAGCACCAAACATGCCGCAGGGGCGTAGTGACGCTCGAGCATGCCCGATGCGCGCGACGGCCCGGTTACGTGATCAGCCAGCGTGACTGCCGCCGTTGCCAAAATACGCCGCACTTCATCGTGGGTGATGGCGCCGGGTCGCAAAATTTGCGGTTGAGCGAGTGTGCAATCGACGATCGTCGACTCGACACCGATATCGCATGGTCCACCATCGAGCACCACCGCAACGTCATCACCCAGATCGCGGGCCACATGGTGGGCGAGAGTGGGTGACACCCGACCGAAACGGTTGGCGGACGGCGCCGCCAACGGTGATCCAAGTTCGGTGATGACCGCTCGGGCGACGAGATGTGCAGGAACGCGCACCGCCACGGTGTCGCGACCACCGGTTGCAATCCGACTGACACTTTTCGCCGCACGAACGATGACGGTGAGCGGGCCTGGCCAACACTGTTCGACGAGTACCCGACATGCGTCGCTCACATCGGCCGCGAGTGCATCCAGTTGTTGGGTCTCGGCGATGTGCACGATGAGCGGATGATCGTGCGGACGACCCTTGACGGCAAAGATCCTCCGGAGTGCCGCCACATTGCTGAGGTCGCCTGCCAACCCGTAGACCGTCTCGGTGGGCAAACCGATCACATCTCCGCGCCGCAAGGCCTCGACTGCCAGGGTGATGCCGGCCTGATCGGCACGAATCACCTTGGTCATCGCCGCGTCGTGGTCATGGGGTCAAAAACGCGAGCAGCTGATCGATGAATTCAAACGCCTCAGGTGTGCGGAAGTGGTCGATGCCCTGCAGCGATGCGAGGCGGGCACGCGGAAACGAGGCGACCAACGCGTCAGCCGGACCGGAGAAGTCGTTGTCGCCGAGGATGATGAGCATCTCGTTGTCGATCGCGGCAAGTTGCTCTTGCGTGATGGGTGCCTCGCGCGGGCGACGCATCACGGCCGCCAAGGCCTGCGGATCGTTGTGGCCTTCGTTGCCGATTTTGCCGAAGAGACGCGCCACAACATCGCCGGGCTCGGCACGACCCTCGAGACCCGACAAGATACGTTCTGATCGTGCCGGGTCGTGCGCAAAAAACACGCCGTCACCAATTCCCGACAACACCACTTTGCCGAACGTGGCCGGTGACTGCACCAACGCCCGCAACAAGGTGATCGCCCCGAGTGAAAACCCCACGGCGTCAACACGAGCAGTCGCAGGTGTCGTTGTCATCGGAAGCCCTGTCATCGGTACGTTTGTCTCGATGTGCGTCAACAAATGTTCCGTCAGGTGCGTGTAAGCGGCAGGATCATGCGACTTGATGCCCGTGCCGTGACCAGGCAGGTCGTAGGGCACGACCAGGCGACCTGCTTCCTGCAGCAGATCGATCACTCCGGATCGCCGCCAAGTGCGCTCATACGACCCAGCCCAACCGTGTACCAAAATCAGCGGGAGTGGCG
>CAMAWR010000031.1 GCA_945862045.1 Bifidobacterium breve
GCACGACCAAAGTGGGCAAGTGCACCCGCGAGTGCGATGTAGTTGATGTCGTGCCCGGCTGAATTGGCGTACGGGCCTTCTTGCCCCCAACCCGTCATGCGGCCGAACACCAACTTGGGGTTGCGCGCCAAACACACCTCGGGCCCCACGCCGAGACGCTCCATCACGCCAGGGCGAAAACCTTCAATCACCGCATCGGCTCGCTCAACCAGCGACAACAGTGTTTCAACACCATCGGGATGTTTCAGGTCGAGCGCAATATTGTGACGCCCACGCAGCATCACATCCCAATGTGGCCCAGTTGCGCCATCGCGCACTGCCTGTACGCGATCCACTCGCACTACTTCAGCACCCATGTCGGCAAGCATCATCGCAGCAAATGGCCCAGGCCCGATGCCGGCGATTTCCAAGATGCGCACACCGCGCAATGGGCCGGCCATCCCGGATTACTTCTGCAACGTAAAACGCGTGATGATGTCGACAATCTGACCCCACAACGGCTGCGGCATGTCATGACCCATGTCGTCGACCATCACGAGCTGGGCTCCCGGGATGAGTTCGGCGGTGCGCTTGCCAGCACCAGGCGCAATCAAGGTGTCATCGTTGCCGTGCAACACCAACGTGCGCACGTTGAGAGCACGGAGCGCTTCGGTGCGACGACCACTGGCATAGATCGCGGCCATTTGCCGCGGTGAGCCGGCTGGATAGAACGATCGATCAAAATCGCGCGCAGCGTTCTCGCGCGACAACTTGGCATCACGATATTTCTTGGATTGAAACGCCTGATACACCAGAGCGTGCTCGATGAACCCCGCGCGATCAGTTGGAGGAATCGACATCAACGCCGTCATTGCTTCGGGTGTCGACTCCATCGTTTCGGGTTCACCAGACATCGACATCACCGAGACGAGTGATGCCGTGCGTGTCGGATGTTCGATGGCAAAGACTTGGGCAATCATGCCGCCCATCGACGCACCCATGATGTGCGCCTTATCGATGCCGAGATGATCAAGCAGCCCAACTGCATCTGCTGCCATGTCACTCAACGTGTAGGGCACAGGTGGGATCGGCTGCTCGAGCAGGGCCGCTGTTACCACGGCACTCGGGTCGACATTGACACCATCAAGTTTCGTCGACAAGCCCACGTCGCGATTGTCGAAGCGCACCACGAAGTGACCGCGATCGGCCAGCATGTTGACGAAGCCTTCGTGCCAGGCCACCATCTGTGCCCCAAAACCCATGATGAGTAGGAGCGCAGGATTCTTTCGGTCACCGAAAGTGTCGTACTCAAGTTCGATTGGCAGGGATTCACAGTGGTTCACAACGGCTCGTGGCATGACTTCACGGTAGCGTTTCGCCGTGTCGCAAGTCGCACGCGCGCCAGGGCGAGTCAACCTGATTGGCGACCACACCGATTACACCGGTGGCTTGGTGTTGCCCATGGCGATTGACCGCCACACCACGATTGTGTTCGAGCGCAGCAACGACGTGTCAGCCATCAGCAGCAACTTTGGTGGTGAAGTTCGCTTCGGCCTACCCGTTGCCGACGCGCCAGCAGTGCAACCTGCATGGGGTCGTTACATTGCGGGCGTGGCGGCAGCCATGAGCGAACGCCACATGGCACTGTGTGGTTTCACCGGCACGATCGCCACCGATGTGCCGATTGGGGGCGGTTTGTCGTCGAGTGCCGCACTCGAAGTTGCGGCAGCACTCGCCTTGGGCATCGACGCCGACGTAGCCACCATTGCCGCTGTATGTCGGCGGGCTGAGCACCTTGCCACCAACGTGCCGTGCGGCATCATGGACCAACTCACGAGCGTGGCCGGCATGAAAGATCATGCGTTGCTCATCGACTGTCATTCACTCGACGTGACACCGATACGGATTCCTGAATCACTTGCGGTGTGGGTAGTTGAAATTTCGTCGCGAACCCTTGATGGCAGCGAATACCCCACCCGTGTTGCCCAATGTGTGGCAGCCGAACGCGAAATCGGGCCGTTGCGCTTGGCCGATCTGCAAAGTGCCAATCAAATCGCTGACCCAGTCGTGCGGGCGCGAGCACGCCATGTGGTGACCGAAAACGAGCGCGTACGGCACTTCGTCGCGGCACTCACCACGAGCGACTTCCGCGAGGCAGGCCACCTCATGGGTGAAAGCCACGCCAGCCTGCGCAACGACTTTGCAACATCAACTACCGCAATGGACGCTGCCGTCGAGCACTACTCGCAGGTGCCCGGTGTGCACGGCGTGCGAATGACAGGCGGCGGATTCGGCGGCTGCATCGTGGTGCTGGCCGATGACGATGCCGCAATCGTCGGAATGCGCGTGCACGCCGCCGACGGTGCTTCACTTACGACACCGCTGTCGTAGTCTGCCTGGCGTGACCAACCAAGCATTGCTCGCTGATCTTGACGACGACCAGCGCCGAGCGGTTACCTGTGCACCGAGTGCCACCATCGTGCACGCCGGTGCCGGCTCGGGCAAAACACGCGTGCTCACGCGGCGTATTGCGTGGCGCATCGCCGAAGGTAGTGCCGATTCATCACGAGTTCTGGCGATTACCTTTACGCGCGAAGCTGCTGCCGAGATGCGGCGACGCCTGCGCGCGCTCGGGGTCACGCGCCACGATCGCCCGGGCGACGGCGACCAACCAACGATCGGCACTTTTCATTCAGTCGCTTTGGCATTGCTACGTCGACGGGCCGGCGATACGTCCGCCCAGGTTCCCAACATCGTGGGTAACCGTGTGGCGTTGCTCGATCAAGCCTTGGGCGAAAACTCACTCGGGCGACAAAGTGCGGCAGTGCTCGCCGAAATTGACTGGGCACATGCGCGCATGGTGTCACCTGAACGATATGAAGATGAAGTACATCGCATCGGGCGTAGTGTGCCGATTGAGACTGCGCGAGTCGCTTCGGCGTACCACGCCTATGAACAGCTCAAGCGTCAACGTGGGCTCGCTGATCTCGATGATCTGATCTCGATGGCCACCCGTGCCATCAACGAACGTCCTGACTTCGCCGCTGCGACACGGTTTAGATTCCGCCACATCTTCGTTGACGAAGCACAAGACCTCAACCCGCTGCAATACGCCTTTTTTGAGGCACTGCGCGGTGATCGTCTCGATGTGTTCATCGTTGGTGACCCACTACAAGCGATCTACGGCTGGAATGGTGCCGACCCGGCACTCTTTCGCAGTCTGCCTGATGCACTCCGCATGCCTACGGTGCTGTCACTGCCGAACAACTATCGCTGCACACCACAGATACTTGACGTTGCAACCCACATCGCCGTCAATAATGGCTCTACACCCGATGTGCAATCGCGACGTGCGAACGGGCTGCCGGTTGAATACGTGGAAGTTGACGACGAGTTCGACGAGGCCTTCGCCGTGCGCCAGATCGTCACACAGCACATCCAGCAGGTCACCGACCCGTCACTGGCAATCCTGGCCCGCACCCATGCACTGCTTGAACCGCTGTCACAGATGTTGAGCAGTGCCGGCATACCCGTTGCCTCCCGTCGGGCTAACGCCATTCGCACCAGTGCCATCAACGAAGTTGCCGAGTGCCGTACGCGTCATGACCTCATCGTGTGGGCCGCCGACATCGTCGTTGAATCAAGCGACGACGACGAGCGAATGGTTGCCGAGCAGGTACAGGCCTACCTACGCAGCAGCACCCAGGGCACCGTTGACGGTCGTACTGCGGCGACCTATTTGCGGGCCAGCAACACCACGCCCGAGCATCACGGCGTCGAACTACTTACTTTTCATGCCGCCAAAGGTCGCGAGTTCTCGTGCGTCATCGTCGTTGGGGCAGAGAAGGGCTTCATGCCACATTTCTCTGCCAACACCGACGAGCAAAAAAGCGAAGAGGCGCGACTGGCCTACGTTGCCTGCACACGTGCTGCAGATCAACTCATAGTTGTGCGGGCGCTACGCCGCAAGGGTCGAGTCACCACCGTAAGCCCACACTTTGCGAACCTGCCAGACGCGGTGCACCGTCGCAACCAACCAATCGAACCGGTCATACGCCCACGACTCTCAAGACCAGCCGACCCTGTCGTTGCCGCCGAACGCGATCTGCGTCGTCGCCTTCGTGCGGTGCGCGACGTGATTGCCCGTACCAACTTCACCCTGCCCGAAGCCGTGCTCAGTGACAACGAAATCTCGCGAATTATTACCGAACGGCCGCGCGACGTCGAGCAGCTGTCACGAATTCTTGGCCCACTGACTGCCAATCGAATTGGTCCGGTCATCCTGCGAGAAACCAGCGAAAACGTATGACCGCCATCGAACAGGTACGTTTTGCGGTGGTCGACACCGAGACCACCGGGCTTTCAACCGATGATGACCGTGTGTTGCAGATCGGTGTCGTGGTGATGCGTGGTGACGGCACAGTCGAACAAGAGTTGGTCACCTACCTTCGCCGGCTCGGCTGGGGTTTCGGGCATGTTGGGGCATTCCACGTGCACGGCATCACACGCCGGCAGTTGCGTGGCGGCGTGAAACCCGTCGAAGCCTTCGAGATGATGAACCTGTTGATCGATGGATGTATCTTCGTGGCCCACAACGCCAAGTTCGACGTCGGGTTCCTGCGGTCCGACTCGAGGCGATTGACGGTGCCGTTCAAACTCACAGGGCCGTTGTGCACACTCAACCTGTCGCGCAAACTCGACCCGCAGCGCACGATGTCGCACAAACTCAAAGACGTTGCCGCCCGACTCGGTAAAACGTCAGACCGACCCCATGACGCACTTGGCGACGCCCAACTCACAGCCGCGGTGCTTCCCGCGTTACTCGCGGCGCATCACATCACTACCTACGAAGAGCTCGTGCCTCACTTCGGGTAGCGGGCAGTAAATACCTAGTCGTACTTGGAGCGCACCGCTTTGGCGGTACGGGCACCCAGTGTCACGTATTTTTCCGGTGTCAGCACCGCGACGTTGCGCCCACCACGCAACAACAGACGTGCCAACCAGTGTTCGCTCGTGATACGTAACGACACGTCGGTTGATCCATCACGGTTGTGCGTTCGCGACACCGTGGGGTACGCCTCTGCGATCCATGCAGCATCGTCACGCACACGCAAAGTGACCAGTTCCAGGTTGTCACCGAACCAACCGTGATCATCATCATCATCGTTGATACGCGATGCAACATCGGCCTGATGGTAAATCTTGCCGGTTCGTACCAGCGACTGAATGCGATCAACTCGGAAGTTACGAATGGCGCCAGACTTGTCGTCGTCAGCCATCACGTACCAATGCCCGTGATCGCTGAAAATGCGCATCACGCGAATGGTGCGTTGGGCCACTTCTGAGCGTGCCGGGTTGAAATATTCGATACGCAACTCAGCGAGGTCGTTTTCGGCCGTACGTAGTTCTTCAAGATGGGGCGCGTCGGGCAAATCAATGTGCAGGGGTGCATCGGTGGCATCAGGGGCAAGACGCGCCAGTTTTACCACCGCTTGTGTCAGAACGCTGCGTGAAGGGGCACCTGGCAATTTCTGTGCCGCCCGCACCATCGCCACAATCGCGTACATCTCGGCACTCGTCAGTCGCAGTGGGCGTGAAAAGAATGTGGGAATTTCAGCCACCACCCAGCCGTCGTCAATGAACACGTCAATGAGTGCATCGGGCGTGTAGGGCGGCACACCACAAACAGCCGCCATCTGAAGGTCGGCGACGAGATCGGCTTCGCTCATTCGAAACTGCTTGGCCACCTCGGCGAGGCGAACACGCTTGCGCTTCATCAACCACGGCAACAACACGAGCAGTCCGGCCACCCGCTCAGAAGCACTACGCGGGCCACGACGTTTACTGCCTCGCGCAACCGCCCGTTTCTTTGCTGGTTGCTTTGCTGGTTTCTTGACCGTCTTCTTGACTGTCTTCTTCGCCGTTTTCGTCACCCCTTTTTTGGCCATCACACACCCGCTGCAAGTTCATCGAGCCAACGCATGGCCAGTTCACGCACGTCGTCGGGGGCCACAACTTCAGCTTTGTCCACCATTGCAAACAGCCACAAACGAAACGCGTAGCCGTTGCTGCACGGAATTTCAAAAATGGCCGCACCGTCTGGTTCTGAGCGCACGATTGCGCCAGCCCCAAAGTCGCTGGTCACGATGTGCACCAACGATGCATCAATTCGCACCTGCGCTGTCGGGTGTTCATAGTCGCCCGCCGCCATCATCTGACGGTCGGTTGGCACTGCCTTCACGATGTCGAGGTTTTTGGGCATCGTGTACGACTTGGCCTTACCCACCGTTACGCCACTCTCGATGCGATCGACCCGAAACACTCGTTGCGCCTTGCGGAGATGATCGAAACCAACTAGGTACCAAAAGCCCTTGCGTGCCAACATGCCATAAGCATCGACGCTGCGAGTTTCGCCTTTATAAATAAAGTTCACCGCGGCGCGCTTGCTGATTGCGTCCAAGATGGTGCCCAGGTGCGGGTCAGAAAACCCAATCGATGCACGTGGCCCGAGCTTTGGGTTCACGCGCTCGGCGCCCAGCTTCCACAACGCCTGTTCACCCTCTTGTGCGCCGAGTCGTACCGTTGCGGCGGCAACCTGAAGCGCTCGCAATTCTTCGTCGGTAAAGCCCATGTCGGTGAGTTCGTAATTGTTGCGATTGACGCGATAGGCAGTCTCACCTGCCTGTGCCCCACCGAGGGTGAGCATGTCAATCGGTATTCCAAGTTTGCGCAAGTCGGATTTATCACGTTCAAATTGGGCGCGGGCTGCCTCGTTGTCCTCGCTGTACTGATTGAGCAACTCGGCACGAATCTGCTTGAGCGTGATCGGTTGTGAACGGGCCGACAACAGTGCCAACAAATTCAGCATGCGCTCTGCAGCGTTGATTTTTTCTGTCTTTTTCACCACGGGGCTTCCCATCGTAGTCAGCGCGGTTTGCGCCACTGGCGATGTTGGTCGAGCAACCGAGCCGTTGATGTGTCGTGCCCACCTGTTGGTGTGCCCTTCATGTCCTGTTCAAGTTTCGCCGCAAGTTGCTTGCCCAACTCGACACCCCATTGATCGAAACTATTCACACCCCACATGACACCCTGAACGAATGTGGTGTGTTCATACAACGCGATGAGTGCGCCGACCGCCCGCGGCGTGAGTTGTGAAAACAACAGCGTCGTGCTCGGTCGATTGCCGGGCGTGGCGCGGTGCACCCGCAACTTTGCGTCCCCGCCCACCTCATCAGGCGTCACCCCGAACGCCAACGCCTGCGACTGGGCGAACATGTTGGCGATCAACACGTCGTGATCATCAGACGACGACCCAAGGGCGGTGCTATGCCCGACGAAGTCGCAGGGCACAGTCTGTGGGCCCTGATGTAGCAGTTGAAAAAATGCATGCTGGGCATTGGTGCCCACCCCACCCCACACCACGGGGCTTGCAGTAGCAACAGGATGGCCATCAGCATCGATCGACTTGCCGTTGCTTTCCATCATCAGCTGCTGCAAGTAGGCAGGCAGCAGCGCCAGCACCCGCGAATATGGGATGACGGCAACGGTCGCATCGCCAAGCAGCGTGGCATTCCACCAGCCGATGAGACCATGCAACACCGGCACATTGTCGATCAGTGGCGCATCGACGAAGTGTTCGTCCATCAAGCGCATTCCGTCCCGCACTTCAAGCAGGGCGTCGATACCGAAACCCAACGCAACCGAGACCGACACCGACGACGACACCGAGAAGCGACCACCAACACTTTCCGGCATGGTGAGCACACGACCGACTGGCACGCCACTGGCAGCCACACGTTCAGGGTGTGCGGTCACGGCGATGAAGTGGTCACTCAGTTGACGAACACCAGCCGAGGTCAGCCAGGTGACGGCACGACGAGCGTTCGAGAGTGTTTCAGTCGTGCCGAATGTTTTTGAGCAAACCACGAACACGGTGTGCCGCGCAGTCAGACCTTGCACGGCGCGATCAAGATCAAGCGGATCAATGTTCGAAACGAATCGCACGGTGCGCTGTGCCGGGCGCATGGCGGCGAGTGCGTCACACACGAGCGCAGGCCCGAGGTCGCTCCCACCAATCCCGATGCTGACTACATGCGTGATTGACGACGGCAGTGTGGCAACCACGTCGCGCAGTTCGTGTTCGCTGGCCTGCGCATCAGCGCGCAGTGTCGCTGATGCAGTCGTGTCGCCTGTCGCCCGTATAGCCATGTGCGTCACCGCACGATTTTCGGTGGTGTTGATCGCCTTACCTGCGACCATGTCGTTGCGACGCTGGATGAGCCCACACTCGTTTGCGTAGGCCAGCAATGCACCAACGACCTCGGCGTTCAGACGCTGCTTGGAAAAATCAACGAGCAACTGGCAATCGCCGAGGGGCACCACCCGTGACAGTGCCACCGCCCGGTTTGCATCACGGGCGAACATCTGGCGAAGCGAAATATCTCCAAAGGATTCGGCGAGCCTTGACAGCTCGGTTGGCACGCTGCGAGCGCCGCTCATCACTAGGTGCAGTCTACCTTCGTGGTTAGTGTCAGCATTTGGCATGGACAGGAATAGTCACACCGAAACTCGGGCAGGACTCGTCAGCGGCTCTGCGGCATATCTGATTTGGGGTGCGCTCACCATATTTTGGAAGTTGCTCGATGATTTTGATGCGTTTGAACTGATCGGGTGGAGAATCGTTACGGCGTTGGTGTTGCTGCTTGCCGTGGTGGCCTTCCAAAAGAACCTACGTGGCGTCTTTGCCGCTCTGCGCAATCCGCGCTTGCTGGCCCGTGTGGCCGCCGCCTCGTTGCTGCTCGTGACGAACTGGACCTTGTACGTGTGGGCGGTGGTCAACGAACGCATCATCGAAACGGCCCTCGGCTATTTCATCGCTCCGATTGGCACCACGCTCGTCGGCGTGCTGGTGCTCGGTGAAAAACTTCGACCCGTACAAAGAGCTGCCCTCGTTTTTGCATTTGCGTCGGTTGCAGTCATCACCATTACCTATGGTCGCCCACCACTACTTGCCTTGGCCATCGCCGCATCATGGGTAATTTATGGGTTGCTGAAAAAACAAGTGCCGCTGCGTCCGGTGGACGGTCTAACGGCCGAGACAATCGTGCTGCTCATTCCCGCACTGGTGTTGGTGACCTGGAGCTTCACCCGCGTCGACGGAATCCCCCACACCGCATCCGTGTCACAGATGGTGTTGGTGCTCTTCAGCGGGCTCTTCACCGCCGTGCCATTGCTGTGCTTTGCGCATGCCGCACTGCGGCTGCCTTTGACGCTGATCGGGCCGTTGCAATATCTCGTGCCGATCATCAACTTTGTGCTCGGCTGGGCGGTTTATGGTGAGCCACTCAACGGGGGGCGCTTCACCGGCTTTTTGTTGGTCTGGGGTGGCCTCGTACTGACCTTGGTCGACACGATGCGCAACCGCACAACAGTTGAATCAACCACCCCATAATTCATTCGCGCAAGTTCGAGTGCTTATGCCCCGACAGCGGCACGAGAGAGCGAATTACGGGCCATGCTCTTGTACACATTGGCCACCGATCGCAACCGTTGACGATCGCGAACCGTCACGGCTAGCCGCGCAAAACCACCGATTACACCCGCCATTACGTCGACGGCGACCTGTACGCGCAACGACCCTGGCAACTCGCGGCGGCGTTGCGCCTCGGTACACAACGTGGTGAGGAACGTGTTGTTGCGTGGTGCCACTTTTTTGAGTGCCTCAGCCAAATCAGGATGATGCTCGGCCTCGGTCACCACGCCGACGACGAAACTAGCGAGCATCGAATCTTCGTCGCCAAGTTCCAGCATCGTGTCGAAGATTGCATCGAACTTTTCCAAGAAGGTTTCACGCTGCGCCACGGCGGCTTCAAACGCGCCGTACACCTTCATCTGCACGTCGTCATAGACGGCCACGAACAGTTCGACCTTCGAAGGGAAATAGTGGTAAATCGCTGCGGCGGTAATGCCTGCTCCGGCAGAAATTTCACGGTTCGTCGTATTGTCAAAGCCACGGGTGGTGAACGCCAGCCGCGCTTCGCGAAGAATGCGCTCACGTGTGTCGACGGCGTCACTGTTCGACGGGCGGCCTAGGCGACGTGACATGCAACGAACGCTAGGTGAACCGGTCGTTGCGCACCGAGTCGAAGGGGGTGGCCTACAGCTCGTGTCGCAACAGCGTTGCAAGTTCGAGTGGGCGATCACCCTGCACGCTGTGACCTGCACCGTCCACCACATGCACCATCGCGTCAGGTTTGCGCCGCTTCAATTCAGCGACGTCGGCATCATCCACCACGGGTGACACCCCGCCGCGCACCAACGTGAGCGGGCACGGAAGTCGTTCAATCATTTCCCACATTCCGGCGGCAACATTTGACCCAGGCTCACGACGCGGATGACCGCGCCGGTCGTACCGCCATACCCATGAAAGATCCTCGAGTTGGCGGGCGTTATGCAAGATTCCGCGCCGCAATGACGACTCGGAACGCGTCGGGTTGTGCTCGATGGTGCGCGCCAGCAACTCGTCGAAACTGGTGAAACTTTGTGGACCATTCACAAAGTCGGTGATTGCTTTGGCTTTTTCTGGGGTGACACCCGGGGTGATGTCGATCATCGTCAACCGTGCCACCAAATCAGGCCGATGATACGCCAACGCCAACGTGGTGAGACCACCCAGCGACATTCCACATACCACCGCTGCCGTCGGTGCGTGCCGCTCTATGATCGGTGCGATGTCAAGCGCCAATGAGCGCGGTGTGTAGTCGCCATCATCGCGCCACGACGAGTGCCCGTGCCCGGGAAGATCGATTGCGAGAACCGCTTCGCCGAGCGCCAAACACACGGTGTCCCAGGTATGGGCATTTTGTGCACTGCCATGCACGAATACGATCTTGGGCGGTGTGTTGCCCCACCGCAATGCGCTGATCTGGCGTGCATCCTCGAGTGTTGTGTCGATGCGCGTTACCTGCGGATGCGGCGCAGCAGCCAGACCATATTCAGAAATGTTGCCCGCAAACAGGCTGAACTCGTCGTAGGGCACTTTGGCTGCAGATGTCATAGGGCTATGTTGCCACGAAATCGTTAGGGCGCAGTGGTCGTCACTGCCGGAATGGTGGTGGTCGGAGTGTTGGCCGGAATGGTGGTCGTCGTGGGCACAGTCGTATAGTCAGGGTCGGGTCGGTCGGCAGGTGGCAGCGGGGAACCGTAGGTTTCTGGTTCCTTGATGCCGTCAAAGACATAGATGCGGTCACGGAATTGCACCATCGACGGAAACAGTCTGGCGACCGACATGGGGATGCGGATACAACCGTGCGATGCCGGCGCCAGCGGCACCAAGATGGCACCATGAACCGCGACACCCTGATTGAAATACACCGGGTTGTACAGCGTGCCAAGTTTGGTTTCGCGCGTGCCTGTCGAGCGCCGAGTAAACGTAAAGATGCCAGCGGGGGTGATTGACTCGCCACACACGCCGACTTTCACCTGCTCACCCTCGGCCAGTTGTGCTGGGCTGTTGTTGCCTGGCTCGCCTGGGTCGATCACCACTTCTTCGCACCAGGGCTGGTTGTCGCCGCTCGACATGTGCGAAATCAGCGACGGCTGACCGCCAAGAAACGTGACGATTACCTGCTCGGGAAGATACACCTCGGCGTGACGAGCCGTATCGGCTTGGCGGCGCGGGGTGATACGCACACCACCACGCAACACGTCCCACAATTCGGGTGTGACCACGCCGGTCGCCTTGCTGCGCGGTACCTGCATGACGAGTTTTTCGAATGCCCAGATCGCCTGCACGGTTGAGCGACCAAAAATACCGTCGATCGGCCCTGGCACGAACTTCAGTTCTGCGAGGCGCGTTTGCAGCATCCGCACGTCGTCACCCTCGCTGCCCTCTTTGAGTTCGCGGGCGATGGGTGGAAGCGCTACCGCTACCGGTGTTGAGGTTGTCGTATCTTGCGACGAGCGAGTTACCTCGATGCTTGGTCGCTGCTCGACGGCGACGGCCACCACCAGCATCAGAACCGTCACCAGCGCTGCCGAGACAGCAAGAGTTCGAACGTTGCCGCGCGGCGCAGGTTGACGTGACGACATTGCAGCGGTGCTACTTCGCAGCGAGCGGCTTGATCGCGTTCAATTCGCGCCGCAATGCGAATGCCTCACGCAGAATCTTGACGATTACCGATGGCGACGAGAGCGTCGACACGCCGCGGGTGCGCGGGAAATAGTCGACCCCGAACTGCACGATTGGGTGACCAAGTTTCTTGGCGCGCACGATGAGTTCGGCATCGATGAACGAGCCTTCGCTCTTCAACGCAATATTGCTGAAGACCGATGCGCGACACACCTTGAATGCAAAGTTCACATCTCGCACCCGCACGCCGAACAACACCCGCACCAAGCCGTTGTACAACGACGAGTACACGACGCGGGTCAACCCTTCGTCGGTACGGTCGAATCGGTAGGCGCTGGCGATGTCGGCTTCGTAGGTGCGCAGAAGTCGCAGCGCTTTGTGCAGCTCGAGCATGTCGAACGGCAAGTCAGCGTCGGTATAAACGATGACATCGCCCGTGGCCGCGGCAAAACCCGACTTCATCGAGCCACCCAGCTTGCGATTGGCCGGGTGGTGCACCACCCGCACGCGCGGGTTGCTGGCGGCTGCCTCGTCGGCCAACTGGGCAGTCGCATCGGTCGAAGCATCGTTCACCACGATGAGTTCGTAGTCGCCCACTTCACCCGAAGCCATCAACTCACGTGCCACATCGTGGCCGGCGTTGAGTGCTCGCAGGATGTACTGCTCTTCGTTCCACATCGGGAAAAAGATTGACAATTTAGAAAAGTGCGGCACCAAAGTCAGGCTACGAGCCATATCCGTGGGCTATCCGACGACATTGCTCACTACCCTTAGAGCAGTGAACACCGTCGTTGCTAGCCGCCCGTGGCGTGCGTTGGCGTCAGCAAGTTGGGTGGGCATTCTGCTTTGCCAAGTTGCCGTAG
Organism: Bifidobacterium breve; assembly: GCA_945862045.1. Classification (GTDB taxonomy): domain Bacteria; phylum Actinomycetota; class Acidimicrobiia; order Acidimicrobiales; family Ilumatobacteraceae; genus F1-60-MAGs027. Next base: position 12,973 of record CAMAWR010000031.1, read on the forward strand.
CGGTCTCCAGCCGCAACATCGGCAAGTCGGCGTGGTGGCTAGGCCCAGAATCCAACCCGCAATTTCCACTCGTGTGGGCACTGCCGTTTGCCATCACCATCGCCGGGCTCATCGCCACACAGCGACCGCGTAAATACACGTTGTTCATTCACCTTGGTTGTGTGGCGGCTTTTGTTGGCGTGGCCATCGGTGATCTTGCCGACGCACCTGGTGTCGCCCTGCTCGAGTTTGTGCTCGCCGGCATTGCTCTGCTGGTTACCTTCGTTTCGTTGGCGGCACGACCATGACCCGAGTGCTCACATCACTGCCCAGTGGTGAACGCGTCGGCATCGCTTTTTCTGGCGGCCTCGACACCTCTGCTGCAGTCGCATGGATGAAAGCCAAAGGTGCAATCCCTTGTGCCTACACAGCCGACCTTGGGCAACCCGACGAGCCCGACCTCGATGCAGTCGCCAAACGCGCGAAGGAATACGGCGCGTCAATTGCGCGCGTGGTGGATTGTGTCGAGCAACTGGTGAACGAAGGTTTGGTTGCCCTGCAGTGCGGTGCATTCCACATCAGCACCGCCGGCAAAAC
>CAMAWR010000032.1 GCA_945862045.1 Bifidobacterium breve
TCACGAAACTTCTGGCTGCGCGTTTGCGCGTGATGGACGAGGTGCTGTCTGACAGCGTGTTCCTCGACGTCACGGGTCGCACCGCCAAGCGTCTGCTTGAGCTGTCCGAAGGTAGCGACGAATTCGTCTTGCCAGTCACCCAAGAAGAACTCGCCGGAATGGTTGGCGCATCACGTGAGCGGGTGAACAAGGCAATCGCCAGCTTTATCCGCTTGGGCTGGCTCGAGCAGGCAGACCGTCGCTACCGCATCAAAGAGCGCGCAAAAATGACGGCGCGCTCGTCGTAATACGGCTACTCGCCAACTAGCCAGGCCCGCGTGCGGGCAAACGCGTCAGCTGCATCATCTTTGCGATGCGCGGGCCGTGCCGCATCATGCGCAAAGCCGTGCTCGGCACCCGTGTATTCCACCACGGTGCAGCCAGTCGTGCGCAGCGTAGACACATCTGCTGCCGGCGTATACGGGTCTTTAGTGCCGATGATCGCCAACACTTTCGTGGCATCACCTTGCACCAAATAATCAAGGGGTTCACCCTGGGTTGCTGACCGCCAATTCGGTGGCACACGGATCATTCCGTAGAAACTGGCGATGCGTGCAAAACGATCACTGCCTGCCGACTTGAAGCAATACATTCCACCCATACAAAAACCCATCAACCCAACCCGCGAAGTACCGAGTGCATCGGCAGCTTGATGCAAATCGCGAAGATGTGCAGCGTCATCCAGCGATGCAACTGCTGCCATACGTGGCTCTATCTCTGCACCAAGTGGGCGACCGGGAAACGGTTCAACCGCGCACACCGCCATGTTCCATTCATGCGCAAGATGGGTCACCATGTCGATGAAGAGTGGACGCAATGAAAATATGTCAGGGCTGATCACCAACCCCATGGTGGGTGACGCGACGGTCGTATCGATCTCTGCTGGCGTTCCCGACGGCAAGTTGATGCGCATGGGCCAAAGTCTTGCCGATTGGCGTGCGGTGAGGGTACCGGTGAGGCACATCCTGACGCTGGGGTGGTATGACCACTCAACAATCCATCACCAGTGTCCACCGCAACCCCGTCACACTGCTCGACGCCGAATGGGCCCGCATGAACTACTCCCCCCGGGTGCTGCGAACCGTCAACTCGTGGGGTATCGGCACCACACCGTTCACGTCACTCGACGAGTTGCTGCGCGTCGCGGGCTTTCGCGGCGCAAAATGCGACTCCATCGCCGATCAGGTGCTCGCCCGACTCGTGCGTCGTGCCGCCACCGATCAACTCGCTGCACGCATCGTGCTGCAGCGGGTTGTACCACCAATGATGGCCATTGCCCACCGCCGTGGTCGCCTTCGGGCCACCGGCTTTGATGACGCGATCGGCATGGTACTTTCCCACGCTTGGGAGGTCATTCGCACCTACCCCATTACGCGCCGACCGACCAAGATTGCCGTCAACATCGTGCGTGACATCGAGTACTTTGCTTTCGTGCGCGCCGAGCGTCGGCGACCGATGCATGAATCACTCAATGTTGAACACGATGCAATGCTGGGTGCCCGCAGTGCCGACTTGATGAATCATGAAGACCCGTACGGTTCACCGCTCACCGATTCGAACGCCGAAATTGAACTTGCCTTCCTTTTGAAATCTGCCCGTGCACACGATGTATCTGCCAAGTCATTGGCGGTGCTGGAAGCACTCACTCATCAGTCACTCGACGAATTCGCTGCCGAGCACTCCGTTACGCGGCGTACCGCACGCAGCTGGCTGAATGATGCGGCTAACGAGTTGCGTGTACGAACGCAGTGTGCGGCGTAAGTTTCGTCGTCCGCAGACGCAAGCTATTCGTCACGACGAACACACTTGAAAACGCCATCGCCAAACCAGCCCACATCGGGTTGAGCAACCCCAGCGCGGCGACCGGTATCGCAGCTGCGTTGTAGATGAATGCCCAGAACACGTTGGTGCTGATGGTGCGCAGCGTCGCCCGCGACAACAAGATGGCGTCGGACACCAGACGCAGGTCGCCACTCACGATCGTGAGGTCACTCGCATTGATCGCCACATCGGTACCTGTACCCATGGCGATGCCCACATTGGCCTGCGCCAGCGCCGCCGCATCGTTCACGCCATCGCCCACCATCGCCACGGCATAACCGCGTTCTTGTAGATCGGCGACGACTCGCACTTTTTCCTCGGGCAACACGCCAGCGATCACATGTTGTTCGTCGGGTTCGATACCCACCTGCTTGGCCACAGCGAGTGCAGTTGCGCGACTGTCACCAGTAAGCAAAATTGGACGAAGCCCGAGATTGCGGAGTGCGGTGATGGCGGCGGCACTGTTGGCCTTCGGTCGATCAGCAACCACACAGACGGCCCGCACCGAGCCGTTGATTGCGACCAGTACGCCAATGTTGCCGTCGCTGCGGGCAGCAACGAGCGCATCGTTCATCGCTGCTGGAATGAGCACCAGTTTTCGGCGCATCAGCGTTTCGTTTCCAACCATCACGCTCGCGTCACTGACGAGGCCAATCGTGCCCATTCCTGGAAGATTCTCGAAGTTGGCCACAGCTTGCAGCGCACCGACCTCGGCCCGAGCTGATGCTGCGATTGCCTTCGCCACGGGGTGCTCACTGGCGTGTTCCAATGCCCCAGCCAACGAGAGAATGTCGGTGCGCGTTGTGCCCTCGGCGCACACCACGTTGACCAACTGCATCACCCCGGTGGTGACGGTGCCAGTTTTGTCAAACACCACGGTGTCAACACGACGCGTGCCCTGCAGCACGTCGGCACCCTTGATGACGATTCCCATCTGTGCAGCACGCCCACTACCGACCATCAGGGCAGTTGGTGTCGCCAACCCGAGTGCACATGGGCAGGCAATGATCAACACGGCGACGGCAGCGGTAAAGGCCTGCGAAATGTCGTCGCCAAACACCCACCACGCCAAGAACGTGACGACGGAGATCACGATCACCGTTGGAACGAACACACCACTCACACGATCGGCAAGTTTCTGTACCGGTGCTTTTGTAGCTTGGGCGTCGCGCACGAGGCGAGTCATCTGCGCGAATGTCGACTCGGCACCTACGCGCGTCGCTTGCACCACGAGACGACCGGTCAAATTCACCGTGGTACCCGTGACGGTTGCCCCGACTGTTGCGTCAACCGGCACGCTCTCACCCGTGAGCATCGACACGTCAAGTGACGAGCTGCCTTCGCGTACCACCCCGTCTGCGGCAACGATTTCCCCTGGTCGCACAATGAACAAGTCACCGACCTGTACTTGAGATGCTTCGATCAGCACTTCTTCGCCGTCACGAAGAACGGTGGCATGTCGCGCACCCAACGCCAGCAACGAACGAAGTGCGTCACCGGCGCGGCGTTTGGCGCGGGCCTCGAAGTAACGCCCGGCCAGCAAAAAGATGGTGACGGCCACCGCTACTTCCATATATACGTGGTCGATATCCATGCCGGTCATGTCCATGCCGTCGTGGTCGGCTGCATCACCCCAGACCAATGCCCAGACCGACCAGCTCATTGCAGCGATGATGCCGACAGAGATCAGCGTGTCCATGGTGGTGGCGCGATGACGGGCATTCATTGCTGCTGCCTTGTGGAATGGTGCCGCCGACCACAAGACCACCGGCAGCGAGAGTGCCAGCGCCCACCACTTCCAATTCTCGAACTGCAGGGCGGCAATCATCGACAACGCAACGACTGGCAATCCAGCAAGCAGCGACACACCAAGCCTGGCGCGCAGCATTGCCACTCGGTCAAGGGTCTCTTTATCAAGCATCTCGGGTGTGGTGTCTTGCAGCAACCGCGCACCGTAACCAGCTTTTTCGATTCGCTCAATCACCTGCTGGGTGGAGACCGCATCGGTCAGGGTGACACGGGCCGACTCGGTTGCAAAGTTCACCGCGGCAGTGACACCAGAAATCTGATTGAGTGCTTTTTCTACTTTGACAGCACAAGCCCCACACGTCATGCCCGAAACCGAAAGGTCGAGTTGTTCTAATTGAATTGACACGTGGGTCGCCCGGGGCTCGAACCCGGGACCTGCGGATTAAAAGTCCGTTGCTCTACCAACTGAGCTAGCGACCCGTGGAACGCTCAGGCTAGTTGCAGTTACCGCAACAGCAGCGCAGTCGCTGCAAATTGACACACGACGGCAATGACGGTCATCACATGCCACACCTCATGAAACCCGAAGACTTCCGGCCGTAGTCGCGGATACCGGCGAGAGAACATCACCGCGCCAGTGGTAAACACGATGCCACCGAGGGCGTACAACAGCAGTGTCGATGCTCCTGCCCGCTGATACACCCATGGCAGCACGATGATCACGATCCAGCCCATCACCAAATAGAGCGACGCAGAAAATCTTCGCGCCTTCCACATCACCTTCAACACGATGCCCAGAGTCGCTATCGACCACACCACAACGAGCAGTGAAATGCCCAGCGCACGTGGTAGCGCCAGCAAACATACGGGTGTGTACGTGCCTGCGATCAACACGTACACCATCGAATGATCGACACGCTGCATCACATATTGCCCTCGATGACTACGCGCCAACAGGTGGTACGACGCCGAAGTTCCGAATAGCGCTACGAGCGATGCTGAATAAATAGCGGTTGCCGTCGTTGCCAACGGGCCCGATGCCAACACCGTCAGCACCACTCCGGCGGGCAACGCAAGAAGCACGGCGCCCGCATGAATACGTCCACGCCATCGTGCGCGCCATTCGCCAGTCACATGATGAAATACCGGTGTATATGGCACGCGCACCTCCTGAGAGCGAGCGTAATCAACACTTGATCGTGGGAAGGCCTGCGCGTCATCTGCAACAATGGCGCCGACTATTGCCGGCAAAACCCTTACTTTTTAAGCTGGCCTCGCCCAGGAGTACAGAAGTCGTGCTCGCTGCCGACGTGCCGTCGAGCGGCGCTTCCATGCCTTCATCTTCCAATGCCGCGACTGTCGACCATGTGCTGCTCGCTCATCAGCGTGATGGTCATCGCTGTGATGCAGGGGTTTCCATCCGACGGCTGGTTCATCACAGTCGTCAGATTCACATGACCGACCAACCCGAGTTGAAAGGGCGTGAAGTTCGCCCTTTATCCGGTGCCGCTCAGCGTGCGCATGTGCGCGCAACTCGGCCCTAGAAAGTGGTGCGACTTCATCACCACGATGACGTTTGCCCATCCCTACCTCCTGTGCGAAGTGGTGTGTGCTCCCCGTGGAGCGAACTGTACTCCTCGGCGCCACGAAGTCAAGGGGGAAGTATTGCGACCGAAAACCCCTTATTGCTGCTGGTCCGGCTGGCGGGTGCTGCTTGGTGCACCACCTCGCTGCCAGTCACGCCAGCTGCGACCCCACCGTGGTGAACTTCGGCGAAGATGGTGGGCCAAGCGAGGCAGACGGCGTTCCAGCAGTTCCGGCACGACGATATGGGCGAGTACATCCACCTGGCGTACGAATCGACATGGGGAGCCAAACCAAAAACGGCTTAAGACGGGCTTCTCCACGGAACGGAGCAAATGAAGCGTCTCGCGAAGTAAGAGTTTGGCTACCAGCACACCTTCACCGTATGTCATGGTCTCGACTGATTGCGTGTCGTCAACAACATGGCTGTCGCTACTGCCAGAGGTCTAGCCTCGGCAGATGACCTACGACTTCGACCGTTTCCTGCGCTACGACGAGATGTCTGCATGGCTCCGCACACTTGCCGGCGCACACCCCACGCTCCTCACCGTCGAAAGCTACGGGCAATCACATCTCGGTCGTGATCTGCTCGTGGCAACGATTACCGATTCGAAAACCGGTGAGCATCACACCAAGCCAGCGCATTGGATCGACGCGAACATCCATGCAGTTGAGGTCACTGGTGGTGTGGCTGCGCTCTACATCATTCACCATCTTGTGACGAAATATGTGGCAGGTGATGCAACCGTCATCGAGGCACTGCGCACCCGCACGTTTTATATCGCCCCCCGCGTGAACCCCGACGGCGTCGAGGATGCGCTGGCTGATCGACCGCTCTTTCATCGGTCGAGTGTGCGATCGTGGCCGTGGCGTGACGGGCACCGTTGGCCCGGGTTACACATGCAAGATATCGACGGTGACGGTCGGGTTCTCACAATGCGCATCGCCGATGACGACGGCGGTTGGATGGAGCACGCCGATGAACCACGGGTGATGATTCCCGTCGGGCCGCTCGGCGCACCGACAGGTGTGCAGCGTTACCGGCTACTTGCCGAAGGTCTCATCGAGAACTACGACGGCTTCACGATTGACCAGCCACGCGACCCAGCCGGGCTCGATCTCAACCGCAACTTCCCCGCCAGCTGGGGGGTTGACGTACTTGGTTCTGGTGATCACCCCATGAGTGAGCCCGAGGTGCACTCACTCGTGCGCGCCGTGAAAGCCCGACCAAACGTGTGCGGCTACAACGCGTTCCACACTGCGGGTGGTTTCATGTTGCGACCCAGCAGCAATCTTCCCGATGCAAAATTGCCGCCGAACGATCTGTTTATTTTCAAAACACTTGGTGAGCACTCCACGCCACTCACGTCATACCCCGTGCACTCGGTGTACGAAGATCTCACGTGGGACAAGTCGAACGTGATGGGTGGCGCCGGTGACGACTGGGCATATGACCATCTCGGTGTGTACTCGTGGACGACCGAGTTTTGGGATGCGATCTATCACGCAACGGGCGAACACTCGCCCACCGATGTGTGGTACGTCGGCCCGACCCCTGCACAAGACCTTGCCGTGTGCAAGTGGAGTGACACCCACGCCGCAGGAACCTATGTTCCGTGGTACTCGTACGACCATCCGCAACTGGGGCCTGTGGAACTGGGTGGTATCAATGCCCTTTATATATGGACGAATGCCCCATCGTCGTGCTTGAAGGCCGAAGTTGCCCCACATGCTGAGGTGGCGATCTATCAGGCGATGGCCTCGCCACGACTCGAAATCAAACTGGCTGATGCCACATCACTCGGTGGTGATGTATGGCGAGTACGCCTCGGGGTTGCCAATACTGGTTGGCTTTCCACCACCATTACGCAGCATGCCCGCAACAAAAAAATCGTGTTGCCTGCCGTGGTCGAAATCGCCAACGTAGGTGGTGCCACCGTCAACCTCGTGGAAGGTGAATCGCGCGTGCGAATCGGTCAACTTGACGGCCGTGCAAAGTTTTTGTTGGATGGGGGCATGTTGTCGGACGGCACGCCCGACCGACACCTGCACACCTGGTTGGTGCGCGCCAGCAGTGGCACCAAGCTTGTGCTCACTGCGTCGCATCAACGCGCTGGGACAGCGTCGACGACCATCACTCTTGCCTAGTTGACGGCTGTACGCGCAGCGTGACGCTGTGACGACCAGGCTTTCCACGCGATAAATGAAGCACTCGGAATGAGCACAAGATTCGGGTACGACACGATCGCATCACCGATCAAGAGACCATGGGTAAACCATCCGACACTCATCGACGTGAGCAAGAGGTACGACGAGGTGGATATCCCGAGGAGGTACCGGGTGCGAATGGCCCGCCACACTTGCGGCAAGATTGCCGGAGTTCCGACGAGCATGCCGGTAATCCCCACCACGGATGGCGCGACGATGCTGAACACGACGCAGAACAGCACCGTGACCCCGAATACGGTGACCGGCATCCAAAGAGGTAACGCCCGCTTACGGACCAACATGACCATCAAGGCGATGATTGCAATCTCGATATTTGCATTCGAGATCAACATCGGTGTGCTTTCTGTGCTGATTGCATAGGTGAACCACATCAAGGTTCCCGATAGGCCGATCAGGTGTGATGATCCGGACACGCCTTCGACACTTTGCTTGGCATACACCCGAATCACCTGCGGCCAGATGAACACCACACCCAATAGTGCAGCGATTGAGCCAGACAGCGTCGCCAAAGTCACTGCGCAACAGTAACCTGCGAGGCATGTCACTGCGTACGAAAATTGCGGTTGTTATCGTCGGTGTAGCACTTGCTGTGTTCGTTGGCGCGCCGTGGGTCTACATCAACGTCATTCGTGAACCAGCCGTAGAAAGTTTCGTCGAGCAGATCACCGCAACCTCACTTGCCGAGACTTCGTCGGGGACGAGTGGCTTTTTCGCCCTCGACCCAACCGGCACATGGAACGTCACCGCCGATTCACAGGTCGGTTACCGCGTCGATGAGGTCTATTTCGGGCAGAACATCACGGCGGTCGGACGTACGAATGGCATTACCGGCAGTGTGACGATTGCAGATCTCACGGTGGTTGATGCTGAATTTACCGCCGATATGGCCTCCGTCAAGAGCGACGAGCCGAAGCGAGATTCCCAGTTTGAAAGTCGAATTATGGATGTGCTCAATTATCCGACTGCCACGTTCACACTCACCTCACCAATCACGATTGCACCGACCGCGCTTACTGCAGCAGTCACGCATACAGCCACCGGGTCACTCAACTTGCGTGGTACCACCAAACCAGTTGATGTGACCGTGGTAAGCACGATCCGTGACGGAAGCATCGTGCTTGCTGGCGAGATCGTCATCGTGTTTGCTGAATGGGGCATTCCCAACCCTTCACTTCCGGGTATTTCTACGCAAGACTCAGGTGTGCTCGAGTTCCAACTGATTCTGAATCGTTGAGCCGTGCTGACCGTCTACGGCGTCACGCTGATCGTGCCGAAGCCCAAGGATGCCGTCGCCGAAAGCGTGCTGCGAGAAACAGTGGGTCAACTCATTGAGCCATGGTTGGAAGCCACCTGGCCGAACGACAAACGCACCAATACCACGCAAGTCATGATGCACAGCAGCGTCAGCGACAAAGTGTTCCGCTGCGAAATCAGTGAACAACACCAGACCGACGATGCACGCCAGGTCACACTCGTCTCGATGTTCGGCACGCGTCGTGGTGATTTGTGCATCGATGTTCGGCGCGAAGTGCGGCCGACTGGGCCCCTCATTTTGCCGCGCACCCGCACCGAACGACCGCTGCCCGCCCTCACTTCACTGGTCGCCAAACTCGCCCACCAACTACGTGTACGTGATGCGCAACAAGTCATCTCACCGAACCGCAATCAAGCATCAACGAGCGACGAGGGGGCTGCCGTTGGAGCGTTCATCGAAGCACCCTCCCGACGCTTACCGTTGGTCATTGAGTGCACCAGCACGAAGGGCGCCAACGCAGTCACCACGACTGAGACTGCACGCGTGCTCACCGGCATTGCGCATGTCTGCCAACTCACCACCATCGAGGCCGAGCGTGGTTTCAACGACTACTACGGCACACGCAAGGCCAGTTCGAGTTGGGTGCTCGTTGCTTGGCCACGAACGACACGGGGTGTCACCCTCACCGATTATCCCCAAAATGATGACGGGCGTTTGGTCGATGATCTGATTGCTGCTGCGGTTGGTGCGCTGCCCATGCTGCCGCGGCCCACGAGCCGAATCCAGAGCTCGCCCAACGTGCCGATTCAGCAGGTGGTTGCCAGCACATCGTCCCCCGAAGTTGGCGAATTGCGCCGCAAGAACCAAGAACTCGAACAACGCGTCACCGAGGTGCAGTCGGACTACGACGAGCTGTATGAAAATCTGACCACGACCGAGCACCTGAGCGCGAAAATGGCCGAGGATCGTGATCGGTACCGCGACCAGCTCACGTCATTTCTTACGTTGCGAGATGACGCAAAGCAGTGGAACAACACCGCCCAGGTATTGGTGCTGGCGGTCAGGTCGTTTACACTGCTCGATTTTCACCCTGATCTCGAACGACGACTGAACCAACGACAGTATGCACCCGCCACCAATCAACGCATCTTTGAGAATTTGCTCGAGCTCAACAACCTGGCGGCGCGTCTACGACGCGGCGATATCGAACCCCATCTGTTCAACACCTACTGTGCGGACAAGTTCAACTTTGCACCATCGGTGAGCGACAACGCCATCAATAAGTTTGGTAGTGACTACACCATCCAATGGAACGGTGCCGCGGTACAACTAGGTCCGCATATCCGTTGCAACGACGCGCGCATCTACTTCTATATCGATACTGCGGCACGTCGAGTCGTGATCGGTCACGTCGGAGAACACCTGCGTGACAAGGCGAATCAGTAACCAGATCTGGCCTCGGGCAGCGTTACGAGCGCCGTGTCAACCGCCTCCACACCCGTTGTGCTGAGCGTGACGACAAAAACGGCAGTGCGAGGCGGTACACCAAACCCGGCACGATGACCGTTTTGTTGCGTGTCAACGCCCGCATCGTCGCGTGCACTACATCATCCGAAGTGAGCCACATCCACTTCGGCACTTTACGACTGAGATGATCAAGGCCTGCGCGACGATGCAGATCGGTTTGCACATACCCCGGGCAAACAGCGACAACACGCACACCCTTGTCGTGTACCTCCAGCGCCAGACTGCGTGCATACGCAGTCGAATGGGATTTGGCCGCCGCATACGGGCCGGCTTTGCGCATCGGAGTGAACGCGGCAATGCTGGAGACGATCACCACATCACCGCTCCCGCGCTGCACCATGCCCGGCACCACTAATTCACATAGTCGCACGACACCAGTCGACATGAGATACGCCAACGCATCGAGCTGATCGCGATCCGACATGCCGAGTGCCGCCGCGTGGGTGAGCCCAGCGTTCAACACCAGAACATCCAACAAGCCGCAGCGAGCGCCAACTTCTTCCACTCCCTCTTTGTTCGAAAGATCGGCAACGATCACCTCGGCACTCGCACCTCGCGTGCGCACGGCGGTGGCAACTCGGGCAAGCTCGGCGGCATTTCGGGCGGTCAGCACCACGTCGTAGCCGTGGTCGGCATACCAATTGGCAAACGTTTCCCCAATGCCCGATGATGCACCCGTCACCAACACACGCTTGCGTACCGCAGTTTTCGCCACGGATGGAGCCTCGCACATTGCACCGCTTAGGGTGAAAGCCATGGCATCACCGGTCTTTGCACTTTCCGACGCGTACATCGACCGCCTCGCTGAACTTGACCCGGGTTTCGCAACCAGCCTCGGTATTCCCGGTAGCGACCACCTGATGACCGACTTCAGCCCCGCTGGTCACGAGGCACAAGAATCGCTGAGCCGTCAAACGCTCGCCAAACTGAACACACTGAATCAGTCGAGCGACACCGATCGCCTAGCAGCCGGGGTGCTGCGCAACTCCCTTGAGATGTCGGAACGTGAGTTCGCCGCTGGCGAACACCTGCGGGCAATTCGTGTGCTGGCGGGCAACGTCGACTATGCCCGCTCGGTGTTCGACCTGATGCCCACCGATACCGCCGAGCAGTGGCAGACGATCGCGGCACGCATGTCCGAGGTGTCTCGCGCCTTTGCCGGCATGCGTGAATCGTGGCAGCTCGGGATGCAACGCAAGGTTGTGGCACCGCGACGACAGGTACTTGCCGTTGCCAACATGCTCGAAGGCTGGGCCGGCTCACCAGCCACACCGGGTTTTTTTACTGCACTTGCCGCTCAGGCTGATGCAGTGAGTGGCGCACCAACCGATGCGTTGCGGTCCGCAGCCCGCGAAGCATCGGCGGCGATGGCCGCCACCGCGGCGTTTCTGCGCAATGACTACGCACCGGTTGCCGACCCGCGCGACGGAGTCGGTGAAGAGCGACATGCTCTTGCCCGTCAGCGATACATGGGCATGCACGTCGACGCCGATGACGCATACGAGTGGGGATTTGCAGAAGTTGGGCGGCTTGATGTCGAACTGAAGAAATGCGCGGCACTCATCAATCCCGGTGCATCACTCGATGAGGTACGTGGATACCTCGATAAGTCACCGAAACACTCCATCCAGGGTGAAGCACACCTCCGCGCATGGCTACAAGACCTCATGGACAAAGCGATGGACTACCTCATCAGCAACGACCATTTCGACATCCCGCAATCCATCCGCACGATCGATGCCAAAATTTCCCCACCAGGTGGTGCAGCGGCGCAGTACTACATGCCGCCCAGCGAAGATCTCACGCGACCAGGAAGCACGTGGTATCCGGCCAATGGTCGCACCAGCTTTCCGTTGTGGAGCGAGCCCACCACCGCATATCACGAAGGCGTACCGGGGCATCACCTGCAAATTGGCATGGCGGTCGTGAATCGTGAGAAGCTCTCGCGCTTCCAACGCAACGAGTTCGTCAGCGGGCATGGCGAAGGGTGGGCGCTCTACGCCGAGCGGTTGATGGACGAATTCGGTTTTCTTGACCGACCTGAATACCGACTTGGTTATCTCTATGCGCAGGCATTCCGTGCCGCACGGGTGGTCGTTGACATCGGTATGCACTGTGAAAAAAAGATTCCGAAAGACTGGTCGTGGCATGCCGGTGAAGCGTGGAACCCACAACTGGCGTTCGAGTTCATGTCGGCACGGTCGTCGAGCGATGAAGCCTTCAATCGTTCGGAGATCGATCGCTACCTCGGTTGGCCGGCGCAGGCAATTTCATACAAGTTGGGTGAGCGCGTCTGGTTGCAGCTACGCGACGAGGCCAAGATTCGACACGGCGCGAACTTCGACCTGCGCGCTTGGCACACCTACGCACTCGGCTTGGGCAACCTAGGGCTTGACCTCTTCAAGCAAGAAATGGCGCTGTTCTAGCAACCGTGCGTTAGCGCGTTACGACCACTGGTGTGCCGAGCTTGGCCCACTTATACAAAAACTTCACATCCATCGTGGTCATTCGAATGCATCCTGAGCCGGCAAACGACCCGAGCTGGGCTTCGGTCTGCATGGCTTTGCCGTCTTTACGCGGAATTTCATGGAAGCCGATGTTGCCACCAGCAGGACCCGTCGCAAAGCGGGTCATCCAACGAAAGTCCACACCTTCAAAATCAAAACTGTACGACCAACTCGACTGTGAGGTGACTTGGTAGGTGCCGACGTCAGGTACACCGCGGCGTCCCGACACCGGCATGGACCGAATGACCACTTCGTTTTTGTCAATCACCCACACCCAAAGGCGTGAGTTGCTGTACACCACTCGACGACCACGACCGGAATTCTTGGGAAGCGCGGGAGTTTGAAGGGTCTTGGCCGGGGGCCCTGTCGTATCGACTCCCTCCGGTGTTGTCTCACTTGAGCCGGCGTCCGTGTCACTGGCTGCTTCACTCGTTGCGTGAAGGTCGGCGAGACTCACTCCCGCTGGGAAACAACTGAATCCAAAGCCAAGTACTG
>CAMAWR010000033.1 GCA_945862045.1 Bifidobacterium breve
GGCCCACCGCCCAAGATTGGTGAGTTGTCAGGTGATGACTCTGCAGATCGCCTGCGCGAGATCATGCAGTACACCGCGCAATTCAACATGACCGGCCAGCCAGCAATCAGCTTGCCGTTGCACATGTCGAAGAGCGGTTTGCCGATGGGAGTGCAGTTCGTCGGTGCGCCGTATCGCGAGGATGTGTTGATTCGCCTCGCGGCACAACTCGAGGCAGCCGCACCGTGGGCGGCACGGCGCCCAGCCGTACATGCGTGACCACGCCAGCATGGTGGTGGATTCTTTTCGTAGTTGAAGGGGCGGCACTCGTCGTAGTGATTCCACGTTTGTGGCGTGCTGCGCGCGGTGGCCGACGCCTGCAACGCGGCAGAGTCGCTGCTGGTGCAGACCTGCGCATCAGTGTGGTCATTCCGGCCCGCAACGAAGCTGCGCGAATTGCGGAGTGTCTGGCGCCGTTGCAAAACGCACCTGGTGTCTATGAAGTCATCGTGGTGGACGATGAATCCAGCGATGACACTGCAGTGATTGCCCGCAACCTCGGTGCCACGGTGGTCGCTGGGAACCCGCTACCAGAGGGCTGGGTGGGCAAAATCTGGGCGCTGCAGCAGGGCATCACTGCTGCGACTGGTGATGTTGTTGTGACGCTTGATGCCGACGCGCGACCGAGCGAAGAACTTCCCCAAGCTGCGGTGGGCGCACTGGTGGAGTCGGGTGCCGCACTGGCCACGGTGGCACCACGATTTCGCACGACGTCGCGCAGCGGCCAATGGTTACATGCAGCGATGCTCACGTCGCTCGTCTACCGGCACGGTGCTGGTGCGGGGCACGCGACAAAAGACGCAGTTGCCAACGGCCAGTGCATGGTGTTTCGGCGTGCTGACGCCATAAGCAACAGTTGGTGTGAGCGCGTGCGCGGGTCGATCATCGAAGACGTTGCGATGGTGCGCATGGTGGTGGCCGACGGTAAGCAGGTGGAGATGTTCGACGGCACCGCACTGTTGACGGTGCAGATGTTCGATGGTTTTGCCGATACCTGGCGGGGGTGGGGCAGGTCGTTATCGCTGAGCGGTGTTGATCGCCCCGTTCGGCAAGCCGTTGACGCATCAATAACTGCAGTTGGTGTGGTGGCACCTTTGTGGCTGGTGTTCGGTGGGGTCGCAACGCCACTCACGGCATTGTTGCTGGCGGTGCGCCTGGGCACTTTGGTCGGCGCGCGTCGCGCGTACGAGCGCACGGGTGTCGGCTACTGGCTGTCGCCCGTGGCCGATTTACTCGCTTGGGTCGTCGTCGTGCGCGGTGCTCTTGCGCCAGCGCGACAGTGGCGTGGTCGCCAATATTGAGTCGAGCCCGATTGCCATGGCAAAGCGCACACCAATAATCGACATCAACAGACCGGTGGCAGCCGCCCACCACGCACCGTCGGCGTACCACTGGGCAAGTGGGTACATCACCACTCCGATGCGCACACCGTGACTGAAATCGCGGGTGGCGGCCCAAAACAACACGATCAGCAACACACTGAATGCTCCGGGCAATGGGCTCAACACGATGACAGCGCCAGCCCAGGTGAGCACACTGCGCCCACCCTTGAAGCGTGCAAACAGTGGCCACCCGTGGCCGACCATTGCCGCACCAGCGGCCAGAAACCACACCTGCCAGTGCACGGAGAGTCTTTGGGCAACGATGACCGACAACGCGCCCTTCAACAGATCGCCGACAAACACAGTGAGCGATTGGTTGCGAGACAACACGGTGCGTGAGTTCCAGAAACCAGGGTTGTTGTCGCCCACGTCACGCAGGTTGGGAACACCGGCCCGCCGTGTGACGAAATCGCTGACTGGTACCGAGCCCAGCAGATAGCCGATTGCGGTTGCGAGCAATACGGCGATCATGCAGACACACTGTAAGGCAGTCATGCCCGCCGTTGCGACGTTTCATCTGCTGCGCTGGCAGAACACGTTGGGCATGGTGCAGGCACTGGTGTTTGACCGTGTTCGTTATCGCCGCACGACGGGACTGCAGTTTTTGCGTGTGCTCGGCACCGGCAAGGGTTCGAGTACGGCACCAGGCACCGAGTTCGGCCGCACGGCATTGTTTTGTTTGTTCGATAACGAGCACTCGGCTGATGCGCACATTTCGCACGTGGCACGGCGACAGGGCCTAGCTGAGTCGTGGCACGTGAAATTGCGTGGTGCAGGTGGGCATGGGTCGTGGCACGGTGTGCAGATCCCACGCATCATGCACGATGCAGCAGTGCCACCGGCACCCGGCCCCATGGCCTTCATCACGCGGGCGAACATTCGTGCTCGTTCATGGCGGGCGTTCAGCCACGACGCAGCGATCATCGATAGAGAATTGCATCAAAGCGATGGTTTACTCGCCGTTGTCGGCGTTGGTGAGGCACCGATTTTGCGACTCGGAACCTTCAGTGTGTGGCGTGATGTCGCCGCAATGACCGCCTTTGCGCAACGCCAGCCTGAACACAATCGAGTGGTGGTGCGTACCCGCAGCGAACGCTGGTACGGCGAAGAAATGTTCGCGCGATTTACGCCGTACTGGTCGACGGGGTCTTGGGATGGTCGGAATCCGCTCGACGCGGCGTGACTCTGCGTTGCATCGTGAGTGCCGGAAACAGCATGCCGTACGGCTCACCATTGAGACGATGATGTTCTCGATGTGCAACATCGAGTGAAGTCGACCAATCAGATTGCACTTTCTTCATCCAGCGAATGCGGCCATGAATGATTCCGTCATGAATCAGCGTGTAGACGATGCCGTAGAGGCTGACGCCGATGACCAAGGGCAGTAGCCATGCTGCACTGCGCACATTGAAGCCCGTCCAGACACCAATGATGACTACAACAGAGAATGCCAACGGGAACACGTCATTGGGCTCGGGCGACTTGCTGGCGAATGCAGCAGCAGCATTGCGATGGTGACTGCGATGCAAACGTTGGAGTAGTCCGTGCATCACAAATCGATGCACGAGATAGGTGATCGCCTCCATCCCCAGAAAGCCAATTGCCACAAGAGTGAGACCAGGGAGGTTCGCCATGTCAGCTAACGCTTCTCGACCAAGCGTATGAGTCCTTCTTGCACGACTGAGACGACGAGTTCACCCCCACTGGAAAAAATTGAACCTCCAGCCAACCCACGGGCGTTGGAGGTTGAAAATGAAGTCTGGTCATACAGCATCCAATCATCAGCACGAAGTGGTCGATGAAACCACATGGCATGATCGAGGCTGGCCATCTGTACTTTTCCATCAGTCCAGTCGATGCCGTGTGGCAACAGGGCAGTATCGATAAGTGTCATATCGCTGGCGTAAGTAACGACGCAGGCATGCAACACACTGTCGGTCGGTAGTAGGCCATCGGCACGCATCCACACACGCTGACCGAGACGTGGGTTTCCTTCTCGAGAAAGTGGATCGTCATCTATATAACGAATGTCAATCGGACGTGGACTGTCGTACCATTCACCGAGCTGTTCTTTGTGTGGCGCCATGCGAGTTTTGAAATCTGGAAGACCCTCGGGCCTTGGCAAACTTGTGGGCATATGGCGTTGGAAGTCAAGACCCGATTCGGCTGCATGAAAACTTGCCTGCATATTGAAAATCGCTTTTCCATTTTGAATTGCAACAACTCGGCGAGTCGAAAAACTTGTTCCATCCCGAAGTCTGTCAACTTCATACAAAATGGGGATGTTTGGGTCTCCCGGTCGAAGAAAGTATGCGTGGAGCGAGTGAACCCCGCGGCCAACTTGGTCGATGGTGCGGGCGGCAGAAACGAGCGCTTGGCCGGCAACTTGTCCACCAAAAACCCGTTGACGATTCTCGTCGGGGCTACGACCACGAAAGATGTTGACTTCGATCTGTTCGACATCAAGTAGTGCCACAAGGTCATCGAGTGGCTGTTGTGCGAGTGTCACCCCTCCATGTTGGCAGAACATCGGTGGCTAGCGTTCGCTCTACCACTCATGCTTGACACACCATTGCGCACGATTGCACTCGCAACGAAGGGTTTTATGCCTGAAGTTGAAGGTGACGCCCTCTATACCGCTGCACATTTGGCCTGCGCGGCAATGCCCGGGCTGCCAATCGTGGAAGTGGGCTCGTACTGTGGACGCTCGACGGTGTGGCTCGGTGCGGTTGCCCGCGCCACCGGCACGCTCGTGTACGCCGTCGATCACCATGGTGGTTCAGAGGAGAACCAGGCTGGTTGGGAGTGGCACGACCCAGAAATCGTCGACGCCAACGGACGCATCAATACGTTGCCGTTCTTTCGTAGCACGATGCAACGCGCCAACCTCACCACCGTTGTGCGGGAGTGCGTGGGTGATTCACAGTTGATTGGTACGGCATGGAATGAGCCTCTTGCCTTTTGTTTCGTTGACGGTGGACATGCTCGTGACGTGGCACGTGGTGACTACGCCGCATGGGCCCGACATGTGGTGGTTGGCGGCTCGCTGGCGATACACGATGTCTTCGAACAATCAGCTGATGGCGGCCAGGCGCCCTACGAAGAAATCTATTTGCCAGCAGTGCAGTCGGGTGACTTCATTGAAATGTCGCGGTGCGGTTCCTTGCGGGTGCTGCAACGTATTGCAACGTAGGTGAAGTGACGAGTACTTAGTGCTCCGTAAAAAGTTTGTGTGCAGGTGAGATCGCCAGTTGCGCATCGGCAGCAAGAATTACGGCAGCACCCGTGTATGCGCTTACTTCGTCATGGGGGAATGTAATGCGTTGCGGATAGACGATGCCCGTGAGATACGAACCATCGTGCTGGCGATGGGGCGTCGTCAAGGCGAGTAATTCACCGGCAGTTTGCTGATCACCGATCGCACTGTACGCAATTGCACACTCGGCAGTTTCTGAGGCGGTGATCCATGGTTCGTCGCTCACACAGCGAATGCCGCTGTCGGCGAGATGAAAGAGATCCCATGCATCATTGAGCCGAACTTTGGCAGCATCGCCGACGAGTGCACCGGAGAGTACGGGGTAGTACCAGTCCATCGCCCAACGTTCCTTCGGTTCGAAGGACGCCGGTGAGTGGTTGATGACGGCATCAATGGCGTCGGCAGCAGCGCGCCAGAGTGGTCGTGGTTCACCGAGCAGCGCCGCCACATTGGCTGCACAATGCAACGAGTGACGAATCGAACTCGAGCCAGTTAGCAATGCATACGACCATGGTTCGGCGTCTGGTTCTTTGGCCCACAAAATGGTGCCGTCTTTGCGACGCATGTTGAGAACGAAGATCATCGCTCGCTCGACCATCGGCCAGAACCGCTCTATCGTGCCGAGATCGTCGGAGCACTGCCAGTGATGCCATACCCCGACAGCGACATAGGCGCACACGTTCGAGTCGAGTTTCACGTCCTTTACCGCGCCGGTGGTCTCGTAGTAGTTGTGCCATGAACCATCACTGCGTTGTTCGGCCATCAGCCACTCGTATGCACGTCGCGCGTGGTCATGCAAGCCCATGACATCGAGTGCCATTGCCGTTTCAACGTGGTTCCACGGGTCACAATGGCCGCCAACGAACCACGGAATCATGCCGTTCGCAAGCTGCAACGAGGCAATCCACTGGGCGGTGACACGCAACTCATCGCGTGTCGGCGTGCACACGGCGGCCTGACGAATGTTGAATACGGTGGCATCGGCAGCAACCTTCGGTTTATCGGCAGCAACCTTCGGTTTATCGGCATAGACAACATACGATTTGCCGAGGGCCGGGCTCAAGAGTGCGTCAAGGGTGCGGGTGAGGCGCGGTGCCTTCACGATGTCCCACTCAAGAAATTTTTTGTAGGCAGCCACGAGTGGCTGGTCATCACGGGCTGGCCCGACTGCACAGCGCAACCACCAGTACGGCGAGTGCAAACCGTGCGAACGATGTTCGCTCGTGAGTTGCAGCCCCGTGTTGCCGAGTTTTTGTTTCAATTCACTGGCCCGGTAGATACGCACGTGTCCACCCTCGACGAATGGTGCGTGGTATTCATCGGAGAGTAGCCAGTTGATTTTTTCGGGAAAGAACGACGGCACGGTTGCCGCAAACGTGCCACCAGGCTTCAGCACACGGACAAGTTCACGCAGTGCTGCTTCGTCATCGTGGATATGTTCGAGAACTTCACTGGTGACGACACAGTCGAACGCTGCATCAGCAAATGGAAGTCGTGTGGCATCACCGCGAATTGCTCCGCCGAAGCGTGCTGATTCAATTTCGCCAGCCATTGCCATTGCTGCAAACGTGTGGCGGGTGGCGGTGACTTCATCATGCCCGTAATCCAACGCCACCACGGTCGCCCCGCGTCGGGCAGCTTCGTAGGCGTGGCGGCCAAAACCGGCACCAGCATCGAGAAACAACGTGTGTTCGGAAATTGGCAGGCGATCAAAGCGGATGGTGAGCATGATGAAGACCCGCTCAGCGGATGGTGTGCTCCAGGCGTCGACGCACCTTGTCAATGTTGTGCGGCATCATCAGTACGTCTCGGTATTGCTCGACGGTGAGTGCTGCGCAGTGGCGCCATGACCAACGCTCGACGACACGAGTGCGTCCGGCAGCACCAATTTTGGTGCGGAGTTGCTCGTCGTCAAGCCCACGGCGTAGTGCGGTTGCGAGCGCGTCGGCATCGCCTGGTGGGCATGAGAGCACCGTGTCACCGTCACGACCGGTGACCTCGGGCAACGCACCACCGGTGGTGGCAACAAGACAAATGCCGGCACTCATCGCCTCGATGGAGGGCAGGCTGAAGCCTTCGTACAGGCTGGGTACGACCGCCAGTGTGCTTTCTGCGTAGAGCTCAACGATTCGCTCGTCACTCACACCAGATACGTAGGTAATGCAGTCGCCCAGATTCAGCGATTCGATTAAATCGGCGCTGGCACCAACGCGCGGCTTGCCGATGATGGTGAGGTGGATGTCGCGCTCGGTGCGCAATTTGGCCACGGCTTCGAGCAGGAATGAAAGGCCCTTCAAGGCAACATCGGCTGATGCCGTGGTGATGAGGTGATGTGGCTTGCGGACGACCGAAGGAATTGGCTTGAACAAATCGGGGTCGACACCAACCGGCACGAGGCGCATGCGATCCAGCGAGACCTTCATGTCGGTGTGGATGTCGTTGATCGAATTTTCACTCACCACCACGATGCGGGGAAGGCGGCTGGCAACCTTGCCCTGCATCTTCACGAATGAGTACCAGCGTGAGATACCCCTTCGCTTCCAATACGTTTTCGTGTGCGCCATCTCGAGTTTGCGATCCTTGGTGATCGGATGATGCAGCGTGGCAATGGTCGGAATGATCTTCTCAATCGACAAAATATGTTTGCCCAGGCACTGATTGTCGTGCACAAGATCGAAGTCGTTGATGCGCTCGCGCAAGGCACGGTAGGCGCGCAGGCTGAACGTGAGGGGTTCGCCGAAAGTGCCCCGCAGCAAGTAGAGCGCCTCGAGTGCGTTCGGCCAATTGTTCAATTCCCAATAGGCGGGAAAGCGACCAGGAAAGTTGTCGTTGAAAATATCGAGGCTCGGCAACTTGTGGAGTGCGATGCGTGGGTCAAGCACCGGGTAGGGCTGACCGCCGTACACCTCGACGTGGTGGCCCAGATCGGCGAGTGCTTTTGTGAGGTGTCGGGTGTAGACACCTTGGCCACCCACGTGCGGTTTACCGCGGTAGGTGAGATACGCCAGTCGCAGTGGGCCTTCACGTAAACGGTCAAGTTCCCGCTGCACATTGACCACCGACATGCGACTTGAGGCTATCGCTGCAAATTTATCGAGCGATTAATTTCATCGTTCGTTGCAGCGGTGAATGAGGTGTAATCAGCTGCGGCGCGAGTGTAAAACCATCGGGTGGTCCCGATTGTGGCTCGACACACAGCGCATGTGTGGGCGAGTCGTACACCACCCAGTGGTCACAATCACTTTCAATATCGATACGTGTGCCGTCGCCAAAAATCACTGCTGGTGTGCGACGTGCACCAGTGAAGCAATCGTCCCACGGGCCTGGTGGTGGTGCGATGCGATGCCCATCAGGAATATGGTGCACATCGCGGACATACATCTCGGCGAACTCCACATCGGGGGTCGCCGGGCGCACGAACCACGGATGCCAGCCAACTTGGGCCGGGGCAGATGGCGCAGTGGTGGTAACGGTGAGCGTGCATGTGATGCTGCGTTCGCGCGCATCAACGGTGATCTCGTGGGTGACGCTGCCACCGAACGGCCAGCGTCGCCCAAGTTGTGCAATCAGTACGGCATGATCTGCCGACTGATCGACGGTCGACCAGGCAATGTCGAACACGCTGCCGTGCATCGCGTGCTGCTTGGCGTTGAGTGGCAGTTGATGGGCGACTCCATCATGGGTGAATTGGCCGTTGCGCACTCGACCGGCGTACGGCACCATCGGATATGCACCCCACGACGTGGGGCTGGCGCCAGTGGCGAAGGTGAGTAATCGTTCACGTGCGTTGACACGTAATGACGACAATCGTGCGCCATGCAACGCATCGATCGAACAACCAAAGCCAGTGCTGCCAAGACGCAGTTCGTTACTCACCTAACGGCACTTTGCGCATTCTGCGCGACCGCACCGCCATTACGGCAATGAAAGCCACGAGTAGTACGACAAGTGGGAGGTCGCCGAACTGTGAATATCCGAATCGTGAATATATTGAGCGACCCGTGCGCAGTGGCACGTCGGCGAAGATGGCGGCTTGCTGACCAATCGGAATACGTTGCAACACATGGCCAGCGGGGTCAACGATGAGGCTGTATCCGGTGGTGCCCGCCTGTACGACGAAACGCCCCGACTCGATCGCACGTAACTGCGAGGTGGCGACCTGCTGTTGCTGCAAAATTTCACCGGTATAACTTGAGCCGTTGGTGGGGTTCAACACGACCTGACCACCAGCCGCCACACCGTCGTTGACACGGCCCGAGAAAAATATCTCCCACGAAATAGCGACTGCCACCGGAACAGTCGTATCGCCCTGCGGCACCAGCAATATTGCTGGTTGGGTACCTGCAATGGCGTCGCGTGGAATGCGATCAACGGGTGCGCCGAGGCTCTCCAGCACCGCGCGAAGCGGGATGTATTCGCCGTAGGGCACACGCCGAATCTTGTCGTAGCGACTTGTTTCGGTGCCGTCACGATCAACGAGAATCTGGGCGTTGGTGAACGCAGTTGCCGCATCTTCGGTGACGCCGACCGCGAATGGGGCATCAAGGCGTCGAATTTCGGTGATGATTTCGTCGCGGACCTTGCTCGTGGTGAAATCGCGCACGTCGATCGCATTTTCTGGCCAGACCACGAGATCAATTTCGTCACTTTGCTTCAGGAATCTGGTGGCCACGAGATGGCGGTCGACCACATCACGTGGATTGCTGTCGATGGCCAATACGCCCTGTGGTCCACCACCTTGCACCAACGCAATTCGTAGTGACTCACCGGTATCGCGACCATGCGGTGCAGTCTGGGCAACTGCTTGCAGAACGACGAGCACTGCCAACAGCCCGAGCGCTGCGCGTCGTGACTGCCAACCAAACTCACGGCGACGCAACCACAACTCGGCGAGCGCGCCAGCAAAAAGTAACAGCCATAACGCCAACCCGAGCGGCCCGACCAAACGCACGAGATGCGCCAGTCGAGTCTCGGCCACACCGAGCGCGAGACCAGCTAGCGGCACGCCACCGAACGGTGCGACGAAACGCAAACTCTCGGCCAGTACGTGTGCTGCTCCACGCACGATGATTCGCGAAGTGACCGACGTGCTGCTCACTGAGCCGCTATCTGATTGATGAGAAATGACGCAGGAGGTGATGGCGGCTGCCGCACCGTGTGTAATCGCAAACAGCAGCGGTGCCACGATGAACCCACCCGGTACGAGATGCCACATCCAACCCATGGCCGGTGCCAGCCAACCCCACGCAAAAAGTACACCGAGCGTGAATTGCACCCTGGTGCGTGACGGCGCGCGCTCGGCAGCAACGACGTAGCAGGCAATACCGATGAGCATCGCCGGCCACCAGGCGAGTGGTGGCAGACCGACCGCCACGAGCACACCACCAAAAAGTGCAAGCAGATAATGCATCAGGTCTGACCATATCTACGCAGATAGTGCGCCAATTTGTTGATCCGCAGGCGCATCGGTGGGTGTGATGCAAAGACCCGTTCGCGTATGTCACCGCGCTCGGTCGGTGGGGCTACGGCGTTCCAGATGCGCATCGCAGCGAGCAGGTGATTCCCGAAGCCAAGTCGGGCAGCGCGCCGATCGGCGTGAAACTCGGTTACGCGACCCGCTGCATTGCCGAGGGACGTCGCCAACGAGACGTTCAGCATGAGCAGCCACGAGAGCACGTGCAAAAAGGCTGCGACGAATAATCCGAGCGCATGTAACAGAGGGATGCGGCGCGCGAATGCAATCGTGGCCTCTTCGGCGATGGCCCGTAGACGCATACCCACACGTGACAGCACCGTGATCGGCAGAATCATCCATTGTGTGATGGTGAGCGCGACGGTATGCAAGCCGAGATGGTGGCTGAGTTCATGGGCCAGAACACCCGAAAGTTGCTCGGCATCCAACTGTTCGATGGCCTGCGACGAGACGATGACGAGATGGCCACCACAGGCGAAGGCGTTCAGCGAGTCGGTGTCAACCACAGCCAACACGAATTGGCGACGGTCAAGTTCGTTACGCCGAATGATTGGTTGCCACGACTCGTTCAGCGCCACTAATTCGTGTGGGGTTGGTGTGCGTGCACCGAGCAACCGCATGAGCACAAAGCGTTGCACCGGTCGGGAGAAGAGCAGGATGAACAACAGGAACAATGATCCGACGAATTGCCAGTAGTTCACGTTTCCCCACCACCCAAACGGCAACCACAACACGGTGGCAGTGACCAGCCAAGCTGGCAGCAATGCAACGATTCCGATAACACCGGTGAGCGCTGACCACTCAAATCTCAGTGAACGACCGAACACGCATCGTGAAACTAGCGTGGGATTGATGACCTGGCTTGCCTCGATTCCAAGTCCTTCCACCGGCGTCCTGGAACTTGGGCCCCTGAATTTGAGTGCCTACGGGTTCATGATCGCACTTGGTGCGATTGCCGGGACAAGGTTGCTGGGTCGGCGTCTCGCGCGTCATGGCTGGGGAACCAGCGACGATGCGAGCACGATCGCGATGATTGCAGTACCGGCTGGCGTCATCGGTGCGCGGCTGTATCACGTGATCACGGATTGGGAACGATTCGACGGTCGGCTCATTGACACCGTGAAAATCTGGAAAGGTGGCCTCGGTATTTGGGGAGGTGTCGCCGTCGGCGTCGTCGTCGGTGTGGTTGTCGCTCGACGACGGGGCCTGGGTATCGCCAACACGCTCACGGCGGTGGCCCCGGCACTTCCACTTGCCCAAGCGATCGGTCGATGGGGTAATTGGTTCAACCAAGAATTATTCGGTCGACCAACCACATTGCCGTGGGGGCTGGAGATCGACGCCAGACATCTCCCCGATGGATATGAACTGGGCACACTCTTTCATCCGACTTTTTTGTACGAGTCACTCGGTTGTTTGTCGCTTGTCGTGCTACTTGTGCAACTTGAACGGCGTCGCGCACTTCGGCCAGGCTTGTTATTCCTCTGTTATACGTCGGGCTATACCGTGCTGCGCTTTTTCGTGGAGGGGTTGCGCATCGACGATGCAAAGTCGGCTGGTGGGCTGCGTCTCAACCAGTGGACTTCACTCGTCGTGTTCGGCGTATCGGTGTTGTTGCTCGTTGTGGTGGCGCGTAGGTCTACGCCTGCGCCAGACGCTCAGCCAGATCTTCCGGCACAACCGGATTGAAGTACTCGTTCGTTGCTACTTCGGCAGCGGCGATATAACGAAGCACCGTGGGTGCGCGCCACGGCGACACGATTTCCACGTTGAACCAGGCATTCGACAGGCCGATAATTTCGGCTGAACGTTCGGCGCTCAGTGTCGGCTGCTGATTGAACCACATCATGGTGGGCGTCGGTTCGCCGTGCAGACGTTCGATACGTTGCAGCACATCCTGCAGGATGACCCCGAAACTCTGGCGCTGTGTGGTACTCAGCGAAACAAGATCTGGTATTCGTTCACTCGGCGCAATTTCAATTGCCAATGGATACGGCGATGCTGACGGCACCGTGGCGACCCAACCATCGCGGTCAACAACGAGTCGATTCATAGTCGCGTCGGGTCGCCAACCCGCAGCAAGCCGGCGCCGTGGTCGATCAGGCACGTGGTCAAAGGCGTAGATCTGTCCGTGCGGGTGATCAATGGTGGCGCCGACTTTACGCCCCGAGTTTTCAAAGATCAGCACGTAATTGACGTCGTCTCGAGCACCGAGCACGCTGGTGCGTTGGGCCCACACATCGATGAGTCCTGCCATGTTGTGCGGGGTCAGTGTGCTCAGTCGCGCAGCATGGTCGTTGGCGTACAGCACCACCTCACATCGATCATCGGGCATTGGTGGCCAGCGATTGGGTATCGACTTCACGGTGTACGACTCGCCAGCCTCGAGGCCACCGACACAAAATGGACAGCTTGTTGGTGGCAGATTCGGTCGGTTTTGTCGCGAGGCAACGACATGTACCAGCGTGCCCAACCATGGGTCGACACGCACATCGCTTGGCGCGGGCTGCTCGTGCATCAAGCCAAAACTTACTCGGTGACTGGCTTGC
>CAMAWR010000034.1 GCA_945862045.1 Bifidobacterium breve
GGCCAACACGGCGAGCGGCCAGCCGATGTTGCAACACCCGCAGCACTGCTTGCACGTCGGCGTGACGAACTTGCCGAAGCATGCAAGATTCTCGGCGTGACTCGCTACGAGTGGCTTGGCTACGCCGATAGCGGCATGACGGGCTGGCCACAAAACGATGCCGAGGGCGCGTTCATTCGTTCGGATGTCGACGCCGCTGCGGCGCGTTTGGTGAACATCATCAAAGCAGAACAACAGGGCACCAATCAGTTTGTGCTCGTGACCTACGACTGGCACGGCAACTACGGCCACCCCGACCATGTGCACGTGCACAAGGTCGGGCACCGCGCCGCCCAACTTGCGGGTGTAAACGATTTATTCGAAGTGACGTTAAATCGAGATTTTTTTGCCGAGCAATTCGAGTGGTCAAAGGTCAATGGTGGCAACAACGACTTCGACCCGCGTCAGCCCGCCGACGACGGCAACCCAATGGGCGAACCCGAGACCGCCATTACCCACCACATCGACGTGAGCACCCACGTCGACACCAAGCGTCGGGCGATTGCCGCACACGCCAGCCAATTCAACGACACTGGTTTTGCTACCGAGTTGTCCGATGAGGCATTTCAGCGTGCGTTCGGCACCGAGTGGTTCATTCGAGTCGGTGCACCGGCGCCATCACGAGTGGCTTCGCTGCTCGACTCATGACCCGTCTGTATCTGGTGCGGCACGGTCGTGCAGCCGCCGGCTGGGATACCGCGCTCGACCCGGCACTCGACGACCTCGGCCGTGAGCAGTCGGCGGCGGCAGCGTCGCGGTTGATCGTGTTGTTGCAAGACACCAAATGGAGCATCACCGATGTCGACGTGGTTTCGAGCCCGCTGCGACGCTGCCAAGAAACTGCGGCCGCTTACACGACGGTAACGGGTCAGACAGTGCGCCTCGAGCCGTGTGTCGCTGAGATTCCTTCACCAGTAGGTATGACGCTGGCCGATCGAAGCCTGTGGTTACGCGAGGTGATGCAAGGTGGCTGGGCAGCGGTGTTCGCCGCGCAGGGTGACGCGTACCACCACTTTCATTCGCAACTCGTGCAGTGGGCGAGCGGCGTGCGACGAGACACGGTGGTATTTTCGCACTTCATTGCCATTAATGCGCTGATTGGTGCCGCGACGGGTGATGACCGGGTCGTCATTCGCAGTCTTGATAACGCATCAATCACCACCCTGCACGTGGATGACGATGGGCGTCTCACACTGGTGGATGGTGGTGCCGAGGCTGACACGCTCATTCGCTGAACTTGCCGCAGTCATTCGGTAGATTCGTGGTCTGATGTTCGCCTCAACGTTGTCCGACTTCCACACCGGGTTTTCATGGGTGGTCATCATCGGTAATGCAATGGCGGGCATCTGGGCGCTGAGCGCGCACAAGGTGGTGGCACTGCGATCACGCGCACTGTGGTGGTTCACGTCGCTGACACAACTCACCATGTTCGTGCAGGTGGCAATTGGTGTCGTGCTCGTCAACAAAGAAAAATTGGTGTTGCAACAATTCCATGCCTTTTATGGTTTCGTTGGCATCATCGCCATTGCGATCATCTACTCGTATCGCGCCCAACTCAAGTCGCGGGTCTATTTGTTGTACGGCTTCGGTGGCATCTTCATCATGGGTCTCGGGATTCGCGCCATGCTCGTTGGGCAAACCTGAGCGTCACCTCGACGTCCGGCTGAGAACCCGCTACGACGCAAGTTCGTGTTCAAGTGCAGCAAGCGCCGCTGACAATTCAGCAGGGATGTGCTCACCGAATTTTTCGTAGTGTTCGCGAATTTGTGGCACGGCGGCCGACCAGCCCGCTTTGTCAACGCTGAGCAGCGTCTCAAGATCGCTCTGCGGCACATCGAGTGCAGTGGTGTCGAGGGCACCTGCCGATGGCAACAGCCCGATTGCGGTGCGATGTGCCGCTGATTTGCCGTCGACGCGCTCGAATACCCATTTGAGCACACGTGAGTTTTCACCGAAGCCCGGCCACATGTAGCGGCCGTCTTCGTCACGGCGAAACCAGTTGACGAAAAAAATCTTCGGCAGTTTTGCAGCGTCGGCTTGCTTGCCAATTTTCAGCCAGTGGGCGAAGTAGTCGGCCATGTTGTATCCACAGAACGGCAACATCGCCATCGGGTCAAAACGCAGGTTGCCGACGGCACCACCCGCAGCAGCCGTTGTTTCGCTCGCCATGATCGAGCCAAGAAACACGCCGTGATCCCAGTCGAATGATTCGGTTACGAGCGGCACGGTGGTGCGGCGACGCCCACCGAACAAAATCGCCGAGATCGGCACACCATTGGGGTCTTGCCATTCGGGTGCAATCGATGGGCACTGCGCGGCGGGTGCAGTGAAGCGGGCGTTGGGGTGCGACGCGGGCGTGGCGGTCTCGGGCGTCCACGCGTTGTTGCGCCAGTCGGTGGCGCGCGCCGGTGGCGTGTCGGTGAGACCTTCCCACCACACGTCGCCGTCGGTGGTCAGCGCAGTGTTGGTGAACAGGCAATTGCCGTGCAGGGTGTGCATGGCGTTGGCGTTGGTGACCCAACCAGTGCCGGGGGCGACACCAAAGAAACCTGCCTCAGGGTTGATCGCATAAAGACGACCGTCGGCGCCGAACTTCATCCAGCAGATGTCATCACCGACCGTTTCGGCTTTCCAACCTGGAATCGTCGGTGCCAACATCGCCAGATTGGTTTTGCCGCAGGCCGACGGAAATGCCGCTGCGATGTACTTGAACTCACCCTGTGGGTTGGTGAGTTTGAGGATGAGCATGTGCTCGGCCAGCCAGCCGTTGTCGCGGGCCATCACGGATGCGATGCGCAGGGCGAAACATTTCTTGCCGAGTAGTGCATTGCCGCCGTAACCCGAGCCGTACGACCAGATCTCGCGGGTCTCTGGAAAGTGCACGATGTATTTGTTCTCGGGGTTGCATGGCCATGCAACATCGTGTTGCCCGGCGCTGAGCGGTGCACCAACGGAGTGCACACATGGCACCCAGTCGCCGTTGCCGAGCACATCGAGGGCACCTTGGCCCATGCGGGTCATGATGCGCATGTTGACCGCGACATACGCCGAGTCGGTGAGTTGCACGCCGATGTGGGCGATGTCTGAGCCAAGTGGGCCCATGCTGAATGGCACGACATACATCGTGCGACCACGCATGGCCCCGGTGTACAGCGCCGTCAACTCGGCGCGCATCTCGGTTGGCGCCCGCCAGTTGTTGTTCGGGCCAGCATCGATGGCGCGTTCCGAACAGATGAACGTGCGGTCTTCGACGCGCGCCACATCGCCCGGGTCGCTGTGTGCCCAATACGAATTCGGGCGTTTCTCGTCGTCAAGTTTGGTGAACGTGCCGGCAGCGACGAGTTCACCGCAGAACATGTCGTACTCAGCCTGCGATCCGTCACACCAATGGACGGCGTCAGGCTGCAAAATTGCAACCCATGTATCGACCCACTCGTGCAGACGACCGTTCGTGGAACGAGCAGACATTGCGATCATTTCGCTGCGAGCGTGCGGGCTAGTAGCCCGGGGTGCCCATGTCCCGTTCAGAGCCAATGCGCAACTGTGTGGCGCAACCTGCTGCATCAAGGATGAAGTTCACGCGCTGACCCTGACGCAACATCCGAAAAATCGAACCCTCGAGCGCATGCGGTGAAAGTTCGTACTCGGCAAGGTCGGTATCGCACAGAACGAGACCGTCTCCCGTCGCCGGATTGAACGCCTTGATGACCCCTTGCATGACTGAAAAAGGTATCACAGGTAGGGTTTTGTCGTGCCCGTGCTGGAACAGTTGGGGTCTGATGCCCTGCGTCACACGCTCATGACATATCGAGACACGCTGAAACGTCATCAGGCCGACCTGAACAAGCTCAATGTGTATCCCGTACCAGACGGCGACACTGGCACCAACATGGCACGCACGCTTGATGCGGTCGTCGCCGAATTGGACAAGCACCCGGGTGCGCTTGACGAAACGTGCAACGCCATCAGCCATGGCTCGCTCATGGGTGCGCGTGGCAATAGTGGCGTGATTTTGAGCCAGATTCTGCGCGGGCTGTCGGCCACATTGCAAGCCGCCCGCGTGCACGGCGCACCAAAAGTGGCCGAGGCGCTCAAAGCAGCGTCGGTCGCCGCCTATGACTCGGTGTTGAAACCAATCGAGGGCACGATTTTGACGGTGGTGCGCGAAGCAGCCGATGCCGCAGTGCGAGCCGCGGGGGATGGTGCCACACTCGCGGCAATGTTGCGCGTTGCACGGGCAGCGGGTCGCGAATCACTCGCCAATACTCCCGAGTTGTTGCCCGTTCTCAAAGAGGCTGGCGTAGTTGATGCTGGTGGTGCCGGCTTTTTGTTGTTCCTCGACTCGGCGTTGCACGTGGTGGATGGTGAGCCATTGCCCGAACCCGAAAATCTGACTGGTCCGAACACCGAGCAACTGGTTGCAGTTATGAAACGTGGTGCAGGTGACGGCGGGAACAGTGCAGGCGTTGATGTCAGTCAGTTGCGTTATGAAGTGATGTTCTTGTTGGAAATCGACGACACGAAGTTGCGCGCGTTCAAGCACAAGTGGGGTGAGGTTGGCGACTCGATCGTGGTGGTCGGTGGCGACGGGCTGTACAACTGCCATATCCACACCAACGACATCGGGGCGGCGATCGAAGCACCGATTTCGCTCGGTGGTCGTCCGCATCAGATTCGGGTCACCGACCTGTTCGAAGAAGTCGCCGAAGAACACCAAAAGCGCGAGGCCCAGATCGGTGCCCCAACTGGCAGCGATACTGCCGCCCACGGTGGCAAGCCGAGTTTCAAAACTCACGCCGCACTGCCCGCTGTCACCTGTGCCGTGGTGGCAGTCGCGAGTGGCGACGGCATCGCCGAGTTGTTCGGCAACCTCGGTGTGCACGGTGTGGTGACCGGTGGTCAAACGCTCAACCCGTCGACACAGGAACTGCTTGATGCGGTCGAACACATGAACGCCCAACAAGTGGTGATCTTGCCGAACAACAAGAACATCATCGCCGTGGCGCAACAAGTGGATGGTCTCACCAAAAAAGACGTGCGTGTCGTGCCGACGTGCTCGATGCCTGAGGCACTTGCCGCGTTGGTGGCCTACGACCCTGAAGCATCCGCCGAGCACAACGGTGGGTCGATGGCCAAGGCGGCGGCGGCCGTCGTGACGGGCGAAATCACCACTGCGGTGCGCGATACCAAGACCGATGCTGGCGATGTGAAGATCGGCGATGCGATCGGTCTCGTGCGTGGCGATGGTGTGGTGGCAATCGCCGCGAGTGTGCTCGAGTGTGCTTCGGCGTTGCTGAAACACATTGTCACCGATGATCGTGAGTTGCTCACCATCATCGTTGGTGCCGATGCCCAGCCGCATGTAACCGACGGCATCGTGGCTTGGGCGAACGAACACTTTCCGGCGCTTTCCTGTGAGATTCATCGTGGTGGTCAACCGTTGTACCCGTATTTGTTCGGGGTGGAGTAACTTCGGCGCGGCATGGCCGATGCACCGCTCACCCTCAAGGACCTCGCGAAACTTGACATCGCCACCATCAAAGGTGTCGGCGACAAGCGGCGAGAGTCGCTGGCAGAAGTCGGAATTGCAAATGTGTTGGAGCTGCTGACCACCTACCCGCGGCGCTACGTCGATCGCACCAACGAAGCACACGTGGCCGACCTGGTGGAAGGCATGGAGACCCTCGTGCTCGTGCGAGTGCGCAGTGCCCGACGCGTGCCACTGCGCACGAAACGCAGCATGGTGACTGCCTCGGTGGGTGATGCGACGGGGTCGTTGTCGCTCACCTTCTTCAACCAGCCGTGGCGCGAACGACAACTCAAGACCGATATGGAGGTCGCGGTGTTCGGCAAACCCGAGCGGTTTCGTGGCAAGTTGCAGATGGTCAACCCGGTGGTCGACATCATCGGT
Organism: Bifidobacterium breve; assembly: GCA_945862045.1. Taxonomy (GTDB): domain Bacteria; phylum Actinomycetota; class Acidimicrobiia; order Acidimicrobiales; family Ilumatobacteraceae; genus F1-60-MAGs027. Next base: position 5,951 of record CAMAWR010000034.1, read on the forward strand.
GACAAAACCGGGCGGATCGTGCCGATCTATCCGCAGAGCGAAAAAGCGAACCTGTTCACGTGGGAAATCACCACCTGGGTGCGCAATGCGCTCGACCGCGCCGCCCCGCGCACGATCAGCGACCCGCTGCCCCCGGCGATTCGCGAACGTCTCAAGATGATCGATCGGCATTCGGCGCTCAACACCATTCACTTCCCGGAAAGCATCGTCGACAAAGAGCAGGCGCGTGAACGTTTGGCATTCGACGAGTTGTTGCGGGTGCAGTTGGTGCTGGTGGGCCGCAAGCGGGCCTTTGAACGTGACAACACGGGCATTCGCCATGACATGACGGGCGAGATGCAACGACGTTTTGTCGGTGCGCTGCCGTTTCCGCTCACGGGTGCGCAACGCCGTGTGATCGACGAGGTGAACGTCGATCTTGCCAAGCCCGTGCCGATGCACCGACTGCTGCAAGGCGACGTGGGCAGCGGCAAAACGGTGGTGGCCGTTGCTGCGATGTTGGCCGCTGTGCAGGGCGGTCATCAAGGTGCGCTCATGGCGCCCACCGAAGTGCTGGCCGAGCAGCATTTTGCCGGCATTCAACGTTTGCTAGCCGACCTGCGGGTGCCCGACGACGGTAACTTGTTCGGCGATCGTCAACTGCGCGTCGAGTTGCTCACCGGTCGTATCACGGGCGAGCGTCGTCGAGAGGTGCTCACCGAACTGGCCAGTGGTGGTATCGACATCGCCATTGGCACTCACGCACTCATTCAAGAAGGTGTGGCATTTTCGTCGTTGGGTGTGGTGGTCATCGACGAACAACACCGCTTTGGTGTCGAGCAGCGGGCGGCGCTGCGCGGCAAAGGTGCGGGTGAGCAACACACCACGCCGGATGTGCTGGTCATGACCGCCACACCGATACCGCGCACGGCAGCTATGACCGTGTACGGCGACCTGGAGGTGAGTGTGCTCGATGAGTTGCCACCCGGTCGCATACCGATCGCCACCATTGCGGTCGTCGAGCACGACGAGTCGCAAGGCGCAAGCGGCGAGGTGGCCGGCATGTGGGTGCAGGTGCGCCAAGCACTCGACGATGGCCAGCAAGCCTTCGTGGTGTGTCCGATGATCGAAGAGAGCGACAAGTTGGAGGTTGCTGCCGCAGAGGAAATCTACGAGTCACTGGGCAAGGGTGAGTTGGCAAAATACAGGATTGGTTTATTGCACGGCCGCATGTCGTCGAACGAAAAAGACGCGGTGATGACCAAGTTTCGTGAACGAAAATTGATGGCGCTGGTTTCCACCACGGTCATCGAAGTTGGCGTCGATGTTCCCAATGCAACGTGCATGGTGGTGCTCGATGCTGATCGCTTCGGAATCGCACAGTTACACCAGCTTCGCGGCCGTGTCGGGCGTGGAGCGATTGCCAGTCGCTGTTGGTTGGTGCGCCAGAACCCCCACGTCGGCTCCGAGCGGGTAGATGCACTCGTCAAATCCACCGATGGTTTTTACCTCGCCGAAGTCGATCTTGAACTTCGTGGTGAGGGCACGCTCATGAGCACGGCGCAAAAGGGTGCCAGCGATTTGAAACTTGCGTCGTTGCGCCGTGACGAGCCGCTGATCAAAGCCGCGCGTGAAGTTGCATTCGAGATCGTTGATGTCGACCCGACATTGCGCAAGCACCGCGAACTGGCAAGCGAGGTCAACCTGTTGTTGGCCCGTGAAGAAAAAGAATTCTTGACCAAGGACTAGCAACCCAACGGTCAGTCACGACACGATCATCGACGTTTATTCGATGATGAGGTCCCAGCGGTCGCGACAATCGCTGCAGCGGTAGGTCGCAATGTCACCGACATACCATTCGCCGTCTTCGCGCGCCGGTGTCAGCAGGTGGGCAGTGCCGCCGCAGTCCACACAGGTGATGGTGGTGGAAGGTGGTTCGACACGTTCCACTTCGTCGCTCACGGCATTAGTCAAGCAGGTGCAGCACCAACGCCGCCGCAATAGCGTTGAACGCATGCGAGTGGTGGCAGGCGAGTTGCGTGGTCGTCGCATCGAAGCACCGGAAGGCACCACCACCCGCCCCACCACAGACATGGCGCGTGAGGCAATTTTCAACAGCCTGGGAAGCCACTACGACCTGACGGGTGCTCGCATCGTCGATTGTTTCGCCGGCACAGGCGCGCTCGGTATCGAAGCACTCAGTCGTGGTGCCGCCCATGTCACGTTCATCGAACGCGATCGCGACGCGCTGACATGCCTGCAGCAGAATATTGAAGCCCTCGGTCTCACCGAGCGCAGTGCCATCGTGCGTGGTGATGCACTTGCCCAGGTGGCGTCGTGCAAAGATGTAACTTTGGTGCTCGCCGACCCGCCCTACGAATTCGCGCAGTGGACCGAATTTCTCGCATTGGTGGCGTGTCATCTGGTGGTGGCCGAGGCCGCCGCACCCGTACCAGCCCCCGCCGGCTGGGAGTCGTTGCGCGAAAAGCGATACGGGCGCACGTACGTGACGTTTTTGCGGCGAGTCACATGACCTTCCCGCGACGGGTACCGTAGAAGCCGATGGCAACACAGCAAGTCGTGCTGTATCCGGGCAGTTTCGACCCGTTTCACCTCGGGCACCTCGATGTGGCGGCGCAGGCCGCGAGCATCTTCGGGTCGGTGATCATCGCCGTGATGCATAACCCCGAAAAGCCGTCGGGCATGTTTTCCATCGAAGAGCGTGTGCAACTGGCCAGAGATTCCACCGCCCATCTGGCGGGTATCCAGGTGCAGGCACATGTGGGTTTGGCTGTGGATGCTGCAAAAAAAGTCGATGCGATCTGCATCGTAAAAAGTCTGCGGAGCGCCACCGATTTCGATGTTGAATCCCAGATGGCCCACACCAATCACACCGTGTCGGGTGTGCGCACGATGGTGCTCTTTGCCTTGCCTGAACACGCCTATATAAGTAGTCGCTTCGTGCGCGAGATTTCCTACTACGGTGGAGACGCTTCGGCGATGGTCACCGCACCAGTTGCCAAGGCGCTGGCGGGCCGGGCCCGCCGTTAACCCAAGCGGAGCAGCACCATGAGCGACAACGAACTTCCAACCGAGGAACTGCCCGACATCCAGATGGGGGATGCCGAAGAGATCCTGCTCGATCTCATCGACCTGATCTCCAAAGCCGCCAATGTGCCGCTCTCGAGCACACCACGCATCGACCGTGAAGAGGTCATTGCCCTGTTGGAAGATGCCATCGCCTGCCTGCCACAAGAGGTTCGCGAGGCTCGGTTCATGTTGAAAGAAAAAGAAAGTTTCCTCATCCGTTCACAGCGCGAGGCCGACGAGATCATCGAGGCGGCCCGTACCCAGGCCGAACGCATGGTGCAACGCACCGAGGTGGTGCGCGCCTCCGAGGCCCGCGCCCACCAAATTATCGATGAAGCCGAATCGACCGCCCGTCGTCTGAAGAGTGAAACAGAAGACTTCCTTGATCGTCGCCTCGGCAGCGTCGAGATTCTCATCGATCGCCTCATGAAAACCATCAAGCACGGCCGTGATCGCCTGTCGATTACCGGCATCCAGCAGGCCAATGATCAGATGACGCAAGACGCCCCCGATATGTCCCGCGAATTCTTCGACCAAGAGAACGATCGCCCCCGCGACGGCAACTAATGGCGTCGACGCTCGTCGTCAACGTGCTTGACCTGCTGCGGCGGTCGGGCTCGGAAAAAACCGTGGCGGTGGTTGCCAAAGCCGAGGTATTCGATTTTGCCGACTCGCGAATCGATCATGATGCCGATGTGCAGATTGAAATCGGTCTGGAAAGTTCGTCGACGGGCATCATCGCCCACGGCGGTGCACGAGTGGGCTGGGTTTCGGCTTGTCGGCGTTGTTTACGACCGGTGGCTGGCGTGGCAGAAGCGGGAATCAACGAGGCCTTTTCCCGTGAAGTACCGGCGCACCACATGACACCGACGAGTGATCACTCGAGTGTCGAACACGAAACCGAACCAATCGTCGGTGACCAAATCGACTTCACGCTGCTCGTGCGGGAGGCCGTGTTGTTGGCGGTGCCCGATGCACCCCTGTGTCGCACCGATTGCCCGGGGCTCTGCCCGCAATGTGGTGTCGACCGGGCGTCAACATCGTGTTCATGCGTGGTCGTGACACGCGACGAACGGTGGGCGGCGCTAGACGTCTTGCGTGGCAAGCTCGATGACGCGGTAGAGTAACGAAATGGCTGTACCGAAGAAAAAGCGTTCCAAGGCCCGCGGTCGCACCAGTCGCTCGATCAACATGCGCCTTGCCACCCCTGCCAAGAGTGTGTGCCCACGTTGTGGCACCGTGAAGAAACCCCACATCGTTTGTGCAAACTGCGGCTGGTACAAGGGTCGCGTCGCCTACTCGGTCAAATAACTCGCGCTGCTGATGCAGCGTTTAGTCTGATTTTCACCTCATGAAGCCGATCGCCGTCGACGCCATGGGTGGCGACAAAGCCCCCACCGAGATCGTTGCTGGTGCGCGTTTGGCGGCCGCCGAAGGAATCCCGATTCTGTTGGTCGGCCCCGCCGACCTCGCTGACCGTGGCGACCTCGAGTTGCTCGTGGCCACCGAGGTCATCGGCATGAGCGAAGACCCGGCAAGTTCGGTGCGCAAGAAGAAAGACTCGACGCTCGTGCGCAGCGCCGAAGCAGTGCGTGACGGCGCAGCCAGCGCGATGATCTCAGCAGGCAACACGGGTGCGACGATGGCGTCGGCGCTGTTGCGCATGGGTCGCGTCGACGGTGTGAAGCGTCCGGCGATCGCCACACCCATTCCGGTGCCAGGTTCGACACCGACGATCCTGCTCGACGCTGGTGCCAACACCGAGGTGGAAGCGGCATGGCTCAGCCAGTTTGCGGTGATGGGTTCCGTGTTTTCGTCGGTGCGGTACGGCATCGCGTCACCGAAGGTTGGTTTGCTTTCCATCGGCGAAGAACCCGGCAAGGGTGACACGCTGCGCAAGCAGGCCTACGAACTGTTGTCGGCGCAGCAGGGCATCAACTTCATCGGCAATGTCGAGGGTCGTGACATCATGGGCACCGAGGTTGACGTGGTGGTCACCGACGGGTTTACGGGCAATGTCGCGCTCAAAAGTATGGAAGGTGCGATGAAAGCCGTGGTGAAGTCGTTGTTCGCCGCCGTTGGTCAACCGCAATACAAAGAGCACGCCGACGCACTGATGCCAGCATTCCTGGATTTGTACTCGCAGTTCGACCCCGACAGCACCGGCGGTGCAATGTTGCTGGGGCTCAATGGTGTGTGCATCATTTCGCATGGTTCATCGAGTGCACGAGCCATGGTGAACGGCATCAAGGTTGCCCGGGACATGGTGCAGGCCGACATCGTGGAGAAAATTCGCGTGGCCGTCGCGGCCAGTAGCGCATCGTGACGTCGCTCGCCGACGAAGCAACACTGCGTGAGTGCGCAACACTGATCGGTCACGAGTTCCGTGACATCACGTTGCTGCGACTGGCGCTCACCCACTCGTCGTTCTCTGCCGAGCATGACGACGAGCCATCGAATGAACGCCTCGAGTTTCTTGGTGACGCCGTGGTCGGGTTGGTGTT
>CAMAWR010000035.1 GCA_945862045.1 Bifidobacterium breve
AAAGATTCCCTTTACGACGGCACGCTGCAACAGCGCATCAAGTTCGGGCATCGGCTTCATCAGCTGAACATCGTCTTGTTCGTCAGCAAGGCCCTTGTCGACTTTCAAGAATGGAATGACCTGCTTCTTCGTCCACAGAAACTCGGCACTGCCGATGCCGTCAATATCGCGATTCATGGTGCCTTCGAACAAAATGGCACCAAGCACCCGAGTGCCGTCGAAGGCACGACTTTTCACCATCCGGGTGCGCATGGCGTGCATTACGTCGAACATCTGCGCCTCACCCGAGTACTCAGTTTCGGATACCCCATAAAGTGCCAACGCCTTGGGTGTACTTCCACCACTTTGGTCGAGTGCGGCAATGAAACCTCGGCTGCTACGGATGCGCTCGAGTTGTTCTGGGTGCATGACCATGGGTTTCTCCTTGTGGCAAAGAATAGTGTGAATACGTGATTGCCGTTGTAACAGGTGCATCAAGCGGCATCGGTGCAGCAGTTGCCAAGTTGCTGGTGAAGGCTGGTCACACGGTGGCCGGGCTTGCTCGCAATGCCGACAAACTTGCCGCACTGGGTCGAGCCCTCGGTGAGCGGTTTGAACCATTCCCGTGCGATGTCACTGACACTTCCGTGTTCGGCGCCGTGCTTCACCAGATTGCCGACACCCACGGTCGCATCGACTTGTTGGTCAACAACGCTGGCAGCGCCAAGGTGATGTCAATCGCCGAAACCACACCTGCTGAATTTCGGGCGATACACGACCTCAATGTGGCGGCACCGGCCACTGCCATTCATACGTTGTGGCCAACGATGTGCCGGCACGGCGACGCGCGAATAGTGAACATGTCGTCACTCGCCCAACTTGACCCGTTCCCTGGTTTTTTCGCCTACGCGTCATCCAAGTCGGCATTGCATTTACTGACCGTGGTGGCCAATGCGGAAGGTGAGGCGCACGGTGTTCGGGCATTCACCGTGGCTCCTGGCGTCGTAGACACACCGTTGCATCGCTCATTGATGCCCGACGGACTTGCGCCAACCGATGGGTTGTCGTCCACCCTGCAACCAAACGACGTTGCTTCACTCATTGTCGCCATTGCCGAGGGTAAACACGATGCCCGTGCCGGATGGGTGCTGGCAATGCCCGCGCCAGCGGCGGTCACTGCATTGCGACGTTGGATCATCGAGCACCCAGGCGGTGGTGTGGAGATTGTCTCGTAGCCTGACTATTACATATGACTGGCTCAAATGCCCAACGTGTGGCGGTGTACCGACATGAACACTTCAATGCAGCACATCGCATTCATAACCCGGCACTGAGCGACGCCGATAATGTCCGCATCTACGGCAAATGCAACAACCCGAACTACCACGGGCACAACTACGAACTCACCGTGCGAGTCTGCGGGTCAGTCGATCCACAAATTGGTTATGTCATGGATCTTGGTGTGCTGTCGGCCACCATCAAGCAATATGTGCTGGATCGCCTCGACCACAAGAATCTCAATCTTGACGTACCCGAATTTGCCGACGTTAACCCGACCGCCGAGAACATTGCAATCGTCGTGCACGGCCTGTTACGGCCACATGTGCCGGCGAATCTTGATTTGCACGTTGTCTTGGGCGAGACACCGCGCAACATCGTGCAGTACCCCGCTGACATCGTGCATCACGCCTGAAGGACCACCATGGCCTACAAAAAAGTTGAGACCTACGACGAGGACACCACGCGTCATCTGGCCAAGGCATACAAAGACGTGCTGGGTCTCATCGGCGAAGACCCTGACCGCGAGGGTCTGCTCAAAACCCCAGAACGGGTCGCCAAAGCGATGCAGTTTCTTACCCAAGGCCAGGGTCACGACCCGGTGGAGATCATTCGTGATGCAATCTTTGCCGAGAAGGTCCAGGAGATGGTCATCGTCAAAGACGTCGAGATGTACAGCCTGTGTGAACACCACATGATCCCGTTCTTTGGCAAGGCACACGTTGCATACATCCCGAATGGTCACATCACTGGACTGTCAAAGGTGGCGCGGGTCGTCGATATTTGTTCACGACGCTTGCAGGTGCAAGAACGTTTGACCACCCAAATTCGGGATGCTTTTCAGGAAGCACTCAGCCCGTTAGGGGTCGCAGTCGTTATCGAGGCCAAACACTTGTGCATGATGATGCGCGGTGTCGAAAAGCAGAACTCGGTGACCACCACGTCGGCATTTTGCGGTGCATTCGAGCACGAACCGACGCGTAGTGAATTTTTGCGCCTACTGAGCAACAAACTTTCGTAAACTCTGCGCGGCTGACAAGCCGACTGAACTATGCGGCGAGTTCGCGGGCCAGGGCCGACAGCGGGCCCATGACGGACGCGTCTACCGCCCCATCAGCAGATACCAGCGTGTTAATTTTTGGAAATAGCAGTTCTGGGCCGATCAGAGTTGCGCCAAACAGCGGGATGATATTGCGCAGATACTCCACCGATTGTTTTCCACCACTTTCACCTGGCGAGCACCCAAAGACACCCATGCGTCGACCGATAAACGAATGATTGGCATACGGTCGCGAGGCCCAGTCGATGAAATTTTTCAAGCCACCTGGAATGTTGTAGTTGTACACCGGCGTGCCGATGAGCAGGGCGTGTGACTCGGCGATTTCACGACGCATTTCTGCTACTTGGGTGGGCGGTGTGTTGGAATCCAGATCACCGTCATATATCGGCAGGGTGCGCGCATAGTTTCGCAACACGAATTCGGCACCATCCATCTGCAGCCCGCACACCGCACGACACAGCGCCGTGGTGTATGACGCCTTGCGCAGACTGCCCGATACGACGAGAATTTGTTTACTCACGCAGATTGATGAATTCGCCAGGCGCCATAGCCGCCCACGATATCGGAGACGTCTTGAAAGCCGAGCGAGCGCAATGTGCTCGCGGCGATGCTCGACCGATATCCACCCGCGCAATACACCACGGTTGGCACCGCCGGGTCGAGTTCGTTCGCTCGTTGCAACAATTCGGCCAACTGCATATGCACCGCGCCTGCAATGGTGCCGTCGGCAATCTCGCCAGGCCCGCGCACATCGATAATGGCCAGATTGGCCACGGCGCTGCGACGAGACTCGAGTTGTTGGGCACTCAATCGAGAAGCAACTTGCACATGGTCGGGGTGCTCGAGCATCGTCCTTACGGGGTCGATCAGTGCCCCGACCACCGAGTCATAGCCAATTCTGGCGAGCCGCACCTTGGCTTCGTGCTCGGTGCCTGGAGTTGCGACTAACACGATGGCTTCGCCGGGTTGAACGACTTCGCCGACATATTCTGCGAATCGCCCACTGAGCCCCACGTTGCGCGAACCACGCAGATACCCGCGGGCGAATTCGTCGGGCTCGCGCGCATCTATGACCACGGCACCATTGGCCACCTGTTGGGTGAACCCCGCCCACGACAATGCGGCAGGCAACTCAGATTCGTCGAGATGGTCTCGAGCAGCGCGGTTGCGCATCGCGGCAAACGAAAAATACAGGGGTGCTGCAGCTTGGCCTTCGGTCACGATTTCGACGAATTCCTCCTCGGTCATCTGTGCCAACGCGTAGTTGCTTCGCCGCTGCTCACCGATGGTCGACACGGTTTCAGTCGACAAATTTTTACCACACGCCGAGCCGGCCCCATGCGCTGGATACACCATCGTGGCGTCGGGCAGTGTGAGTAGCCGCCTATGCAGCGAGTGGTACAGACTGCGGGCCATTTGGTCTTGGGTGCGACCAAAGGCCGACAACAAGTCGGGGCGCCCCACGTCACCAATGAACAGCGTGTCTCCGGTCAGCACTGCGTGCGGTGCAATATCGGCTGATTCGCGCACCACGATACAAATTGATTCGGGTGTGTGGCCAGGCGTTTGCAAAATCTCAAGTTCGACTGCACCCAATGACAGGCGCTGGCCATGGACAAGCGGATCAATCTCGAAGTCGGTCAAGCCGATGGCGGCTGAACCATACGAAATTTTGGCACCGGTTTTACCGGCCAGCTCCAGATGCCCACTTAAAAAGTCGGCATGGAAGTGTGTTTCGATGACGCGTTCAATGCGCAGACCACAATGCTTGACATCGGCAAGATACTGCGCCACATCACGCTGTGGGTCGACAACGACTGCCCGTCCGCTGACCGTGTCGCCCACAAGATACGACGCATGCGACAAACAAGCCAAGTAATACTGCTTCAGCATCAACGCCATACGGCACCCGCCAAACCGGTGACCACGCGCGTAGTCGCCATGTGGCTCACGCCAAGCGCCATGCACGTTGGCTGGAATGGACCTGCAGCAACTGAATCAGCAATCACACTCACCGAACCTCGAGCCTAGGGTGATGCACATGCAGAATCCGTTTCCATTCCCCCATCCGGTCAACGAAACCTCAGCGCGCATCGTTGCCTTTGGTGCTTTGCTCATGAGTGCCACCTTCGCCGCCACTGGTGCTGCATGGATTCTGATTCCACTCACGTACGGCTTTGTCGCCCGGGTGCTCACCGGGCCCGCCCTCAGCCCGTTGGGGTTGTTGTCCACCAAAATAATTACACCGCGTCTGCGCATTCAGCATCGGTTGGTTGCCGGGCCGCCGAAGCGATTTGCCCAATTTGTGGGGTTGCTGTTTTCTGCAACCGCCAGCGTGTTGTGGCTACTTGATTTCGGGACACCAGCTCGAGTGGTGGCCGTCATGTTGGCTGCCGCGGCGTTTTTGGAATCAGTCTTTGCCGTGTGCCTCGGTTGCATCATGTTCGGCTGGATGATTCGTTGGGGTGTCGTCCCCGAGCGGGTCTGTGAACAATGCAGTAATCTCAACTTTGGGGCGCAACCCACGACTTAGCATCGGTGCCACATGACCCGCAAGTTGGTAATTATCGGCGGCGGGGCTGCCGGTGTGCTGGTCGCCTTGCAGGTGGTGCGCAGCAGTCGTACGCCGACCACGTTGACGATCATCGAGCCACAACAACGGCTCGGCGAGGGTGTCGCCTACTCCACCCAGGACCACACCCACTTGTTGAATGTTCCCGCTGGGGGCATGTCGGCCTACGCCAATGACCCGCAACACTTCGTGGCGTGGGCCAAGTGTGCGCCACACGACTTTGTGGCTCGGCACCGCTACGCGACATACCTACGCGCCGAACTTGCCGATGCCGTCGCCACGAGCAACACGGTACGTACTCAACATGTGTGCGACACCGCTGTCACGATTGGCCAACACCCGTTGCAAGTCACCACGAGCAATGGCACGGTGATCAAGGGCGATGCACTGATCCTGGCACTGGGCAATGCTCCACCGACACGACCCGACTGGCTGCATAACTTTGCAGCAACCCGCGTCATCAGCGACCCATGGGCACCCCGAGCCCTGGATGCCATTGGCACCACCGGCCAAGTGTTGTGCATCGGTACTGGACTTACCTTCGTCGACATCGCACTTTCGCTGGCACGACGCGGCGTTCGCGTCCAGGGTGTTTCGCGCCACGGTTTGTTGCCCATGGCGCACGCCGACTTCGGTGCGCTGCCGACGCTGCCTGCGTCATTTGATTCACCCCGCGCGGTGCTGCGTTGGATACGCAGCCAAACCGACTGGCGCGCTGCCCTGGGCGCCCTACGCCCTGTGACCCAACAGATTTGGCAGACCTTCAGCCCGTTGCACCAGGCGCAATTTCTTCGGCTTGCTCGTCGGCATTGGGACATCCACCGCCACCGAATGAGCGCCGAAGTGGCACGCGAGTTCGCCGACTTGCAAGCCACCGGTGCAATCGTCGTGCAACGTGGTGATGGTCGCCAGCACGCCGAGTCAGGCACATTTGATGCCGTGGTGTTGTGCACCGGGCCTGACGATGCAGCGTTGTTCACCACACCGCCGTTGCGCGCACTGGCCGACGCTGGCCTGATTCACCGCGGGCCTCATGGCATGGGGGTCGACACCGACGCGGTGAGCGGCCAGATTAAGGACGCCGCGGGCAATCTCGTTGCGGGCTTGTTCGCTGTTGGCCCGTTGCGGCGGGGCACGTTGTGGGAGTCAACGGCAGTTCCCGAGATTCGTAGCCAAGCACAACAGTTGGCGACGCTGCTCGTCGCCTGAACAACCCCGCCGTACGCATCGCCATCTAACCTGAGGCCATGGTGCCTGAACGCTTTGATGTCGTCGTCGTTGGGGCAGGAATTTCGGGAATCGGTGCTGGCGTGCATCTGCAAGACAAGTCACCTGATCACAGTTTTGTCATCCTCGAAGGTCGCGAAAATATCGGCGGCACGTGGGACTTGTTCAAGTACCCGGGTGTCCGCTCGGACAGCGACATGCACACCCTTGGCTTTGAATTCAAGCCTTGGAAAGCCGACAAGTCGATCGCTGATGGTCCGTCCATCATGGAATATTTGTGCGAGACGGTGGTTGAAAACGACTTGCAGCGCCATATGCGGTTCGGCGAACGGGTCGTGCGCGCCGAATGGTCGACACCGCATGCAACATGGACGGTGCAGACCGCTCGCAGCGATGGCTCGAGCGGATTGTTCGTCTGCAACTATTTGTTCATGTGCGCGGGTTATTACTCGTACAAGTCGGGCTACCTACCCGAGTTCCGCGGACTCGAGCGCTTCACCGGTCAGATCATTCATCCACAGCAATGGCCAGATGACCTTGACTACACCGACAAGCGAGTTGTGGTAATCGGCTCAGGTGCAACTGCCGTAACGATCGTGCCCGCAATGGCCGACCGTGCGGCACATGTAACCATGTTGCAACGCTCACCTACCTACATGGTGTCGCGGCCCGATCGTGATCCGACCGCAAACTTCTTACGCAAGGTGCTTCCGGCAAAGTTGGCCTACAACATCACCCGTGCAAAAAACACCTGGCGACAACAACTGGTGTACAGACGCACGCGCAGCCACCCCGACGACATCAAGAAATTGCTGATTGGCGGAATACGAATGGAACTTGGTGGTCGCTACCCCGTCGACAAACATTTCACCCCGAAGTACAACCCGTGGGATCAACGCCTGTGCTTGGTGCCCAACTCCGACTTGTTTGCTGCCATTCGTTCGGGTCGTGTTTCGATGGCCACTGACACCATCGAAACCTTCACCGAAACGGGCGTTCTTTTGTCGTCAGGCCAACATATCCCGGCGGATGTCATCGTGACTGCGACAGGTTTGCAACTGGTGACTCTCGGCGAAGCCGATTTCAGCGTGGACGGCGTGCCGGTCGACTTCGCACAGACCCGCACCTACAAGGGCATGTCATATTCCAGCGTGCCAAACCTGGCCACCAGTTTTGGCTATATCAATGCGTCGTGGACGCTGCGCGCCGACCTCATCTGCACCTACGTGTGCCGACTGCTCAACCACATGCGTGCCACCGACACCCGCCAGTGCACACCGCAATTGCGTGACGGTGAAGCGCAGATGCCACGCCGACCGTGGATCGACGGCTTTTCGTCGGGCTATATGCAGCGGGTGATGCATCTGATGCCGAGTCAGGGCGACCGCGAACCGTGGCTCAACCCGCAGAACTACGACAAAGACAAAAAGATGTTCCGCGAAGGGGCCGTTGACGACGGTGTCATGCAGTTCACCAACCAAGCAAAGGGGGGTATCGATGCCACGCTTGCGACAAGTTCCCCGCGCTGAAGCCGATGCCTCGGTGATCCCGATGTATGACCTGCTCTTTGGTGACCGCGACCCCGTTGCGCAGCCCGGCACAGCGACCGGCACACCAGGTGACTGGTGGACGGTATTTGCCCTGGTGCCGGAGATCTTCGAACATGCGGTGCGCGGTTTTGCGCTGTACCGCAATCCGGCTCGTCGGCTTGACCCCCAGTTGCGCGAGCTTGGCCAGACTCGGGTTGGTTGGGCACGTGGCAGTCAATTCGTATTCTCGCAACACTGCAAGTCGTGTCGCACGGCTGGTATCAGCGAAGACAAGATTGCGGCCATTCCCCACTGGTCAGCAAGTGATGTGTTCACCCCGGCAGAACGAGTCGTGCTCGCCTACACCGATGCACTCGTGCATGACGGCGGTCGGGTCGCCAATGGTGTCTTTGATGCCCTTCACACACACTTTTCTGATGAAGAGATTTTGGAGTTCACCTATATCATCGCAATGTACGACATGCACGCCGTAATGAGTCGCGCACTGCGCACTGAATTCGACGATCGCGATGATCCCATCGTCGAAATTGACGGCCCTGATGGGCCCCGCATGGGATTGAAAATTTGATGATCACTCGTAGCGGTGTACATCACGTGGCATACGCCTGTCGTGATCGTGAAGCCACACGGCACTTCTACGAAGACCTGCTCGGGTTTCCCCTTGTGCACACCGAGGTGACCCGGGTTCCTGGGACTGAGTCGCACTTCCTCCACTTATTCTTCGAATTAGGTGATGGTTCTTCGATCGCTTTCTTTGATTTGCACGAGATGGGCGAGAAACCAGATTGGCGCTCCGAGGTGTCAACTGGCAACGGCTTGCCGGTCTGGGTGAACCACATTGCGTTCAAGGCCGACCAAGCGACCCAGGAGCGTGTGCGCACACATCTCGCCGACAACAACATCGAGCCGATCATGGACGTGGATCATGGCTGGTGTCATTCGCACTACTACCTCGACCCCAACGGCATCATGGTGGAGTTCTGTCGCGATACCCCTGGTTTTACCCCCGACCCCGCTGCAGCTCGCAACGCATTGCAATAGCAGCGCACAGCCAATCTCAGGGGTACCCGACAACCCAGGTGTGGCACTATTGGGTCTTGATCAATCACTACTTGGCTGCCCGCCGCGAACTTGAAGCGCCCGGCTCATTCTTCGCCGTGTCCGACATTTTGGTGCGTGGTGTGACCGTCAAAACCTTTACCGCTGCCCCACCCACCATGCGCGCAATCTGGGAAATGACTGCTGGTCATGGCGCCAAGACCTACCTCGTGTTCGAAGACGAGCGCTACACCTATGCCGAGGTGCACGCCCAGGTGCGCAAACTCGCCCACTTTCTCGTGTCGGAAGGCATTACCCGTGGCGATCGTGTCGCAATCGCGGCGCGTAACTACCCCGAGTGGGTCGTGTCATATTGGGCCATCGTGTCGATTGGTGCGGCATGCGTCGGCATGAACGCATGGTGGACCGCGCCCGAAATGCAGTACGCACTTGACGACAGCAAGCCCAAGCTGCTCATCGCCGACGATGAACGCCTCGAGCGGTTCCTGCAAATCAAGGATCGCGCTGACATCACGGTCATTGCCGTGCGCAGCAACCAAGGGTTACCGCCCCGTGGTGTGCACTGGAACGACGTCATGACCGCCGCTGACCCCGCCACCCTGCCACCCGCCGACATCGACCCCGATGACGACGCAACAATTTTTTATACGTCGGGCACCACGGGCTTCCCCAAAGGAGCACAGTTGCACCACCGTGGCTCGGTGGTCAACGTGATGAACATCGCCCACATGTCAACCGCTGCGACGCTGGGCATTGCGAAGGCGGTCGCTGCGGGCGATCTCGCCAAAGCCCCAGCGGTTGGACCCGCATTGCCACCTGTGTTCATGGCACCGACGCCGTTGTTCCATGTGACGGCCTGCAACTGCATCATGCAACCTGCAACGTTGGTTGGCGGCACATTGGTGCTGATGTATAAATGGGATGTTGGTCGAGCCCTCGAATTAATCGAGCGAGAAAAAGTCACCACATTCTCTGGCGTTCCATCGATGGGTCGAGAGTTGCTGCTACACCCCGACTGGAAAAGCCGTGACACATCATCACTTGCCGCAATCAGCGGTGGTGGTTCAGCGGTACAACCCGACCTCGTTGAAAAAATTGACCAGGAACTCGAAACTGGTGTGCCGACCACCGGCTATGGCATGACCGAAACACACGGCATCATTACGGCCAACACGTCGTTGTGGTACACGAGCAAACCCTCGTCGTGCGGGCCCGTAGTTGCAACACTCGACGCAAAACTTGTCGACGAACATGGCAATGAACTGCCCCGCGACCCGAGTCTGACGGGCGTGTTGTGCGTCAAGGGCGCAGTCATCATCAAGGGTTATTTGAACCGACCCGAGGCAACAGCCGAGTCGATTCAAGATGGTTGGCTCAACACTGGGGACATCGCGCGCATCGATCAGGACGGTTTTGTCTACATCGTTGACCGGGCCAAAGACATGGTGATCCGCGGCGGGGAAAACGTGTACTGCTCGGAGGTCGAAGCCGCGATTTACCACCACGACACGATCGCAGAAGCTGCCGTGTTCGGCATTAACGACGACCGTCTCGGCGAGGAAGTCGCTACCTGCATCGTGTTGCGGCCCGGTATGTCGCTCACCGAGGACGAGTTGCGTAAGTTCCTTGCCGTGTCACTGGCCAAGTACAAGATCCCTACCCGAGTGTGGTTTCGAGCCGAGCCAATTCCACGTAACGCAAGCGGTAAATTTTTGAAGCGTGAACTGCGAAAACAGTTGGTTGGTCAATAACGAAGGGTTGTTGGGAGGCTCTAACCAACTGAGACGCCGCACCTTTCGACACTGGTTCCGAATGCGTGCACCGTCTATGGTTTGGTAATGGAGCGCACGCCAAAAATGAACTGGGCTCGTCCCGTTGTCTACTTCGAAATTGGAGCCAAGGACGAACAGGTCTTGATTGCTTTTTACAAGGAGATGTTCAATTGGGATATTGGCGATGGTCCTATCCATCGAATTCCGACGGGAATTGGTGGTCCAGAGAACGGAATTGGCGGACATATTCGCAAGAGCGAACACGGCGGCATTTCTCTCTACATCCAAGTAAAAAGTGTTGAAAGTTCGTTAGTGCAGGTAGTGGAGCTGGGTGGCAAAAAGACCCTTGACCCGTATCAGATTCCTGGTGGTGCACTGATTGCTGGTATCACCGATCCTGAGGGAAACCCGCTCATGCTCGTGCAGCAATAGTTTTAAAACAGAGAAAATACTTCGTGTGTTGTTGAAGTCGCGGCAATGCACGACAACCAATCTTTATTCATCCCCGCGTAGTTGCGGTAGCCAGCATCGGCCTGACTTGGTTCAGCGAAGAGTGTGGCCACGATGAATTTCCCGTTTCCATCCACCGCAACCGTACGGCGCGCCAATCCTGGACGATTGAGGTAACACCATTCCTGCATCTGCTCATCAAGAGCGTGAAACTCCTCTACGGTGCATCCACTTACCAGGGTGAAAGTTTCAACTTCCAGTACAGCCACACGCCCACACTAAGGCACTACGCAGATGTGCTTCTCCTTGCGTAAAAGGGGCTCAACCCGATGCCTGCGGCATCTGGTGGGCGTTGAGGGACTCGAACCCCCGACCCTCTCCTTGTAAGGGAGATGCTCTAACCAACTGAGCTAAACGCCCGCAGCACGTGCGTGCACGAGTTGGTAGAAGTCTATGAGTTCAGCTGAGCTTGAATCG
>CAMAWR010000036.1 GCA_945862045.1 Bifidobacterium breve
TGCATCCCTCGGGGAACTAGTCATTCACGACCTTCGTCGCACCCACGCCACCCTGCTGGCAGAAAACAGTGCCTCACCCACAGCAGCACATCAACGAATGGGACATCTAAGCTATGCCACCACCCAGAAGTACTACATTCTCCCGACCACCAACACCAGACAGCAAACTGCTGGAATCGTCTCTCGTGCCTTAGGAATTGACCCGGTTCACGGAAGCGAACAGGGATGAACACCACCGATGTTGACTTTTTGTTGAGTTTTGGGAACCAAAATATTTGCAACCCCTTGTTCTATTGGCGCCCCCGGCAAGATTTGAACTTGCGGCCTGCGGTTTAGGAAACCGCTGCTCTTCCGCTGAAGTACTGAGGCTGGGGGATGGCGCGAAATGTGCCACCGCACTTAGGTCATATAGATAAAAGTTGCTAGCGGCAGCCAGATGCGAGAGGAAACAGAATTACGCACCAGCCTCTTTGCAATCTGACATCGGTGGCTACGCCGTTGCGCATCGCACGGGCAGCGTTGTCGTGGACCATGAGGGTCCGACTATGCGTAACGGAGGTAAGTTGCCGACCGCCTCAAGTGAACCGAAGCGGTCGAGAAGCATCCGAGCTACGGTGACCGTCTCCATCCTTGCCAAGGCGTACCCGATACAGAAGTGGGCCCCAGCGCCAAACGCGATGTGACCAGCGCCGTCGGCGTATGCAGCGGTGCGGTGCTCAAGACCGTGGTGCAGGTCGGTGCGATGAATGTCAAAGACGTCGGGTCGCTCGAACACCGTCTCGTCATGGTTTGCCGAACCTACTGCCAGGCGTAGCTCGCCACCCTTCGGAATGTTCACACCGTGCCAGTCAACGTCAACGAGAACTTCGCGACCGAGATACACGAGCGAAGGCGAGTGACGCATCGTCTCGTCGAAGGCACGGTCAAGCATCCCTGAATCGCTGCGCACCACATCGAGCTGCATCGGGTGGGCAAGCAGATTCGTCCACATGTTCCCGATTGCCTTGTCGGTCGTTTCACCACCAGCGGTAAGCAACAGTGAGATGAACGAGGGTAACTCTTCTACGTCGGCGGCGATGAGGCGCGAAAGGATGTCGTCGTGGGGCACGAGGCGACGATCGGCGACGATCGGGTCGATATGTTTGTGCAGGGCACTATGTGCCTCACGGCCACGCTGGCGCATCACTGGGTCATTCCACAATCCCTGCATCATCGTCTCATACCACTCGTGGAAGCGCTGGTCGTCCGAAGGGGGCAAACCGAGCAACCGCACGATGACCTTACCCGGGAGCAGCGACGACACGTCCTTAACAAGATCAAATCCATTCGGGTCAACACTCGCCAGCAACTCGTCAATCACACTTTCGACGAGTTCGCGATAACGATCAAGTCGCGTCGGCACAAACAATGGCGCGACAACTTTGCGCTGGTCAACGTGATGCTGACCCTCCCAAACGAGCAGGTTGGGACCAAACACCGCACCGAGCGTCTTTCGATAGAGGCGCGCCGTGAAGCGCTCGGAGTCGGAAAACGCCTTGATGACATCGGGGTGGCGTGACACGACGTACACGCGGTCGTGAGTGTCGTAGAAGATCGGTGACTCGTGACGAAGCTGCGTCCAAATCGGGAACGGATCGAGGGAGAAAGCACGGTCGTGCAACTGCTCGGGTGTAACCACACCGCGACGATACAGCCCGCGCCTAGCGACGCTCATATTCGCTAGATTTCGGTGTTCGGACCTCGACGGACTAAAAAGGACAACATGGGAACCACACGGAGCAGCGTCTCATCGGATTTAGTTGTCCGACCATCATCAATTGATTCGACAATTGTCAGTGTGACAACCGTTGGAGACATGTTGCGCCGTGCGGCCCACACATGGTCCCACGAGGCTCTCATCACACCAAAAGTGCGCTGGTCGTTTGCCGATTTTGACCGTCGAGTCGACGACTTTGCCCGTGCATATATCGCCCACGGTGTCCAACCGCGCGACAAAGTAGGAGTTCTGCTTGCCCAAGACGGCGACTACTACGCGGCAATATTCGGCGCAATGCGAATTGGCGCCATCGCCGTGCCGATTAATGCCCGCTTCAAGGGCAGAGAGCTCGGTCATGTGTTGCGCTCTTCCGACATGCGCATCCTGCTCGTCGCCGCAGGCGTACGAGGCAGCACGGACTTCGTCGCCCTCATCCACGAAGTCCTCCCAGAAATGGACGCGTCTGCAAGTGCGACACTGATGCTGAGCTCGACCCCCGAGTTGCGTCGCGTCGTCGTGTTCGAGGGACCAGCCGGAAAGGGCGAAACGGACGGTGATGCTTTCCTCGCTGCCGGAATGACAGTTGATATTGATCGTGTGCATGCATCCTCTGAGCGCGTATCGGTGCGTGACATCGCAATCATCATGTACACCTCGGGGACGACGTCAAGCCCAAAAGGTGCGATGCTCAGTCACGAGGCACTGACCCGCGCCGCGGCGGTCGTTGGCAGCCGCCAGGGCCTCACCATCGACGACCGCGTGTGGAATCCCCTTCCGATGTTTCACGTCGGCGGCATGAACTTCTTCCTGTGCAGCTTGGCCTACGGTGCAACGCATGTGCACGTTGGCGACTTCACTCCAGCTGGTGCACTCGCCCAGATTGATGCCGAAGATATCACCGTGTCGCTCGGCAGCTTCGACATGATGTGGATGGAAGTGCTTCGCCGCCCGGAGTGCGATCCGGCGAAATGGAGACGAATGCGGATGGTGATGATTGCTGTTGGTGCTCCGGAGCGAATGAGAGAGATGCAGAACAAGGTGCCCCAGGCCAAGCTCGTCTCGGCGTTCGGAGCCACGGAATGTTCCGGCTTTTTCAGTTATGGCGACGTGAACGATTCCGTGGACATCCGCACCCAGTGGAACGGCCGTCCGTTGGAGGGACTAGAGATGAAAATTGCTGACCCCGAGACCGGAGCGCCATTGCCTCCGCACACTGTCGGCGAGATCCAGTACCGCGGCTACTCGCTATTTTCCGGATACTACAAAGAACCCGAGCTCACAGCGGTTGCAATCGATGCCGAAGGATGGTTCCATTCGGGTGACCTCGGCATGATTGACGAAAACGGTCAGATGAAATTTGTATCGCGACTCAAGGACATGCTGAAGGTTGGCGGCGAGAACGTGGCCGCGGCCGAGATCGAAGATTTCCTCCAGCAACACCCCGACGTGCTCACCGCACAGGTCGTGTCGGCACCAGACGCCCGATACATGGAGGTGCCGTGCGCGTATCTGATTTTGAAACCTGGCAGCGCGGCGACAGAAGCCGAGATTATCGACTCATGCAAGGGTCAAATCTCAACGTTTAAAATTCCGCGCTACGTGCGATTTGTAACCGAGTATCCGATGTCGGGAACCAAAGTAAAGAAGTTCGAGCTGCGTACGATGATTGCCGCCGAACTCAAATCCGCAGGCATCACTGAGGCGCCAAAGATCACGCTTAGATAACCAGAGAGCACGGGCAACTGATCTACAAAGATACTGAGCACCTGCTGAGTATTTGGATCACCGAGCTTGCCGACGAGAGGTTGCTGAGTTGAACTAGCCGTTCACAATGGATTGCACGAGGCCAGCGACCAGCGCCGCGCGCTCGGGCATCGCATCGAGCTGCACGTGTTCGGTTTCGGCGTGTGCACCAGCACCGACTGCGCCAAGGCCGTCGAGAGTTCGCACACCAACTGCTGCGGTGAGGTTGCCGTCGCTGCCCCCACCGACGGCCACGCCGGTGAGATTGAGGATGTCGTACTCAAGCGCCACGCGCTTGGCAATGGCAAACAATTCTTTGGTCATCGACTCGTGCATCGGCGGGCGGTTCATTCCCCCGCTTACTTCAACGCGTGCACCAGCAAGCGTCGCGGTGAGACGCGACATCTCGGTCTCTAAACGATCTTTTTCTTCTGGTATTACGCACCGCACATCGACAGCGATCGTTGCCGAAGCGGGCACCACGTTGTCGGCAGTGCCAGCCTTGGCCACGGTCGGCGTGACCGTGGTGCCCAATTCGGGTCGGGCGATTGCCACGATGCGGGGTACTTGAGCGGCAAGCTCCACCAGCGCGTTGATGCCTTTTTCGGGTTCTAACCCGGCGTGCGAGGCGCGACCAGTGATGGTCACGTTGAACGTGCCGGTGCCCTTGCGGGCGATTTTCAACGCACCGCCATCGGCGCTGGGCTCGAGCACCAACACCGCACCTGTGGCGCGAGCGCGTTCTTCGAGCAAGGCGCGTGACGCGTGCGAGCCGACTTCTTCGTCGGCCGTGATGAGCATCTCGACCTGACACCACTCCTTCACCGCAGCCACGCCGTAGATGGCTTGGATGATGCCGGCCTTCATATCAAAGATGCCGGGGCCGCGACCGATGTTGCCTTCACGCGTGAACGGCCGGCGCGCCACCGTGCCGAGCGGAAACACCGTGTCGTGATGGCCGACGATGAGCACCTTGGTGTCGCCGCCGCCCTTCCAATGCACGTGCGGGCCACGGTCGCTGGCGACGAGCACCGGCGGCGAGCCCAACACACGAGTCATGAGGTCGGCAAGAAATTGCGCACTGCGCGCGAGACACTCGTGTTGGAGCGACGGCGATTCAATATTGACGAAGCGTTCGAGATCTGCGACCATCGCGTCGTGTTGGGCAGCAAGCGTGGCGCGCACCTGTGTTGCTGTGCGGTGGTCGTCGATGCCGAGAGTCATGTGCCTCTATTCTGGCGGGTGCCCGGGGCGGGATTTGAACCCACACAGCCATTTCTGGCCAGGGGGGTTTAAGCCCCCCGCGTCTACCATTTCGCCACCCGGGCATAGCGACCAAACGTTGGCCCAGACGATGAGCCGTTGCTTAGGCTACGTGCGCGTTCGTGGTGGCATGTTCGAGCGACAGCCACAGAGCAGCCCGCACACGTGCGGCTTCAACCGCCGACAACTGATTCAAGATGACGACACCCTCGATCATGTCGGCCACCACAGCAGCGAGAGGACGCTCTTTGACATTGACGGCGACGATGCCCGCGACAGTGCCCGCGACATCTTCACCAGCAAAGCGGCGAATCGTGCGGTCTACTCCGATGATGCGGGTTGGGCAGCGGAACCCTGGTGCAGCCAGCCCCGACTGGTGGACAGTCGATGCAATCGCCCGGGCCAGCGCCGCGAATTCAACGGCGGTGAGTGATGACGATCGTGGCTGCATGGGGTTGGACATCTTGACAAAGGGGTGCCACGCGGTGACGAGCACCCAGTTACTACTGTTGCCCCACGATGACTGATCCCACAACGGTGCCCGACGCACAAGGGCCCGGGCTCAATCCGATGCAACAGGCTGTGGTCGACACGCTCGGCAAATCTCCCGACTGGGTGCCGCTGCCAACCAGCGTGGTGGATGCCGTGCGCAACATGTTGCACGACCAACTTGCCGCAGTGGCGGGTCGATTCAGCCGCAACAATGCGCTGTGGGTGAGCAAAAACAAACTCACCACGATTCATGGTTGCCAAGCCCACCACATGGCCACCAAAGACGACTTCGCCTGGACACCACTCACTGCGCGCGGCACCGTGCTACACAAAGCGGTCGAACTCGGCGTGCATTGGCGGGGTGAATCGACCCCGGTCGAAGTTGTCGACGAAGCCATTGCGCGGCTGTCTGACTCGAGCAACAGCGTCGCTGATTTTCTCGTCAGCATGACCCCTGGCGACGCAGCACAACTGCGCGGATACGCCGTGGATCTTTACACCCGCTTCGAAGAATGCTTTCCAAAACTCAAGCCCTCGTGGCGACCCGTCACCGAATCTTCGGCGCGCTACGAGTTGTTCGACGGGGCCATCGTGCTCGGCACACGTTCAGACCTCACCCTCGGCACCGCTGACCAAAAAGTGATCATCGACGTGAAAAGCGGCGGTCTGCACACATCACACCGTGAAGATCTGCGGTTTTATGCACTCGTCGAAGCGTTGCGCAGCGGCATGGCGCCACGGCGCCTGGCCACTTATTCGCTGGCAGCCGCGCGCGCCGACGTCGAAGACGTGTCAGAAGGTGTGTTGCAGGCTGCCGTGCGCCGAGTGGTGGCGGGCGTGCAGCTGATCGTGGCCATCGAGTTGGATAAACGTGAACCAACACGCAGCCCTGCTGCGCATTGTCGTTGGTGTCCACTGAACGACTCGTGCGCCGAAGGCATCGCGTTTTTGGCGCGTGATGACGCCGACGACTAAATGTTGACGACCAAGCATTGACGACTCGTCAGCGTGACATGAGTGCAAGCGGCACGCCCAAACCGGCACCAGAACGCACGGTGGCGATTCGCCGACCTGGTTGCACTGCCGACCTGGTTGCACCAATCACATCGGGGCCGAGGTGGGCTGTGGCCTCGTCGAGTTGGTCGACGACCACTACCAACCCCCAATAAGTGGCTGTCGTAGCCACATCGCTCGGGGCAACAAGCCGACGCTCCACCACTTCAAGAATGACACTTCCCCAGCGATGAAAACCCTGCACGCCTCGATCGCCTTCTTTCACCCGCTTGAGTGGCGCGCCGGATTGCTGTTCAATTTCGCTGCACGTTGCCCGCACATCGTCGGCCAACACCACTACGTGATCCACCCCGACGATGCGCAACGCCAACTGGGGGCTTGCGTGGCTCGGTGCAGTTGTCTCACCCACTTGGGCGTCAGCCACATGCACCACGGGCAAGCCGGCAATATGACTGGTGCGAGTTGGGCAACCAATGAGATGGAGGTGTCGCAACCCGCTGGGCAGCGATTCGTTGATGTGCAACACGACATCACCCAGTTGGGCAATGGCAACTCCGTCAGCCCGCATTGCGCTGTGAATGCCGAGGTTGCGCCAGGCGATAACACTGCCACCAACGGTGATTGCTGCGACGCGAGTCATGGGTGACGCGCCGAAATAGTCGAAGAACTCGGTCGGCTAGCGACGACCCATGTTGGGTCGTTTGCCGTGGTTTGCTTTGGAGCGGCGCATCCGCGCCTTGCGCTTCTTGGTCTTCTTGGACATGGGCTTCAAGGGTAGTGGTCGACTTCCGCTTGTCGGCACCGAATTCCTACGTTTGTTGACGCCAGCGTGCGCGATTGCCCGAGTACGGGTTGCCACTCACATCCGTTTTTGAGCACACATATGTGCGCCCGCCGGAGGTACCTGTGGCACCCTCCGGCGCACAATACGAACCAGGTCGCACGCTCACTACAGACGATGACCCACTCGGCGCCACCGTCGTGGTCGGTGCAGGCGATATTGCCACGCTGGTCGTGGTCGGTGCCGCTGTCGTCGACACCGTCGTGGTCGTGGCACTCACTACGCCTGCTACTGCGTTCCACCCACGCATCGTGGTGCCAACGCATTGACCACTGAGCACGTTGTTGAGTCGGCCCCATTCACTTTGATCCATCGACAAACCCCAACGAGCCTTGACTGCAATCCAGTTGGCGCTGTAGGTGCACCAGTAGCCACGCAACGCTGGCATCCAATTCGACGGGTCTTTGTCGCTCTTTGATCGATTACTCGACGACGACACCGCGATGAGTGAGCGCGCATCCGAGGTGTCGTTGGCAAAGGCGGTTCGTTGTGCCTCGCTCCACTGCCACGCGCCGGAGTCCCACGCTTCTTTGAGCGCCACCGTGTGGTCGATATCCACTCGCGTGCGATCCGAGGTGCGCTCACCGTCGTAGGGCGACAGCCAATCGGCTTCAACGACGAAACACTTGAACGGGTCGACCTGTGGCAGGCCGACAGCGTCACGCTTCAGCACTTGTTCGCGGGCATCACAACCGTCGCCGTCGACGTCCAGCCATTGTTTGAACAACTCCCGCTTGTAGCCGCGTGTGTACTCGTTCTGCACGCTGATTGTCTTGAGCACCTCGATCGCCAAGTAGGTGTCATTCGCACCCGCGATACGCACGTCTACAGCTTGGGTGGCTCGGGTGGCCTGCGCCGCACCGGTGCTTGCACCGATAGACAAGATGAGCACCGCTCCGGCAGCAGCGATACGGAGATTCACGAGGTGGTGGCTGCTCCACCGATAAATGTCAGGTGCTCTTCTTCGTCGCGAGTGTCGATGAAGATGCATTCACCTGGGCAGAAATCGGCGGCCAACACGACTGCACCGACATGTTTGTCGGCAACCAGTGCGAGGCTGCCAGCACTGCCCGGGTCGTTGAGAATCACGCCGCGCTCAACCACATACGCGATGCCATCTTCAAGTTGGGTGAAAACCTCGGGGCAGTGATCGACACATAGACCGTCACCCGTGCAGAGGTCTTGGTCGATCCACACCCGCATACCGACAGGCTACGAAGCAAACGCCACGAACACCAAGGCGAGCAGCACAAAGTTCCGAACGATGTCACGTGCACCGATCGGCCGCTGTGATGACCCACCAAAACAAGCACACGGTGGTCTGTGGTCACGCCGCAGATGAAACGTCAACAATGACGTGAACGCGATCAACAAAACGGCGGCAGCACCCAAAAACCCCGAGCGCCACGCATCACCGAGCACCACACCGAGGCCAATGACCATTTCGGCGATCATCACCGTGATCGCAATGAACGGTGGAATGCCGAGTTGTCGTGCTGACGCTGGCCACCGCCGACCAGCCAGCAGTTTCGAGACTCCGGCGTACACGAAGACAGCACCAACCACGGCGGCGGCGAGAAGTGCGATATTCACGAGTCGATTCGCGCGTCGCCAGTCTTGCCCTTGAAAAACACCATCGATGGCAGCGCCGCATCGAGCACGTGTAGGTCGGTCACTGCGCCCACCACCAAATCGTGATCACCAATCTGGTGCACGGTCTGCACACGGCAATCGATTGTGGCCACGGCACCCGGCAATACCGGTGAGCCGTTACGTGAACTGCCGATGTCAAGCCCATCGAATCGCGAGCGATCAGCGCCGTCTTTGGCGAAACGCCAACACAAGTCTGATTGTGATGCTGCCAATACGTTGGCGCAAAAATCGCCACGGGTGGCCATCAGCGGCCATGTGCGCGAGGCACGACTAATATAAAAACCGGCAAGAGGTGGGTCGAGGGAAATTGAGGCGAAGGAGCCGATCGTCATACCGAGCAATTCTCCGTCCACACCGAGACCAGTGATGATCACGACACCCGTCGGGAGGTGACCGAATACGCGACGAAGATGGGTCGAGTCAGCTGGTGATTCGGCGCCGTGGGTCACGCACTACACGTTACGACGTCGATGCTTTCACCTTCGCGTGCGGCAACGACCCTCGTCTTGGAGGTGCGGGCGACTTTTTCGGTCAGCTCGGTCAACATCGCATCGGTGCGTGACGGATCGTGATGGAAGAGAGCCAGTTGCTTTACTTCGCAGGTTTCGGCAATCCACTGCGCGTACGCATACGTTGAGTGACCCCAGCTGCTTTTACCCGCAAATTCCTCATTCGTGAACTGTGCGTCATGGATCAACAGATCAGCACCCTGACACAACTCGTGGGCGCCTTTGGAAATGGTGAACTCGCCCCCCACCGGTTGCTGGTGATCGGACAAATACGTAACGCTGGCGCCATCGTGCGTAACACGAAAGCCGAGGGTTGGCCCGATATGGGGTACGAAACGGCTACAAATCTGGAGGTCGCCGATCGCAAAGTCGTCATCACCAATTTCATGAAATATCACCCGTGCCGCAAAGTCGGCTAGTGGCACGGGAAACATCGGCGGCTTGATCTTGTCGAGGAACAACTCGCGAATACTGCTGCCATCGGCTTGTTTGGGACCGTAAATTTCCAGTGTCGTGTCGGAGTGCAGCAAAGGCTCGAAGAACGGCAAGCCGAGGGTGTGGTCGTAGTGCAGATGTGTGAGCAAGCACACGGCACGAAACGCCGGAGTGCCGTTGAATTGCTTGCCGAAATAACGCAAACCGGTACCAAGATCAAAGATGATTGGTACTTGTTGTGGCACACGCAGCGAGACACACGATGTGTTGCCACCAAAATGCCGAGTATCGTCACCGTGACACGGGGTTGAGCCGCGAACCCCGTGGAAAGTTACGTTCATAATGCTCAGATGACGCTAAGGCGACAACACATTGCCCGCCCTTGACAATCGTGGTGACGTTTGTCGCAAATGCAGCAAGCCGTCTACTGTCATTGCATGTCCAAGCCAGTAAAAAACTCGCACACGATCACATCGACGATTCACGCCGGCGAACTCGACGTCACGTTTCTTGAGTGCGGCTCGGGCCCGCTCGCTTTGTGTTTGCATGGCTTTCCCGATTCGCCCCACACCTGGCGACATTTGTTACCTGAGCTCGCTACGCGCGGTTACCGTGCGGTAGCCCCATTCATGCGTGGTTATGCACCGACGAGTGTGCCCGCCTCTGGTGTGTACCAAACTGCGGCGCTGGCACGCGACGCCGGCGCCTTGCACGAAGCACTCGGAGGCGACGAACGGGCCGTCATCATCGGCCACGACTGGGGTGCTCCCGCGGTGTGCGGTGCCGCACTCGACGCGCCGCAACGCTGGAGCAAAGTGGTGAGCATGGCGGTGCCACCTGGCCCGGCACTCGGTGCGGCGTTCGTCGGCAATCTCGCCCAGATTCAGCGCAGTTGGTACATGTTCTTTTTCCAGCACGGTTTGTCGAACCATGTTGTCGCGGCCAACGACATGGCATTCATCGACATGCTGTGGGCACAGTGGTCACCTGGGTATGAGGCCACGGTCGATCTTGCACATGTCAAAGACGCCTTGCGCAACGCCAACCACCTGCAGGCCGCGCTCGGCTACTACCGCGCAACACTCGGCGATGGCAAGCGCGATC
>CAMAWR010000037.1 GCA_945862045.1 Bifidobacterium breve
GCGTCGCACTCCGTCATTGTCTCTGAGTACCGCGGTCTTACCGTGGGTGCGCTCGCCACGTTGCGTCGCGCATTGCGCCCCCTTGGCGCTGAATACAAGGTCTACAAGAACACGCTCGTCAGGATTGCCGCCCGTGATGGCGCAATGGCGGCCGTCGAAGACATGGTCGGTGGGCCAGTGGCAATTACCTTCATCAATGGCGAGGTGTCGGCAGTGGCCAAAGCCATGCGCGACTTCGCGAAGGAAAATAACGCCCTCAAATTGATGGGCGGGGTTGTCGACGGTAAGGCCATTGACACCAAGGGCTTGAAGGCCCTCGCCGATCTGCCGCCACGCGAGGTCATGCTCGCCCAGTTGGCTGGCCTGCTGAAAGCACCGCTTTCGAATACCGCCTACATGCTCTCAGCATTGCCGCGTAAGGCCGCCTATGGTCTGAAAGCCCTCGTTGAACAAAAGCAAGCGGCATAAGCCGGCTGCGCGATCGAATCCAGTAACCAAACCACTACCAAAAAAAGAAAGAGGAAACACACATGTCACTCACCAAGGAACAGATCCTCGATGGGATCGGCGCTTTGACCGTGCTCGAACTGAAGGACCTGCTTGACGCGTTCGAAGAGAAGTTCGGCGTCACCGCCGCTGCCCCAGTTGCTGTCGCCGCCGCCGGCGGTGGTGCAGCCCCAGCCGCAGCCGCAGAAGACAAAGACGAGTTTTCGGTCGTCTTGAAGGACAAGGGTGGCCAGCCCATCCAGGTCATCAAGGTCGTGCGCGAACTCACCAGCCTGGGCCTCAAAGAAGCCAAGGAACTGGTCGATGCCGCACCGAAGCCGATCCTTGAAAAAGTCAGCAAGGTCGATGCCAACAAGGCCAAAGCCAAGCTCGAAGAAGTCGGCGCCACCGTCGAATTGGCCTGACCGGATCGAACCGGTCAGTGGTTGCCGAGAGGCAACCTTGCTGATTGACTCACGTCACCTCGGCTGAGCCCGACTTCGTCGCCCGACACGTTCGTCGGGTGGAAAGTCGGGCGGGCACGGGTAGCGTGACGAGTCGCCGTCCAACGAACCACCAAACCTCTCTGCGGAGGTGAAGCGTTCGTAGTCCGGCGTCAAGTACCCACCACCACGTCGCAATTCCGTAATCCCTGCAATTCCACCCGCCAGCAAGTAGGAGTCGTATTTCGTGCCGTCTCGCGCCGTTGCACGTGAACGTTATTCGTTCGCGTCACTCGAAGAAATTCTGGAAATGCCCGACCTTTTGGCGGTTCAAAAAGACAGTTTCGAGTGGTTCATGCGCCACGGTTTGTGCGACGTCTTTTCAGATATTTCGCCGATCAAGACCACTGACGGCAGTTTGCAACTTGAACTTGAATTTGATCCAGATGACCGCGAGCTGACGCCCGGGCCGAAGTTCACCGAAACCGAGTGCCGTACCAAGCACCACACCTATGCGGTGTCGCGCTTCGTGAAGGCCCGCTTCTCCAACCGTGACACGGGTGAAATCAAGGAACAAGTCGTCTACATCGGCGAATTCCCGAAGATGACCGAGCGCGGCACGTTCCTCGTAAACGGCATCGAAAAAGTGATCGTTTCGCAACTCGTGCGCTCACCAGGCGTGATTTTTGAAGCAGGAGAGCGTTACCGCTTGCGTAACCTCGCCAAGCACCAGTTGGTGAAGGGCACGATCCACCCACAACGTGGCGAGTGGCTCGAGTTCGACGTCGAGCACAAGCCTGGCAAGAACCCGACCGCTGGCGCGCGTATTGCCCGCAAGCGTCGCCTCAGCATCTTCCTGATTCTTCGTGCGCTCGGTTACGACGAACAGAATGCGCCCGGGTTCCTCGAGCGCTTCGTGAAATATTTCGATTTCCTCGAAGAACAGTGGCTGCGCGAAAAGCATGTCGCCCCAACCCGTGACGAGGCGATGATCGAAATCATGCGCCGTACCCGCCCGAGCGAACCGGCCACCGTCGACACTGCGCGCATCAACTTCGAAGGTGCATTCTTCGAATCGCGTCGCTATGACACCTCACGCGTCGGTCGATACAAGTTGAACCGCAAAATCGGTGCCGAAGTTCGCAAACTCGCCGATCTTTTCGGCCTGCAGGTTGGCAACGAACCAGGACAAATCGACATTCCAACCGAGTCACAAACGGTGTTGGCGCGCAGCGAAGTGCTGGCGACTATCACGTACCTGTTGCACCTCGTGAAACAAGAGCCGGGCTACCGCCTCGACGACCAAGACCACTTCGCCAACCGTCGTGTGCGCCCGGTCGGTGAACTCATTCAAAACCAGGTACGTATTGGTCTTTCACGCATGGAGCGTGTGGTTCGCGAGCGCATGAGCTCACAAGACCAGGACGGTATTTCGCCGCTCACGCTCATCAACGTGCGTCCGCTGGTCGGAGCCATCAAGGAATTCTTCAACTCGTCGCAATTGTCGCAATTCATGGACCAAACCAACGCATTGTCGGGTTTGACCCACCGTCGTCGACTTTCCGCACTCGGACCTGGTGGTCTGTCGCGTGAACGTGCCGGCTTCGAAGTGCGAGACGTTCACTTTTCGCACTACGGCCGCATGTGCCCGATCGAAACGCCAGAAGGCCCAAACATCGGTCTGCAGGGCGCCCTTGCCACTTACGGCCAGATCAACCCGTTCGGCTTCATCGAAACGCCGTACCGCCGCGTGAAGAACGGTCGCGTCACCGACGAGGTGCGCTACATGGCTGCTGACGAAGAAGAGGAATACGTCATCGCCGAAGCGAACACCCCGCTCAACAAAGACGGCACATTCGTGGAAGAAAAGGTGCTCGTGCGCCGCTCACCACAGGCCGCCACGCTCGAAGACTTGAAGAAGATGTTGGAGGCCGAGTCGTTCTTCGGTTCAACCACCGACCTCGCCTTGGTGACACCAGAGCAAGTCGACTTCATCGACGTTTCACCACGCCAAATCGTGTCGGTCGCAACGTCGCTGATTCCGTTCCTCGAGCATGACGACGCCAACCGTGCGTTGATGGGTGCCAACATGCAACGTCAGGCAGTACCGCTCATTCGTGCCGAGGCGCCGTTCGTCGGCACCGGTGTCGAAGCGCGTGCCGCGCGTGACGGTGCCGATCTCGTGCTCGCCAAAGACGATGGTGTCGTTGAGTCGGTTACGGGTGAGCACATCGTCGTTCGATACGAAAATCTCCCGAAAAAAGAGCACGAGCACATCCTCGTGAAGTTCCGTCGTTCGAACCAAGACACGACGATCAACCAGTTGCCACGCGTGCGTGAAGGCCAGAAGGTAAAGAAGGGCGACCTACTCGCCGACGGCCCAAGCACCGACCAAGGCGAACTCGCACTCGGCAAGAACTTGCTCGTGGCACTCATGCCATGGGAGGGCTACAACTACGAAGACGCCATCATCATTTCTGAGCGCCTCGTCAAAGAAGACGTGCTCACGTCTATCCACGTGAAGGAACACGAAGTCGACTCGCGTGACACCAAGCTCGGCCCAGAAGAAATCACGCGGGACATCCCGAACCTGTCCGAGGACATCGTTGCGGATCTCGACGACCGCGGCATTATTCGCGTCGGTGCCGATGTGGCGCCAGGCGACGTGCTGGTCGGCAAGGTCAGCCCGAAGGGCGAAACCGAACTCACCCCAGAAGAGCGCCTCTTGCGCGCCATCTTCGGTGAAAAGGCCCGCGAAGTGCGCAACACCAGCCTGAACGTGCCCCACGGCGAAACCGGCAAAGTTATCAACGTCGAGGTGCTGCAACGCGTGAAAGACGACGGCTCGGATGGCGACGAATTGCCACCAGGCGTCAACGAACTGGTGCGCGTGTACGTTGCGCAGAAGCGCAAGATCAGTGTCGGCGACAAGTTGGCTGGTCGTCACGGCAACAAGGGCGTCATCTCCAAGATTCTGCCGGTGGAAGACATGCCGTATCTCGACGACGGCACGCCGGTCGACATCATCTTGAACCCGCTCGGTGTGCCGAGCCGTATGAACATCGGTCAGGTGCTGGAAGCTCACCTTGGCTACGGCGCGCGATGGGGTTGGGTCGACCCCAAGACTGGCAAGACCGTCGGTAACCCACCACTACGCGGTACCGAAACCAAGACGCACACCGTCACGACACCAGCCGTGTATGTGTCAACGCCGGTGTTCGATGGCGCCCACTGGGACGAAGCGTCGCCAACGTACAACCACCCGACCATTCAAGATGTGCTTGGCAGCATCAACCCCGAAAGCATCGATGGCAAACGCCTCGTCGGAATCGACGGCAAGGTGAAGTTGCGCAACGGTCGTACGGGTGAGTACTACGACAGCCCGATCACCGTTGGCTATATGTACATGCTCAAGTTGCACCACTTGGTCGACGACAAGATCCATGCACGTTCAACCGGCCCATACTCGATGATCACCCAGCAACCACTTGGCGGTAAGGCCCAATTCGGTGGCCAGCGCTTCGGTGAGATGGAAGTGTGGGCACTCGAGGCCTACGGTGCCGCCTACTGCTTGCAGGAAATCCTCACCTTGAAGAGTGACGACGTCTTCGGACGCGTGCATGTGTACGAGTCGATCGTGAAGGGCTCGAACCTGCCGGAACCAGGCGTGCCCGAGAGCTTCAAGGTGCTCATGAAAGAAATGAAGGCCTTGTGTCTCGACGTCGAGGTGTTACGCGAAGATGGCCGACCAGTTGAACTGGCCGACCTCGATGACGACATCTACAAGACCCAAAAGGAACTTGGTATCAACCTCACCCGCCCCGAGCGCGGTTCTGACGCTGACGATCGTCTGCGCCAGAACACGTTCTAACGACAAGGATCAAGAGAACAATGACCGATACGGCAACACCTGCAGTCTCACCAGCCACGGAAGTCAACGACTTCCGTCAGATGCGCATCGGGCTGGCAACAGCCACCGATATTCGTCGATGGTCGTTCGGCGAGGTGAAGAAGCCCGAGACGATCAACTACCGCACCTTGCGGCCCGAGCGCGACGGGTTGTTCTGCGAAAAAATCTTCGGTCCAACCCGCGACTTCGAGTGCGCTTGTGGCAAGTACAAGCGTGTCAAGTTCAAGGGCATCATTTGTGACAAGTGTGGCGTTGAAGTTACGCGTTCACGTGTGCGCCGCGACCGCATGGGCCACATCGAATTGGCGGCACCCGTCGTGCACATTTGGTATCTCAAGGGCACCCGTTCGTGGTTGGCGTACCTGCTCAGCGGTCTTGACCCACGCGATGAAATGAAGGCCAAGCAGTTGGAGAAGGTCATCTACCTGTCGGCCTGGCTCGTGAGCTCGGTGAAAAAAGACGAGATCCACGAGATGAAGCCCGAACTCGAAAAGGTATACCTCGAAGACCGCCAAGAAATCATCAAACGCCGTGAGTCCCACGTCAAGCAGCGCCAAAAAGATGGCGAGGCAGAACTTGCGCAACTTGCCAACGACGGTGCAAAAGACACCGAAGTGAAGAATCGCCAGAAGCAGATCGAAAAAGATGTCGACAGTCTTAAGAAAACGAGCAATGACGAAGTTGATTTGCTCGACCGTGCATGGACCACGCTTGACGACCTGTACAAGCGCATGATCATCGACGACGAGAACCTGTGGCGCGAACTCGTCGATCGTTACTCCGACTATTTCACCGGTGGGACGGGTGCTGAATCAATCAAGGCACTCATCGACAACCTCGATTTCCGCAAGGATGAAATCGAACTGCGTGATGCGATCACCAACGGGTACAAGGGCAAGCCACTGTCGTCTCAGCGCAAGACCAAGGCCATCAAGCGTTTGAAGATCGTCGCTTCGTTCAACAAGCGCGACGATCACGGCCGTTTGATCAACGATCCGAAGGCCATGATTCTCGATGCAATCCCGGTGATTCCACCAGATTTGCGTCCGATGGTGCAGCTCGACGGTGGTCGATTTGCCACGAGCGACCTCAACGACCTTTATCGCCGCCTCATCAACCGCAACAATCGTCTGCAGCGTCTGCTCGAGTTGGCGACGCCAGAAATCATCCTCAACAACGAACGCCGCATGCTGCAAGAAGCAGCCGATGCACTGTTCGACAACGGCCGTCGTGGCCGCCCGGTCACCGGTGCGGGGAACCGTCCGCTCAAGTCATTGTCTGACATGTTGAAGGGCAAGCAAGGCCGCTTCCGCCAAAACCTCCTGGGTAAGCGCGTCGATTATTCGGGTCGTTCGGTCATCGTGGCCGGCCCAACCCTGCGCCTGCACCAGTGTGGTCTGCCGAAGTTGATGGCCCTCGAGCTGTTCAAGCCGTTCGTGATGCGCAAGTTGGATGACCGCGGTTTGGCGCAGAACATCAAATCCGCCAAGCGCATGGTCGAGCGCCGCCACCCACTCGTGTGGGACGTGCTCGAAGAAGTCATCAAAGAACACCCGGTGTTGCTCAACCGTGCACCAACCCTGCACCGCCTCGGTATCCAGGCGTTCGAGCCGATGCTCGTGGAAGGCAAAGCAATCCACCTGCACCCACTCGTGTGTACCGCCTTCAACGCCGACTTCGACGGCGACCAAATGGCCGTGCACCTGCCGCTTTCGGTAGAAGCACAAGCCGAAGCACGCGTGCTCATGTTGTCGGCCAACAACTTGTTGTCGCCAGCATCGGGTCGTGCGGTCGTGGCGCCGAACCAGGACCTCGTCATCGGTGGTTATTACCTCACCCAACAGATCGACGGTCGCGAAGGGGAGGGCCGTGCCTACCGCACGATGTCTGAACTCATCAACGCGCTTGACGCCAAAACGGTGACACTGCATTCGCGCATCCGTTGGTACGGCTCGACTGTGACCAAGCCGCTGAGCACCACGCCTGGGCGTTTGATTCTCGAAGAAGCGTTGCCGGATGGTTACAACGCCCGCTTCGGCCATATCGACAAAGCCCTCGGCAAATCGTCGCTGTCGGAAATCGTGGAGCGCCTGAGCGACCACTTTCCGAAGTCAACGGTGGCAGTGGCGCTCGACCGCATCAAATCGCTGTGTTATCGCTATGCAAGCAAGAGCGGTCTCACCTTCTCGATCGATGACATCAAGGCACCGACCAACAAGGTGCAAATTCTGCAGGGTTACGAGGACAAGGCCGAGAAGGTGGAGAACCAGTTCCGTCGCGGCATCATCACCGATCAAGAGCGCCGTCAACAGCAAGTGCGAATTTGGGATTCGGCGAAAGCCGACGTCATGGCAGCGATGCAGCAGGCCTTCAAAGACGACAAATTCAACCCGATTGAAATGATGGTCGAATCAGGTGCCCGTGGCAACATGACCCAGCTGACCCAGATCGCCGGCATGCGTGGCCTCGTAGCCAACCCCCGTGGTGACATGATTCCACGCCCGATCAAGAGCAACTTCCGTGAAGGTCTCGACACTCTCGAGTACTTCATCGGCACACCAGGTGCACGCAAGGGTCTCGTCGACACCGCGTTGCGTACCGCCGACTCGGGTTACCTGACACGTCGTTTGCATGACGTCGCCCAGGAGCTCATCGTTCGTGAAGACGACTGCGGCACAAGCCAAGGTGTCTGGGTCGAAGACGTCAAGGCTGATGCGCCGAACAAGCGCAACTGGCTGGAGACACGACTCTTTGGTCGCACGTTCCATACCGATGTAACGCTGTCCAACGGCACCGTATTGCCACGCAACAGCATCATCGGTGACAGCGAACAGAAAATGCTGATCGAGGACGAAAAAATCACCCGCGTGCGTGTGCGCTCGGTGCTGACATGTGAATCAAAGAACGGTATCTGCGCCAAGTGCTACGGCCGATCGCTGGCCACTGGTAACGAAATCGAATTGGGTGAGGCAGTTGGTGTGATTGCTGCGCAGTCAATCGGTGAGCCGGGAACCCAGCTGACCATGCGGACCTTCCACACGGGTGGTGTCGCCGGCAAAGACATCGCCGGTGGTCTGCCGCGTGTCGTCGAGTTGTTCGAAGCACGTCACCCGCGTGGTGCAGCCTCATTGGCTCGCGCCACTGGCATCGTGCGCATCGGCGCCGATGACAGCAAGGGTCTGCAGGTGAACATCATCGATGACAGCGGTGTCGAATTCGCCGAAATCCTGCCACTCGGCAGCAAATTGAAGGTCAAAGACGGCGAATCAGTCGTGGCTGGCCAGTTGCTTACCGATGGTCCGACCGATCCCAAAGAGCTGCTCGAGATCAACGGTATTCGTGATGCACAGTCGTACATCGTCGAGGAAGTGCAGCGTGTGTATCGCGACCAGGGTGTTGCGATACACGACAAGCACATCGAACTCATCCTGCGTCAGATGACGCGTCGCTACATCGTGCAAGATCCGGGCGACACTACGTTCCTGCCAGGTGAGCGAATCGATGCGCGTGTCTTGCGCGAAGCCAACGATCGTTTGGCCAAAGAAGGCAAGCGCACCGCTGAAGGTCGCCCGGAATTGATGGGCATCACCAAAGCGGCGATTTCCACCGATTCGTGGTTGTCGGCAGCGTCGTTCCAGGAAACGACACGGGTGCTCACCGAGGCGGCCATTGATGCCAAGAGTGACTCATTGATCGGTCTGAAAGAAAACATCATCATCGGCAAAGTCATTCCGGCGGGTACGGGCATGGACGCCTACAACCTGTTCGGTATCGACTATCCGGGCTACGTGCGCGCCTCATCGCATACGACCGACGGTGACGAGGGGATTGAGGTTGATCCGGCCGCTTTCTCGGCGCCAATTCGTTCGGCAAGTGAACTCGACGCCAGTGATGTCGAAGCCGTGCTGGGCGTGCATGTGGCAGACCACAGTGATGCCAAGGACACGCTGCCCTCGGGTAATAGCGACGAAGCGGCCACCGAGACCGATTCCAACTAAATCCAACACGGCCACCTGACGCACAAACGTTGGTGAGGCGCGGGTTGGCGACCTTACAGACCTCCCCATAGGCTGTAGCGCTCGCTGGACAGAGCCGTTTTTGGTCCTGCCAGCTGGGTGAAAATCGTCCAAGCCATTCCTACGAGAGAAAGCATTCGGTTCGCGTGCCAACCATCCAACAGCTGATCCGCCACGGTCGCAGCTCGAAGTCGTCCAAGACCAAGACCCCTGCACTTAAAGGGTCTCCGCAGCGTCGCGGTGTCTGTACGCGCGTGTTCACCACCACTCCGAAAAAGCCCAACTCGGCGTTGCGCAAAGTTGCCCGCGTGCGACTCACCAGTGGCATCGAAATTACTGCTTACATTCCGGGTGAGGGCCACAACCTGCAGGAACACTCCATCGTGCTCGTGCGTGGTGGTCGTGTGCGCGACTTGCCGGGTGTGCGCTACAAGGTCATTCGCGGTGCACTCGATGCATCTGGCGTCAAAGACCGTAAACAATCCCGCAGCCGTTACGGCGCAAAGCGATCGAAGTAAGCCATGACACGTAAGGGCCCAACGATCCGCGGTGAACTGCTCGCCGACCCAGTTTTCCAATCCACGCTCGTCACCCAGATCGTCAACAAAGTCATGTTGCACGGCAAGAAGAGCACCGCTGAACAAATCGTGTACGGCGCGCTCAAGTTAATCGAGCAAAAGACCAGTGCCGAGCCCCTCGCCACGCTGAAGCGGGCAATCGACAACGTGAAGCCACCACTTGAAGTGCGCAGCCGTCGTGTCGGTGGCGCCACCTATCAAGTGCCCGTCGAAGTGAAGCCCCGTCGTTCGTTGACCCTCGCAATTCGTTGGGTGGTCGACAACTCGCGCGGTCGTCGCGAAAAGACCATGGCTGAATGTCTCGCCAACGAACTGATGGATGCCTCGAACGGGGTTGGTGCATCAATGAAAAAGCGTGAAGACATGCAGAAGATGGCCGAAGCCAACAAGGCTTTCGCTCACTACCGCTGGTAAATCGCGAACCCCACTAGGCAACACACGGAGTATTCCCCCATGTCTGAAAGAGAGTTTCCCCTCGAGCGTTATCGCAACATTGGCATCATGGCGCACATCGATGCCGGCAAAACTACGACGACCGAGCGCGTGCTGTACTACACCGGCAAGACCTACAAAATCGGTGAGGTGCATGAGGGTGCCGCAATCATGGACCACATGGTGCAGGAACAAGAGCGCGGTATCACGATTACCGCCGCGGCCACGACGGCACTCTGGCGTGATTACCGAATCAACATCATTGACACCCCGGGCCA
The DNA here is from genome assembly GCA_945862045.1 of Bifidobacterium breve. Classification (GTDB taxonomy): domain Bacteria; phylum Actinomycetota; class Acidimicrobiia; order Acidimicrobiales; family Ilumatobacteraceae; genus F1-60-MAGs027. Next base: position 10,144 of record CAMAWR010000037.1, read on the forward strand.
CGTCGACTTCACGATCGAAGTCGAGCGCTCATTGCGCGTGCTCGACGGTGCCGTAGCCGTCTTTGACTCGGTTGCCGGCGTCGAGCCGCAAACCGAAACGGTGTGGCGTCAAGCCAACAAATACAAGGTGCCGCGGTTGTGCTTCATCAACAAAATGGACCGCAC
>CAMAWR010000038.1 GCA_945862045.1 Bifidobacterium breve
ATCGTGCACACCCTGCTTGGGGCCGTTTGATTCACCGCCACACGCGGTGAGAGCCAGCATCACTACGACGAGTGATCTCGCACAGTGTCGGGGGCGCATCAATAGGCCTGCGGGGCAGGCAGCCCGGCAACGGTGAGGCGGTTGTAGAACCATGCCAGGCGGTCGTTCGGCGAAAGTTTCTGAATCACTTCGGGCAGTGTCGTGAGCCCCATCGGTTTGCGCGCCTTCCAAGACATAACTTGACGATCAAGATCGTAACGAACGAACAATGGGGTCCAATCATGATGGGTAAAACCAATGTTCAAGTCGGCATGATGCACCTCGATTTCGCACCACCGCATGAGCACCAAATCCGAAATTCGCACGCGTGAGCCGTCGGAATGAGATTTGATACCAAACCCCTGCCAGGTGGTGGCCGACGCTCCAGCCCATGCGGCTTCGAGTGTGTAGATCGAAACCCGCGTGTCGGCGACGAGTTCTGCGGCAGTACGATTCGCACCCGCTTCAATTTCGGCCGCGCGACCCGCCATGCCACCCGGATACTGCGGCGACTCTTGACCCCGGGTTGCGGCTTCAAACATGCGCGCATGACTATCGGCATTGCGGGCCAGATGGTTCAGCACGTGGCCCCGCGACCAGCCTGGTAGTAGCGAATCAATTCGACAATCGGCATCACTCAATTCGGCGATGCCCGCCAGCAAACGTTGGTGTGCAGCGGCACAGCCACCCACTTGTGCGTCGAGAGCTCGCGCGACCGCCTCGTCCAAAATTGCTACAAATCTCCATGACTGCGCTGTGGCACGACCACAACCGTACCGTCTTGTTCGTGAATGACCCGCGCAGAAACGCCGTAGAACTCTGCCAGCGTTTCACTTCGCAACACTTCATGAGCACTACCGCGCGCCACGCCCACCCCTTGGTGCAGTAACAACAATCGGTCGGAATACAACCCGGCCAACGTCAGGTCGTGCATCGCCGAGACCACGATGAGGTTTTTGGCCCGGCGCAGTCGATCGACGAGTTCCAACGCATGTTGCTGGTGCCCAAGGTCAAGGGCGCTGGTTGGCTCGTCGAGCAGCAGCACTGGCGCTTCTTGGGCGAGTGCCCGCGCGATGACCACGCGCTGACGCTCACCGCCCGACAACGTGCCGAGCATCCGCCGGGCATACATCGCCAGCGACAGTTCTGCAATCAAACTGGCAACGATGTCGCGATCACGTGCCGACTCGCGCCCGAAGGTGGAGATGTACGGGTTACGGCCGAGCATGACGTAGTCGGTTACCGACATGTCGTCGGGCAACACGGGTTCTTGTGGCACGAAGGCCACCCGCCTAGCCAATTCGCGGGCACCAAGACCACGTATTTCACTTCCATCAAGTTGCACACTGCCCGAAAATTCAACGAGCCCGGCAAGTGCGCGCAGCAGCGAAGATTTACCCGCACCATTCGGGCCAATCAAACACAGCCAGTCGCCGGCCATGAGCGTTTCGTCGACACCGCTGACTACTGCACAGCCGCCGTACTCCACGCGCACACTCCGCAGAATGAGGCTGTTCATTGACGAGCCTCACGCATGCGCAGTAGAAACAAAAAGAACGGTGCACCAAAAAAAGCAGTCACCACACCGATGGGTGTTTCGGCAGGGGACGTAAGAATGCGACTCGGTACGTCGGCAGCAATCAAAAACGTCGCACCACCAAACATGCTGAGTGGTAACACGATGCGATTCGATGAGCCCATCAACAATCGCACCGCGTGCGGCACGATGATGCCAACGAAACCAATGAGGCCACTCACTGCCACGGCAGCAGAAGTGCCGAGTGTTGCGGCCAGCACCACGATGATGCGAACCTGGTTCACGTTCACCCCAAGGGCCCGTGCTTCGTCATCGCCGACACGCAATACGTCGATTACCCGTCGATATAGCAACAAAGTGCCCACACTCACGGCTATGTACGGCAACACGAGTCGCACGTCGCCCCATGTCGCAGACGAGAGCCGACCAAGAATCCACGAGTACACCTGTCGCACGACATCGTTGTTTCGTTGCAGCACGAATGTTTGCGCTGCGGTGGCGAGCGATGTAACGGCGACACCGGCCAATACGAGTGTGGTTGCTGAACGCGAACGCCCGAATGCCGTACCGACTGTGTACGTGAGTGCCACTGCGACAACACCACCAATGAATGCCGCAACTGGCACGGGATTGATGGGCCAGGTTGCAGTTGCATCGCGATTCACCGCAAACGCAATCGTTGCGCCAAGCCCGGCACCAGCCGCCACACCCAACAGATACGGGTCAACCAAAGGGTTACGAAACACACCTTGGTAACTGGCGCCAGCCAACGACAACATCGCACCCACTAGGGCCGCCAACGCCACACGTGGTGCACGAATCTGCCACACGATGTTCCACTGTGCATCAGTGACACCGCTGTCAATGGACAACAACGGAAGTCGGTCGAGCAACACCAGCGGCACCCGCCACCACGTCGGCCCGGCTGGCCCGAGCGACAATCCGACGACTGCGGCCACCACCACTGTTAGTCCGCCCAGCACCCACCATGTCCCGCGACCACCTCGCGGTGTGACGAACATGCTGGGTGTGGCCGTGACAATTACTCGGTGATTCGCCTAAGACTTCGCCAACAACGAGGTGATTGCCTCGGCTACGACACGCACCAAATCTACGAGACGTGGGCCCCACCGCGATGCGATGTCATCGTCAAGCCCGATGATTGAGCCGAGTTCCACTGATTTGAGGCCGCCAAAACCATCGCGAGCGCCGAAGGTTTCAGCCGACTGTGCGCAGCACTTGGTGTCAGCCAAGAAAATGATGTCTGGGTTTTTTTCCACGATGACTTCAGCAGACAATTGTGGATAGTCGTTGCCTTCCTCCACGCCATCGGCAATGTTCACCAGCCCGAACAGCGACATTACGCCACCGATGAACGTGTTGGAGGTGACGGTGTACGGCGTGGGGTCGAGTTCGTAAAAATACGTGAGCGGCGGATTGAGCTTGGTCACACCGGCCACGATTTCCTCGATCGCAGTCTGCATGGCACTCGACGTCTGCACCGCCTCGGCCAATTGGCCAGTGAGTGCCCCGAGTTGTTCAAGTTGGGCGTATGCACCGGCCAAGTCGGCCACTGCACCGGCAGTGAACACGGGTATTGACAGCGTCGTCAATTGCTCAACCAAATTGCCGGGGTCGTAACTGATGATTACGAGGTCAGGGTTCAATGCCGAAATTGCTTCGACATTGGGCTCATACGCATCAAGTTTTTTGAGTGACGCTGTCTCTGCCGGAAAGTTGGAGAAATTATCGACTGCAATGACACGATTGCCAGCACCAACGGCAAACAACATCTCCGTCGCCGTTGCCGACATCGACACGATTCGTTGTGGTTCAGCGTCGAGTGTGATATCACCAACAGTCACCGGAAATTCAGCAGCGACCGTGGTTTCTGAAACTGCTGCTTCTTTGGTTGCTTCCGAGTCGCCACCGTTGTCGCCACAGGCGGCCAAGATTGGTACCAATAAAAAAAGGCCGGCAATGCCGACCTGTCGTAACGTTTTCATATTTTCTCCTAGCTCTTCTTGCGAGAGCAATCGATGGGTCACGTTCGTTAGGCGACCGGACTTACGACGCACCGATGAGAATCGGAAGTCGCATTACCGTTGCGAGACAGTGCCGGAATCTCACCGGACTTCGCTTACGAAGATGCACTGCAACTATTGCTGCAGCACGTCTACCTTAGCGGTTCAGCCGGCAACAAGCGAGGCGAACCGCGAAATACCTTCGCGCAGATCGTCATCACCCAACGCAAACGTAAAACGGGCATAACCCGGCGAACCGAATGCTTCACCGGGCACGAAGGCCACCTTTGCTTGCTCGAGCACGAGATCAGCAAGTTGCATCGAGTTGGATGCTGTTTTGCCATTAATGTTGCGCTGCAGCAATCCACCCACGTTGGGGAAACAATAAAACGCACCTTGTGGCTTCATGCAGGTGAGGCTCGGAATCGCAGTCAGCATCTGGTGCATCAGCTCGCCACGCCGCGCGAAGGCCGCGCGCATCCGCGCCACGTCCTCCAAACCACCGGTGAGTGCGGCAACGGCGGCAAATTGCGCCACGTTCGACACGTTGCTCGTGGTGTGGCTTTGAAAGTTGATTGCGGCCTTCATCACGTCGGGTGGTCCGATCATCCAACCCACACGCCAGCCGGTCATGGCGTAGGTCTTGGCGACACCATTGACGATCACACAACGGTCGGCAATCTCGGGCACCAATGTGGGCATCGAATGAAACTCATGGCCACCATAGGTGAGGTGCTCATAAATCTCGTCGGTTACCACCCACACGTCGTTCTTTGCCGCCCATTGGCCGATGGCAATGGTTTCTGCGCGGGAATACACCGAACCGCTCGGATTGTCGGGCGAAACGAAGAGCAGCGCTTTGGTGCGGGGTGTCTTGGCACGTTCCAATTGCTCGACGGTGACCTTGAACTCGGTTTTTTCGGTGGTGTCAATTACTTTCGGCACACCGCCGGCCAGCGCGATGGCTTCGGGATACGTCGTCCAATAAGGTGCTGGGCAAATCACTTCGTCGCCTGGGTCACACAACGCGGCGAACGCCACGAACAGTGCATACTTGCCGCCAACCGTCACCAACACCTGCGACGATGCACACTCAAACCCGCTATCACGTTTGGTTTTTGCCGCGATGGCGTCGCGCAACAATGGCAACCCGGCCGCCGGCGTATAACGATGTGCCCTCGGGTCGCGTGCGGCTTTTACTGCTGCTTCAACGATGTGTTCGGGCGTGGCAAAGTCGGGCTCGCCCGCACCGAAACCGATTACCTGTTCACCCTTGGCTTGCAATGCCTTTGCCTTGGCGTCGACTGCCAACGTGGCGGATTCGGCGATTGCCGCCAGTCGAGCCGACACCCTTGACTTCTTGTTTACCGGTGTTGAACTCGACGACATCCCTGCCATGCTAGGACGGTGACGAAGCAGCCCACTACAGCAATAACGATTCCTGCTGAGATGTTGCCACGAGACGGGCGCTTCGGGTGCGGCCCATCCAAGGTGCGTGATGCACAACTTGACGCACTCGCCGGGGCCGGTCGACGACTGATGGGCACCTCCCACCGTCAGCCCCCCATCAAACAGCTGGTCGGCAGTGTTCGCGCAGGGTTACGCGAGTTGTTTTCACTCCCCGCTGGTTGGGAAGTCGTGCTCGGCAACGGCGGCTCGACCGTATTTTGGGATGTTGCCACCTTCGGTCTGATCGAGCAGCACAGTCAACACTTGGTATTCGGTGAGTTTTCACAGAAGTTCGCCGATGCTGCCGCAGCGGCACCCCATCTTGGCAAGCCAATGGTGGTGAGCAGCGAGCCAGGCACACACCCCGCCGCCATTGCTGCTGATGTCGACGCCTACTGCCTGACCCATAACGAAACATCGACTGGCGTCGCGATGCAACTCACGCGACCTTCGGGCATCGGCGATGCACTGGTTATTGCTGATGCGACCTCTGCTGCTGGTGGTCTTGCATGGTCGCCGAGCGAAGTCGACGTGTACTACTTTGCCCCTCAGAAGTCGTTCGCCAGCGATGGCGGTTTGTGGATTGCCTGCTGTTCACCACGTGCCGTTGCACGAATTGAAAAAATCAGTACCACTGGTCGCTGGACACCAGCGTCACTCGACTTGAAGATTGCCCTCGACAACTCGCGGGCCGACCAGACCTACAACACCCCCGCCATCGCCACCATTTTCTTGCTCGATCAACAGCTGCAGTGGATGCTGGCGCAAGGTGGCTTGTCGTGGTGTGCGGCCCGCACTGGCGAATCAGCCGGCATCATCTACGACTGGGCACAAAACAGCACCTACGCCGCACCCTTCGTCACCAATCCTGCCCAACGTTCGCATGTGGTGGCCACCATCGACCTTGACGGTGTCGCAGCCAGCGACATCAGTGCTGTGTTGCGTCACAACGGCATCGTTGATACCGATGGCTATCGCAAGTTGGGCCGCAACCAGTTGCGGATCGGGATGTTCCCGGCGGTTGAGCCTGCCGACATCAGGGCATTTACCCACTGTGTCGACTACGTTGCCGAACGGTTGCGCGTGTGACGGTGCGACCATTCTCCGACAACTACCCGACAGTTGATGAGGTACTCGACTCACACATCGATGAGATTCCGCCTTTGCGCCGCCCGGTGATGTTGGTGGCCTTGCAGGGTTGGTTTGATGCGACGAAGGCCGCTACCGGTGCCCTTGATTGGCTCATGCAAACACGCAACTGCGTCACTGTGGCAACCATCGACTCTGACCCATTTTTTGACTTCACCCAAGAACGCCCCGAAGTATGGGTCGACGAAGACAATGAACGCCATATTCGTTGGCCGATGAACGAGGTGGTGGCGGTGCGCGAGGCCAACGATGGTCGAGACCTAGTGGTGATCTCGGGTATCGAGCCACATTTGCATTGGCCAACATTCGTTGCCTGCATCGTGCGTTGTGCCCGTGAACTGCAGTGCAGCGCAGTCGTCACCGTTGGTTCGATGCTCGACGCACTGCCGCACAGCCGCACGCCGATCGTCACCGGCAGCACCACCAACAACGCTTTAGCAAGCAAACTCGGCCTGTCTCGTCCGCAATACCAAGGACCAACCGGAATTGTCGGCGTGTTGCTTGAGCGGCTCGAGCACGAGCGCATTCCGGCTGTGTCGTTGCGCGTCGGGGTGCCGCACTACTTGGCATCGTCAGAACACCCAAAGTCATCGGCAGCACTGCTACGGCACATTGAACGAGTGCTCAACGTGCCCACACAACACGCAGGGTTGTACGAAGAAATTCAGCGCTGGTCCGAACTGCACGATGCAGCCGTCGAGGAAGATGAGCAAACTACGGAATATGTGCGCATGCTTGAGCTCGAGTACGACCGGCACAATGAAACGGTCATGCCGAGTGCCGACGATCTGGGTGATGCCTTTGAGCGCTTTCTACGCGATCAAGGTGACGAAGGTTAGATCAGCCGAATTTTCCGGATACGTACGCTTCGGTACGTGAGTCACTCGGATTCGAGAAGATGTTCTTCGTCGAGTCAATCTCAACGAGGCGACCCGTTCGACGATCACTGTCAGGGTTGATCTCCGTGGTGAAAAAAGCCGTTCGATCACTGACACGAGCTGCTTGTTGCATGTTGTGAGTGACAATGACAATCGTGAATTGAGATTTGATTTCTTGCATCAAGTCTTCGATTCTGGCGGTAGCAATCGGGTCCAGCGCAGAGCATGGTTCGTCCATCAGCACCACGTCTGGATCAACGGCAATCGTTCGGGCAATGCACAGACGTTGCTGCTGTCCGCCCGACAAGCCGAGCCCACTCTTGTCGAGACGGTCCTTCACTTCATCCCATAACGCAGCGCCGCGGAGAGACTTCTCGACAATCTCTGCTAATTTCTTTTTGTCTTTTTCACCATTGACCCGCGGGCCGTAGGCCACATTGTCGAAGATGCTCTTGGGAAATGGATTCGGCTTTTGAAACACCATTCCGACGCGCCGCCGCACTTCACCGGCGTCTGCTTCGGGGCCGTACATGTCAATGCCGTGATACGTAATACTTCCTTCGACACGGGCACCAGCAATCAGATCGTTCATCCGATTGAAACAGCGAAGCAATGTGGTCTTACCGCAACCTGACGGGCCGATCAACGCGGTGATCTGGCCCTTCAAGCACTCCAGGTTGACGTCCTGCACCGCTTTAAAATCACCGTAATACACACTCACTGCCTGGGCCGACAAGACAACTTCGCCAGCAGAGCCGCTGACTTTGGAACGGTCGGAGATTGAACTCATCGGTTTCAGAATAGGTGCTTGCGTTGCTCTTTGATCGGTGCTCACACCCAAACGCTAGGTGAGCACCACATCCAGGAAGCCGTTGCGGACTGAACAGTCGCTTGTCTCTGGGTAAACATCGGGTAAACACGACCTCGATGGCTGCGCCAAAGGGCTATGAATATTGGGGAGTTACTCCGATGACTGAACCACAACATCACCTTCGACGCCTCATTTTTGCCGAGGGTCTGGGCACTGCCTTGTTGATCATCGCAGTGGTTGGGTCGGGCATCATGGCGGAATCACTCTCCGACGATGTGGGTGTTCAGCTCTTGGCCAACGCTGCGGCCACCGTGGGTGCCTTGTACGCGCTCATCACGATGTTCGGCACAATTTCTGGTGCACACTTCAACCCCGTGGTGTCGCTCATGGCTGCCGCTCGCGGTCAGCTGCCGTGGGCTCGACTGCCGCTGTACTCGCTTGCCCAACTCGTCGGCGGCTGTCTGGGCACTGCAGTAGCAAACCTGATGTTCGAGCAACCAGCGTGGGAGTGGTCGACCAAAGTGCGTGACGGTTCGGGAATTTGGCTCGGCGAAGTGGTGGCGACTGCGGGGTTGCTCTTGGTCATTGCCCTCACTACTGCTGCCCGACCCGCCAGCACTCCCGGCATCGTGGCGGCCTGGATTGGTGGTGCCTATTGGTTTACCTCGTCGACGTCTCTTGCCAACCCCGCTGTCACCGCGGCTCGTTCACTGAGTAACTCATTTGCAGGCATCGCGCCAGAGTCGGTGCCGATGTTTTGGCTCATGCAGATGGTGGGAACGTTGCTTGCATTCGGGCTGCTCGCTGCACTCGGCAGGTGGCGCCACTAGTGCCAACGAACATTCTGTTCTTGTGCGTGCACAATGCCGGTCGTTCACAAATGGCGGCAGGGTTCGTTCGTTCACTCAATCGACCCGACATTCACGTGTGGTCGGGCGGCTCTGAGCCGCGCGAGTCAATCAACGGTGTGGCGGTCACCGCAATGGCCGAACTGGGAATTGACATCTCGCGCCAGACCCCGCACCGTTGGGATGCTTCCGACCTTGAGCAAGCTGACGTCGTAATCACCATGGGGTGTGGCGATACATGCCCAATCGTTGCCGGCAAGCGTTACGAAGATTGGCAACTGCCAGACCCGGCGGGTCAACCGCTCGAATTCGTTCGAACCGTTCGTGACGAAATCAAGACGCTTGTCGATGTATTAATCAAAACACTCTGAGGTCGAGACGTTTCAGCGCGCTACCACTTGATACGGCTGCGGTCTCGAATGATGATGGCGACCGCGTTGAGAGCGAACAGCAAGAGCAACAGCACGACGATTGCAGCGGCTGCCAATCCCCGATACTCATCCTGAACTTCGGTCGCCCATTTGAAAATCATCAAGGGGAGCACGGTGAAGTCGCTGTCAAAACCAGTGGGGTTGTAGCTCACATAGGCCAAGGCACCGAGAAGAATCAGTGGCGCCGATTCGCCCAGCGCACGGGAAACTCCGAGGATGCTGCCGGTTGCGATGCCGGGGCGAGCGGCAGGTAGCACCTGGCGATACACGGTTTGCCAACGAGTCGCACCGAGGGCGTAGGACCCTTCGCGGAGCGAAGATGGCACTGCTTTGAGGGCCTCACGTGTGGTCACGATCATGAGGGGTAGCACCATCATCGTGAGCGTCGCGGCAGCCGAACCAACCGTAAAACCCCAGCTGAGTGGCCCACGCACCACGAATGCCAGACCGAGGATGCCATAGACGATGCTCGGCACGCCGGCCAGGGTCTGGATGTTGACCGTGATGAAGCGTTGCAGACGTGAATCCGGGTTCGTAAATTCCTCAAGATAAATCGCTGTGCCGAGGGCGAGTGACAGCGAAATCACACCAGAAGTGAGCGTGACCCACAATGAGCCAAATAGCGCTGATTGAATCCCAGAATCCTCAGGAAATGGAGAGGGGAAAAACGCGATGAAGTTCCAAGAGAGCGAGCTGGCACCAGAAATCAGAGTATTAATGACCAGCGCGGCCAGTGT
>CAMAWR010000039.1 GCA_945862045.1 Bifidobacterium breve
CTGGCCATCGTGCAACGTTGGGGCTCTGCCCAAGTCGGTGAAGGTCTCATCTATGACCTGCGCGTGGCGCTCTTCAACAAGGTGCAACGCATGCCGATTGCATTCTTCACGCGCACCCAGACGGGTTCGTTGATCAGTCGGTTGAACAATGACGTGATCGGCGCCCAGAGCGCGGTCACCTCCACCCTCGGCACGGCGGTGAGCAACACGGTCATCCTCGTGACCACGGTGGCTGCGATGCTCACACTCGAGTGGCGACTCACCGTGCTGTCGCTCGTGGTGTTGCCTGCTTTCATCATTCCGGCGCGACGTGTCGGCAAGCGTCTGCAGACGATTGCCGCCAAACAGATGGATCTCAACGCCCAGATGAACACCCAGATGCAGGAGCGCTTCAACGTGGCTGGCGCGCTCCTCGTCAAATTATTCGGTCGCCATCGACAAGAAGTCGATGCCTTTTCCGGTCGGGCCGCTGGTGTGCGCGACTCGGGGGTCTTGGCGGCGATGTACGGGCGGGTATTTTTCGTCGCTCTCGGTCTGGTCGGAGCACTCGGTGCAGTTGCGGTCTACGGCATCGGTGCTCAACTCGTCGTGTCGGGTGACATCACGTCCGGCACCTTGGTCGCATTGGCTGCGCTCGTTGCGCGTGTGTACATGCCGCTCACCGCGCTCAGCAACGCACGGGTGGAGTTGCTCACTTCGTTCGTGAGTTTCGATCGGGTGTTCGAGGTGCTCGACGCACCGGTGTCGATCGTCGATCGTGCCGGCGCGTTCGACCTTGCACACCCCCGCGGACACATCGAGTTCGACCATGTCACGTTCCGCTACCCACCTGCGTCTGCGGTATCTATCGCGTCACTCGAGGCACCCGGTGCACCGACCGGCGACCCCGACCGTGATGTGCTGCACGACATCACCCTGTCGGTGGCACCTGGTGAAACGGTCGCCATCGTCGGGCCTTCGGGTTCGGGCAAGTCGACACTGGCCTCGCTGATCCCCCGTTTGTACGACGCCACGGCCGGCACCGTGCGGGTCGACAGCCACGATGTTCGCGACCTGACTGCTGACTCGTTGCACGCTGCAATCGGCGTGGTCTCGCAAGACCCGCACCTGTTCCACGAGAGCATCGAGTCGAATCTGCGCTATGCCCGACCGAGCGCCACCGATGCCGACATCGTCGCGGCCTGCACGGGTGCGCGTATCCATGACACCATCGCCGCACTGCCGGATGGCTATCGCACCGTCGTTGGTGAGCGCGGCTATCGCTTTTCAGGCGGCGAGAAACAGCGCCTGGCTATCGCCCGTTTGTTGCTCAAAAATCCGGTGCTGATGATTTTGGACGAGGCCACGAGTCACCTCGACAATGAAAACGAGTCACTCGTGCAGGCCGCTCTCGACGAAGCCATGCGTGGTCGCACCGCAATCGTGATTGCCCATCGTTTGTCGACCATCATTTCTGCCGATCGCATCGTGGTGGTTGAGGAAGGTCGCATCGTCGAACAGGGCAAGCATGATGAGTTGCTCGCACTCAACGGCGCCTACGCACGTCAGGTGCGAGCCGGCGAAGTGTTCACCGCGGCTACTTAACGAGTGTGCTCGGCGCTAGCCGAGGCTGATGACGAGCGCAGCAGCACCGCGACGACCCGCTTCGTCCAAGCCATCACCCACCCCAGCAGCGTTGGCCAAGGATGCCGGTACACCGCCGCTCATGACCGAGGCGTACAGCTCCATATCGATGGCGCGAAACAGCGTGCACTGAAATCGTGCGGCGTCTTTCGTGCGACGTTGCGAGATGCCGACCACTTTTTGTTGCGCACCATCTGTGCCGTGCCGAACCACTTCGCCCGGGCCGACCGATGCAAAGCACACGACGCGTTCCGGTGGCGTGGCGACGAGTTTTTCGCGGTGTACCGACCAGCGGCACGTCGGGTCGATGTCGCGCAGCACCTCACACCACGTCTCACCTACCCACCAAGTGGCCTGCTCAACGTCGTCGTTCCACAACCGATGTCCGCGTGGCACCGTCACATCGATCCACACATGATCGTTCGGCTGCAACACCACCACCCCGCCACCGCTGCGGCGACGTACGACCACACAACCCAACCGATCGGCGGCGGGTGCATTCACCACCTCGAACGATTGCGTGCTACCGAGCACCACCGCTGCCTGTTCAATCTGCAGCACCTCGACACCTGCCGAGGGCACGATCGGGCGGTCGTGCAACGCGCCGGCGTCGCCGCGCAGGATGCGGGCTGCTACGTGGTCACCCCTCACGAGGCGACGGACAGGTACTGCTTCCACACTTCCGGCACACGCGGCACCGCCACGGTGATCCACGCCAAATCGCGTGGCAGGTGCGGAGTCTTGGCCAAAATCATGCCGGCTTCCTTGGGGGTGCGGTCCCGCTTGTGCAGGTTGCAGGTGCGACACGCAGCGGCCACATTTTCCCAGGCGTGTTCACCACCGCGTGATTTGGGCATCACGTGATCGATCGAGTCGGCGGGTCGACCGCAGTACTGACACTTGTATCCGTCACGGGCAAAGACCGCCCGACGCGACAACGCGGTGCGCCGACGGAAGGGCACCCGCACCACATAGTTCAGCCTGATGACGAGCGGTCCGCGCATGACGAGCGTTTCAGCCCGCACCTCGGTGCCGTCATCTTCGATAATTTCGGCCTTGTCACCCAGAACGAGGCAGATTGCACGCCGGGCCGACACCACACTCAGCGGCTCGAATGTTGCGTTGAGAACGAGCGCGCTTCTCATCTTCCTAGGCCCTTGCTCTCGTTCTTCGCAGGTTGCGTTGATAGGCCCGGCACCATGCCAAGTACGTCACGAGGTCGTGTTGTTCGGCACGGTGCATGGTGTCACCGTACTGCGTCTCCATTCGAAATTGCAGATACCGCGCGTCGGGCAATGGCATGAATGGCGCACGACGCCACCAACCGTTCGGGGCGAGACGGAAAGTCTGGCGAATCGCCGTGCGCCACAACTGTGGCTGGCGCAACACCGCAATTATCGCAGACACACCAATCGTTGGTCGTCTCGCAGCAGGCATCAGGGTCAGTTCGGTTTGGGTTCTTTCGGCAACCCGAGCACCATCTCACCGATGATGTTGCGTTGAATCTGCGACGAACCGGCGTAAATCGTGCCGGCGCGTGCATTGATGAAGGTCATCGCCCAACTCATGCTCGAGTTCGCCGCACCCGGATCGTCGGTTTGAAAAGCACTGCTCGGTTTGCGACCAACCGGCACCATCGCGTCCATACCGAGGAGGTCGATCGCGAGCTCGGTGGACTTCTTGTGGTACTCGCTCCAGTACAACTTGGAGATTGCACCGTCGGGCCCGGGATGGTGACCAGCCAAGAACTTGGTGAGTGTGCGACGACCGAGATACTTCATCACTTGCACCTTCGAATAGCACCAGGCGAGGCGTTGACGAATACGCGGATCATCCGCCATACCCCGCTCTTTGGCGAGTGCAACGAGCCGATCGAACTCGGCCTCATAACGAATCGGGCCGGTCGCTGCTGCTTCGCCTCGTTCAAAACCAAGCAGTGCCATTGCAATCGCCCAACCATTGTTCACGCCACCCACCACGTTGTCTTTCGGCACGCGCACATCGGTATAGAACACTTCGTTGAATTCGCTGTCCCCGGAGATCATCTTGATCGGGCGCACCTCGATGCCAGGTTGACGCATGTCGACGAGCAGGAACGAAATACCTTTGTGCTTGGCAGCATGCGGATCGGTGCGTGCGAGCGTGAAGATGTGCGTGGCCAAATGACCCGCTGACGTCCAGATTTTTTGTCCGTTGAGCACCCACTCGTCACCGTCGAGTTCGGCTTTCAAACCGACGTTGCTGAGGTCGCTTCCCGCATTCGGTTCGCTGTAGCCCTGGCACCAGATGTCGTCACCGGCAATGATGCGGGGCAGATAATGACGCTTTTGTTCTTCGCTACCGAACAGCAGCAGTGTGTTGCCCAGCATCTGAATACCGAACACATCGTTCATCGCTCCGGTTGGCACCCCGGCGCGGGTGAACTCTTCGGCAACGATGACTTGTTCGAGCGCTGACAACCCGCCACCGCCGTAGGCCGCCGGCCAACCAGGGGCGAGATAACCCGACTGGGCAAGGTGCGCGCGCCACTCAGCGACGAATGAGTCGAGCTCTTTGCCGGCGAGGGTGCCGATGCCCTTCCAGTCGGCGGGCAGTTTCTCAGCCAGGAAAGCCTGCACTTTTTCGCGGTAAGCCTCGGCTTGCGGGGTATAAGTCGGACGCATGTGCTGAACGCTAGTTCAGGGTGTGCACCCCTGCGTAACCGCGTGCGCTATGAAATGTGGCGCCGTGCCACCGCTGCCGCCCCGACCAGCGGCGCATCGGCACGCAGGCCCGTCGGGCGAATTTCGACACCGCGGGCGAAGGAGATGGTGGTGTGCCGATCGGCTTCGGCTTGGGCGGCGCGATAAAACGGTTCACCAAACCCGAGGGCCACCGACCCGCCGATGACGGCGAGCCGCAGGTCGAGCAGCACCGCTACGCCGGCCACGGCACGACCGACATAGGTGCCTGTTTGTTCGACGATCTGCGGTGTTGCCTGCGCAGCAGGGCGACCCGTCATCGCCGCGATGGCGGTGCCCGAAGCGACGGCCTCAAGACAACCACGCGCGCCACATTTGCAGAGACGTCCGTTGGGCACCACGCAGATATGACCGATGTGCCCGGCGTTACCGGAATGACCGTCGAGCAATCTTGCATCACTGATGATGCCGCCACCGACACCGGTCGACACCACCATGCCGATGACATCACGGCATCCCACTGCTGCCCCACACCATGTCTCTGCGAGCACTACAGCTTTGGCGTCGTTGTCCACGAACGTGTTCAACCCAGTGAGTTGTGCCAGCGACGACCGCAGCGGAAAATCACGCCATGACGGAATGTGGAGTGCCGACACTTTGTCGCCCTCATCCGACATCGGGCCACCCGAGCCAACGCCGCACGCGAGTAACTCATGATTATTGGCGGCTGCCTGCACCCGACCAACGAGCCCCGCCAGGGCAGCCCAGACACCGGTAATTGGGGTGCTGCACACCTCGTGGCTCACCACCTGTCCACCGAGCGACACAATTCCGCATGACAATTTCGTGCCACCGATGTCCACGGCAAGATACGCCCCGTCTCGGCTCACCGCCGTTACCTTCTCGTGGGGGCGACCGCTATTGGTCGCGACCCATCTTGTCGCGCATCTGTTTGGCGTTCTCTCGGGTCGTTTTCAGCACGGTTCCGAAGTCGCTCAGCCCCACTTTGCCCACCGCGCGCAACTCGCGCTCGATGACCAACACACAGCCGAGCATGAGTACGAATCCGGCGAACCCAGCTGCAAAGTGGAATTGCAGGCCTATGAACACGAGTGCGAGTGACGCCACGGCACCGAGCGCTGCGAGGCGAACCCTTTTTACCGCCGGGCGGTACAACCCCGATGGCGATACGGCCTGGGCGAAACGCTCGTCGCTTTCCAGCTGCGCTTCGATTTGGCGCAAGATTTGTTGTTCGTTGTCAGACAGCGGCATGTCATGCACCCTTGGCAGCGGATTGAAGGTTTTCCATTCACTGCGAGCGTAGTAGCGCCGTGTGTCTGGTTGTCACTCCCTGCGCGGGCCCCACGGTGTGCTTTGGGTCTCGTCCAGTACACCCGTACCGATTGCGTCACTGCCGAACTTTTCACGAATTCGGTCGACCGCCTCGGAGGCCACGCGCCAGTCCTCGTTGGCGACCTTGGCCGGTTCGTCGAACAAGCTGAGTTGTGACTCGGGCTGTCCGAAGTTGCGCAGGCTCACCCCCGCCAATCGCACCCCTGCCGACACGTCAACATCACCCAACAATTCGTCGACCACTGCAATGATCGCCTGACTCGTGTTGACGGGTGGCTCGACCGTGCGGGCCCGTGACAAATTGTTGAAATCGCCATAGCGAATCTTCAGCGTGACCGTGTGCGCCGCCAACCCATGTTCGCGACAACGCCGTGCCACATTGTCGGCCATCCGTAGTAGTTGGCGACGCAACTCAAGCGCATCGCTCACGTCGTCGCTGAACGTCTCTTCACTACCGATCGACTTTGCCTCACGTTCAGGCTCGACGTCACGATCATCAAGGGCATTGCTCAAGTCGTAGAGATGCGCAGCAAGCCCGTCCCCAAGGGCCAACTTCAACACCCGTAGCTCGCCGGCGGCGATGTCGCCCACGGTCTTCATCCCGATGCCGTGCAGTTTTTGCAGCGTCACCGGCCCGACCCCCCACAACATGCCGACTGCCAGCGGATGCAAGAAGGCAATTTCATTTCCCGGCAGAACTTCGAACACCCCCGGGCCCGGATCGATGTGGTCGCGGGTGGCGCGAGGTTTGGCGAACTCCGTCGCCAACTTGGCAATGAACTTCGACGTGGCGATGCCCACGCTGCACGGCAAACCAACTTGCTCGTGCACGGCGTCGCGCACCAGAACGGCCACATGTCGTGCATCCCCAAAAATTCGCTGGGCACCGGTGACGTCGAGGAATGCCTCGTCGAGTGAGAGCCCTTCGACGAGCGGCGTGAACTCGCGGAACACCTCGAACACCTTCCCGCTGATCTCGCCATAGAAGTCGTGGTCGCCGTCGAGAAATATGGCGTGTGGGCAGAGTCGGCTCGCTTGTGCCGAGGCCATCGCCGAGTGCACGCCGAATTGACGCGCCTCGTACGAGGCCGCCGCCACGACGCCGCGCTGTGCCGACCCGCCGACGACGACTGGCTGGCCGGCAAGCTCGGGGCGACGCAGCAATTCACACGCCACGAAAAATGCGTTCATATCGACGTGCAGGATGCGCCGCGGCACCCCAGAGCCGACAATGTGGTCGGCCGATCCTGGCGTGACGGTTGACCCCACGTTGATTGCCGGCATGTGCGCAACGCTAGTAATACCGTGAAGGTACCGATGTCTGATCGTCCGCTCTCTGCTTTGCCATCGCGCGGCGCGCGCATCGTGGCCTTCGTCAGCATCCTGGCGGCTGGTACTGCCGGCGGCACGATCGGGTACGCGCTCGTCGGTGTGCAATGCGACGGTGATTGTGCGACGTCATCGGGCATTGCGATGCTCATTGGCGCCGTGAGTTTCGCCGCCGGCATGGCAGTCGTCGCGGTGCTCGGTTTGCGGGCAATGGGCGAATGGCGGGAACGCGGCGACCAATGACCATCGCATACCTCGAGCAATCGTGACGGGCACGATGCTTGCTCTCGCGCAAGATCTGGCACGACGGGCCGGTGTTCTGGCCCGCACGGGTCGTAGCGACGGCATCCACGAGGTCGGAACCAAACTCACTGATACCGACATGGTCACGAAATTCGATCGCGAAGCCGAAGCGATGATCATCGCCGGTCTACGCAGTGCGCGCCCCGACGACTCGATCATCGGCGAGGAGGGTGGCGGTCACCGCGGCTCGAACGATGTCGAGTGGCATGTCGACCCCATCGATGGCACGACGAGTTTCATGTACGGCCTGCCCACCTGGTGTGTTTCGATTGGCGCCCGCGACGCAGAGGGGCCGCTCGTGGGGGCGGTGTACCTGCCGGACCTCGATGAGATGTTTGCCGCACAACGCGGTGCGGGTGCCACGTTGAACGATGCACCAATACGTTGCTCAACCCTCACCGATGTCAGCAAGGCGTTGGTGGCGACGGGTTTCAGTTACACCCCGGCCCATCGCACGGTGCAGTCGCGACGGGTCACCGAAATCATCCATCGCATTCGTGATATGCGACGGATGGGTGCAGCTGCTGTGGATCTTTGTTTCGTCGCGTGTGGTCGTCTCGACGCATATTTCGAAGAGAACCTCCACACGTGGGACATCTTGGCCGCCGAATTGATTGCCCGCGAAGCTGGCGCACGTAGTGGCAACTTTGCCGGTGGCCCGTTGCGCCCCGCCGAAGTACTGGTGGCAACACCCGGGGTATTTGATGCGCTCTCGGGTCTGCTCACGGATGCCATGCGTCGGCACCCCCACGCCTGATCAGGCACTACCTTGGGGCGTCGTGGGCACGCGCATTCTTACGGTCGAAGACGACGAACGAATCCGCAGTTCGGTGCGCCTCGCGCTCGAAGATGAGGGCTGGACCGTCGACGAGGCCGCCACCGGTGAAGACGCCGTCGCTCTTTTCGCCGCACAACCTGCCGACGTGGTGTTGATCGACATCATGTTGCCGGGCATGGACGGCTTCGAGTTGTGCCGCAAGATTCGGGCCAAGAGCAGCGTGCCCATCGTGATGGTGACCGCCCGCAACGACACCCACGATGTGGTGGCGGGGCTCGAGGCAGGTGCCGATGACTACCTCACCAAACCGTTCGCGCCGAAGGAATTGTCGGCCCGTATCCGAGCGTTGTTGCGCCGCATCCGTCCGGCTGATCACGTGCACTCGACTTTGACCTTCGGCGACCTTGTGATCATTCCCGAAGAAGGTCGTATCACCCTGCGGGGTGAAGACGTCTCGATCACAAAGACCGAGTTCAAATTGCTATGCGTGCTCGCCGAAAATCCGAGCGGTGTGTTCAGTCGCGAGCAGCTCCTGGAAAAGGTGTGGGACTACGACTATTTCGGTGATGGTCGTCTCGTCGACGTGCACGTGCGGCGCCTGCGCATGAAGATCGAAGTTGATCCCGCCAACCCATGCCATCTCGTGACGGTGCGCGGTCTCGGTTATCGCCTGCAGTCGTGACAAGCCCAATTCGTCCGTCACGTTCGCCAAAAACTGAGCGACTACGCGCATTCATCCGCCGCAATCGTCCACGACGCATGGGCGTGCGCTCACGCATCCTTGCCACCTTCGTCGTCGGGTCGTTGGTGTTGTCGGGGGTGCTATTTTTCTTCGCATTCACGCTGACGCGCAGCAATTTGCGTCAACGCGAGGTTGAACTTGGTTTGGGCGATCAATCGATCGGTGAAACACTCAGCAGTCTGCGCACCTCACTGATTTTGGCCACCGTCATCACGGTGCTCGTTGGCTTGATGCTCGGCATCGTGTCGAGCGAGCGTGTCGTGCAGCCGCTCGTCGGTGCCGCCAATGCCGCGCGCGCGATCGCCGACGGCCGGCTGGATACCCGCCTCGAACCAACCGACGACCCCGACCTCAACGCATTGACCGATTCATTCAACGACATGGTGGCACGACTGCAGGCTCGTGTTGAGCGTGACAACCGATTCGCATCAGATGTGAGCCATGAGTTGCGCTCACCACTCATGACGCTGGCGGCCTCGGTGGAGGTGATGGTGTCGCGCCGTGACGAACTGCCGGAGCGCGGGCAGGCTGCCCTCGATCTGCTCGTCGCTGATGTGGCACGCTTCAGTGGTTTGGTCGAGGACCTGCTTGAAATCTCGCGCTACGACGCTGGTGCGGTGCGCCTCACGCGCGACGATCTGCGGGTCGGTGAGTTCGTCGAACAGGCCATCCGTGCCAGCACGCTGCCCCGTTCGACGATCCAGATCGATCCGCGATGTGCCACCGCATATTTGAGTGGTGATCGTCGACGTCTGGCACGCGTGATTGCCAACCTCATCGACAATGCCCGCACCCACGGTGGTGGTGGCGCAGCAGTGCACGTGACGCCCGCCGACGACTCTGCTGGTCATGTGTGGATTGCCGTCGAGGACACCGGCGAAGGTGTCACCGACGCCGATATCGATCGGATCTTTGACCGCTTTTCCCGCGGGACGGGGGCCAGCAAACGCGGTGCATCCGAAGGT
>CAMAWR010000040.1 GCA_945862045.1 Bifidobacterium breve
CCACTGCGTTTCATCACGTACACCGGCAATTCATCGATGCGCTCATAGGTCGTGAAGCGAGAGTCGCACTTCAGACATTGGCGGCGACGACGCACGGCAACACCGTCTTCAGCAGCCCGCGAGTCGAGCACCCGCGAGTCGTCATGACCACAATCTGGACACCGCACGCTGTGCCCCAGAGTAGTGGCGCGAGCGAAATTGGCCCCTGGGACCGCCTTGGGCAGGAACGCGGCTTGTGGAATGCGGCTTAGGGGATGCGGATGAGTTGGCCACTGGCGATTGCCGTGCCATTGAGCCGCACGAGCTCGTCAACCACCTCGGTGATGCTGGCATTCGGGGCAATTCGCTGCCCGATCAACCAGAGCGTGTCGCCGGGCTGGGCAACCACGTACTTGGGGGCAGTCGCACGACTGCTGTTTTCGGCTGCGGCGCTGGCACCAAACAACGAAAACACGCTGAGCATTGCCGCTACGGCAACGGCAGTAACCGCAGCGATTGCCCCGAGGCGACGGCGTCGATAAACGCGCTGAATTTCGCGGGTGTGGGCCGCTTGGTGGATTGCCTGACGACGGGTCGCTGGGTGGAGTTGTCCGTGCATGATGATGGTGGCCATGGTGAAGTTCCCTTTCGTAGAGGTGGGGGCGAACAGGTGTTCTCCCCTCGGCTTCCACCATAGCGAACGGGTGTTCGTAGTGCAACCCCCAATCAAACCCAAGCCCAGCAACGGTTTTGGGGGCCAGTAAGAAATATACGAACATGTGTTTGACGCAGGGGGCGAACAGGCGTACGCTTGCCCCATGACCCGTGACAACACCAATCCCATCGCCCGCCTCACCGATCGCCAACGCCAAATCCTTCTGTACATCGAAGAGTGCATGCGTGAACGCGGCTATCCACCATCGGTACGCGAAATCGGTGAAGCAGTCGGCCTCTCGTCTTCAGCGACGGTGCACAACCACCTCGCCACGCTGCAAAAACTCGGCTGTCTGCGGATTGACCCAAGCAAGGGCCGCGCCATTGAAATGCGCTTCGACTCCGCTTCAGGCGTCACGATGGAACGCCGCCCGACAAAGTACATCCCGCTCGTCGGCGAGGTTGCCGCCGGTGTCAACGTGCTCGCCCAGGAGAATGTCGAAGAACTCGTGCCGCTTCCGATGGACTTCACCGGCGACGGCGAGCTCTTCATGCTGAAAGTGCGCGGCGAGTCGATGATTGACGCCGGCATTCTTGACGGTGACTTCGTCGTGTGTCGTCATCAAAACGTGGCGCGCAACAACGACGTGGTGGTCGCCGGAATACCGGGGGACGAAGCAACGGTGAAGACCTTCAAGCGTGATGGTAACAAAGTCGTGCTCGTGCCGTCGAACGCAAAGATGAAGCCGATGATCTTTGATCCTTCCGAAGTCACCATCTTCGGCAAAGTGGTGACCGTGCTGCGCAGGCTGTAAGCCGAAGCAGCACCAGCAACACCGTGCTGCGCAGGCTCTAAGCCAGGCGCTTGGCGAGCAACTCGATTTTTTCGTCAGGTTGCACGACGGCAACCCGCACATTGTTCGCACCACCCGAACCATAGAAATCACCGGGGCTCACGAGTGCTCCCCCGTCGCGCGCCAAGCGCTCGGCAAACTGCCAGCCGTCACCGGCGTTGAACCACAGGTAGAACCCACCAGCCGGCAGCGAAATATTGAGACCCGACCAACGCGACAGCACGTCGGCGGTGCGCGCCAACCGTTTGGCGTACACCTCACGTTGGGCAGCGACATGAGCATCGTCGTTCAGGGCCACCACCCCAGCTGCTTGGGCTGGCCCCGGCACCATGAGGCCCACATGCTTGCGAACTTCTTTGAGGTAATTCACGATGTGGGCATCACCGGCGTAGAACGCCACACGCACACCAGCCAAGTTGGAACGCTTCGACAACGAATGCAGCACCACCACGCCGTCGACCCCGTGTTGCAACATACATTCACCAGCCCGCTGCCAAGTGAACTCCACATAGCACTCGTCGCTGAATACGGGCACGCCATGCTGACGACCCCACGCGGCGGCAGCACCGAGATCGTCCAAAGCACCCGTCGGATTACTCGGTGAATTGACCCACAACATCAGTGCTCGCGCCGCGTCGCCGGTGGAAATTGCGGCGAGGTCAAGCCCGCCTGCTGCATTCATCGGCACGGCCACCGGGTGACACCCCGCCAAGATCGCGCCCATTTCATAGGTCGGATACGACACGGCCGGAAACAGCACCGTGTCACGGTCAGGCCGACGCAACTTCATGTAGTGCGGTGTAGAAGCCACGAATTCTTTCGATCCGACGCACGCAGCAATTTGTGACAGTGGCACGTCAACTGCAAAACGGCGACGCAACCATTCGCGGGCGGCGCCACGCAACGGCTCAGAGCCGATGCTGGCTGGGTAGCCACGCTCGGCATTGGACGATGACAACGCGGCGACCACGGCCGCGGCTGGCGCATCACACGGTGTGCCGATGGAAAGATCGATCACACCTCCCTCGTGCGCGGCGGCAAGTTTGGCGAAGGCGTCCAAGCGGTCATACGGGTATGGCGGTGGAACAAATGGTTGGGTGGTCATGACGGTACGACCACGAATTCTGTCATGCGACCGCGCGACGCATCAGACAGCCGGGCACGCACACGAATGCCACCATCTTCAGTGGACGTTGACACCACTTCGCCCTCGCGATGCAGCGACGCCATTACATCACCACGTTCGTAGGGCACGAGCAACTCAACCACGGCGGTCAGCGAACGCACACGATCGGCAATCGTGCGCAACAACTCGTCAATGCCTTCACCTGTTGCCGCCGAGATGACCACCGAGCCAGGGTTGTCGTACATCAGACGCTTGCCTGCATCGTGGTTGGCGTCAGCCTTGTTGAAGACGAGCAATTCAGGCACGCGATCGGCGGCAATCTCGCCGAGCACTTCGCGAACGGCCGTCATTTGCCCGAGTGGGTCGACGGCACTCGAGTCGACCACATGCAACAACAGGTCGCTGCGGGTGGCAACTTCCAGGGTGCTCTTGAACGACTCGATGAGGGTGTGGGGTAGGCGACGAATGAAGCCGACCGTGTCGGTCAGCAACACGGGTTCACCGCCGGGCAGTGCAAGGCGCCGGGTCGTCGGGTCAAGCGTGGCGAACAAGCGGTTCTCCACCAGCACGCCTGCTGCGGTCAGACGATTGAGCAATGTCGACTTGCCGGCGTTGGTGTACCCGACGATGGACACGTTGGCCAGACCACTGCGCGAGCGACCCTTGCGTTGCTCGTCGCGGGTGCGTTGCAGTTCGCGAAGTTCGCGGTCGAGTTTGGCGATGCGGTCGTTGATGCGACGTCGATCGGTTTCAAGTTTGGTTTCGCCGGGGCCCCGGGTGCCGATGCCACCACCCTGCTGGGTGAGCCCCGCACTGGCACCACGACGAATACGGGGCAGCCGATAGCGCATGAGCGCCAACTCCACCTGGGCCTTGCCTTCCAACGTGTGGCTGTTTTGCGCAAAAATGTCGAGGATGACCGCCGTGCGGTCGATGGCGGTGCGGCCGAGGGTTTTTTCCAGGTTGAACTGTTGGGCGGGCGAGAGTTCGTTGTCGAACACGACGGTGTCGGCATCAAAAGCAAGACAGGTCGCTTTCAGCTCCTCAACTTTGCCTTTGCCGATGAACGAGGCGGGGTCTGGCCTCTCGCGCCGCTGCGTAAGGCGCGCCACCACGTCGGCACCGGCGGTGTCGACCAGCCGCTCAAGTTCGTCGAGGCTCTCATGGGTGTCTGTGTCGTCGTGGCCCTCGAGTGTCACACCAACAAGCACAATTTTTTCACGAATCGTGCGCTCGATGAGCGTGCGGCCGAGCGCTTCTTGATACGGCGTGGTCATGCGTTGTGCTTTGCAGTTGCCACATACGGCGCATCGAGCGATGCCTCGTAGGTGTCGATATATCGAGTTGGTCCGCTGAGCGTGATTCGCCCGACAACGGGTGCGTTGACGGTGACGATTGCATCACCACCCGGCATGTGCACGATTACTTCGGTGCGCTCACCAGTTGACGGCACGAGGCCCCACGCCATCGCCGCCCACGCACTGGCGCACGCGCCGGTGCCACACGCCTGCGTTATTCCTGCACCACGTTCGTGGACTCGCATCGTTATTGCGTTGGTCTCGGGGCCGGGTGCGACCACCTCCAGATTGACTTGGGGAATCTGGCGACCGAGGTGCAGCACGTCAATTATTGAAACATCGTCGACACCCACCACCGTGTGCGGGTTGCCCACCGACACGTGCATCACCGGGCGATCAGGGTGCGTGCCGATTTTGTGCCAATCCGCCGGTGCATCGATGCGCGTCACTTCGCCCATGTCGACCGTAGCGATGGCCGAATCGTCGGTCTGTGCACCGACAGTAACTTCGCGCAGGCCGGCATCGGTATGCAATCGGTACACGCGCTCACCACGTGCAGCATCGCTGCGCAGCAGTGCGAAGGCAAAACAGCGGGCACCATTGCCACTCATCTCGGCAGTTGAACCGTCACTGTTGAAGAGTCGCATCCGCGCGTTGACATCATCGATACGCTCGAGCAACAGCAGGCCATCGGCACCGATGCCGGTCGTGCGATGACACCACGCGCGGGCGACCGCCGACCAGTCAGTGGCCGGATCAGTTTGACCGGCGCGTGCGTGGGCAACATCGAACACCAAAAAGTCGTTGCCCCAGCCGTCGTATTTGCTGACCCTCGTCACCGTTCCCACACCGTCTCTTTCCCCACTATGCCTAGCGCAGCAAGGCCAGCACCTGGGGCGTGACCTCGGCAACGGGGTCACTGTGCACGGCCACCCACGTAATCCGCGGGTCACGACGAAACCAGCGTTCTTGCCGCACCGCAAATTGTCGGGTGTGCAGCACCATCTGATCGATGGCCTCGGCGAGCGACAACTCACCGGCGAGATGGGCGAGCAGTTCGCGGTAGCCGAGCGCCTGTGCCGCTTCCCGCGACAGCGTGAACTGTTTTGCCAAACCGCGCACCTCATCGAGGAAGCCGGCAGCCATCATCGTGTGTACCCGGTGTTCGATGCGCTTCGACAATGTTTCGCGGGGCCATGCGATGCCGATCTGCTGCACATCACTCGGCGGGTAAGCACCGGTTCCCGGGCCGAATGAAGAAAATGCTACGCCACTGCCGATGCACACCTCGAGTGCGCGTTCGATGCGCCGACGATTCGACTTGTCACTACGTGACGCTGCAAGCGGGTCCAGTGTTTTGAGACGCGCATACAGCACCGCGACATCGGGTTCGGCCTGCAACTCGGCGCGCACCGCGGGCCACTCACCGGGCAACTGCAGATCATCGATCACGGCGGTGAGATACAACCCGGTGCCCGCGACGAACACGGCATGGGCCCCGGCATCGGTGATTGCAGTGCGGGCCATTGCTGCCTGAACTTGGTATTCGGCGACATTGAAGCGTTCGTCGGGGTTCACGAGGTCCACACAATGGTGCGGCACGTCGGCTTGGTCGATCGCAGTTGGTTTCGCGGTGCCGATGTCCATCCCGCGGTACACCTGCATCGCATCCACCACCACGATGTGGGCACCCGTGGCGCGGGCGACGGCCATCGCCACATCACTCTTGCCGCTTGCCGTCGGGGCGACGATGGCAATCTGGCGCATGCTCACGCCGAGGTAACGGCGAGTCGTGTGCGATGCGTTGGCAGCGCGGTGACTTCAAGCAAACGACCAGCCAAGTGGAATCGGGCGGCGTCAATGATCTCCACCCGCGCGTAGGTACCGACCCGAAGTTTTTCAGGCGACGGAAAATGCACGAGTTTGTTTTGGCGTGTACGCCCGGTGAGGTGGTCGGGGTTCTTGCGACTCGACCCCTCGACGACCACTTCTTCGATGCGACCGATGCGAGCACGATGCTTGAGCACCGCACTGTGATCGAGAACGACCTTCAAACGGTTGTATCGCTCGCTCATTACGCCGGGGTCACAGAACTTGTCGGTCATGGCGGCAGCAGCCGTGCCTTCACGCGGTGAAAAAATGAAGAGATACGCCGAGTCGAATTCTGCGGTGGCGGCAACCTCCATCGTTTGCACGAAATCGGCCTCTGTTTCGCCGGGGAAACCGACGATCAGGTCGGTTGTCACCGCCAAGTCGGCGATCGTGCGGCGCGCTTCGACGAGGCGATCGAGGTATCGCTGCACGGTGTAGCCACGATGCATGGCGGCCAACACCGTGTCACTGCCGGCTTGCAACGGATAGTGCAGGTGCTCGCACACCGAGGTGGTTTCGTGCATCGCGCGCAGGGTGTCTTCGCGCATGTCATTGGGATGCGGGCTCATGTAGCGCACCCGCTGCACCCCTGGTATCGCACCGACGGCTCGCAGCAGCGCAGCAAACTGGGGCGCCACGCGCACCGATTCGTCGCCGGCGCGACGACTGGCCAGCGACAAATCACGACCATAGGAGTTGACGTTCTGGCCGAGCAAGAAAATTTCGGTAACGCCACTGGCGGCCAGCGCAGACACCTCATCGAGGATGTTGTCGAACGGGCGACTGATCTCGCGACCGCGTACCGCGGGCACGATGCAATAGGCACAGGTGTTGTCACAACCAATTTGAATCGTCACCCAGCTGCGATACGAGGTTTCGCGCCTGACGGGCAGTGCCGACGGAAACAGCGCGTAGTCATCGACGATCGCCTCGTCGAGGATCTCGGTTATTGCACCCGTGGTGCGCGCCTGATTGAGTAATTCGGTGGTGCGATGCACGTTGTGCGTGCCGAGCACCACGTCGACCCACGGTGCACGTTGACGCACGAGTTCACGGTCTTTTTGGGCCAGGCAACCAGCCACCACGATCTGGCGGTTGGGGTCGGCATCCTTCCAGGTCTTCATCGTGCCGAGCGTGCCGTACAACTTTTTGTCGGCGTTTTCGCGGATACAACAGGTATTGATGACGATGACATCGGCTTTGGCCTCGTCATCGATGGGCTCTAAGCCGTCTTGTTCCAAGAGCCCGGCGATTCGCTCGGAATCATGCTCGTTCATCTGGCAGCCGAACGTGCGCACCACGTATCGACGAGTCACAACATCGTGAAGGCTACCGAGGCCGACAAGAAGCGCCGTTGCGCACCTATTCGAGTTCGATTGGCGATTCGTCTGCTTTGCTGAAACCCTCGGCTGATTCTTCGACGGGTTTGGCCATCGCTTTGTCGCGAACCCGCGCCGACATCTGCATCATCACGTCGGGGTTGTCGATCAGGAACTGTTTGGAGTTCTCGCGACCCTGGCCTAGTTGCTCACCGTCATAGGTGAACCAGGCACCAGATTTCTTCGCGATACCCATCTCGACGGCAAGGTCGAGCACCGATCCTTCACGACTGATGCCCTTGCCGTAGGTGATGTCGAACTCGGCTTGACGGAATGGCGGCGCCACCTTGTTCTTCACGACCTTCACACGGGTGCGTGCACCCACGACCTCGGCCCCGTCTTTGATCGATTCGATCCGGCGAATATCGAGACGCACCGACGAATAGAACTTGAGTGCACGACCACCTGGTGTGGTTTCTGGCGAACCGAACATGACACCGATCTTTTCGCGCAGCTGGTTGATGAAGACTGCAATCGTGTTCGACTTGCTGAGATTCGCGGTGAGTTTGCGCAATGCTTGGCTCATCAAACGGGCCTGCAAACCAACGTGGCTGTCCCCCATTTCACCCTCGATTTCGGCGCGTGGCGTGAGGGCGGCGACCGAGTCGATGACGATCACGTCAACGGCACACGAGCGAACCAACATGTCGACGATTTCGAGCGCCTGCTCACCCGTATCGGGCTGAGAAATCAGCAGATTGTCGGTGTCGACACCGATGGCTGCTGCATAGACCGGGTCGAGTGCGTGCTCGGCGTCGACATAGGCACAGATGCCGCCGTTGCGTTGTGCTTCAGCCACGATGTGCATCGCCAGCGTTGACTTACCCGATGATTCTGGGCCGAAAATTTCTACGACACGGCCGCGTGGCACGCCACCAACGCCGAGTGCGATGTCAAGTGCGAGGGCACCAGTGGAGATCGCCTCGATTCCCATGGTTTTTTTCTCGCCCATTCGCATGACCGAACCGGCGCCGAACTGTTTGTCAATTTGTCCGAGGGCCGCCTCGAGCGCCTTGGCGCGTTCGTTGGTGCGGGCACGATCGGCTTCGGGAGTTGGCTTGCCAGACTTGGCGACTGGCCGCTCGACCACCTTGTCGGTGGACTTGGGGGCTTTTTCGTTCTTTCGTTCGAAGCTCATGGTTGGGGACCTTTCGTAGTTGTTCGGGGAATATTGCACCGTAGAGATGGGGTGCTATGTGATTGCGTATTCCCACTGCTGTGTGCATGAGCCAAGGGGAACTGCTACGACCTTACCTACGAACACCTGTTCGGTCAAGCACCCCAGAAGGGATTTCAGCCGAAACTGGCCAACAGCGCCCTCAATTGGGCGATCTCCGCCGTTTGGCTCGCTATAACGGCCTGTGCCAGGGCCTGCACGCGGGGCTCCTTGCCTGCCGTGAGCACCTGTTTGGCCATCGTGGTGGCCCCCTCATGGTGGGCGATCATCATCGTGATCCACATTTGCTCGAATGCCGGCCCCGTTGCTGCCGCCAGTGCGCTGAGGTCGTCTTTTGTCATCATCCCGTGGCTGGCAGGGGCGTCTTTATCGCTACCGCCATGGCCGGAATGCGGGTCAGTCTTGGTGCCCCACTCCGCTAAGAAACCTTGCATCAGGGTGATCTCCGGGCCTTGCGCGTTGCGAATATCTTCGGCAAGTTGGGCCACGTCGCCGGATACCGATTTGCCGGCGGTGAGTTCGACCATTTCCAGTGCTTGCGCATGGTGTGGAATCATGCCCTGCACGAATTCGACATCGGCGTCGTTCCATGCTGCGTCTTTTTCCCCCGTTGAACCAGCAGAACACCCAACGACAACTACCAGACCAAGAATCGTGGGTAGTCTGCGCAACATGACAACAACAGTCTTACACGTTGAAGGTATGTCTTGCCAGAACTGTGTGCGCCATGTGACCGAAGCCCTCAGTGCCCTTGCCGGTGTGCAGTCGGTGACGGTGTCGCTCGAACAAAAGACCGCTGAACTGGTCAGTACTGCCGCACCGTCAAGCGAGTCGCTTCGCCTGGCAATCGAAGAAGCGGGCTATACCATTCGCGTCTAGAGCGAAGGCGAAATAGCCCCCGCAGATCAGCGAACGAGTTCTTCGACGAAGTCGGCGAACACCCCGGCGTACGTCATCGCAGCTTCGTCGGTATGCATCACCGAGATGAGCCACTGTTCGTCCAGGCCAGGTGGCAACAAAATGCCACGGTTGATGCCATGCATCCACTGGGC
>CAMAWR010000041.1 GCA_945862045.1 Bifidobacterium breve
TCTTCACCCGTTTGGTAGCGATGGTCGGGGTTGCGGGCGAGCAGTTTGTGCACGACCCGCACGAGGCGCGGCGACAAGGTGGGGCGTAAATGCGCCAAGTCAGTGGGTTCCCGCTGCAGGCGAGCCAGTGCCGTGTCGGCATCGTTATCGCTGAGAAACGGTACTTTTCCGGAGAGACATTCGTACAACACGAGGCCGAGGCTGTACAGGTCGGCGCGACCATCGAGGGGTTTACCGCGCACGATTTCCGGCGACAAATATTTTGCCGTGCCCATCATGATGTTGTCGCTCGTGAGGTCGCTGCCCTCGGAGGCCTGGAGCGCCTTGGCGATACCAAAATCAGCCAGCAGGAAGTGACCGTCGGGACGCACGAGGATGTTGCCCGGCTTGACATCGCGGTGGATGTAGCCGTGTTGGTGAGTGGCATCGAGGGCGGCGGCAATCGCAGCGCCCATCATGATCGACAAACCCGGTGTCAACTTTTTCTTTTTGTCGAGCAGATCACGCAGACTGCGGCCTTGCACGTATTGCATCACCACCACCTGGTAGCCGTCGTGGGCGA
This sequence comes from Bifidobacterium breve, assembly GCA_945862045.1. GTDB lineage: Bacteria > Actinomycetota > Acidimicrobiia > Acidimicrobiales > Ilumatobacteraceae > F1-60-MAGs027. The sequence continues at coordinate 563 of CAMAWR010000041.1, forward strand.
ACGAGTCGTACACCGCGACGATGTTCGGATGATTCAGCCCGGCGCAAGCGAGCGCCTCTCGGCGGAATCGCTCGATCGCCGTTTCATCGCGAGCGATGTGGCGCTTCAGCACCTTGATGGCCACTTGGCGGTTGAGGAACGTGTCGTGCCCGAGCCACACTTCGGCCATTCCCCCGCGCGCAATGTGGCGTTCGAGTCGGTATCGGTCACCGATGAACCCAGGCTCGAGTTCAACGGCGGACATGACTGACCCGAGACGCTAGTTGTGCGCCTCGTCTGAATGGTGGAATCACACGCCGTGGCGGCGTGTGCGGCTACTGCACGTGGTAGGCGACGCCGATCGTGCCCGGGCCGGTGTGGGAACCGATGACCGAACCGATATCACCGACGATGATTTCACCCGTGTACGTCTCACGCAATTGCGCGACGAACGCATCAACGTCGGCGCATTGGGCATGCAATACGGCAAGATTCGACACCGCACCGTCGTTGCGGAATTGATCGATCACGAACGCCAGCGCCTTGCTGCGGGTGCGTTGCTTGCCGCCTTCGGCCACCTTGCCGTCGAGCACGGTGATGATCGGCTTGATCGACAGTGCCGAAGCCAAGAGGGCTTTGGCGCCACCGATACGACCGTTTTTCTTCAGGTTTTCCAACGTGTCGAGCGCTGCCCACACGCGTGTGCGGCCCGCCATATCGGTGACGGTGCGGGCGAGATCGTCGAGCCCCATACCACCCTGGGCGAGGCGTGCCGCAGCCACCACACTGATGCCCTCACCGATTGATGCTGAGCGGCTGTCAACGACGCGAATCGGAATGGTGAGTCGTGCGGCTTCGGCACCCTGTTCGGCTGCTTGCTTGGTGGCCGATAAGTCCGACGAAATGGTGACCACCAAGATTCCTGTTGCCCCAGCGCGGGAAAGGTTCGTGAATGCTTCGGCAAATTTGCCTGGTGCGGGTGCCGCCGTTTGCGGAAGCACTGGTGAAGCCGAACAACGCGCCCAGAACTCGTTGGGGGTGAGCGAAACTCGGTCGGTGAACTCTTCGTCACCAAAACTGAAGGTGAGCGGCACCAGAGTGATGCCCAATTCATCAACCAGTTGCTGGGGGAGATCGCAGGCAGAGTCGGTGACGATGCGAATGGTCATACTGGCGAGCGTAGTACGGGGTGCTTCTCGGCAGTTTTTTGCTTGTGGCTGCGCCGGGCGTGAATGAGCCACCATGCACCCAGCAGCACAATGAATACGGCACTGACACCCCGCCCGAGACCGGCAATCGCGTTCACCCGCACACGGATTTGTGCAACATCAAGCACCGTGCCATCCGGGGTGGAGAGCACAAGCTCAATCGGGATGAGGCCGTTGGCGCGGGCGCTTGCCGTCATGACCAATTCGCGTTGATCGCCTGGTGGAATGACGACGGCAAATTCGGTCGGCACAAAACTCATCTTGCCGTTCGGACTCGTCACCCGTAGCTGCAGTGACACCGCAAAGACACTCGAGTTGATGAGCGCAAGTCGCAGTTCGCTGTCGCGGCTACCGAACGTGAATGATCGAGTCGGTAATGTGACCGCGGTGCGTGCTGCGTTCACCTGGTTGAGTACGGCATCAAGGTAGGCGGCGCGTTGCACATCGGTGAGCGTGGTGTCGTTGGCAACGTCGACGAGTTCGACCCAGCGATCGGTGAGACCTTCGTTGGCGGCGAGCACATCACGAACGATGTCGATGCTGCCGAGTGCGTCGTTGGTGCGTGTCTGAATGGTGCTGATATCGATGATCGGCACGACCGGCGGCGCGATTCGGGCGAGGCCTTCAAGGGTTGGGGCGATCTCACCGACCCTGCGCAATTCCACCTGCGGTGCACCCCGCAAATGCCGAAGAACGATTGCGGCGATGAGCGGTTCGGTCGGCACGCCACTGGCGCTCGCGAGCACCAGTTGTCGGGTGGCCAATGCCGTGGAGCCGACGGGTGAACCGGCCAGTTCGTTTCGTTGGGCGATGATTTCAGCAGCGATAGCGGTTGCTGACTCGTGGGCAGTTCCCGTCGGCTCGTCGAGCAACTTTGCGTAGCGGGTGTCGGCGAGGTTGAGTACGACACCCGTCGTTGCAGAACGCAGGGCGTACGGTCGATTCGGGTTGGTTTCAGCACCATACGTATTGACACCATTCCCGACGACGACAACGTTGGTCACCCCAAAGGTGCGCAGGAAGTCGACACCGATCGCGTCGATTGCGTCGTTTGACACCCACACCGCCCGCAATGGCAGGTTCGGGCCGTTCAGGGCATCGATTATGGTTTCGCCGCGCAGGAGTTGTGCTTCAAATTGCGATTTCAATCCGGCGGCAGCGTACGAAGCCACATCAATCGGACGAAACGTGCTCACCAACACGTCGTTGTCGGGGAGGCGTTTGGCAAGCTCGGCAAACAACGACTGATCGGCTTCGTCGGTGGAACGGGCCAAACCATTGAGGAGTTCCGGTCGTACACGGATGCCGAGCGGCACCCCCGGCGGTTTGCGGTAGAGCAGGTCACGCAGGTCGCGCAACTTTTCGCGCTCGGCTGCACCGATCACAATTGACCCGTCAGGCTGCAGTGTTGGTGCACCATCGATCGTGGCAATCATCGTGACCGGCAACGGTGTGGTCGTGCGCGACGACACCACGTTGATGAATGTGGTCAGCTGGCTGATGAGCCCCGACGGCGCCGTGAGCGTGAGGCGAACCACCCGAAGTCCATCACGGGTGATAAGGAGGGAGCCATCGCGTCTCGCCACCGCCGATGTTGCGATGAGCACCTGATAGCCAGGAACGGCTCGGGTTGTGGTCGGGCGGAAAATGGGCCCGGGGATCGCAGACTCTGCCTCGGCGACGAACGTGCCACCTGCGACGATTGCTGCGACGGCCTGACGGGTAACAAGTGGGTTGCTTATCTGCACGACGGCCGTCGTCGCTCTGTCGATGAGCATGGCTTCGATCGCTGCATTGGTCGGCGTCGACACGGTAAAAGTCAGGCGCTCGTTCACCTGCGTGGTGAACGTGCCGGCGACGACCTCCAATTGGTAGTCAACGGCCAGAGTCGGCGCGGGGGCGACCGCAACGAGCGTGACGACAATGCCGACAGCACCGAGCAACTGCGCCAGCCGCCGCCGGGTCATTGGTGGGTTCCTTCTGTCGAATGCACGGCACGCTCCATTACGACGAGTAAGTCGGGCAGCAAGACGAATTCCAACGTTCGGTAGAGAGCACGGGCCGCATCATTGGCCGGCTCGGTATTCACCAGCATCGTGGTGGCCCCACGGGTGGCGGCCCACCGTGCGGCGTCGTGCACCAACCGTTTGGCAGCCCCACGGCGACGCTGAGCGGGGCTTACGGCAAGTCGCTGCAGGTATGCGTGCATACCGACACGACCGACGATGGCATACCCGAGCGGGCTGGTGTCGGGTGCGCTGTACGCGATCAGAATGCGGTGCTCGCTCGTGGCTCGACAGGCATGGCGCAACGTCTGACCCGACAGGTTCCACGGGGTGGGGAACGATTCGGCATCGATGGTCAGCACATCAGCGAGCAATTGCCGTTGTGGCCGCAACATGACCTGTCGACAGGTCATGTTGCGACAGGTGATGGTGTCGGAGACATCGCTTCTGACTCTTCCGTCATGTTGGAACACCACCAGTGACTGCACGGTCGCGAAACCGTGTTCCTGAAACCATTGCGCATCCGCAGTCGAGAGGGCCGGGGTGCGGTAGGTGTCGCATCCCCCGATGGGCACGATGCTGCACATCGAGCGAATCTTGGCTGTGCCACTGCGCCCGTCGCCACGCAGCGCGGTTACGCCAGCCGACACACTCGAACGCTAGTGGCGCTGTCGTTGCGTAACCTGTAGACCGTGCAGCCTGCGCGATTCGATGCAGTCATTGCCGAACTTGCACCGATCACCGCCGCATTTGCAGAGGCGGGTTACCGCTTGTTCATCGTCGGCGGAACGGTGCGCGATTTGTTGCTCGGTCGTGATTCGGCTGGCTTCGATTTTGATTTCACGACGAATGCCCACCCCGATGCGGTGAAGTCAATTTTGGCCGGCAAGGTCGATGCCCTGTGGACCCAGGGCGAGCGTTTCGGCACCATCGCTGCATTGCGCGGCACGCGGTCACTAGAAATCACCACACATCGCGCCGAGGCGTACTCCCCCGATTCACGCAAGCCGGAGGTGAAGTTCTCTGATTCGGTGCAGATCGACTTGTCACGGCGTGACTTCACGATCAATGCGATGGCGCTCGAGCTCACGGCTACTTCACCACAGCTGGTTGATCCGTACGGGGGTCTCGACGATTTGCTGGCGCTTCGTCTCCGCACACCGTTGTCGCCCGAGGAAAGTTTCAGTGACGATCCACTCCGAATGTTGCGGGCAGCTCGATTCGTGGCCACATTGTCGGTCACCCCCGATGATGCGCTGGTGTCGGCGGTGCGCTCGATGAACGAGCGGCTATCAATCGTGTCGAGTGAACGCGTGCGCGACGAGTTCGACCGCATGATCGTGACCGATGCGGTCGGGCTGGGGTTGCGCTTTGCGGTGGAAACGGGCCTCACCGACCATTTTTTACCCGAGCTGCCCGCACTCTCACTCGAACAAGACCCGATTCATCGCCATAAAGATGTGCTCACGCATACCTTTGCGGTCGTGGAGAACGTGCGCAATGACATGCCCGGCGATTTTCGCATCACGCGATTGGCCGCACTGTTCCACGACATCGGCAAACCAAAGACCCGCAAGGTGCTGCCCGGTAAGGGAATGACTTTTTATCATCACGAGGTGGTCGGGGCCAAGATGACGCGCAAGCGCATGCGTGAGCTGCACTACTCCAACGACGACATCCGGCGGGTGTCAGAACTGGTGTTTCTCAGCGGACGGTTTCACACGTATCAAATGGGCTGGACCGATTCTGCGGTGCGCCGTTACGTGCGTGATGCAGGAGACGTGCTCACCGAACTCAACGTGTTGGTGCGTTGCGACTGCACGACACGCAGCGAACGAAAAGTAGACGCCCTTAATCTGCGAATGAGCGAACTGGAAGAACGAATCAATGAACTCGCACAACACGAAGAGCTCGCGGCCTTGCGACCCGAGATGGATGGCCTCGCCGTGATGGCGCACCTCGGTATCACGCCCGGCCGAGCAGTCGGGGAGGCCATTGACTTTTTGATGGAACTTCGTCTTGACGAAGGAATACTCGGTGAACAAGAGATTCGCCGGCGACTCGATGACTGGTGGGCACAGCACCAGGCACGCTGAGCGCACTACCGTGAGCGTCGTGGGCAAGAAGATGAGGATGCAGAGCGCTGCGACGATTGATTTCCGCATTTTGCGGCGCGCCTACGTCGAGCGTGTGCGAGCCGGCGATGTGCCCCGCCATGATGCGTGTGATGCAGGCATCGACCTCGTGCGCGCCGCCCACCATTACGGTGTAGCTCGCCGGGCCGTTTGCCCATTGTGTGCCGCCAACGAATTACGCAACGTGACGTATCTGTTCGGGCCGCGCCTCCCGAAGTCGGGCCGGTGCATCACATCGGCACGGTCGTTGCGCACGTTTGCGGCTCGCCCCGAGCAGTTCACCGCGTACACCGTCGAGGTGTGCCTCGCCTGCCAATGGAATCACGTGTTGGAAGCAGCCCCGTGCGGTGGTCGTCGTTCTCGCCCACGGGTGCGTCGCCAGGCCTAGGGCCAGGTTGCGAAACTTCTGCGACCATTGCCGGAGAACGCGGCACACAACTCCGTAGCAGCCCGTTGGCACACTGACGGGGTGACGGTACGCTCAAAGTCCTTATCCACCCTGCCCCTTGCGGGGCCACGACCTCACTGATCGTGTCCGAAGGGAGTCAATAATGCGTGCATATGAATTGATGGTCATCGTCAGCGGTGCGTTAGATGAAAACGCCGCACACGGCTGGATGAACCAGATCGCCAAAGCGGTGACGAACGTCGGTGGTTCCGTACATGGAACGCCCGATTGGTGGGGGCGACGTCGGTTGGCCTACCCGATCAAAAAGCAGAGCGATGGCTACTACGCCATCTTCAACGTCGTCGCCGATGGTGGCATGCTCGACGAAGTCGAGCGCACCATGCGCCTGTCAGACGACGTGTTGCGACACAAGTTGCTGCGTCTACCCGATCACGAAGTAGAACGTCGCGGCATGTCACCCGCCACCAGCAAGTAACCCACCACCCTCAAAGGAACATCCATGGCAGACAACACGATCACTCTCGTCGGCAACATTGTGCGCGACCCGGAACTTCGCTTCACGGCCAACGGCAAGGCCGTTGCAAACTTCGGTATCGCCGTAGGTCGTCGCTTCCAGGTGAACGGCGAGTGGCAAGAACAAACATCCTTCTTCAACATCACGGCCTGGGGTGAACTCGGCGAAAATGCTGCAGCATCCCTGTCCAAGGGTGTGCGCATCGTGGTGACGGGTCGACTCGAGCAGCGTGAGTTCACCACTCGCGAAGGCGACAAGCGCACCGCCATTGACGTGATCGCCGACGAGCTCGGACCAAGTTTGCGTTGGGCGACCGCGCAAGTCGAGCGCAAACCCCGCCAGGACGGTGCAGCCAAGAAGACCGGCACCGGTGCGAGTCCTGCCGGTGAAAAAAGCCCCTTTGAGGGCGAAGAACCGTTTTAATTCCGCCCAGTATTTTCCCTGACCATCCCGAGCCACACAAAGGACGATTGACATGACGAGTAAAAAAAACAAGTTACGCGCCGCCAAATTGTTGCAGCGCCGCTACAAGAAAAAGCCGAACCCACTCAACCCTGAGCGCATCGTCTACATCGACTACAAGAATGTCAACCTGCTACAGCGTTTCATGAGCGACCGCTCAAAATTGAAGGCTCGTCGGATGACGGGTGCCGACGTGCAGCAACAGCGTGACATTGCTACGGCGGTAAAGAACGCCCGCGAAATGGCATTGCTGCCGTACACCAAGCGCGTGGCCGGTCTGCGTGGCCCACGTAACCGTGATGATGACCGTGGCGAAGCACGCGGCGAGTCACGTGGCGAAGCGCGCGGCGGTGTCAGTCGTGACGTCGTTGAACGGTATGCCAACGTGCCCGACGCCTCAGCAGCCGCCACCCCAGCCGCCACCCCAGCCGCCACCCCAGTAGCCGCGGCTGCTCCCGAGACACCCAGCGAAGGCTGACCCGTGAAGGTGCTCTTGCGCCGAGATGTGAAGGGCACCGGTCGGCGTGGCGACATTGTGACCGTGACCTCCGGTCATGCTCGCAACTATCTCATTCCGAACGGTTTGGCTGTCGAGGCCACGGACGGGGCGGTGGCGCAGGCCGACACGGTGAAGCGTTCGCGGGATGTGCGTGAAGCCGCTGATCGCGATTCGGCACGGCTCATCGCCGCTGTGTTTGCTGCAACACCGCTCGTCGTCAATGCCAAAGCGGGTGCGACCGGCAAATTATTCGGCTCGGTCACCGCGAGCGACATCGTGACCGCGGTGGAACAACAATTCCATGTGGTGATCGAGCGCAAGCATGTCGATATTGCGACACCAATTCGCGATGTCGGCTCGCATCAGGTGTCGGTTGGTCTGTACGGCGATGTACGGGGAACTCTCACCGTTGAGGTGTACGCAACGTAGGGAACATCCCTGCTATCCCCAGGTTGTCCACAAGTACCTCGGTACGTTCCCGCACATTCCTGGATCGTGTTCCGCATCCGGTCTCGTTGCCTGCCCGAGGTTGGCGTCGATACGTCGGTATTCCGTCCACCCCTGTATTACTGTCCACAGGAAGAGCACAGGTTGACCACAACACGTGCACGGGATTATCACAACAAAATCACAGGGTTGTACCCCTTGTGATCAACAGGCCAAAGCGGCAAAGGTAGACGGGTGAGCATCACCGATATTCGACGAGGCGACGACGGTCGTCCAACCCAACGTATCCCGCCGCACAACGTCGATGCCGAAGCGTCGCTGCTCGGTGCGATGATGCTGTCCGAAGACGCGATTTCGATCGTGCTCGGCGGTTTAGCGGCCGAAGATTTTTACAAGCCGGCGCACCGCCACGTGTTCGATGCAATTCGTTCGCTGAGCATCGCGGGTGAACCCGTCGACCCGGTCACGGTCGGTGAAGAGTTGCGGCGAGCCGCATTGTTGGACGGTGTCGGTGGGCTTGACGCACTCGTGCGCTTGCAGAACGCCACCCCGGCTATTTCCAGCGCCGATCG
>CAMAWR010000042.1 GCA_945862045.1 Bifidobacterium breve
ACGTCCGGGGCGCTGCACGCCTCAAATCTAACCTAGTATTTCGACGTGGTGACACGAGCAGTTTCTGCGGATGCAACGGCTTCTTCGGTGGATTTCTATTTTGACGTCATGTGCCCCTATGCGCACCAAACCTCGTTATGGATACGCGAGGTGCAACGCCTCACCAATTTGCGGGTGAATTGGAAGTTTTTCAGCCTTGAGGTCATCAATCACGTCGATGGCAAAAAATTCCCGTGGGAACGCGAACTTGCCTACGGCTGGACGCCACTACGTATCGCTGCGTGGTTGCGCCGGCGTAGCAACGATCTGTGCGGTGCGTGGTATCTGGCGAGTGCACATGCATTGCACATCGAAGGTCGCCGCCCCTACGAACGGGAAACTGCCAACGAACTGCTGGCATCAATTGGCGCACCCGCCGAAACTTGGGAAGCAGCCCTCGCCGACCAAACCACCCACGACGATGTGCGACGCGACCACGAGCACGCCGTGAGCACACTTGGCGGTTTCGGTGTACCAATCCTCGTGCCACCAACCGGTCGGGCCATCTTCGGCCCGGTCATCGTGCCTGCACCAAGCGGCGACGACGCACTGCGCTTGTGGAACTTGGTGTATGGCGCATCACAATTCCCACACTTTTATGAATTGAAAGTGCCGAAAACAGCGGATGACTTGACCCATATCGGCGAAGCATTCACCCCGTATTTGCGGGCACGCGAGTGGAATTCCGTGCAGAATCCGGCGTTGTGACGCGACCCACCGCCCTTATTGATCTATTGCAGGATGTGTGGGCGTCGCTTGATTCGTTGCTGGTCAATCTCAATGAGCCCCAGTGGAAGACGATGACCGAGTGCCCCGGCTGGACAGTGCAGGACACGCTCGCGCACTTGGTGTCGTCTGAACTTGGGCTGCACGGTGAACCCCCGACCAAACATCGGGCTACCAACCTGACGCACGTGAAGAACCCGATCGGTGAATTCAACGAACACGAAATCGATGCACGGCGTAGCTGCACTGGTGCCGAAGTCTTTGCCGAGTGGCAGGCCATTGAGGCCAAGCGAAGACACACTTTCGCCACCGCAAACGACGACTACTTCGCCCGCGAAATGATGACCCCCACGGGCCCCGGCACATTCGCCGACTTTTTACACATTCGCGTGATGGACGCCTGGGTACACGAGCAAGATATGCGTCGCACACTGCGCCAACCTGGCAATGAGGGCGGGCCCGCTGCCGAACACAGCATCGGCCGTTTCGCTCGTTCGCTACCCATGGTCGTTGGGAAACGAGCGTCGGCACCCGATGGCAGCACGGTGAGCATCAATATCACTGGGCCCGTCATGCGCACTTTTCACATCGCCACCAACGCCGGCAAGGCCGCCCATGTGGATGCAGCGGCCAACCCCGTATGCACCATCGCACTGGATAGCAATACCTACCTTGCGTTGTGCTGCGGACGACAGTCGTATGAATCAGGCGACGCACGAGTGGCATTCACTGGTGACGCCGCACTCGGCGAACGCATCATGACCGGCTTCAACGTAATGATTTGATGTGATTTGATGGAGTGCGAGTGATCACACCCCGCAGTTCCCACGAAATTGACGCGCTACTTGCGCACTGGGCACGGGTTGACGACGAGGCGGGGCGTACCGCAGCAGCTCGTCGACACCACATGTTGCGGGCAAGTGGTCATGCAGTCCAGGATTACGAGTTTCACGAGATGCCCAACGACTGGGTGCACCAGGATTGGATGCGCCCGATTCGATTCGTCTACCGCAATATCCCCAGAGCGTTACGCATGCAAATGAAGAAACGGCTGGTGAAGTAGTTGTCGTCTTTTTTGTTTACGACTAATGCCGTCGATGCATCACCCGAGGCGCTTGCCGTAACCGCAAAGTCATTGCGCCGTCTTGGTCTCACACGTCGCTCGTGGTACGTCACTGGTGCCAGCGGAGATACCGCACAGGGTGCCGTGGGTCGACGCCTCGCGCTCGGTGATGATGCGGCCGCCGAATGGGTGGTCTTCATTGCTGCCGGCGATCGCCTGACTCGCGATGCTCTCGACACTGCCGTCAACATGGCGGCTGACGTTGATTTGCTATACGGCGATACTCGCCACGACATCAGACATGACGACCAATTGCCCACTTTCCACCGTCGTCCGTCGTACTCACCTGAACGGCTACGTTCACACGACTACATCGGCGAGTGCATCATTGCTCGCCGTTCGTTGGTGGATGCCGCAGGCGGTATCGAGCTACTCACCAACGTGGGTGCCCACGACCGCAATTTACGTTTGACTGAAATCGCCCAACATGTAGTGCGTTCAGCGATGATTTTTAACATCAGCCCGAGCACGAACCTGCTGCCAAGCGCCGACCCCGAGGCGGTTGCTGGCCATCTCCAACGAGTGGGTATCACTGCAACGGTGGAATTTGATGCCGATACACCAGCAGTGCGGGTGTGCCGTGTGCTGAAACAGCAGCCGAAAATCTCGGTGGTAATTCCCACCCGTGGAAGTAGTGCCGAACTACGCGGTGTCTCAACACCATTCGTCGTCCACGCTGTGCGCACCCTGCTGGAGCGCTCGACTTATACGAATATCGAAATCATCATCGTCGCCGATACCCCGACGCCACCCGCCGTACGCGCCGAGCTGCAACGTATCGGTGGCGACCGCCTATTGATCGTCGACTACGACCAGGCGTTCAACTTTGCGGTGAAAAACAACATCGGCGTCGCACACTCCAGCGGCGACTTCATACTGTTGCTCAACGATGACACCGAAATTATTTCACCTGATGCACTAGCAACCATGTTGGCGCTATTTGCAGACCGCAAGGTTGGTGTCGTCGGGCCGATGCTGCATTTCGAGGACGGCACCATCCAAAGTGCCGGCCACGTATTCACACCCGACCCAACCGACATGTACCGCTCACAACCTGCCCGCACTCGTGGAGCGCACAATTACGTGCGCGTGCAGCGCGAGGCATCGAGCGTGATCGCTGCATGCCTGCTCACCTCGCGTGCGGTGTTCGAAGCGGTTGGCGGCCTCAGTACCCAGTTTCCAGGTAATTGGAACGACATCGACTATTCGCTCAAGGTGCAGCAGGCCGGCTATTCGGTGATTTTTACGCCGCATGCCAAGTTTTTTCACTTCGAGTCAAAGACCCGTGTCGCCCTGCGTATCGAAACAGAGGTTGCAAGACTCGGCGGCCGTTGGGGTGACATCTTGGATGACGACCCATACTTCAATCCGCGCCTGCAGCGCTTCATCAATGTGTGGCGTTCAGATTTTCACACCGACCGTTCCTACGAAGACGCTTTGGGCCCCACCGCACCGATTTCGTCGAAGTAAGCCAGGTGTGCCTGCACCACGCGCACCGCGTCGACATCGTCGAGTAATTCGATCTGCAGGCGTTCGGCTTCACCAAGCAGCCAGGCGGTGATCGTGTCTTCATTGACCACCAACTCCTCTTCGATGTCCTGGGGTCGGTCGATGACGTCCAGTGGTTGCAGACCCTTTGCATGCAGCCACCGCATGTGGGCCACCAAAAGTCGCTGCACTTCGTCGAGGGTGAGCCGTGCCTGGGATTCGGTGGGCAGTCGCGCCGCTACGAATGCCACTGCATCGTCCAACAGGTAGACCGCGCGGGGTGCAACCGCATCAAGGCGACGGGCCTCACGACCGATCGATACTGCCGCGATCACGAACACCACTAGCGCCGAGAGCGCCGCGAAGAACAGGGTGACGAGGTTCAGATACCGATTCGCTGTGCGAGTTGTTCGCGATGGTAAGCCGGGTCGCCGAACAGCAGCTCGCTCGACTTGGCACGCTTGAAGTACAGATGCGCCGGGTGTTCCCAGGTGAAACCGATACCACCATGAATTTGAATGTTCTCGGCCGCGGCGTGGAAGTAGGCCTCCGAGCAATACGCCTTGGAGAGCGACGCCACCGATGCCAGTTCTTCGTTCATTTCGCTGGCACACCACATGCCGTAGTACGCCGCCGACTTGGCCGACTCGACTTCCAGCAACATGTCGGCACACTTGTGCTTGATCGCCTGGAACGAACCGATTGGTCGACCGAATTGCACGCGCACCTTGGCGTATTCAACGGCCATGTCGAGTACTTTTTGTGCCCCTCCAACTTGTTCGGCGGCGAGCGCCACGGCGGCAAGGTCGAACACCTTGCTCAACACATCCCAGCCCTTGCCCTCGGTGCCGATGAGTTCGGCTTCAACACCTTTGAATTCCAACTTGGCCTGCTTGCGGGTCTGGTCCATCGTCGACAACGCGGTGCGGGTGAGACCCTTGGCATTGCCGTCGACTGCGAAGAGCGACACGCCCTTGCCCGTACGTGCAGCCACGAGGATCAGCGATGCGGTGTGACCATCGATCACGAACATCTTCGTGCCGTCAAGCGTGAACTTCGAGCCTGAACCCTTGGCTGCCATCGTGATGCCGGCTTCGTCCCATTTGCCCGACGGTTCGGTTGACGCGAGCGTGGCGATGGTTTCACCAGCAGCGATACCTGGCAGATACTTTTTCTTGGCTGCATCGTCACCGCTCTGCAACAGCGTGTTGGCTGCCAACACCACGGTTGAGAAATAGGGGGCGCACACCAAGGCGCGGCCCATCTCTTCAAGCACGACACCGAGTTCAACGTACGTAAAACCCATTCCACCGAAGTCTTCGGGGATGTGCAAACCCATGAGACCCATCTGTGAACCCATCTGATCCCACACTGCTTTGTCGTAGCCCTGTTCGGTTTCCATTTGCGTGCGGACCGCGGTCTCGGGCGACTTGGAGTCGAGGAAAGCGCGGACGGTCTTGCGGAGTTCTTCTTGTTCTTCGGTAAAGGCAAAGTTCATGCCTCACATACTGTCGGACGGACGGCGAAATTCGCCAATCGGACGCCCGGACACTGATTTACCCCCAATCGTGGCTGATACGGCAGTTTCCGTGGCTAGCCCGGTGGGCGCTGCCAGACTGAGCCGTATGACCACCCTGCATTGGCAGAACGCCGATGCCGAGGTGCACAAAGTGGTCGTGGGCCCGTTTGACAACAACGTGTTCGTGGTGCGCTGTCGGGCCAGCGGCGAGGCCGTGCTGATTGACGCTGCCAATGAACACGAACGCTTGCTCGAATTGTGCACAGCGCTCGGCGTGCGACGCGTGCTGGAGACACACGGCCACTGGGACCACATTCAAGCCGTGGCCGCCATGCGCGAGGCAGGCTACGAAGTAGCAGTCACCGCGCTGGATGCGCCGCGCCTCAAAGACGTTGGCTACGACGTGTTCCTTGACGACAAAGAAGTGGTGGAGGTCGGGCGTTTGCGTTTGCACGCCGTGCACACCCCAGGCCACACCGAAGGGTCGATTTGTTTTCAGGTTGCCGACACACCGCTGTTGTTCACGGGCGACACGCTCTTTCCGGGCGGCCCTGGCGCCACCAAACTTGACGGCGGTGACTTCTCCACCATCATCACTTCGATCACTGACTCGTTGTTTGCGTTTCCCGATACCACCATCGTGTTGCCCGGTCACGGCAGCGACACAACGATTGGCAACGAGCGACCGCAACTCGATGCGTGGATCTCCCGCGGCTGGTGACGCACGGCGCATAGCCAGGACGCTCCAGCCTGTGGCGTGCGTTACGCACTGCATAATTACCCCTATCGGCGTAGGGGAAATTGCCCCGTGCGAATAGTGTTGCGGTTGTGAGCGAGGCAGTACCCACACCCGTTGCGACCCGCGAATTGCTGCGCATCACCGACGTGCATGCCAAAGCCATCGAGGGCGACCACGACATTCTGCGGGGGTTCAGCCTCACGGTGCGCGAAGGCGAGATTCACGCCATCATGGGCCCGAACGGCTCGGGCAAATCAACCTTGGCGAGCACACTCATGGCCTCCCCCGCCTACGAAGTAACGAGCGGCGACATCACGTATAAAGGTGACGACATCGCTGCATGGTCGACGTCTGAGCGCGCCAAGCGCGGCATCTTTCTTGGCTTTCAGTACCCACAGGAAATTGCCGGGGTGTCCGTACTGCAGTTTCTGCGCCAGGCATTGTCGGCACGAAAAGGTATCGACCTCTCAATTCTTGAATTACGTTTGTCGGCAATGGACTGGATGAAGCGTCTCGGCATGGACTCTGCGTTCATCGACCGCCACCTCAACCAGGGTTTTTCAGGTGGAGAAAAGAAGCGCAACGAAATCATGCAGATGGCGATACTCGAGCCTGACCTCGCGATTCTCGACGAGACCGACTCGGGGCTCGACATCGATGCCTTGCGCATCGTGGCCAAGGGCATTCGTGAGGTGCGTGCGTTGCGTGCGCAACTTGGCATCGTCGTCATCACCCATTATCAGCGACTGCTCGACGAACTCAAGCCTGATTATGTCCATGTCTTGATTGATGGCCGCATCGTGGCATCCGGTGGCATGGAACTTGCCGTGCGACTTGAGGGTTCGGGTTACGACTCGTTCCGTGGGGACTCCAAGTGACCCTCAACGTTGCAGCGATCCGCCAACAATTCCCGATGCTCGCCAAACAGATCAACGGCAAGCCCATTCACTATTTGGACAGCGCCAATTCTTCGCACAAGCCCAACTGTGTGATCGATGCAATGTCGGCGTTCATGCGTGAGGGCTATGCACCGATCGGGCGAAGTTCCTACACCTTGGCTGGTGAAGCATCGGCGGCGTACGAAGGTGCACGCACCAAGGTTGCCAAGTTCATCAATGCCCGCTCGTCTCGTGAAGTCATCTTCACCAAGAATGCCACCGAGTCGATGAACTTGGTGGCTCAGTCGTGGGGCCGCGCCAACCTTGGTAAGGGTGATGCGATTTTGCTCACGCACATGGAGCACCACGCCAACATCGTGCCTTGGCAAATGCTGGCCAAAGAAAGTGGTTTCGAAATTCGCTGGGTGCCGCTCACGAAAGATTTTCAACTCGACCTGTCATCGCTCGATCAGCTCCTACGCGGAGTGAAAGCATTTTCGTTCACGTCGATGTCCAACGTGCTCGGCACGATCAACCCCACACGCGAAATGTGTGCAGCAGCCCACGCCGCCGGTGCCATTGCCATCGTTGATGGTTGTCAATCGGTGCCCCACATGGCCACCGACGTGCAGGCGCTCGGCGCCGACATGCTCGCTTTCAGCAGCCACAAGATGTGCGGCCCGACGGGTGTCGGCGTGCTGTGGGCGCGCGAAGAGTTGCTCGAGGCGATGCCGCCGTTCCTCGGTGGTGGCGGAATGATCAGCGAGGTGAGTCTCGACGGCTTTACCTATGCAGAACTGCCCCACAAGTTCGAGGCCGGCACGCCACCAATCGTCGAAGTCATCGGGTTGGGCGCTGCAGTCGACTTCTTGAATGGCATCGGCATGAACGAGGTGCGCCGCCACGAAATCGAACTCACCAATTACGCCTACCACGCACTCACCCAGCGCTATGGCGATGACATCACCATCCATGGGCCGACCAACCCTGAGTTGCGCGGTGCCACGTTTTCATTCGCCTTTCGCGACGTGCACCCCCACGATGTGAGCCAGGTGCTCGACCAACACAACGTGTGTGTGCGTGCCGGCCACCACTGTGCCAAGCCGTTGATGCGCCTGATCGGTGCCAATGCCACGGCACGGGCCAGCATGTACCTCTATTCCGATGAATCCGACGTCGATGCCCTGGTTGAGGCACTCGGCGATGTAAGCAGTATTTTCTAGGTGATGCGTATGGCACGGCTTCTGCGATGAGCAACCTCGAGGACCTGTATCGAGAAGTGATTCTCGATCATTACCGCACCCCCCGCAACAGGGGTGAGTTGCCGCCACCTGCAACGTGCACCGAAGGTACCAACCCGTTGTGTGGTGATGAGATCAAGATTTTCCTCAATGTCATCGATGGCATCGTGCAGGATGTGCGCTTCAGTGGGCACGGCTGTTCGATCAGCCAGGCATCTGCGTCGATGATGACGGCAATCGTCAAAGGTAAGTCGCTCGCTGACGTGCGCGCCGTAGCCCGAAGATTCAAACAATTGATGACGATCGAAGAAGATGACGGCACGACCCCCGCCGACATCCGACTCGGTGACATCGAAGCACTGCAAGGCGTGGTGAAATATCCCGTGCGTATCAAGTGCGCAGTGCTCGGTTGGAACACACTGCTGCAGGGGCTCAACTCGACGGACGCCTAACGTGCGCCGAGTCGTGCTCGTCGTACTGCTGGGGACTCTTGCTGCATGCGGTGCACAACAGGCCACTTTGCCAGCACAAAGAGCAACCGGCGATGCACAGGTAATTCCCGCCATCGCGGCAGAGTCTGCTGACGCATCAGAGGTTTCGCTCATCGAGATTGGTGTGCTTGATCAACCTGTCGATGCTGCATTCCGCAGTGGTGACCCGGCCGTGTATTTCGTTTCCCGCACCGGCACCATCCACCGATTTATCGATGACGCGTTCGAATCGTCTGCCGTTCTCGACATCTCCGATCTGACCGACGGCGATGGCGAGCGCGGCCTGTTGGGCCTGGCGTTTTCGATTGATGGCGCGGTTGCCTACATCAATTACACC
>CAMAWR010000043.1 GCA_945862045.1 Bifidobacterium breve
GATAACGATGCCGACACGGCACTGGCTCGCCTGCAGCGGGAACCCACTGACTTGGCGCATTTACGCCCCACCTTGTCGCCGCGCCTCGTGCGGGTCGTGCACAAACTGCTCGCCCGCAACCCCGACCATCGCTACCAAACGGGTGAAGAGACCCGCCTGGCGTTGCTCGCCGCCTTGCGCGATGAGCGAGACGACCACACAAGCATTACTCCCCCGACCGGTCAACGTGTCGTACTCGAACGCACCAGTCCTGCCGCACGACCGACCGAGCGCCGCACCCGGCGACCAGGGAATGCATCTGGTATCGGTGGATTTTTTCGCACCACCACCGCCCGACTGCTCCTCGCCATGTTGGTGCTCACCGGTCTCGTCATCACCGCCGTTATGCGCACAAGCGACCCCGACAATGTGGTCATCCCGGCCGCCGACACCCCCGCCGTCGACTCACCATTGCCCAGCGGGCCGGCCACGATTATGGCCATCAATTCTTTTGACCCCAACGGTGACGACGGGGTGGAAAACGAAGAACTCATCGGGGTACTCATCGATAAAAACCCGCGAACCGCCTGGGCCACATCGTGTTACGCCGATAAATTTTTCGGTGCAAAGGAACATGTCGGCGTGCTCGTCACCTTGTCGGGTGCCGGGACGGGGGCCTTGCGCGTGAACTTTGCCAACGGGCCGTGGGGAGCAGAAATCTATGGCACCGCGACGACTCCGCCATCTGGTTTTGATGGGTGGGGTGCGCCGCTCGCGAAGGAATACCGCACGCGCGGTGAAATCGTGAAGTTTTCCGTCACAGCACCCGTCACGCATTTGCTCATCGTGTTGACCGAGATCGGCAAGAGTGCAGCATGTTCGAGCACGAATCCATTTCAAGCGCGCATCAACGAGGTGGTGTTCCTCCCGGCGTAACTTGCCCCAGCGTTAGCCTGACCTCGTGGTTACCAATCCGCTCAGTGATCCCGAGTTTCCGCGCAAGACCGTCGATCTCATCGACCGGGTCGTGGGCGCCGTACGCGACCGCACCACCAAGCCGATCGTGGCGCTTACCCGTGGCATCGTCTTTGGCTCACTGATCGCCGTGGTCTGCGTCGCGTTGGTGACACTGTTGCTCATCGCCATCATGCGTGGCACACAAGAAATATTCGAGTTGGCACTCAGCGAACGGCGCTCCGTTTGGGCCTCGTACTTTGTCGTCGGTGGGGCGTTTATCCTCGTAGGGGCATTGCTGATGCGCGCCCGTCATTCCAACCGTTCCAACCATTCCGACCTGAAAGACCCCTCATGACGCTTCATCCCCATCGCCAAGTCATCATTATTGGTTCAGGCCCGGCCGGGCTCACTGCGGCGGTTTATGCAGCGCGTGCCTCCCTCGCACCGTTGGTGATTGAAGGTGAGCCGTCGTCGAGTTCGGATCAACCAGGCGGCCAGCTCATGCTCACCACTGAGGTAGAAAACTTCCCCGGTTTCCCCGAAGGCGTTCAAGGCCCGGAATTGATGCAGCGCATGCGTGACCAGGCAGCCCGCTTTGGTGCCGAGTACATCACCGAAAAGGCAACGAAAATCGATTTTTCGACCCACCCGCATCGTGTCTGGGTGCGCGACGACGAATACAGCGCCGACATCATCATCGTGAGCACCGGCGCGCGTTCGTTGATGCTCGGCCTGCCCAACGAGCCATCACTGATCGGCCATGGTGTCTCGACGTGTGCGACCTGTGACGGTTTCTTCTTTCGTGGCCAAGAAATCGTCGTCATCGGCGGCGGTGACTCGGCGATCGAGGAAGCAACCTTCCTCACCAAGTTCGCCTCCAGGGTCACCATCATTCATCGGCGCGACAAGTTTCGTGCGTCAAAAATCATGCAGCAGCGTGCCCTCAGCAACCCGAAGATCGCCGTGCGCTGGAATGCCCAGGTCACCCGTCTGATTGGCGAAGCGAAACTCACCGCAGTCGAGGTCACCGACACGATCACCGGCACCACTGAAACACTGCAGGTTGGCGGGCTGTTCGTGGCGATTGGTCACCGACCGAACACCGATCTTTTCGCCGATGTCCTCGACCGGGACGAAACGGGTTATCTCATCACCGAACATGGTTCCACGCGCACCAACATCCCCGGTGTCTTTGCCTGTGGCGACGTACAAGATCACACGTACCGACAAGCAATCACCGCTGCTGGTTCTGGTTGCATGGCGGCGATCGACGCCGAACGCTGGCTCGAACACCGGCACGCCACAGCGAACAAGTAGCGTTCCCGTCATGGCCGACAACGTCGTTACTCTCACCACCGCGAATTTCGACGAAACGATTCGTTCAGCCGATACCCCGGTATTGGTCGACTTCTGGGCCGAGTGGTGTGGGCCGTGCAAACAAATTGATCCGATCATTCGCGAAATCGCCACCGAAAAAGCCGGACTGCTCACCGTCGCCAAACTCAACGTCGATGATCACGGTGACATCGCAACGCGCTTCAACGTGATGAGCATCCCGACGATGATCGTGTTCAAAAACGGTGAAGCGGTGGGGCGTCTCGTGGGTGCCCGCGGTAAGTCGGCGCTGCTCAGCGACCTCGCCGAACATCTCCAGTAATTCTTCACCGCTGTCCCCAACCGCGCCGTTTATCCCCAGTGAACCCTTGCCGTATCCCCAGTGATATCCACAGCTTGGGGACACCGTCAGGATGAGGTAGAGCCTCAACTGCTCCTTGAGGGCTCAGCAACCCCAGTGTTCTTAGGGCCGTGGCGCCCCGAGGATGGTGCGGGCAATGCGCTCCAAATCAGCCAGATCAGCAAACTCAATGCTCAATCTGCCGCGGTTTGATGACGTTGGTTCGTTGACTACGACTCGCGTCGATAGGTGTTCGGCCACGAGATGGGCGACATCGGCCAACGCCGGATCACTGGTTGCTTGGTGTCGCTTACTCCCCCGCTTTTTCCTTTGTGTAGTACCAGAAATGGTAATAGCGGTTTCGGTTGCGCGTACCGACAAACCTTCGCGAACAATTTGTTGTGCCAATCGTTCCTGCTGTGCACGATCGGTGATGCTCAACAACACTTTGGCGTGACCAGCCGACAATCGCCGATCGGCAATCAGTTGCTGCACCGACGCTGGGAGTGCGAGCAACCGAATCGAGTTGCTGATGGTCGCCCGATTTTTTCCGACGCGGGTGGCTAGTTGATCATGCGTGAGACGAAAATCTTCGAGGAGTTGCTGGTATGCAGCTGCTTCTTCAAGCGGACCAAGATCTTCACGATGAATATTTTCGATCAGCGCTTGTTCGGCAGAACCAGCGTCTGATGTGTCGCGAGTAATCACGGGCACGTGGGTGAGCCCGGCGCGCTGCGCGGCTTTGAGTCGTCGTTCGCCGGCAATCAGTTGATATGCACCAGGCCGCAGTGTTCGCACGAGAAGCGGCTGCAGCACACCGACGGCACGAATCGACGCAGCCAATTCGCTGAGGGTGTCGTCAGCAAGATGGGTGCGCGGCTGATAGGGATTCACCTCCACCGCAGTAATCGGCACTTCGAGCAGACCACCGGCAGCGGGTGGTGTGTCTCCCCCACCTGGAATGAGGGCGTTGAGCCCTTTGCCTGTCTTAAGCCCGGCCATGGACCACCTCCTGTGCTGCTGCGATGTACGCCTTGGCCCCCGAGCTATTGGGTTCCAACACGACTGCTGGCTGACCATGGCTGGGCGATTCGGCGATCTTCACGTTGCGGGGAATCACGCTGCGCAGTACTTTGTCACCAAAGTGTTCTCGGACTTCGCTCACGACATCGGCCGACAATTTCGTACGACTGTCGTACATCTGACACAAAATCGTGCTGACATGCAGTCGGGGATTGAGGTTTTTATTCACCAGTTCAATATTGCGCAGCAACTGGGCCAAGCCCTCGAGGGCGTAATACTCACATTGCACGGGCACCAGCACTTCTTGGGCAGCAGTCAGGGCATTGACCGTCAACAACCCCAATGACGGCGGGCAATCGATGAAAACGTAGTCGAAATCAGCCACCACCTGTTCGAGGGCCTTTCGCAAGCGTGTTTCGCGACCCATCATTGGCACCAGTTCAATCTCTGCTCCAGCGAGATCGAGGTTGGCGGGCACCACAAACAACCCTTTCACTGCGCTGGATTGCAGCACATCGTCAATCGGGGTGTCATGCAGCAGCACGTCATACACGCTGTGCTCCAGCGATCGAATGTTGATTCCGAGGCCTGTTGAGGCATTTCCTTGCGGATCGAGGTCCACCACCAACACCCGATGGCCGAGCAGGGCAATGCTTGCCGACAGATTGACCACCGTGGTGGTCTTACCAACACCGCCTTTTTGGTTGGCAACCGCCAAAATACGGGGGGTGGGGGAGTTCACCTCCCTACGATACCCGAGGGGTATGTAACGACCCGGCGATGCCTAGTCGTACCGACCCCAGGTGCTTAGGTACCGGCTTGTTCCACGTGGAACCGAACCACTGGCCCACACCGCTCGGGGGCACTCAGCCCGAACGACCGCACCCACTCCGTCTCCCAGCGTGATCCCTGTTCGGGTGGTGGCTCACTAATCACCACCCAACCACCGACTCGGGCGAGGCGGGCCGCAATGCGCAGGGTGGCCATCGGCTCAGCAAAGCCACGGGCGACCACTGCGTCATAGCTGCCCTGCTGGCTGGGGTCGTTACTTAACTGTT
Source organism: Bifidobacterium breve (assembly GCA_945862045.1). Classification (GTDB taxonomy): domain Bacteria; phylum Actinomycetota; class Acidimicrobiia; order Acidimicrobiales; family Ilumatobacteraceae; genus F1-60-MAGs027. The sequence continues at coordinate 4,693 of CAMAWR010000043.1, forward strand.
CGGCGTCAGCCTCGACGGCGTGCACTCGGTCGGTCCAGCCCAGCGCGGTCACTGCCCGACGCAGCGCGTCAACCCGGGTCGTGCGCCGATCCAGCAAGGTGACTCGAATAAGGGGTCGATCCAAGGCAATAACCAGGCCCGGCACCCCGGCGCCGGAGCCCAGATCAAGCACTGACGACACGTCGGTCTCCAAGGCGTCGACAAACCCCCGAGCATGGGCGAGCACTTCTGCGATCGGTCGTGCCCCGAGGGCGCCCTCCACCTGAGCGCGGTGCAGAATGTCGCTGAGCACCGCCTCGCTTGGATTCAGCGCCACCGCCTCAGCGTAGAGGGACAGTGCGACGCAGGCAAGACAGTGCAACGACAGTGAGTGCAGCGCTAGGAGGGCAGCCGAGGCTCCCGGTGACTACGCGCTAGGGGCGCGAGACACCACGACCCGCCGGAACGGATCATCGCCTTCGGACTGAGTGACCACGCCTTCTACCGTGGCGAGGGTGTCGTGCACGATCTTGCGATCAGCCGAGTTCATCGGCTCAAGTATGCGCGGGGTGCCCGATTCGATGACATCACTCGCCACTTTGGTGGCAAATCGACCCAGAGCGTCCTTGCGACGTTGGCGATAGCCGCCAACGTCAATGCGCAGGCGGGTGTCGTGGTCGCCGAGACGTCGCTGGCTCACCACCCGGGTGATGTCCTGCAATTGTGTGAGTGTCAGCCCGCGTGCACCGACAAACGTGGTCAGTTGCTCACCTTGGACTGACATTTCGATGTCATCGCCCGAAATGGTGGACTCCACTTTGACCGGCAACTCAGCAGCAGCGAACAAACCTTCGAGGAATGTGGCTGCAGCGTCACGCACCGTGGTCACTGGCACCTTGGGGCCATCATTGCGGCGCCGACCATCGTCATCGTTGCCCGCCTCGGTATCGCTGCGCTCCTCGCGGCGCACGCGTGGCGCACGGGTTGGTGCACCGGCGTCGCGCTCGCCACTTCGACTCCGGCTGCGTGGACGTTCGGTGCGTCGAGCTGAACGCTCGCCACCCCGTTCGCGTCGTGACGTGTCGCGCACCGCCGTCGGTCGCACTCGCGCCCGCACCGTTGCTTCGCCGCGCAGCCGGCCGAACAAGCCTGGCTTTGGTTCTTCGACAACTTCGATTTCCGCATCTTCGCCGGCCACCCCCAATTGATCGAGTGCGAGTGATGTTGCATCTTCAACGGTTGCTGCGGTAATTGTGACCCATTCCATCTTGTTTTCTCCTTCGTGAGAATTATTGTTTGAACATCATTATTTTGAGCGTTGCTATAGGGGCAGTTGTGGTATTACATACATGTGTCGGTCAACGCTGTGGTGGCTTTGGTCGCTTCGGTGGAACGCTTGCCCCGGGTGTTGAGGGGCGGGCTTGCGTGGATGGTTTGTTCTTTGGTGGGGTCACCCGTTTGCTCGAAAAGTCCTCGTTTTTGCCAGATTTCTCTGACTTTTTTGGCTTCTTGGCATCGGCATCGCTGATCTCGCGGGCATGGGCACTGGCAGCTTGGGCCTTGCGACCAATCGATTCGTCACCGCCATAAAAACGTTTGGTGATGTACGCCTGCTGACCGATGCGCACCAACGCCTGCACGAAGTAGTACACGATCAACCCAGTTGGTAGGAATACCTGGAACACTGCGAATGCAACCGGCAGATACTGCATCAATTTTTGTTGTGTCGCCGACATTGTTGGGCTCACGGAGCGCGAGGCCACCATGCGTTGCTGCACGAGATACAGCAGCGCCAAACCAACGACGAGTCCGGCATAAATGAGCCCGCGCGCAAAGTCGTCACGAATCACATCAATCGGTTGCACAGCAAGATCGATGCCAACCGATTTCATTTCGCTCTTCCCGACGAGCGATTGATACATCTCGGAGGATTCCGCGAGGTTTTTCGGGGCGAATCCGGCGTCGGGTTGCGGGCGGTAGGTGAGCCCCGTTAGGAGGCGAAACATGAGGATGAACACCGGCATCTGTGCCAGGAGCGGCAGACAGGACGCGAGCGGGTTGACCTTATGGCCCTGGTAGAGCTTCATCATTGCCTCATTGAGGCCTTGGCGATCGCCTTTGTGTTCAATCTGTAGTTTGCGCAACTCGGGCTGCAAACGTTGCATTTCCAACATGCCCCGGGTGCTCTTCAGGGTCAGTGGCGTGATGACCGCCATGACGACGACGGCCATCGAACCTATGGCAATCGAATAGTCGTTGCTCCACGAGTAGATCCAGGCGATGAGCCAGCCGACGCTGTCAAATAACCAATCAAACATTGGTCATCCTTGCGCAGGAGCATTCAGGGACCGGGTCGTACCCGAACGGCCCGAACGGCCGACAGCGACTGAGCCGCCGCACGGTGAGCCAGCCGCCCCAACGGGCGCCGTGGTTGGTGATGGCCTCGTGGGCATACACCGAACATGACGGAAAAAACCGACACGGGGATACGGCGTGCTCACGCTCATGCTGGTACCACTCGATCATCCGCACCATCACGCGTTGGATGCCCGTAAGAGCTACCCCCGTGCTGGGGATACCTCCCGATTGAGATGTGACGGCGGTCACAAGGCCACTTCCGGGCTGGAGGTCGTTGGTGTACTGGGCTTGGCTGCCCGCTCGACTGCTCGCGGCAGAGCGGCATCCAGTGATATCCCCAGTTGTCCCCAGCTGTTATCCACAGGCGCCTGGTCGATGCCGACCAAATAGAACCCACTCGGTAGCTGTGGTGAGCGTTCGCGCATGAGTTCGCGGGCCTGACGACGAAGCCGGTTACGCACGACCGCCGACCCGATTCGCCGAGGTGTCGAAAACGCGACACACACCCCGTCGGCGGCGGGGTCAAGCACGACGCGAACCGTGAGCGACCCGTCGCG
>CAMAWR010000044.1 GCA_945862045.1 Bifidobacterium breve
AGATCGACGAGCATCACGTGTTCAGCACGCTCTTTCGGGTTCTCGCGCAACTCGCCCGCCAAGCGGCGGTCATGATCGTCGTCGCGACCGCGTTTGCGGGTGCCTGCAATTGGGCGGCTGATTACCCGCCCGTCGCGCACCTGCACCAATGGCTCGGGTGAGCTACCGGCAATGGTGAGTGCCTCATGCCGTACGAAATACATGTACGGGCTGGGGTTGATTTGGCGCAACACACGATAAAAATCGAAAGGGTCGGCATCCAACTGCACTGCAAAGCGCTGCGACAACACCACCTGAAAAATGTCACCGGCCAAAATATGCTCCTTGGCCACTCGCACGGCAGCTTGGTATCTGCCGTTAGGCAGCGACGATGACAGCGACGATGACAGCGATGGTGACGGCGTGCTGAGTATGTCGGATATGTCGGATGTGTCGGATGCGTTCGGGGGCTCGGCAACATCGCTGCTGACGGCGCGCGACAGATCGTGGACCATCCGTTGTACACCGACCACCGCGTCGTCGTATGCGGTGTCGACCTCGGCTTGGTTCAAACCGAGTGTTGGCACACTTTCGATCAGATACGCCCGTTGTCGCCAGTGGTCAAACGCTGCCAGCGAACCAATCATCGACATGACCGCATCAGGAATATTTCGATCATCGGCCGGGGGGTTGGGTAAGCGCTCGATTTCGCGCACGATGTCGTAGCCGATGTGGCCGATCATGCCACCTTGTAAAGGTGGCAACTCAGGCATCACCGGGGCTCGATGGGCTACGAGCATCGCTTCGAGTGCAGCCAAAAAACCCTTGTCGAGTGGCACCGAGGTGGGCACTGCACCGCTCGTGTGGATTTTGCCGTTGATCAACGAAATTTCGGCGCGTGGTCGACAGCCAACAAAACTAAAGCGAGCCCATCGCTCGCCGTGTTCCACCGACTCGAGCAAGAAACCAGGTTCATCACCGACCAATGCCATGAACACACCCACTGGTGTGTGGCGATCGGCAAGCACCTCGGTCCACACCGGCACGACCCCAAATTGTGTGGCCAGTGTGCGAAATACTTCGCGGCTCGGTGAAATTCGCATGGCGGGGCTCAGAGGTACAAGCCGGTGCTGGCCTCGATACGCGAGGCGGCGACGGCGTGCAGGTCTCGCTCGCGCAACATGATGTAGTCGATGCCACCCACTTCGACTTCGTATCGATCGTCGGGGCTGAACAGCACGCGGTCACCCACTTCTGCTGCCCGCACACTTTGGCCAAGTGCCACCACTTCGGCCCACACCAACCGCTTGGCAACCTGCGCCGTAGCCGGAATCAGGATGCCCCCACCGGATCGACGTTCGCCATCATTCAACGGAATCTTCACCAGTAAACGATCATTCAGCATCTTGATCGGAAGTTTTTCGTCGTCAGACATTTGGCTCAGGCTACTGACGCACCGTGATACCACGAGCAACCATGGCAACTTTTGCCTGTGCCACAGTGAACTCACCGAAGTGAAAGATCGATGCGGCGAGCACGGCGTCGGCACCGCCGATGAGCACGCCATCAACCAAGTGGTCGAGGGTGCCCACACCACCACTGGCGATGACCGGCACACCGACTGCATCAACGATTGCTCGGGTGAGTTGCAGGTCGAAGCCCTCGCGTGTGCCGTCGCGATCCATCGAGGTCAGCAGAATCTCCCCCGCCCCGAGCGCAACGGCCTGTTGAGCCCACTGCCGGGCATCGATGCCCGTTGCGGTGCGACCGCCATGCACGAACACCTCGTAGCCGTTGGTCGTGTGTTTGGCATCGATGGCACAGACCACACATTGGTTGCCGAAGTCACCGGAAATTTCGCGGATGAGGTCTGGTCGCTGTACGGCTGCGGTGTTCACACTCACCTTGTCGGCACCAGCACGCAGTAGTTCGCGTGCCGATGCTGCGTCGCGCACACCACCGCCGACCGTCAGCGGAATGAAGAGTCGTTCGGCGGCGCGCGAAACGACATCCACCATGGTGTGGCGTTCATCGCTTGACGCGGTGATATCCAAGAACACCACTTCGTCGGCACCTTCCGTGTCGTACCGCGTGGCGAGTTCAACGGGGTCACCCGCATCCCGTAAACCAACGAAGTTGACTCCCTTGACTACCCGACCTGCGGTCACATCCAAACATGGAATGACACGGGCCACGCTGTGCCGGCGACGGCTGGCGTCAGTCATTGCTGTTGCAGCGCTCGCAGCGCGTCGCGCGTTGTGAACCGGCCCTCGTACAGGGCTTTGCCGACGATCACACCTGCCAGGCCGCGCACATCGCGCAATTCGCGCAGGTCAGCGAGTTCAGCCACCCCGCCGCTGGCAACGATTGGTGTGGTGGTGAGTGTGGCGATGTCGCGCAAACCGTCGATGTCGGGGCCCGCCAGCATGCCGTCGCGCGAAATGTCGGTGATGATGAACGCTGCTGCAGCTGGGTACTGTGCCACCGCAGCCGTGAGCGTGAGGGTTGAGCCACGCAACCAACCATCGGTGGCAACCTCACCGTTGCGGTGGTCCAAGCCGACTGCTACATCGATGATGCGGGCAACATCATCCACCAATTGCGGTTCGCGCACCGCGGCTGAGCCCATGACCACTCGCGTGACACCAGCGTCAGCGAGTTGTTGGGCATCAGTCACGCTGCGCACGCCACCGCCCGTTTGTACGCGCACGTGTTCGCCGACCGCTTGGGCGATTTGTTTCACCACCGTGCGGTTGTTGCCGTCACCCTTGGCTGCGTCGAGATCGACGATGTGCAACCACACTGCACCGTCGTCGACGAACTGCCGCGCCACTTCCAGCGGGTCACTGCCGTACACGCGTTCACGGGCGAAATCACCTTGCTCGAGTCGTACCACCCGACCACCACGCAAGTCAATGGCTGGATACAGATCCATCGTGTGCTTAGGCGACAACGAGGCGTGCAGCATCAACGAAGTTGCGCAACAGGCCCAAACCGTCGACAGCCGATTTTTCCGGATGGAATTGCACGGCGAACACGTTGTTGATGCGCACGGCAGCAGTGACATCGCATCCGTAGTCGGCAGTGGCCACGATGCAAGATGCATCGGCGGGCACACCGTGCAGCGAGTGCACGAAATACATCCATGGTTCGCTGGGCAGCGTGGCAAAGAGTGGGTCGACCGCTGATTGCGAGTTACTGCGCAGCTGCAATCGGTTCCACTGCATCTGCGGGCGCTTCACGGTGTCGGGCAGATACCGAACTATGCCTGGCACCACGTTGAGACCGGCAACCCCCGGGCTTTCTTCGCTCTCGCTGAACAGCATTTGCATGCCGACACAAATGCCCAAGAATGGTGCCGTACCAGCCACACGTTCGAGTACAAGATCTTCCAACCCGGCTGCCCGCACGGCGTTCATGCAGGCCCCAAAATTGCCGACGCCGGGCAACACGGCCGCCTGAGCGTCACGAATGAGGGCTGCGTCGTTGGTGAGACGCGCATCTGCGCCAACTTTTTGTAGTGCCTTTTGTGCCGAGCGCAGATTACCGATGCCGTAATCCAGCACCGCGATGAGCGGTGTCGACATCAGAGCGTGCCCTTGGTCGACGGCACTCCCGACGACTCGACGCGCACTGCATCACGCAGACAACGAGCCACACCCTTGAAGGTTGCCTCAATAATGTGGTGCACATTGGTGCCAGCCCGCTTCTGCACGTGCAGCGTGATCGCCGCAGCAGTCGCGAATGACGACACGGCATGCTCGGCGAGCTGCGGGTCAAACGGCGGATTGCCGAGTGGCAAACACTCGGGCATCTGCACATCCCACGCCACGAATGGCCGACCGCTCAGATCCATCGACACTTCGATGAGTGCTTCGTCGAGCGGAAACGTGCCGCTGGCAAACCGACGAATACCAGCTTTGTCACCGAGTGCTTCACGAAATGCCTCACCAAGACTGATGGAGACATCTTCAATCGTGTGGTGTGTGTCGATGTGCAAATCGCCTTTGGCTTTGACCTCCAGCCGGAAGCCACCGTGTTTGCCGAGCTGGTCGAGCATGTGATCAAAAAACGGTATTCCCGTTTCGATGCTGGTCGACGCGGGGCCATCCAGATCGATGAACACGTCGATCGAGGTTTCTTTGGTGGCGCGTGAACGACGGGCTGAGCGGGCCATGGCTTCTAGTCTCGCGCCGTCAGTGCGGTACGCAATACCGCCAGAAATGCGTCGTTTTCGCCGCGGGTACCGACGGTCACGCGCAGGCAGTCAGCAAGACCCTCCCAAGACGAGCAGTCGCGCACCAGCACGCCCCCGTCAAGGAGCGCCTGCCAGATGCGGCGGCCCGCCACCCCGACCGCCGTACTGCCTTTGGCCGTAACTGTCGTTGGCTTGAACAAAATGAAGTTCGCTTGGCTCGGCCACACCGTCAGTGGCATGGCGCGCATTGCCGACAGCAGTCGTTCACGTTCGCTCACCACCTCCTGCACACCACGCTGCATGTGATCGTGGTATTGCACGGCAAGACAACCAGCGATTTGCTTGAGCGCATCCAGGTGATACGGCAGCGTGACGATTTCCAGATCTTCCACCATCCACTTCGGGCCGATGACATAGCCGAGCCGGGCAGCAGCCATCGACCATGTTTTTGAAAATGTGCGGCTCACTGCCACTCGTGACTCGTCATTCACATAATCGAGAGCGGTGTGGGGCGAAAACTGGGCGTACGCCTCGTCGACGACCACGATGCCTGGTGCATTTTTGATCGTGCTGGCAATCACCGACGGGTCTTCAGCCATGCCCGTCGGGTTGTTCGGTGAACAAAGAAACGTAACGCTGGGTGCGTGGGCGTCGAGCACCCGCTGCACTTCGTTGGCGTCCAGTGTGAAATCAGCGTTACGACGGCCACTCACCACGGTGGCACCAGTGATGCGTGCGATGTGCGAGTGCAACTGATAGGTGGGTTCAAACGTTGCAACGGTGCGACCCGCACCGCCATAGGCCAACAACACCGACTGCAACACTTCGTTGCTGCCGTTGGCAACGAATACGTTGTCGGGGCTCACCCCGTGCAATGCACCGATGGCAGTGCGCAGTTCGCGCGCGGCACGGTCGGGATAACGGTTCCAGCGCACGTCACTGACGGCAGCGGCCAGTGCCTGCACGAATTCTGCCGGTGGCTCAACGGGTGACTCGTTGGTGTTCAGGCGAACCTGCACCGAGACCTGCGGCGAGTGATAACCCGCCATTGCACGCAGGTCGTCGCGCTTCGGGTAGCGAATCACATGGCAAGGCTACTGAGCGGGGTTTTTATCCTGACGCATTCATTGCGTGCTACTTACCGCGCGGTGCGTGCGGCGCGCTGCAACAATCGAATCGCCGTCGATAGCCCACGCTCTGCTTCGTAGATCGACACGAGCAGCGAGTCAGCGTCGTCTTGTTTAGTGCGTATCGCTGCGTTGCGTCGCTCGGCAAGTGCCGTGAGCCGCGCTCGACACGCCTCCACTGCATCCACCAAGGCCGCCAGTTCGGCAGCAGCGCTGGCGTTGTCGCGATCAGACATGCGACTGCACGCTAGGAGAGGTCACGTGACGGGCAGATCGTTGCCAGTCGACACTCGTTGCATTTCGGTGCGCGCGCATCACAGATACGACGGCCGTGCAGGATCAGACGCAGACTGAACTCACCCCACTCGACGGGTGGCAACAGTGCGTTGAGTTGCATCTCGACTTTTACGGGATCTGTTTCTTTGGTGATGCCGAGTCGTTTCGAAAGCCGCAGCACGTGGGTGTCGACCGGCAGACCGGGCAGGTGGAAGACCGCGCTGCGCAACACATTGGCGGTTTTGCGACCCACGCCGGGCAGCGTGATGAGATCTTCCAAAGCCCGTGGCACCTCGCCACCAAAGCGGGTCATCACTCCGTTTGCCATGCCGATGAGATTTTTGGCCTTGGTGCTGTAAAACCCCGTTGACCGCACGAGTTGTTCAACGTGCGACACGTCGGCCACGGCCAAGGTTGCCGCCGTCGGATACGCGGCGAACAAGTTCGGGGTCACCATGTTGACGCGTACATCGGTGCACTGAGCCGACAGGATCGTCGCGGCCAGGAGTTGAAACGGTGATTCGTGGGTGAGCTCGCAAATCGCAACCGGATAATCCTTTTTCAATGAGCGCAGGATCGCCCGAGTGTGCGCCGGCAGTGCGGCTTTGTTCGGGCGCTTCGGGCGCTCCGCCCGCTTCGGCGACGGTTTTTTTACGGGCACGCGCACCACGGTAATCGGGGGGATGCTGCACACCCGTCGAGCACCGTCTCATCGGTAGCCTTTCGCCGTGTCGCACATCCACCTCTCTCGCGTCAACCGTGGGTGGGTCATTCGTTGTCACGACCATGTAGACGCGGCTGAATTCGCCGAAACGATCACCACCATTCGTGCTGCGGGTGGTGGCAACGTTCGTTGGTTCGTGTGTGAACCAACGCACGATGAGCGTGCCTGTGCGGCCCATCATGGGTTGCAAGCCGACGCCCCGCTGCTGCATATGCGCTGTGCCCTGCCACTCAACCCCATGCACCAACTGCCGGCGGGTTTCATCACGCGGCCATTTCGTGCCGACGTTGACAACGAGGCGTGGCTTGCGGTCAATGCCCGTGCGTTCGCGGCACACCCCGAGCAAGGTAGTTGGACCAACGACGTGCTCATCGAACGTCTCGCCGAGCCGTGGTTCGACCCGCAGGGCTTTTTAATTCATGAGACCGCTGGGCACATGACCGGCTTCTGCTGGACTCAAATGCACGACCATTCCGCTGAGCACGACCATGCGGAGGCACACGACGACCTCGCCACCCACGACCACCATGGCGCAGCACCGGCTGGCGAGATTTATGTGGTCGGTGTCGACCCCAGCCATCACGGCAAAGGCCTCGGTCGAGCGCTCACCATCGCTGGTTTTGCCTATCTCGCGTCACACGGGTTGCAGCACGGCATGCTCTACGTTGCGGGCAACAACACTGCAGCAATCACGCTGTACGAGTCACTCGGTATGACCGTGGCCCACAGTGATGACGTGTTCATCGGCACGATTAGCTAAGCGATTGAGCAGATAGTTTCAGAGCATGCCCGAAACACCTGCTTTGCCT
>CAMAWR010000045.1 GCA_945862045.1 Bifidobacterium breve
CGGCCCTGCGACTACTGGCATTCTGATGCCGCAGTGTCGGGTGGTGCAATTTTCGACTGGGGCAGTCACTTCATCGACCAAATTCTGAACGTAATCACCGACGATGTTGCGCATGTGAGCGGGCAAAACCACAAACGCGTCTGGAAACATGCAACCAATGCTGATCACGCCCAAGTGACCATCACATTCGCCACCGGCAAGCAAGCCACCTTCATTCACTCAGATTTAGCCGCCGCACGCAAACCAAAGTTTTATGTGCTCGGCACACTCGGCGCAATCGTCGGCGACTGGAACCCGTTAGCCGAACCCGCTGTGGCCGACCTTCCAGCCGTGATCACGGTGCATCGTCAGAACTCAGCGGTCGAGCAGGTTGCACTGGAGACAGTCGCCGACTACGAATTTCATCGTTCGATAGTCGCGTACCTCACCACCGGCACGCCGATGTCGGTAGCGGCAGTTCAATCGCGAAATGTGGTGGCAATCATGCAAGCCGCAGAAAAATCGGCGCTTAACAATGCAATGCCCGTCGTGCCGAAACTTCGCGCTGACAATACAATCCACGCGGCCTGACCGTGCCGGTCAAGTGGGGATTCCTTGGCGCTGGATACGTAGCAAATCAGGCGATGGGGTCGGCAGTTCATGCGGCAACGAATGCCCAATTGTTTGGTGTTGCTAGCCGCGATAAGCGGCGCTCAAAGAAACTCAAACCAATTCAGGTGTATGACACGTATCAGCAGTTGCTCGACGACCCACAAATTGACGCCGTGTACATCAGTCTGGCGAATCATCAGCACCTCGAATGGGTGACGAAGTCGCTCGAGGCCGGCAAACACGTTTTGTGCGAGAAACCACTCGGTTTGCGGGCAGCAGAGGTGCAAGAGATGATGGCATGTGCACAGCGTTGCGAGAAGACATTGGTTGAAGCAGTGTGGAGCCGCTGGCACCCGAGATTCAAAAGAATCATAGAAGTCATTGCCTCGGGCGAAATTGGCAAAGTCACCGGTATCGAGTCACAATTTGCCTTCAAGTCGGCGATGACCAACAACTATCGGCTTGACCCGTCGATGGGCGGTGGGGCACTGCTGGATGTGGGCTGTTATCAGGTCAATGCGTGGATGGGCATCACGAATGGGGCGCACGATGTGGCCATTGGCAAAGTAACCCGAAACATCGGGCCAACCAATGTTGATCTCACCACAAAGGTTGAAGCAGTCATCGATGGTGAGGTGTCGGTGCGCTCCACCAGTTCGTTTGAGATGAACCTTCCCCAAAGCCTGATGATCACGGGCACTGTGGGAAGCATCGCAACCGAAAGTGGGGAAGCGTTTTCTACCTGGCGTGAGCCAACTTCGTTACGCATCAACGAGCGTGTCGAACATTTCGGGTCGGTTGATGCCTTCGTTGCCATGACCGAGGCAGTCAGTGATCATCTGGCCGGTGGTTCGGGTTGGGTACTGCCACTCAGCGAGTCGTTGCGGGTGGCCCAAATATTGGACCAGATTGCAGCCAGCAAGTTGCACGAATAGTGGGTCAGTCTCTATAGTGCGAGCGATGGAGTTACAGTTTGCGACGGTCTGGGAATCAATCGCCGACGTGATTGGTGACTCACCGGCGGTCACCCAGGGCGCAGTGACCCGCACATGGGCCGAATACGACACCCGTGCGGCCCGTCTTGCGCAGGCAATGGTGGAGGCCGGTCTTGGTCCAGACAGCAAGGTTGGTCTGTACCTTTACAACAGCAACGAATACCTTGAGGCCCAGTTTGCCGCTTTCAAGTTTCGTGGCGTGCCAATCAACGTGAACTATCGATACCTCGACGAAGAACTTCACTATCTGCTCGAAAACTCGGATGCCGAGGCATTATTTTTTCACTCATCACTCGGTGATCGGGTGGCACGAGTGGCTGATCATCTGCCGAAATTGAAGTTGTTGATAGAAGTATCCGATTCTGCCGACCATCATGTCGGTGCGGCGCTGGCATACGAATCGGTCGTTGCAAGCCACACGCCCATGAAGCGCATCACTCGGTGTGAATCTGATACGTACATGCTGTTCACCGGGGGCACCACGGGTATGCCGAAAGGTGTGATGTATCGAATCGGGCCAATGACCTCGAGCATGGCTGCACTTGGTGTCGGCCGTCTTGCTTTCTTGCCGATGCCGACGAATATTGACGAACTTCCGGCAGTGGTGCAGACCAGTATCACCGCAGGTACTCAACTCATATCGATGCCTTGTTGTCCACTCATGCACGGGACGGGCCTTTGGCTGGGGGCAATAGCGCCTCACATGGCGGGAGCCCACGTGGTAACCCTGCAATCGCACGGTTTGGATGAAAAAGAAGTGCTCGAGACAATCGAAGCGAAGAAAATCTCACTGACGATTGTGGTTGGTGACACCATCGTGAAGCCGATTATTCGTGCCATTGACGAGGCCACCACAAAAGGCCGCACCTACGACCTTTCCTCCCTTAAATTAATGGCCTCGGCAGGTGTCATGTGGACTGCCGAAGTGAAAGAACAACTGCTTGAGCGGGTCGGCCATCTCGTGCTCGTCGATGCAATGGGTTCGTCTGAGGGCAGCATGGGCTCAAGTATCACCATGAAGGGTGTCTCGACACCGACTGCGAAGTTTGACCGCTCACCAGAAGCCAAGGTGTTCACAGACGACGATCGTGAAGTGCAACCAGGCTCGGGAGAGATTGGTCGGATTGCCGCGGGTGGCAATGTGCCGTTTGGGTACTACAAAGATCCAGAAAAGTCGGCAAAGACCTTTCGCACGATCAACGGTGTCTCGTATTCTTTTCCGGGCGACTTGGCGATGGTCGCTGAAGATGGCTCACTCATCCTGCTGGGTCGCGGTAGTCAGGTCATTAACTCGGGTGGCGAGAAAATTTTCCCCGAAGAAGTTGAGGAAGCTGTGAAACGAGTTGCAGGAATCCTTGACTGCCTCGTGGTTGGCGTTGATGATGAGAAATTTGGTCAGACCGTCATTGCCGTTGCTTCGCTCACCCCCGATTGCAGTGTCGACGAACCAACGGTCATTACTGGTGTGAAGAATCAGCTCGCTGGTTTCAAGGCCCCCAAACGTGTCCTCTTCGTCCCGTTGGTGCCACGCGCACCGAATGGAAAGGCCGACTACAAGACTGCAAAAGCAATGGCGGTTGAGGCGTTGCGCTTTTAAGATTTCCACAAACATGATTACCACACCCAAAAACGTTGTCGTTATTTTGCTCGACAGTCTCAATAAGCACGATTTGCCGTCATTTGGTGGGGTGCAGTACGACACCCCGAACATCGATCGATTAGCAGCAAGATCAATTCGTTTCACGAATCATCACACCGGATCACTCCCGTGTATACCAGCGCGTCACGACATCCTCGTTGGCGCATGGGACTTTCTTTGGAAGCCCTGGGGCTCAATCGAACTGTGGGAAGAGGCAATCACCGCGTCATTGCGCCGCAAGGGTGTCATCACCCAATTGATCACCGATCACCCACACCTTTTTGAAGTCGGTGGCGAAAATTTTCACAGCGATTTCACCGCATGGGACTACGCGCGTGGCCATGAAAGTGATGCATGGAAGACCCGGCCCGATGACAGCTGGATTGGGGCGCCCTCGTTCGGTCGGGGTCATACGCACTACGACAACTCACGTGGGTACTTCGCGGATGCGGATGACTTTCCAGGCCCCCGCACCATGCGTGCAGCTGCCGAATGGATTCGTACGTCATCGACTTACCATCGCGCACGAGGTGAGCGGTTCCTGCTTTTTGTCGACGAATTCGATCCACACGAACCCTTTGACACACCCGAAGCATGGGCAGCTATGTATGACGACTCGTGGGAAGGACCACATCTCGTTTGGCCACCGTATGCCGTTGACGCCATAGCAAAAGGAATTCTGAGTCAGCGCGAAGCACACCAAATTCACTCGCAGTACGGATCAAAAATTTCGATGATTGATCACTACCTGGGCAAGGTCATAGACGCACTCGACACCACCGGCGCATGGGAGGATACGGCGATTTTCTTGTGTACCGACCATGGTCATTATCTCGGAGATTTCGATGTTCATGGTCGGGATATTTGGGGTAAGCCGGCTATTCCCGTGTACAAAGAGCTCGGACACATTCCGATGCTGGTGTGTTGGCCTGGTGTGACACCTGGTGTTTGTGATGCGCTGACGACTTCAACGGATATCCATGCGACTATCACCGAAATATTTGAGGCGCAAGTCAGTCATCGCACCCATGGTCAGTCACTCACGCCACTGCTGGCAGACCCTCGCCAGTCAATTCGCGAGTGGGTGCTGACCGGTGTCTGGGGCCGTGAGGTGCAGTTGGTGACGAACGAATGGCGGTACGTGCGCGGCCCGATTGGTGCCAACGCGCCACTATCGATGTGGTCGAATCGTTGGAGCACGATGCCTCTTGCAAAATATCCGAATTTCAAGATTCCACCGCCCGATCAGCGCGCTGTGCTCGACCACATGCCTGGGACCACAATTCCGGTAATCCGCCAGCAATTCGTCGAGGGCGACCTGCTGCCGTTTTGGGCGATGGGCACGGGGTGTGAACACATCCTCTTTCATCGTGGAGAAGACCCAGCCGAGAAGATCAATATTGTGACGGGGTCAGAAGGAAAAGATGCGACTGAATTGCTGCGCCACGCGCTGCAACATGTTGAGGCACCAGCTGATCACTTCGTGCGCCTCGGGCTGTCTTGAGTGTGATTCGGGAGTATTTCCACCGAATCGTGGCCCCATCACTTCTTTTGCCGTCGCGACTTCAGAACTTGTGCACCCGAACCAACAACAGCGATGGAGATAAACAATATTTCAATCATCAGCAGAGTCTGGCTGCTCGATTGAGCAGCACCTGTTGAGGGTTCGCCCGGTGATGAAATTGGCGTCGTTGCCGATGTTGGCGGCGTTTCGTACCAGGCCATCACCCCGCTGACGCCAATGCTGCGATTGGGCACATTCTCGACCGGCGTACCGAACATCTCCTTGTCGCCAATCGACACGGTAAAACGAGTTGCTGCCGCACCGGCAATGGTTATCGAATACAGACCAGTTTTGGCTACACCAACCAGTTCCGCCAGGCGAACATAATTCGTACCCGTGAACGGTTCGGCAAATGAGACCCTTGCGGTGGGAAGCACTTTGGTTGCAATGCCGTCGGGGTCGACAACCTCGAGATAAGGCAGCGACGGGTTGGCGAGCTGATTTTCAGGGGACAGATCAGGAATCAGGAGCGAAAGTGCAAGCGCATCACCCGCGTTGAATTCGACTCGAAAACCACGGGTATCACCCGATGATTCGAGCGATCCGTACAGCGCAAATGAAATCGTCCCATCCGGAAGCAGTGGCCCGTCTGTGGGTGTGCGCTGGTTTGCAGTGAGGATGATCGGGTCGTGAGCCTTGGCCGTGGAAGTCGGCAGAACCACCGAGATGGCCGCGACGAACAACAACAATCTCTTCATGCCCCGGCCCTGTGGGTGCGCACCTTCAACGAGCAAACGTAAAGTCGAGCACAATGAGCACGAGGGCAATGGCACCCACCACGTAGATGAACTTGCGTCGGGCAGGCTCCTGCATTTGGGGATATTTCACAATCACAAAGCGCAGATAAACACCATACAAAGCCGCAGCAATTGGCACGATGATGAGCAGCCACATGACTACATCATTGTGCTGGAGCGGTGGTGACACCCGCCCCAGCTACAAAAAGCCGCTGAAATGTGCTTGACTATGGGTATGAATCAATTGCAGCGACTGGTTGGACCAGCGGTGGTGATTCTTGTATGTGTCGCTGTTTTCATAGCGAGTGTTGCTCGCCTGTAGCGACTACGACCCGAAAGGGCTTATTTGGACTCTGGCAGATTATCGATGCCGTTGCCGAGTGCCATGAACGTTGGTGCCCACAGGCCCACGAAGATGCCGAGGCGCTGACCAGAGGCTGCGTCTTCCACCACGTCACTGCCACCCTGGGTGAGCCAAATGGCGATGCTGGCGATGACCGAGAGGAATCCGAGCGCGTATGAAAGATTGGCGCTGTATCCGAATTGCTTGAGTTTCTTTAACATGATGTCTCCTTAAGAGTGAGTGATGTAACACCGAAAAGACATCACACCTGATCCCAAAAAGTGTGTATCCAATTCGCACGTGCCAAGACCTGTGATGGACCCACCACCGCAAATCACGGCCTAATTGGTGTCAGATTCTGCTACAACTGCCGCGCGCAAGTGCACTGGTGCAGTTTGTCGCTTCTTGCGGCGTACGCCGATGTTGAGCACTTCCACGAAGACCGAAAACGTCATAGCTGCGTAGATATAGCCCTTCGAAATCTTCTGTCCGAAACCTTCGGCGATCAACACCGT
>CAMAWR010000046.1 GCA_945862045.1 Bifidobacterium breve
GGGACACACCCGTTCCCATCCCGAACACGGCAGTTAAGCCCGAACGCGCCAATGGTACTTGGGGGTAGACCCCCTGGGAGAGTAGGTCGCCGCCAGATTTCTTAATTGGAAAACCCCCGCGAAAGCGGGGGTTTTTCACGTTTATGGGCTCGAATTCAACAAACGGTTGTGATTGTTAAACACACTCGCTCATCTGTTGCCGTAGCGTTGGACGGTCATGCCACCAGAAGAAAAACCATCCGAGGGCGACGACGAACGTCGTAAGCGCCCCACGAGCGGTACTGGTCGCGGTGGGCCGCGTAAAGAGTGGAAGCCTCGCGAGGGTGGTCGTGATGATCGTCGGCCTCCGCGTAGTGGCGGCCCGCGTCGAGAGGGTGGCCCGCGCAAAGAGTGGGAGCCTCGCGAAGGCGGTGCGCGTAGTGATGGCCCGCGCAAAGAGTGGAAGCCTCGTGAAGGCGGTCGTGATGATCGTCGGGGCCCACGTGCTGATGGCCCGCGCAAAGAGTGGAAGCCTCGTGAAGGTGGTCGTGATGATCGTCGGGGCCCGCGTGCTGATGGCCCGCGTCGAGAGGGGGGCCCGCGCAAAGAGTGGAAGCCTCGCGAAGGTGGCCGTGATGATCGTCGGGGCCCGCGTAGTGACGGCCCGCGTAGAGAGGGGGGCCCGCGCAAAGAGTGGAAGCCTCGCGAAGGTGGTCGTGATGATCGCCGTCCGCCGCGTAGTGATGGACCGCGTAGTGATGGACCGCGTAGTGATGGCCCGCGTCGTGAGTGGAAGCCTCGCGAGGGTGGTCGTGATGATCGTCGGGGCCCGCGTAGTGATGGCGCGCGTAGTGATGGGCCGCGTAAAGAGTGGAAGCCGCGCGAAGGTGGTCGTGATGATCGTCGGCCGCCGCGTCGTGATGACCGACGAGATGACCGCGGCAGCCGTGACAGTCGAGACGCAGACATCCCACAAACCGAAGCACAGCGTCGCCGGTCTGAAGTGTTCGCTCGCAAAGGTCCGCGCAAATACGGCAAAGACAAACCATTTGGTGATCGCCCAGACCGCGAAGAGCGGGTCGTCGACGAAGGTTCAGTGCGTCGGCGCAAATTCGATAGCGACCGCCGTGAGCCCCGCGAGTCGTCGCGTGGGCCGTCGCGCGGCAAGCCACGCGCACCACGTCGTGATGACGGGCCGATGTTCCCAACGGCGCCAGCGCTGCAAGAGCCGCTCGCTGGCGAGGTTCGTCGTGCCGTCGGCGATCGGCGTTATGAAGCGGTAAGTGCACAGTTGTCTCGCTCGCTCGTGGCCTACGATGCCGAGCGATATCGCGAAGCGCTGTCTGTGCTGGCACCAGCGTTGGAAGACCTGTGGCTGATCAGCGACGTGCGGGTGTTGGCGGGGCGTCTGGAGTATCGCGCGCAGCGTTGGAAGGTTGCCGCAGAACATCTCGAGTTTGTGAGGGCAGGAGATCGTGGTGACATGACCAACATGCCGGTGCTCATCGATTGCTATCGCGGTTTGAAGCGCTACGAGCTCGTCGACGAATTGTGGAGTGAGCTGAAAGAAGCGTCACCGCATCCGATGATCATGGCGGAGGGTCGTGTCTCGACCGCCATGGCGTATGCCGACCGCAACGATTTGGCTGCGGCCATTCGCATCATGACCCACGGCACCGAGCCGCGCCAGGTGCAGCCGCACCATGTGTTGGAGTGGTATGTGCTCGGCGACCTGCACGACCGTGCTGGTGACCCAGTTTCAGCAAAGCGCTTCTTTGTCAAAGTTGCGAAGAACGACGCAAAGTACTTCGATGTTGAATCCCGCTTGGCCGGTCTCGGCGAGTAGTGCCGACCAGACGCAGCGCATGGTGCCACCAAGGCACCCAAAACATTGACGCACATTTCGTGCTGGCTGGCACACATCTCGGCAACCGTCCATGGCGGTCAACGAAAGGGGTTCTCGTGTCGAAACGAGCAACACGCATCGCCCGGGGGGCCAACACCAAACAGCAGCAGTCGACGAACATCGCAGTCGTGCGCGGGGCGCTCGTGGCGCAACCAACCGTACGGGTCATCGATCGGCATCAGCGTGCGACCACGTTTGATCTCGCCACGTTGGTGGGTGGCAGACGTGTGGTCGTGCCCGTGGTGGCGCTGAATATGGACCTGCCATTGATCAAGGTTGGCGATGAGGTCACCGTTGTCGGTCACGTGCGGCGACGATTCTTTCGGGTGGGGCCTCGCACGCAAAGCATCACCGAACTGCTCGTAGAACAGATCGTGCCTGGTACGAAGTCGGCACGACTGGAGAAGCTGTTCAGCACGGTGAGTGCCCGAACACGCGAGTTACGTTCAGCACCACTGACTCGCGACAAGGAGTAGGTCGGCGACCCGTTGTGCGACCCGTTGTGTGACTGGGGTCAGACGTCGAGCGGTCGTATCACCAAACCCGTACGCAACTTGGGCGTAAAAAATGTCGATTTTGGCGGCATCAGCAGACGCTCGTCGGCCGTGCGACGAATCTCGGCAATGCTGGTCGGGCGAATGAAGATCGCCGCTTCGGCGTGACCAGCACGCAGGAGCGCTGTTACCTCATCGAACCCGTGTTGGTAGGCCACTTCGTGGGTGACACCGCGGAGGGCTACTTCGAGGCGGTCGCTGTCGAGGTCGCGCAGGCCGACGAAAGAACCAGCTTGTGGGGTGAGCCACCACGCATTGAGACTGCGGTCGACCAAACACAGTGACCCGCGGCCTGACATCTCGGCGATGATGCGCGAGTCAGCCGGCGACCCGACCGGCACAACATCGAAAGTTTGGCCGAGTACCGCACGGAGGTGCTCGCTGCTGATGTCGCGGTACAGCCGGTGAATTGCAGCGATGCTGAGCTGTTGATCGACGAGTTCACCGACGTAGGTCATGGTGGTGCAGGCGGCGTCGGCGAGTGGCGTGTCGCGCATCTCGTCGCGGTAGGTGCGGGCAATGGCGTAACGATGATGGCCATCGGCGATCAAAACGGGCGCCGAAGATACGAGCGAGGCAATGGAGCGCACCCGCTGCGGCCCGTCAACCTTTTCGACGCGGTGGGTCACACCGTGCTCGTCGATGAATTCTCCGATTGGTTGACCGGCGGCGATCAGCGCATCGGTGAGCTGCTCGCGCAACGACAACCCCCACACCGGTGAGAGGTTCGCGCGCGTCGCACGGGTCAGATCGAGCCGATCGGTTTTTGCCTTTGGTGTGGTGCGTTCATGGGGCAATACGCCGCCAGCACCTTCGTCGACGACCTCGAGGGCGCCAATGACACCGACCGTGTTTCGACGGGCACCGTTGGCGTCGACGAAACTCATGCGGTACAAGGTGAATGACGGCTGCGAGTCGAGTGTGAGCACACCATCACGACGCCATTCGTTGAGCGTCGTTGCGGCAGCCACATAGGGGTCGTCGCCGAGTGGTAAATCGATGTTGACCACGTTGTTCGAATGTGCTGCGGCAAGTGCCGCGCGATCCGCACTGCTCAACACGTCGTACGGCGGGGCGGTGACACGCAACAAATCTTTCGTCGCCGAGAAACGCAGCGCACGGAACGGAGCGAAGATCGGCATGGTTCAAGAGTGGCAGGTGCGACGGTGATGTGCCAAGTAGCGTCGGGCACAGTGTGAAAGCCCCAATTCTTTGTGATCTTGATGGAGTCGTGTGGCTGATGCACCAGCCGATTGCTGGGTCGGTTGATGCCATCGCCCGCTTGCGGGCTGGCGGGCATCGGGTGTTGTTCGTGACCAACAATTCGTCAGCCACACTCGCCACCCAAGAAGGTGCCTTGGCCAAGCTCGGCATCCCAGCTGGCGGTGACGTGTGCACATCGGCGCAAGCCGCCGCCCTGCTCTTGTCACCAGGTGAGCGGGTGCTCGTGGCGGGTGGCCCGGGCATTGTCGAAGCGGTAACGCAGGTTGGTGCTGTCGTCGTCGGTCGCACCGATGACGACGAAAGTGATGCCGACTTCGCGGCAAAGGCGGTCAAGATCGACACGGTCATGGTGGGGTATCACGAGTCGTTCAATTTCCGTGGTCTCACCCGGGCGGTGACCCCGATTCTCATTGGCGCGCGACTGATCGGCACCAATGACGACCCCACGTATCCAACGCCCGCCGGTCTGATACCCGGTGGCGGTGCCATCTTGGCGGCCATTGCCAAAGCCGGGGGCGTGCGGCCGATCATCGCCGGTAAACCGTTCGCACCGATGGGTCAACTCGTGCGCCGATACTTGGCAGTGGACGACTTGGGTCAGGCCTGGATGGCCGGGGACCGTGACTCCACCGACGGTGCCTTCGCACGTTTGATCGGCGCGAAGTTCGGGCTCATGTTGTCGGGTGTCAGCGAAACCTCCGATGGTCGCACAGGTACACCCGACGGTGTGTTCAGCAATCTGGCGGCCCTGGCGGATGCGGTACTCACCGCCACATCACCTGGCGCTTGACGCGTGGCACGCCATCTGCGAATCGACAAGGCGCTCGTAACGGCCGGGCTGGCACGCAGTCAAGACGAGGCGCATGCGCTCATCGCCGATGATCGCGTCACCGTGAACGGCTCTCCGGTGCTCAACGCTGCACGGCAGGTCAGCAACTCAGATGTGCTCGTGGTCATCGCACTGCAGCAATTCGTGAGCCGTGGGGGTCTGAAACTTGATGCCGCACTCACACACTTTGCCGCGACAGGAACACCACTGGCGATTGACGGCATGCGGGTGCTCGATGCCGGCGCCTCGACGGGCGGGTTCGTTGACTGCGTGTTGCAGCGCGGGGCTGGTCGAGTGGTGGCGTGTGATGTGGGTCGTGGGCTGTTGCATCCGCGCATCGCCGCCGACGCACGGGTGGAGGTGCGCGACGAGCTGAATGCCCGTGCAATCGGTGCGATGGTGCGTGACGGCGGGATGCAGGGCAACTTCGATCTCGTCGTGGCGGATCTCTCGTTCATCTCGCTCACCCTGGTGGTGGCAAGTTTGGTGTCCGTCACCCGACAAGGCGGGGAGCTGCTGGTGTTGGTGAAGCCGCAATTTGAGGCCACCAAAGCCGAGGTTGACCGGGGCGAGGGCGTGATCACCGACGAGGTGATTCGAAAGCGCTGCATCGACACGGTGCGCGATGCATTGACCGCCTGTGGTGCATGGCCCGTCGGTGAAGTGGAGTCGGCGGTGCCCGGACCGGCGGGCAACCGTGAGCACTGGCTGCGAGCCATCGCTCAATAGTCTGAACGACATGGCCAATGTCATGGTGGTTGCCCACCACACGCGTAGTGAAGTGCCGCCGCTCTTGGGCGAGCTGCGAACGTTGCTGGCCAAAGACAAACATCAACTGTGGATGTGTCGTGCCGACGCAGAAGCGCACCAGCTCGGTGACATTGCCAGTGATCGAGAGGCGAGCGACTCTGACCTCGTGGTGGTGCTGGGTGGTGATGGCACGGTATTGCGGGCCGTCAGCATGTTGAATGGTGCCCCGGTGCCGATTCTGGGTGTCAACGTCGGTGCGCTCGGTTATCTGACCGAAGTTGGTGTGTCTGCGGCGACTGATGCGGTGAGTAAGGCGCTGTCGGGTACGCCGGACAAAGACTTCATCATCGACCAACGA
>CAMAWR010000047.1 GCA_945862045.1 Bifidobacterium breve
CAGGTTGCGAGAAATGGTCGCAGGTAGTCCTCGGCCGCTTTGATCGTGGTCGGCGACAAATTACGTGCCCGTAGATGAAACTTGAAACTCTCGATGATCATTCCTTTTTTCCTTGCAGCGTGGTGCTCCACACGCCGTCATCAGACCGGTCGCCCGTAAAACAGGGTCGAAAAATGCTGTTATTATTGGAGCTCACAAGGGCGATTAGCTCAGTCGGAAGAGCGCTACGTTCACATCGTAGAAGTCGTGGGATCGAGGCCCGCATCGCCCACCAAATGCGCCACCTTCAGGCGTGCCATTGCGTACTCTGGAATACGTGAATCGAAGTTGCGAAAAGCTCGGCTGCAACGTGCCAGCCGAAGTGGCCTTCGGTATCGATCGAGTGGCATGTGTGGTGTGGTTGGAGAATTACGACGCCGACGAACAGCGCCATCTCAATCGGTTGTGTGGTGAACACGCCACGCGACTTACCTTGCCCCGTGGTTGGTCATTCGACGATCGTCGAGAGAAGTCACCGCGTTTGTTCGTCGCATCGAAACCGACGGTGGCAATCGTCAAGCCGGCGGTGAAGCCCGCCCGTAAGACCTCGAACAAAACAACGGCGTTACCACGACGCACCTCGCGTGATGCATCGGCGCCTGTAAAACGAATGGATGGTCCAGGGTTGTTTGACCCGACGCTGCCGATGAATTCACCACTGTTGACGCCACGACCCACACCCGTTGCCACCAAGCCCACACCTGTTGTGCAGCCAGACACCGAACGTGAACCTGCGCCGCAGTACGCACCGAAGTTCGATCGCACCAGCGATGTGGGTGGTGCGCTCAATGCGCGTGGGCGACTGCTTGCCCGTGCATTTTCGAGCCAAACGAAACCAATCGAACGCCCCGCCCAAGCAGCGAACACCGATTCGCTGCCACAGGGTGACCACATCGACGACTTCAATCAGGGCGATCATGTTGAATAGCCACGTCGAGTAGTCGACGTTCGCCCGGCAATGCATCTTGAAGCGGCGCTGCATACTGCGGCACCGGCTTCAGCCGTGATGGTGCATGTCGCAGAACTCGACAGGTACCCGCGGTGGATGACCCTCGTGCACTCCGCCACGCCAGTGCTCGATACGTCGGTGCCAACCTGGGATGTGGAATTGCGGGCAAAAGTGGGGCCGTTTGCGCGCTCGAAGCGACTGCGCATGGTGCGCACGACCTTTGATGAAACCAACCCGACCCGCATCGTGTTTGAGCGACAAGAACACGACGGTCGTCAGCACGCCGCCTGGCGACTCGAGGTGTCGGTGGACGCCGTGGCGCCGCACGGCACGAACCTCGTGATGCATCTGCACTACGACGGACGGTTGTTCGTTTCGGTGATCGAGTCGATTCTGCAGCAAAATATTGATGCGGGTCGCAGCAATCTTGCGGCTTTGCTGACGAAATAAAGCGCTTATCGCGCTGTGTCTACGAGCGCTTATCGCGCTTTGAGCACCACGGGTTGGCCGGCCGCCAACTGGCCGCACGCGGCGTCGATGTCGGTGCCACGATTGCGTCGCACGGTGGCATTGACACCACGATCACTCAGACGGTCGGCGAACCGTCGCACACCCGCCATGTCGGTGCCACGTGTGGCAAACCCGGGCGTGGGGTTGAGGGGTATCAGGTTCACGTGCGCGGTTGGCTTCAATGACAATGCGAGTTTGGCCAATTCGCTGGCGTCACGCGCGGTGTCATTGACGCCGGCGATCATCGCCCATTCAAAACTGATACGACGATGTTTTTCGCGCAGGTAATCTCGGCAGGCACTCATCAATTCGTTGATGGGGTAGCGCTTGTTGATTGGCACCAAGTCGTTGCGCAAGTCGTCGCGCGCCGCATGCAATGACACCGCCAGGTTGACCGGCAGTGGGCGGGTGGCGAGCGTGCGGATGCCGGGCACGACACCCACGGTCGAAATGGTGATGTGACGCGCCGAGATGCCCATGTCGCCATGGATACGTTCGACGGCACCCCACACGGCTGGTTCGTTGGCGAGTGGTTCGCCCATGCCCATGAACACGATGTTGGCCACGCGCTGTTTGCGCTGTTTGGCATGGCGGGCCGCGCGCACCACCTGCTCGACGATTTCACCGACCGTGAGTTGACGGTTGAAACCCGCCTGACCAGTGGCACAAAAACCACACGCCATTGCACATCCCGCTTGGGTGCTCACACACACCGTCACGCGATCGGCGTAGTGCATGAGCACGGTTTCGATGGGGTGGTTGCCGTCGGCCAGTTGCCACAAGAACTTGATGGTGTCGCCTTTGTCGCTCACGCTTTCACGCACGAGCTTGAGGCTGGTCGGTAGTTCCTCGTTGAGTCGTTGACGCAGCGCAGTCGACAGCGTCGTTATCTGATCGACTTCCTGAAATTGTTCGTACAACCCCGACCACATTTGTTTGATGCGATAGGCGGGTTCACCCACCATGACCTCAGACAGATGTGCACCGCTGGCGTCATAGAGCGTGCGTCGTGGGTTGTCGTTCACACCTTCAAGTGTGGCGTAGCCAAGCGCTCATAGTCGCGCATGCGGGCCCGCAAAACGTCGAGCGATGCGGTCCAGAAGTCTTCTTTGGTCACATCCAACCCGAAGGATGCACCTAACTGTTCGGCTGAATCCATGCCGGCGCGCGACAACAAGTCGTCGTATCCACCACGGAAACGATCGGGGTCTTGCTGGTATTGGGCGTACAAGCCCAATCCGAACAACAAACCGTAGGTGTACGGCCAGTTATAAAAGTGACTGCCGTAATAATGCGGCTTCAAAATCCACATGTACGGATGGGCCGTCGATTGGTCGATGCCATCGCCGTATGCGTTGTTCTGGGCGTTACCCATCAACTCGTTGAACTCGCTCACACCCAGGGTGCGGCGTTGACGACGGGCGAACACCTCCGACTCGAACAAGAACCGGCTGTGGATGTCGACCACCACCTGGGCAGCACCCTGCAGATCCACGTCGAGCAATGCCAGCCGCTGGTCGCCCTGCAGGCGCGACAGACCGTCTTCGACGACGAGGGTCTCACAAAAGATGCTGGCGGTTTCGGCGAGGGCCATCGGCAAATTGCGTTGCATTGGCGTGCGATGGGCCAGTTGGGTGTTGTGGTACGCATGCCCGAGTTCGTGGGCCGTTGTTTGGGCCGAATCGACGCTGCCGCTCCAGTTGAGCAAGACGAGCGAACGATCGTTGACGAACGACATGCAGAACGCACCACCAACTTTGCCTTCGCGCGGTTCGGCATCGATCCATTTTTCGTCGAGGGAACGGTCGACCAGGCCAGCCAGACGGTCGCTGTAGGCGCCGAATGCACCACGCACGAGTTGCACGCCTTGATCCCACGAAATGTTGCTGGGGGCGAACGACAACGGGGCCAGCAGGTTCCACCACGACACGCCATTTTTGTCGCCGTTCAGTTGGCCCTTGATACGCAACCAACGACGAAAGTCGGGGAGCGACGCATGAATCGCCGACTGCATTGCGTCGAACGTTGGGCGGCTCACACGGTTGGCATACAACGACGCATCGAGCGGCGACGCCCAGTTGCGACGACGGTTCACCGTGTTGGCTTCGCCCTTGATTGCGTTCATCGCCGCTGCACACGCCACGCCAATCGTCGGCCAGGCGCGCATCTCGGCGTCGTATGCCGCTTTGCGCACTCGCACGTCGGGGTTGCTGGCCATGCCACGCACCGCAGCCATCGGCAATTCTTTGGCGCCATCTGGCAAGTCGACCGTGGTCTTCAACTGTGAAGCGATGTCGCCCTGCAGGCGACCCCACGCAGATGACCCGGTCGTCGACAATTCGGCGTACAGATTTTCTTCCGGCTCGCTCATCTGATGTTCGGCACGCGCCTGCAAACGACGGAGCGGGCCGAGATGTTCACGAGCTTGCTCGCTCAACTTTGCCAAGGCATCTGCGCCAAGTGAGGCGACCCATTCGGCCAGGCGGGCCACCAGCGGTGACAGTTTCGAATCCGTCACTTCAAGTTCTGACAACAGCCCTTGCGCCCGCTCGTGACGCGTATCGGTGCTCACCGTGGCGTACACATAGGCACCCAACACGTTGTTGGCTTCGGCCACCGAATTGAAGGCGTTGATTACCGCGTCGGCTGCCTCGGCGTCGTCGGCAGTGGGTTGGCGTGGTTCGGTACCGCGAATATTGTGCTTGTCAAACAATGAACTGAGACGACCGACTTCGGCACCAAGAAGTTCCATTGCGTCGGTGAACGATCGGGCATCGAACGACTCGTGAATATCGGCGACACTCCAACGAGGCAAAGCAGGTGTTTCGGGCATGCTCTGAAACTATCTGCTCAATCGCTTAGCTAATCGTGCCGATGAACACGTCATCACTGTGGGCCACGGTCATACCGAGTGACTCGTACAGCGTGATTGCTGCAGTGTTGTTGCCTGCGACGTAGAGCATGCCGTGCTGCAGACCCCGTGCAGCAAGATAGGCAAAGCCGGCAATGGTGAGCGCCCGGCCAAGGCCTTTGCCGTGATGGCTGGGGTCGACACCGACCACGTAGATCTCGCCAACCGGTGCCGAGCCGTGGTGGTCGTGGGTGGCGAGGTCATCGTGTGCGTCTGCATGGTCGTGCTCAGCGGAATGGTCGTGCATTTGAGTCCAGCAGAAGCCGGTCATGTGCCCATCGGTCTCATGAATCAAAAAGCCCTGCGGGTCGAACCACGGCTCGGCCAGACGCTCGATGAGTACGTCGTTGGTCCAATTACCTTGCTCGGGGTGCGCAGCAAACGCGCGAGCGTTGACCGCCAGCCACGCCTGGTTGTCGACGCCGGCACGAAACGGTCGCGTGACGAAACCCGCCGGCAGCTGGTGTGTGGTGTTGAGCGGCAGGGCACAGCGCATGTGCAGTAGCGGGGCGTCGGCTTGCAACCCATGGTGGGCTGCACAGGCACGCTCATCGTTCGTTGGTTCACACACGAACCAACGCACGTTGCCACCACCCGCAGCACGAATGGTGGTGATCGTGTCGGCGAATTCGGCCGGGGTCACATGATCATGACAACGAATGACCCACCCACGATTGACGCGAGAGAGGTGGATGTGCGACACGGCGAAAGGCTACCGATGAGACGGTGCTCAATGGGTGTGCAGCATCCCCCCGATTACCGTGGTGCGCGTGCCCGTAAAAAAACCGTCGCCGAAGCGGGCGAAGCGCCCGAACAAAGCTGCACTGCCGGCACACACTCGGGCAATCCTGCGCTCATTGAAAAAGGATTATCCGGTGGCGATTTGCGAGCTCACGCACGAATCACCGTTTCAACTCCTGGCCGCGACGATTCTTTCGGCTCAGTGCACCGATGTACGCGTCAACATGGTGACCCCGAACTTGTTCGCCGCGTATCCGACGGCGGCAACCTTGGCCTATGCCGACGTGTCGCACGTTGAACAACTCGTGCGGTCAACGGGGTTTTACAGCACCAAGGCCAAAAATCTCATCGGCATGGCCAACGGAGTGATGACCCGCTTTGGTGGCGAGGTGCCACGGGCTTTGGAAGATCTCATCTCGCTGCCCGGCGTGGGTCGCAA
>CAMAWR010000048.1 GCA_945862045.1 Bifidobacterium breve
GTAAAAGGGCGTCGTGCAGAGGGGCTCGGCAGCATTGGTCGCGTTGAGGGCATCGCCTGTCTCGCTGTGGTGTTGCTCACCGCATGAACCGTCGTCCACGTCGAGGTGCGAGGCGCCCAGATCGTGGGCCTGATCGCGGTAACCAGCGAGGTCAGCACGGTGATCGTCCGTCGCGACCCCGCCCGAAGGATCGTTCGCTTGGCGGCGAACAGATCGAAGGCCGTCAAGCGGTTCGCGAACTGCTCACTGCCGCCCGCCGTCGCATTCGTGAAATTCTCGTTGCTGACGACACCGAACGAAACCCGGTGATCAGTGAAATCATGGATATTGCTCGTGCCCAGCGGGTCACCGTTCGGCATGTGTCGCGAAAAGACATTGATGATCAAGCCCGCAGCGAGGCCCCGCAGGGAGTGATCGCATTCGCCGAACCGCTGGAAGAGACGTCGCTTGACGACGTACTCGCCCGCGCCACGACCGACAAGTTGTTTTTGGTCGCCGTTGACGGCGTCACCGACCCGGGCAACCTTGGTGCCATCCTGCGTTCGTGTGAGGGCGCGGGTGTTGATGCGGTCATTTTGCCGCGACACCGTGCCGTGCATATCACACCGAGTGCTGCCAAAGCAGCAGCAGGAGCTATCGAATACCTCACGCTCTGTGTGACTGCTGGACTTCCCACGGCGATCCAACTGATGCGTGATGCCAACGTGTGGGTCGTGGGTCTCGATGATGCCGCGGACAAACCCGTGTTCGGCCTCGGTGATTTGGCACGCGAACATATTTGTTTGGTACTTGGCGCCGAAGGCCCAGGGCTGTCCCGACTGGTGCGTGAACGGTGCGACTTGATCGTTTCCATTCCGATGCTGGGTGCGCTTTCGTCATTGAATGTTTCTGCTGCTGCAGCACTCGCCACTTATGAAGTCGTGCGCGCACGGCGCCAATAATCACTTCGCGCGTAGTATCAATGACAGTCGCCTCGTGCGATTCGCCGGGGTAGCTCAGTGGCAGAGCAACCGCCTTGTAAGCGGTAGGTCGTGGGTTCAATTCCCACTCTCGGCTCAATTCATCTCTCTGCCTGCGCCGCGTGACTACTGTGGAACACATGAGTCATGAGCAACGTCGTCCCCGCCCAACACCCGAACCCCGCACCGCGAATGTCAACTCGGTGCTGTCCATCGCTGTTGCAGTGCTCGCGGTATTGCTCGGCTTCTTCATCCTGCGCGACTTGCGCAATGACAGTGGGATTGCAGCCACCGATCCAGGATCAATGGATGAGTCATCGTCGCAAGATGCGACTATCGAGACGCTTCCCGTTGATACAACTGTGGTGCCCGTGGTGCTCACAGCGTTCAAGGTGCAAATTGCCAATGGCTCAGGAATCAGCGGAAGTGCCGGCTTGCTGACGACCGAGATGCAGGGTCGTGGTTACATCGTGCAGCCTGCGATCAACAAAAACGAAAGAACGCCGAAGCAAACCGTCACGATCGTGTACTACCTGCTCGGTAGCGAGGCACCCGCTGCACAAGTTGCGCGTGACCTCGGTGGTGTAGCAACGATGCCAATGCCCACTCCGATACCAACAGAAACTGCAAGTTTGGGTGAGGCCAGTGTGTTGATTTTGCTTGGCACTGATCTGGCGGGCAAACCCTTGTCAATCATCGCCGGTGGTGCAGTGGCCCCGCCAGCCGTGGTGACCACCACAACGACAGGCTGATCAGGCGCCGCGCGCCGTCAGCCAGCGCACAGCGGCTTGTTCAACGCAACGTGTCGTTGCGGTCAAAGCGTCTTCTCCAAACGTTTCACGCAGACTCGTGGCGCTGAGTCCGAGTCGCTTCATCTGAGCGCGGGCCGAGGCGTGCACGTCGCCGCAGATGGCGTGCACGATTTTCTGACGCTGATTGGCCAGAGTGGTGACACCACCGACGACCTTGCCCTCAAAACTGGTGTCGTCGAGCCGGCCCTCCCCGGTGATGATTGCATCACAGTCGTCGATGGCCTCATAGAGGCCAACTTCTTCGGCAACGAGCTCGAAGCCAGGCATCAAGGTGGCACCCAGCGCGAACAGGGCGCCAGCCAAGCCACCGGCAGCACCACCACCATCGATAGCCGTGACATCAACGTTGAGGTGTTGTCGGTAGTGCTCGGCGGTGCCGGCCAGGCGTGTCGATAAAAATTTGATCTGCGTTGCTGTGGCGCCTTTTTGTGCGGCAAAGACTTCAGCTGCGTCGAGAAAATTGGTACCAACATCACAGGCCACCAAAAATTCGACACGTTTGAGTCGGGCCGGCACGGTGATGGCCTGTACCGCACCAAGCCCACCGTCGGTCGTCGCTGAACCACCGAGACACACGATGATGCGATCGGCACCGAGATTGAGTGCTGCATCGATGAGCTGCCCCGTGCCGATGGTGGACGCGGTGATGACATCGTTGTGTTCGGCGCCACCGACGAGTTGCAGCCCCGAGGCCAGCGCCATTTCGATCACCGCAATGCCACGATGGAATCGCCACGGTGCCTCCACTGGTGCACCAAGCGGGCCCTCAACCTGCAAGGTTCGGTTTGCGCCACCGAGGGCTGCGAGCGTGCCCTCGCCACCGTCAGCGATAGGCAGTTCAACACATTCATGCCCGGTGGTCCAACAAGCATCGGCAATGGCGCGGGCCACTTCGTGGGCGGTGGCGGTGCCACGAAACTTGTCGACTGCCGCCAGTACTCGCATGGCTTCTAGTGTGTCGGAATATGAGCAACCCACTTGACCTTGATGCCACCGCCCAGGCCGAACTGGTACGTGCCGGAAACATCTCGGCCACCGAGCTCGTGAGCCTCGCGATTGCTGCAGTAGAGCGTGTGAACCCGCAATTGAATGCCGTGATTCACCCTCGCTTCGAACGCGCGCGCGACGAAGCCAAGGCCTCAGTTGGTGGTGCGTTCGCCGGTGTACCCATCGTGGTGAAAGACTTGAATTGTTCGATCAGAGGTGAGCAGTATCACCTCGGCACACGGTTTTTGAAAAATCGTAAGTACGTAGCCACCGAAGACTCGTATCTATATGAGCGGTTGTGTCGGGCTGGTTTCATTACCATCGGGCGCACCAACGTGCCCGAGTTTGGTAGCACCATCACCACCGAGCCGCTCGCCTACGGCCCGGCGCGCAACCCGTGGAACACCGAACACTCAACGGGTGGAAGCAGTGGCGGTTCGGCGGCAACCGTTGGCGCAGGTTGCGTGGCGGTCGGGCATGCCAACGACGGAGGCGGTTCAATTCGTATTCCGGCAAGCGAATGTGGATTAGTTGGGTTGAAGCCGAGCAAGGGACGCGTGAGTCTGGGGCCAGCGCTCGGCGAGTCATGGCTTGGTGGAGTGGTGGAAGGCTGTATCACTCGGTCGGTGCGTGATACCGCAGCGGTGATGGATGCAATCTCGGGATATGAAGCAGGCGATCCGAACACTCCGCCGCTTCCGTTGCGACCGTATGCAAGTGAGGTTGGTGCAGACGTGGGCAAACTACGCGTGGGTCTGTTGTCTGGCCCGTTGTTGCCCGGTGGGTTGGACCACCCAGATGCGCGTGAATCGATCGTGGCGACCGGCAAACTGCTCGAGTCGTTGGGCCATCATGTGGAAGTTGCCCACCCAACAGCACTCGATGACGCAACCTTCGGCGATATGTTCTTGGCGGTTGTTATTGCCCATATTGCAAATGATGTAGCAACCCTAGAAAAACAATTTGGAGTCACGTTGAGCACCGACGACATCGAGCCGGGCAATCATTTGATGGCCCAATTTGGGAACGCCACGAATGTCGTTACTTATCTGCAGGCCGTCACATGGTTGCACTTGTGGAGCCGCAAAGTGGTGTCGTGGTGGCTGCCGCGGGACGGGGCAAAGCCATTCGATATTTTGGTGACCCCAACGCTGGCAGGCCCACCGCCCAAGATTGGTGAGTTGTCAGGTGATGACTCTGCAGATCGCCTGCGCGAGATCATGCAGTACACCGCGCAATTCAACATGACCGGCCAGCCAGCAATCAGCTTGCCGTTGCACATGTCGAAGAGCGGTTTGCCGATGGG
>CAMAWR010000049.1 GCA_945862045.1 Bifidobacterium breve
CGTCAAGTACTGCTCCGACACATGTCGACGCGCCAAGGTGACGGCCACCGACCTGGCACTCGAACAGGCAATCGTGGAATTGCTCAACGCTCGCGCTCGCGATGCATCCATCTGCCCATCAGAGGCAGCACAATGCGTCGGCGGTGACCACTGGCAACCCCGCATGGAACCTGCCCGCATGGCAGCACGGCGCTTAGTGGCGCAAGAAAAAGTGCAGATTACCCAAGGTGGTCGGGTGGTTGATCCGAGCCGCGCGAAGGGCCCGATTCGGATTCGTCGATTTCGATAACGAGCCGTGCGCGCACATCCGCGCTTGATGCCGCCACCAGAATCTCCCACTTGCCACCCTCCACTCGCCACGCCCGACGTGCCGGGATCCAGCGCCGAAACGCCGTCCACGGCACATTGACCACTACATCCGCAAATGAGTTCGGCTCAATCACCCGCTTGCACCACGCCGCGAGTCGTGGCGGGTTGGTGTCACCCGCACGACGCACGTAACACTGCACGACGACCGTGGCGGCACACACCGACACACAACTCACGGGCACGGTTACTTCGCAGCGTGGCCAGGAACGTTCCACTGAAACGCGCGGGGCACCCCATGCGGCATCGCCATAACTCAACCCATGACCAAACGGAATGAGTGGAGCAATGTTCTCGCGTGCCTGACCGCGCCAGCCGTACCACTCACCTTCGGTGTAGCGCTGGGCACCGTTCACCGGTGCGTAATCACGCATGGCGGGTGAGTCACTCAACTGTCGTGGATACACCACGGGCAAGCGACCACCTGGGTCGACATCGCCGGCCAGAACATCAGCAATGGCGTTGCCCATTTCCATGCCACCGAAGAAACCGATGAGCACCGCTTCGACGTCGTTGATCCATGGCATCGCCACCGGTGCACCTGCGTTGACCACCACGATCGTGCGACTATTCACGGCGGCAACCCGTTGCACGAGTTCGTCTTGGCGACCAGGCAACGTGATCGAGTCACGATCATGGCCTTCGGTTTCCCATTCATCATTGGTGCCCACCACCACGATGGCGACCTCGGCACCTGCGGCCAGTTGCACGGCAGCATCAAATTCATGTGGGTCTTCCGGGGCGCGCACACCGATGCGTACTGCGCTGAAGCCGGCACGCGTGCGCATGCGGGCCATGAATCGCACGGGCACACCCTGTTTCATGGGGATGCCGTGCACTTGCTCTTCACTGCCAAAACCGAAATATTCACGACCGCGCGGCAGCACACCAAGCGGGTCGTCGACGATTACTTCATCGCCAACAATGAGCGAACCCATGCCAGTGAGCACGAGCGAAACATCGTGCGTGCCGTCAACATCGGGGATGAATTCGCCCGTGATCACGACGGTGAAGTCAAACGGGTCGACACCCGGCGGTGCTGCACCAAAAAAAGTGAGTGCCGAACGCTCGGTGGTGTCGGTGCGGGCAGGCGGGGAACTCGTGTCGTCACGGTCGAAATATTCCACGCGCCAACCAGGTTCGCCATCGGGCGTTCGCAATTGCGCAGCACCGACGATCGGTGCAAGTTTGTCGATTGAGGTGCCACGTCGCCACGCAACAATGTCGTCGCCGTAGCGGGCCTGTAACCCACCAAGAATCGTGCTTGTCGAAATTGCCTGCAGGCTCGACGACCCACCACCCTGCGTGCGCGTCACCTTTGCATTCGGCCCCACGACGGCAATCGACCGAACGGTGCCCGGGGTTATCGGCAACGCACGTGCATCATTGCGCACCAAGACGCTGCCAGCCCCCGATGCCTGCCGAACGAGTGCTCGTTCGTTCGGGTCATCCACCGTTTGCTCGGCTGATGACGCAGGCCGTTCGTCGGCTCGTGTGCGCTCGATGAGTCGCAGCACTGCTTCGACACGAACGTCGATTTCTGCTTCGCTCACCAGGCCCTCTTCGGCGGCTTGTAGCAGTTTCTTGCCGTAAATCGTGGCGGGGCCGGGCATCGGCACATCGAGCCCGGCCCGCACCGAGGCAACGGTGTCGTGTGCGCCGAACCAGTCAGACACCACGAAGCCGTCGAACCCCCAGTCGACACGCAAGACCTCGTGCAACAACTCGCGGTTGTTGGCCGCATGCTCGCCATTCACCTTGTTGTAGCTGCTCATCACACCCCACGCGCCTGCATCGATCACCGTCGCCTCGAACGGTCGCAAATAAAACTCGCGCAAAGTTGTTTCGTCGACCTGTGCGTCAACCGTCATGCGATCCACTTCGGTGTCGTTGGCCGCAAAATGCTTCACCGTCACTGCCACTTCTTGCGATTGCACACCACGCACGATCGCTGTGGCGAGTTGCGCCGTCAACTCGGGGTCTTCGCTCAAGCACTCAAACGTGCGACCCCCGATTGGTGTGCGATGCAAATTGACGGTCGGGGCGAGCAACACATGCACCGCTTTGCGCCGCGCCTCACGCCCGAGTAGCACCCCGAGTTGGTGGGCTAAATCAACATCCCACGAAGCCCCCACCACGATGGATGTCGGAATATTCAGCCCTGGTGTGCGAGTTGCACCGAGTGACTCACCACGCACGCCATTTGGGCCGTCTGACATTTTGATTGCCGGAATGTCGAGGCGTGGTATTGCGTGCGTGCGCCACGTGGATGCCCCACCGAGTAGACGGCACTTTTCCTGCAAGGTGAGCGATGCAAGACGATGGGCAATTCGTTGGCCAATTCGCTGGGCCATACGTTCTTCGTCAGTCACAGCAGTGACGATAGACGATTGCCTGTCCGTAGAATTCAGTTATGTCGGCACCTGCGAGCACCTTGCACGAACTGTTGGCCAAAGCGCCCAAGGCCCTGCTGCACGACCATCTTGATGGTGGTTTGCGCCCCGAGTCGGTCATCGAATTGGCTCGCGAATACAAGTACACCAGTTTGCCGACGACCGATGTGGTGGATTTGCAGAAGTGGTTTCATCGTGGCGCCAAGCGCAACGACTTGGTGTTGTATCTAGAGACGTTCGCCCACACCGTGGCGGTGATGCAGCATCGCGATGCGATTGAGCGTGTGGCATTCGAGTGCGCACAAGACTTGGCCGCCGACAACGTGGTGTACGCCGAGGTGCGGTTTGCACCCGAACTCAACACTGACGCCGGTTTGACGCTCGACGAAGTGGTGCGCGCAGTGCTACAAGGCTTTCGCCGCGGCGCTGCCGGCACCAACCTCATCATTTACACCATCTTGTGTGCGATGCGTACTGCGGCACGCAGTTCAGAGATCGCCCAGCTTGCAGTGAAATTTCGCGACGATGGTGTGGTGGGTTTCGACATCGCTGGTGCCGAAGCTGGTCATCCGCCCACGCGACATCTCGACGCATTTCAGTTGGTGCAACGTGAAAATTTCCACTCCACCATTCATGCCGGTGAAGCATTCGGGCTTCCGTCAATCTGGGAAGCCTTGCAATTCTGCGGTGCTGAGCGACTTGGCCACGGCGTGCGCATCGTGGATGACATCACCGGTGAGCCTGGCAACGAACAACTTGGCCGACTCGCCGAATATGTGCTCGACCGGCGCATTCCTCTGGAGTTGTGCCCGACATCCAACGTGAATACGGGTGTGTGCAAGTCGATTGCCGAGCACCCCGTTGGCATGCTGCGCCGACTGCGCTTTCGAGTGACGCTGAATACCGACAATCGCCTGATGAGCAACACGTCGATGACGCGAGAGTTCACCCAATGCGCCGATGCCTTCGGCTGGACACTCGACGACTTTCAGTGGATTACGGTCAACTCGGTGAAGAGTGCCTTCACCCACTTCGAAGAACGCCTGAAAATCATCAACACCGTCGTGAAGCCGCGGTATGCACAGTTGCTCGCTGAATTGGCCCGGATCTAGCCTCGCGTCGAGCAACTAGCGTCGGGGCGATGAGCACCGCCACACCCGCATCAAAGCATGCCGAAATAGCTGAAAAAATCGTCTCGAGACAAATTGGTGCGGCATCGCCCGCCGTGTCACCAGACGGCAGTCATGTTGCATACGT
>CAMAWR010000050.1 GCA_945862045.1 Bifidobacterium breve
TCGCGCATCTTCAAAATTGGTGTCATGCCATCGGGCAATTCTGGTGCCGGTGTATCGATGGCCACCTGCGGCTCAACCTCGAGATCGCGACGCAACGTGTCGATGGCGGCCTCGAGACGCACCCGCACCTCGCCCTGCTCAAGTTCCACCCGACGGTTGAGTTCACGACGCTCTTCAAGTGATTTTTCGTTGACCGAGCGTTCTTTGCGTGAAGCATCGAGACGAACACTGATCTGGCGCATCTCGGTGCTTTGACGGGCACGCGACTCGTGCAGTTCACGCTGGCGACCGTTGAGTGCATTGACGATTCGCTCGACTTGCTTCATTGCATCGGCAAGTTTTTGTGTTTCTTGTTTGATGCGCTGCGTGCGGCGCACGGCGTCGCGCCGCGCCGCAGAGTCGCCACCCAGACGACCCTCGATGTCGGCCAAACGGGTACCCAGGAGATTTTCTCGCTGCTCAAGACCGGCGACTTCGATGTCGTGGTCTTGCACCAAGGCGCGTTCGGCCTCGGCGGTCGTTGCCGCCCGCGCTTCGGTGCCCCGCGCGTCAGCCAAGCCCGTGCGCGCAGCATTCAGGGCCAATTCGGCATCGACCAAACGGGCTGCGGAGTCTTTGGCCGACTGCACCGCGCTCGCCAATGCCACGTTGCTCACCAGACCAAGGCCGACCCGCAACGAAGTTGCAGCCAGCCGGTCACCCTCGCGGGTGATGACGACGGCATTGGGGTCGCGTAGTGCCGCATCGACGGCACTGTCGAACGAGGTGGCGAGGCTGACCCGCGACAACAACACATCGAGCAGGTGATTGACGCTTGCTTCGTGGGCACCTGCGCGAGCCCGCACATGCGCGCGCAGTTCGCGCGACGGGTTGGCGGTGGCGTTCTGCAACGAATCAAGCGCCAGCACGGCACCCGGATTCTTCGTTGCGCGCAGATGGGCCAAGGCTGCACGGGCGTTCGGCGTGTCGTCGATGACGACTGCCGCAATCGACTCGCCGAGTGCGGCCTGCACGGCCGAACGCCAGTCGTCGTCAATGTCGATGAGATCAAGCAAGGTGCCGACGCTGCCTTTGGCTTCGTGCAATGTCTTGGTGCTGAGCACTTGTGCGTCGATGGACGCCTGCAATGCTTCGACGCGCGCCGCTGATGCTGCCGCGGCACTCGACACCGCTGCATGCGCAACGATTGCTTCATCGAGAACACGCTGTGCCTCGGCGGTGGCTGCCTGCGACTTGGCGAATTCAGCCGCAGCCACACCGGCCAACGACGTCGCCGCCATCTCGCGCAGTTGCTGGGCCACTTCCTCGAGTTGTTGACGCACCGACACGGCTTCGCCTTCGAGTTGGGCGGCAACGCCCGAGTCCATCACTTGGCCGCGTTCACGCTCGACCGAACGGCGACGCTCGGCCAACACCTGCACCAACCCGCGGGCGCGACCCCGCAAACTTTCCACACGAACCAATTCGTCGTTGATGGTGCTGTCGCCACGCGCCGAAAGATCGGCTTCGTCCGACATCACCGCCGTATCGAGCGCCGACAGTCGGGCACGCAGTGCGTTCTCGGCTTCGTCACCGCCGGCTTTTTGTTCGGCGAGGGCCTGCAAACGTGCCTGCTGGCCGCCGATTTCACGGCCGGCGACATGCAGGCGCAACGTGCGCAACTCACTGACCAGTGCACCGTGACGGCGTGCAGCATCGGCTTGACGCTCGAGTGGCTTGAGTTGACGACGCACTTCGCGCAACAAATCTTGGGCCCGCATCAAGTTGGCTTCGGTGCTCTCCAGACGACGCTCGGCTTTTTCTTTGCGCTTGCGGTGCTTCAACACACCTGATGCTTCTTCGATGATCGAACGGCGGTCTTCGGGGCGGGCGTTGAGCACGGCATCGATCTGGCCTTGGCTCACGATCACGTGCTGCTGGCGACCAACACCGGCATCCGACAACAGTTCCTGCACATCAAGCAGGCGGCACGACACACCATTGATTGCATATTCGCTTTCACCCGTGCGAAACAGCGTGCGGGTGACGGTGACTTCGGAGAACTCCAATGGCAGCAGGCCCGCCGAGTTGTCGATCGTCAACGACACCTCGGCCCGACCGAGCGCCGGGCGCTTCGACGTGCCGGCGAAGATGACGTCGTCCATTTTTTGGCTACGCACCGATGACGGAGCCTGCGCGCCGAGCACCCAGGCGATGGCGTCAACCACGTTGCTCTTGCCCGACCCGTTGGGGCCCACCACGACCGTGACCCCCGGTTCGAGTTCAAGGGTCGTTGAGTCGGCGAATGACTTGAAGCCCTTCATCGTCAACGACTTGAGAAACATCTCCGAAAACAGTAGTGCGTTTCAGCACTTCCGACAGGTTTTCAGTGTTGGCAACGGGGGCAGAAACACGTCGATCGTCCGGCCACCATGCGTCGCACGATGCGGGCCTTTCGACAGGTAATGCAACGCTCACCCGCCCGGTCATAGACACGATGTTCGGTCTGAAACCAGCCCGGGTCGCCGTCGATACCCACGTACTGCGTGTCGTCGAGCGTGCTGCCACCTTTTTCAACGGCATCCCGCAACACGTG
Source organism: Bifidobacterium breve (assembly GCA_945862045.1). GTDB lineage: Bacteria > Actinomycetota > Acidimicrobiia > Acidimicrobiales > Ilumatobacteraceae > F1-60-MAGs027. The sequence goes on from CAMAWR010000050.1 coordinate 2,576, forward strand.
ATGAATCGCAGCGACCAATCGTCGCCGGGTTGGTGCGTCGAGCCGTGACGGCAGACGATTGTGGCGCAGCCGCGCCCGATGCAAAATTTCGTCGGCATAGATATTGCCGATCCCCGCGATGCGATGTTGGTCGAGCAGCAGTGCCTTCAAATTGCCGCGGCGACCACGCAATATCTCGGCCAATTGGGGCTCGTCAAGCCCATCGACGATCGGGTCGGGGCCGAGACGCGCCAGTTCGGGGGCGACCATGGCTTCGGCGTCGCGATCGAACACCACCACCTCGCCGAAGGTGCGCGGGTCAACGAACCACATTTCGTGTCGTGCACCACTGGCGTCGGGTGACAGGTGCATCACCACGTGCGTATGAGGTGGTCGGGTGGTGCCTGCATCCACCACCAGCACTCGCCCACTCATGCGCAGATGCATCATGAGCACACCCCCCGAATCGAGATCACACAGCAGGTATTTGCCACGGCGCCGAGCCGCAGTGATGCACACACCCGACAGACCATCGATGATCGCCTCGCGACCCTGGCGGCGCACCGTGCGTTCACGGAATACCTCCACCCGCTCGACCACCCGCCCGACGGCGCGTCGCTCGATGCCCCGTCGAACCGTTTCGACTTCCGGCAACTCAGGCATTATGCGAGCGCGGCGAGCGCCTCGGCTGCCGCCTGCTGTTCGGCGGCTTTCTTGGTGCGGCCGGTGCCGGTGCCACGTTGCTCGCCACCAATGACTACTTCGGCGAAGAACACCTTGTCGTGAGCGGGGCCTTCGTCGCGCACTTCGTACACGGGCACGCCAAGTTCGCGCTCGGCGGCAAGTTCTTGCAGTTGTGTCTTGGGGTCGAGATCTTTCAACCCTGGTACGGCAGCCGCAATTTCGGGGGCCAACAGCCGCAGCGACAATTCGTGCGACGCCTGGCTGCCGGCATCGAGCAACACCGCGCCCAGCACCGCCTCGAAGGCGTTGGCCAGAATCGAGGTCTTGTCGGCACCACCAGCACCGGCCTCGCCGCGGCCGAGGCGAATGAATTGTCCGAGCCCCAAACGTCGAGCAGCAATCGCGAGGGCCTGTGCGTTCACCACGCTCTTGCGCAGGTCGGTGAGCACCCCCTCGTCGAAATTTGCATGTCGTCGATACATCTCGTCGGCCAACACCAACCCGACCACGGCGTCACCAAGAAACTCGAGGCGTTCATTCGATGGCTCGTCGTCATGCTCGGCAGAGAACGACGAGTGGGTGAGCGCCAGTCGCAGCAACGTGATGTCACGGAACTCGTGACCGATCAGTGTTGCGCACTC
>CAMAWR010000051.1 GCA_945862045.1 Bifidobacterium breve
TGCATAAACCGATTCAACACTGGTTTGTAGTTGGCGATTCACCTGAATACCTAACCCGGTTTTGATTCCTGCATCTTGTGCCAACTGAATCCGTGGCCGCAAGCCAACGGCAGACAAGACGGCATCGGTCTCAATCGTGCCACCATTCGTCAACGTAATTTGGATCGCATCGTTGTGCTCATCAATTGATTGCGCAGTGCTTCCGAAGTGCCAGCGCACACCCGCCTCACTGAGTTTTTGCTCAAGTGCCTTTGCTGCCGCCTCAGGTAACAGGCGGCCCAAGGCATGCGGCGCCAAATCAATTACGTCTACTGAATAGCCAGCCAGCGTGAGGTCATTGGCGAATTCACAGCCAATTAAGCCAGCACCTAAAATCGTTACCCGCTTACGACCATCAACGGCTCGGCGAAATCTCGAATAGTCCTCGAGATCATTTACCGTCATCGCCTGATTGGCAGCTGTACCTTGAAGTTGCAGTCGAATTTGATCGGCACCCAGGGCTAGCACTAACTTTCCGTACGCGATTTCGCCAGCACTGGTATGCAGCCGTTGAGCTTGCGTATCAATCGTATGAACGTCAGTGTTGCCGAGTACTGCAAGGTCGAGCTGTGACCCCATCGCATCTGCACGCGAGCCAATAAGTTGGTCAGCAGATTTACCGTGGGCGAGTGCGTTGGATAACATCGGTTTTGAGTAGAAGTAGCCTGGCTCGCGGCTGATCAGTGAAATCGGAACTTTCTTATCAATCTTGCGAACCTCACGAGTGACGGTATACCCGGCTAGCCCACTGCCAATAATGACAATCGCTTGGTTTTGATGAATGTATTCGTTCAAGGCAAATCTCCTGAATTAATTGACTCATTAGTCATCGACAGTAACTCGCTCCACTCAAATCTGTACCATTTCAAACTCAGACTTGGCTACGCCACAATCGGGGCATTCCCAATTTGCTGGAACATCCTCCCAGACAGTGCCTGGGGCGATTCCATCCTCTGGATGGCCTTTCGCCTCATCGTAAATAAAACCACAAACAGTACATTGCCACGTTTTCATCGTCGCCCTTTGAATTAAGTTGTGAAGCGTCACCAACCATACAGCCGCAAATAGAACATCAACTCACGATAAACACGAATGACCATGTGCATTCTGCTGGTCGTGCGGTCACCGACCTGAAGCACGCATGACTGGATTCACAGGGTTGTGGTCAGGTCATTCAGAAATTCGGAGGTCAAGTTTTCAAATCAGATGCTGATTGATGGCCGAAAAGCTGTCGGTGACGCGCCAGATGTGGGCCTTGGCCAATGACCACAACCTGAAAATCTTTGCTGATGCATCGTTAGCGTTATAAAAATGCCCGACCTGCAGATGTTCCCCGCGAATCCTGACTACATCCAAATTCACACCCGCCGCTACGAGGTGCGGGCGTTCCACATGGCTGATGATCGCCTGCTGTTGCGCGGAGTCGTGGTGGACGAAAAGCCTGTCGGGTTGTACATCGAAAAAGACCCCGACCCACTCTGGATGCACCATATGATTCTCGATCTGGAAATTCACTTCCCGTCACTCGTGATTCAACAAGCAACTGTCACATTTCGTGAGCACCCGCACATTGATTGCGTCAACATCGTCGATCACTACAAGAAGTTGGAAGGCATGTCGATTACCCGTGGCTTCAACGCCAAGGTGCGCGAATTGTTCGCCGGTCCGCGCGCGTGCACACACACCACCGCACTGTTGCAGGCGATGGCGCCAGTTGCCGTGCAGAGCATGTGGTCGATGCGGGTTGCCTCAGCGCGCAGTCGCGGAGCGTCGATTGAACAACTTGGTGAGGGCCCCCAAACTGCGAGCCCAGTCAATACCTGCCACATGTGGGAAGAGAGCGGCGAATTGGCAACTGCAGTGCGTGAGGGTCGCACCATCGAGATTCCGTTATCAATCTCGAAGCGGCTTCGTTCACTCGGAATGTCTGACGACGTCTGGCGCGAATAGTTCTGCGGCAGGGAGCGTCAACGAATCGTGCACTAGCCTTCCAACATGCGGATACGCAAATTTGTCGTGACGTGTGAAGAGATTCGCGAAGAAAACGGTCGCGAAGTTGGCCGGCTCGTGCGCCGTGCAGTTTGTAGTGCGGTAATCGCCAACCCATTGGCTGGCCAACCCGGCGCCGACCTTACCGAACTCGAAGCGATGGGGGCTGAAATCTCGGGCCAACTCGCCGAGCGCGCCCTTGCGGCGCTCGGCGTTGCGGCTGGTGATGTGACCGCATATGGCAAAGGAGCCATCGTCGGAACTGCCGGCGAAATCGAGCATGCTGCTGCCCTCATGCACCCGCGCTTCGGTGCACCAGTGCGAAAAACCGTGGTGAAGGGCGACGACATCATTCCGTCCACCAAGAAAATCGGTGGCCCTGGGGCGCACATCACGCTGCCCATCACCAATAAAGACGACATCTGGTCGTTTGATGAAATGGATGCGATCGATGTATGGATTGCCGACGCACCGCACGCCAACGAAATTGTGGTGAGCGTCGTGTTGGCCGTTGGTGGCCGCCCGTTTGCCCGAACGAAGAAGCCGTCATGAGTTTTAAAGCGATGATTTTGCTCACACGCCGTACCGACATGACACACGAGCAATACGAGCAGTGGTGGCTGACAACCCACGTGCCACTCGCCAAGCAACTACCCGGCTTGCGTCGCGCCGTATTCAACGTGGTGCAAACGCCTGGGGATGGCGACCCCGACGGCATCACCGAACTGTGGTTCGATTCGCACGAGGCGTTTGACGCTGCTTATGCGACCGAAATCGGCAAGCAAGTGGTGGCTGATTCGATGGCCAATGTTGCCAGTCGTGTGCGCATGTTCGTTGACGAACACCAAGTCTTGGGTGACTAGCTCACGCCTCCACTGCGGTCAGGTCGGGGCCGACCACGATTCGTCCAGAAAAATGCTGGGCAGCCTGGGCAATCCAGTCAGCCTCTTGACCAGTCTGCATTGCTGGCACATAGTGCGTGAGCACGAGAGTTTTTACCTTGCAACGTGCCGCAGTGCGCCCGGCATCTTCGACTGACGAGTGATAGTCGAGAATGTCGTGCAGTCGCGGGGCTTGTGCCGGCAACATCTGTTTCATTGCCTCGACGAGGTCGGGTCGCAACACGGTTTGCACATACACATCAGCGTCGGCGCACAGCGCATCGAGTTCGTCGCACGGCACGGTGTCGCCAGCGAGTGTGGCGACTTTGCCTTCGGCCTCGAATCGGTATCCCACCGTTGGGGCGACAGGGCGGTGGTCGGTGCGTCCGACGATAACCCGCACATCACCGACGCTGAATGAGTCGCCGGGTGACACTTCGGTAACTTCAATCTGCATCCCAGGGCCGGATCGAAGATCGGCGTGATGGTCGAGGCGGTACTGCTCATCGAGCGCGAGCATTTGCAGCAGGCCGTCCACCACCTGTTTGGTGCCAACTGGTCCACAGATATGCGTGACGATTGGTTGCGGCGACATGATCCAGCGCGATGTAATCAGATCGTTCAAGTCGCTGATGTGGTCGCTGTGCAGGTGCGTGAGCAGAATCGCCGAGAGGAATGGTGGAAACAATCCTGCGCCAGTGAGACGCATTACGCAGCCACGTCCGCAGTCCACCAAAATGTGTTGGCCCGCAGCCTGCACGAGTGTTGACGGGCCAGCGCGATTCGCGTCAGGTATCGGGCTGCCAGTGCCGAGCAAAGTGATCTTCATGCGCCGAGG